>NZ_JACVPL010000009.1 GCF_018881925.1 Polynucleobacter sp. Latsch14-2 | reverse complement strand
TTTGTAAAAGTACTGGCGTTAATAAGCCAGTGTTTATAGCAACCAATGTGGATTTGAACTAATTGACGCTTTAAATTTATACAAAATTTACCTCAAAAAAGCCCTATACGCAAAGATCTAACAGCTTAGCATTACTGAGTAGCTGGAATTACTAAAAACAGCGTATAGCGCGAACTTGAGGTGTTAGTCGAGGATCGCTGGATTAAGTCCGTTTAGCTGTTGTCTAAATCCCACGAAAAGAAGCGATCTTTTATAAATACTGCATAAAGAACAGGTTAAGAAAATTGTACTTTTCTTAACCCGCCTTGTAAGTCATTGATTCTTGGAAGATTTTTTTGATGACCAAGCACACAAATTTCGGTCGACCTTTTGAGACTTAGAAAACATACTAAATACGCACTTTTTATTTATCTAAGGAACATTAAATGGCACAAGCAAAAACCCTATCTCAAGCAGAACTAGATCTTGTTCTTAATTACGTCAGCACCAAAAAATACGCCCTGCGCGATAGAGCTTTAATTTTGACGAGCTTTCTCGGAGGACTTCGCGTTGCCGAAATTGCCAGCTTAAAAATGGGTGATGTATTAAATCTCGATGGCACTATTAAAAATGAAATACGCCTATCTGCTGCACAAACTAAAGGCAAACATCCTAGGACAGTCTTTGTCTCTCAACGCTTACAAACAGAATTAGCCAACTACCTAACAACAAGACATATTAAAGAAGCGGATATCCCCTTCTTTCATACAGATCACCGCTTGGGATTTAGTGCTAATGGCTTATGCGTGTGGTTTTATCAGCTTTATAAGAATGTGGGCATTAGCGGTGGCAGCAGCCATTCAGGAAGGAAATTTTTTATTACTACCTTGGCTAATAAAGGCATTGGCGTTCGAATCTTAGCCAGTCTCGCCGGTCATCGGTCGATTGCGGTTACCCAAAGATATATAGATGTTAACGATGAGCAAAAAAGACAGGCTGTAGAACTAATATGAATAGCAGTCGGGTAAAACCGACTCTAACAGGCAAGCCTAGTCAATTGCGATACTCGATCTCTTGCGCAGTCAAACTCGTGATTACCTAATGAAAATAATCGGCTAGCGAAATTTTCATCTTCAAAATTAAAGCGGGTTTGAAAGCTTTTGCCCAACTCTTGCTGCGGAAACCCACCAAGTGCGGCCTGCTCTGAAATATTTAAAGCACTTTCCTTATGCCTCATCACCATTAATGTCATATGGCGCCGCATATGATCATCTCCACTTTTATGCTTTGCTGCTAATGGGTCGAGCCTCCCAATAAAGCGATCTACTAGCATTGCCATAGCCCCCGCCCGCCAGAGCTCAATATGGGGATTTAAGGCCATGGTGTAAATCAAGAGCAAATCCTTCCACATATTCTTTAATTTAGCGCCTTTAAGCACTTGACCATGAATTTGCTTAATTTGCGTATTTGGCCAAATTTGCGATAAGGCATTGACCAGTTGGGTAATCGATGGAGGATCTTGATCGCCACAAAGCTTTAGCAATACATCGTCATCACATACGAACAATCTATCCCTGCCTCTAATGACCTCAATCACTGGCTGACAAGAATACATTGGTAGCTGTTTGTGTCCTTCAAACCAAGTCGTAAATGGACAATCTAAGACACAACCGTACTTGGAGTAACAATCTAAGACTTGTCGATTATCAAGACTCATTTTCTTAGGTAATCGTTTAGGTCTTACATACTGACTGGCGGCGGTGTAGCTAGGGCTTATGCGTAAAAAGTTAAAGAAAAGCCGCGCCATCTCCTGATGACAATCTTGCTGCTCCGCACAAAGTTTTCCGCCCATGCGGATATCTCCAGCCTAAATTTACCTACTTTTTTTGATTCTAACTTTTGTATGTATTCGCTACAGAAGTACTGCGGTGAAATCAGATCGTGAATGGAATCCACCATCACATTTTTAACCATTTCAGGAGAAAATCCATGAGTGAAACTACTGTAGTCGAATCAGGTGTTAGCGCCCTTAACGCTGAAAAAACGAATGCCAACCCTTTTGCAGTAGGAATTGGCAATTTATTAACAGGTAGCAATCCAGAAAAAGCCATCGGCGACTCTATCGATCGCCTGGTTGAGTATCGTAAAAACTGGGAAAGTAATGAGCTTTCTAGTGCCAACGATGTTCTTTATGGCATCTTGCAGCATTGCTATGCATTAAACAATACGATGCAAGGCTCGGACAGCATTGCCAAAAGTCTTAAAAAGGGACTTGCAAACTACATCAAAACCCATGAATACAAATTTAGTGATAGTTCACCCCTCATTACTAAAATTGTTAAATGTGTGTTTGGTGTCGATCGCCGTCGCGTGAATGCTTACAGCACGTCAATGAAAGCAGCAATGGCAGCGAGAGTAAGCGTTCTAGATCTACCTAAATACTTTCGTGAGAATGGCGGCGTAGAAGAAGTAAGGCGCTCCTCCACTGGTAAAGGCAAGTCGATTGCTCAAAAAGTGGAATTAGGTAGAACAGTACTAGAAGGCGAAATATTAGCCAAAGTCCAAAGTGACTCACTTAATGCTTCATTTTCCAATGAGCAATTAGAAGAAGGCGTTGTCTTATTGGCAACCCGTGAGGACGATGGTAGTTTTGCCATTCGCAGGGTTGTTCAAAGCGGTACGGCGGTTAAGTCAGCATTAGCAGCTTGCTCCAGTGTAGGCGCAGAGAAGGAAAGAGCTCAAAAACTCGCAGATGAAACAAAAGCGATTGAAGATGAGCGTATAGCAGCCCAAGCAAAACTTAAAGCCGCTTGAACTTGTTGTTTGCTATCTGATTGCTGGTATTTACTCCCTAAGATAAATCCAGCAATCATTTCCACTTCATAAAGGAGATTGCAATGCATAACCCTAGACCACCATCTGTCGTCATACAAGCACCTCAGTGCTTAGATGATTTTGCCCTACAACCCAACAGTCGATTTAAGCTTGAATCCATACTTGATTTAAGCCTGCCCATTCCCGCGAATGGTGTTTGCGGGATCGTACTTTACGGTCTTTATGGGACCGGCAAGACTACCTTAGCAAACCTACTGCCAGGACTTATTGAAACAGCCAAGATCAATCCAGCTAGTACTTCGATGAGCGCTGGATCAATCGTTGATACAGAAGATCCTAATTCAGATTACTTTGCCTGCGCACAAGGTCAGAATGGCGCTCAATTAACTCAAGCCATTCAGAATCGAACCAGCTATATGTCATTTAATAGTAGCGGCCTTCATTATGTGATTATGGACGAGGTAGATGTTTTAACCCCTGCCGCTCAAGCTGGTTTCAAATCAATCATGAATCGAAAGGATGTCATATTCATTATGACTAGTAATAACTTGGATCAGATTGATAAAGGCATTCAGAATCGGTCTATTTTGATTGATATGAATGTTCCGCCTATTAACGACTGGCGGCCTATCTTGCGTCGGGTATATGAGAATGCTGGCTTACCAGCACCACCTGATGCCGTTCTTGATCAAGTAGTTCAAGCTGGCAGAGGTTCAGCTCGAAGTATTTTTTCCGACATTGTGATGAGTGTTAACCAAGAGGTAAGAGAAAAACATGATAACCATCTAATTACTTTAAAAGCTTGCGGCTAAGAAAGGAAAAAATATGAATGGCTTACTTGGAAACTTTGATTCGGCGAAGTTTATTTTTATTGCCTGCGATGAAGAAAGCTGGGTTCCAACGCCCAAAGAAATTAAAACCTTTTTTCCTAACTCCCTTTGTAATATATATAAAGCATGGGGGCACTTTAAAGACAACTTCAAAGACATAGAAAATCTTTTTCACATAAGGCGTAGTGGTATTCAAATTCATGGATGCTGGAATAATCATGGAAGAATAATCAGCCACGCTATCAGAGTAGAAAATACTTGCTCCCGAAACTCATTTTTTGATTTGAAATATGGGGACTTTATTGTGGATTCTTTACAAATTGGAAATGATTCATTAAGTAAACTTGATTTGTTTTTACAAGGCGCTGCTAAGATGAATTCCGCAATTAATTCAGTTTGTGAATGAAAAAATAAAATGGATACTACGTCTGAATTAGCCAAGCAAATGAGTTTGAAAGATTCAAAGATTGCATCACCCAGTGAATCAGCTGTAGCGGAAATATTTGATGACTATGGACTTGAAGCGCGAGCACAAATGTCCAACGCATTAAATAAGTGGTATGACCAGGCCAAGTGGTCTAAGTAACCCACTTTAGGTGTCGGGTAAAACCGACACCAAATGGTCATCCCCTCACCCATCTCTACCCCGCCAATCTCTCCGCACTCATCATTGGTGTTAATTTTGAATAATGACGCTCAATCATCCCCACGCTGGTTCCCATTTGTTTTGCCAATGTGTGAATATCAATACCATCTGCCAATCTAAATGTAGCGTAGGTATGTCGCAGGCTATACAAGGTTCTATTCTTACCAGTAGCATCCTTTAATAAATTAGATTCGATCATGAGCCGCTCAAAGACACTATCCAGACTATGCGGAGCATCCCCTTCAGGAAATACAAACACCTTGCGATCTAGCTTAGCTTCAATCACCGCATCTAGGTTCTTATAAGGTAAAGCCTGCCAAGCAATTAATCGCTCTAAAGCCTCAGTCACAAAATGTCTTGCTATTAGGTATCTAGGGCCCGTTTTGCCTGATACCCAAATTCTTAGGTAACGCTGCTCCCCAATCCAGTGCCACTGCAAGGCTTTCCAGCGAATTGGCATACTCTCCGTTCCCTGCCTTATACCAGTTCCCAACAAGAATTCCACATAAACTCTGCAAAGTCTACGCATATGATTACTGCATTGATTGCGGCCAAAACGCTCCCAGTCTTGCATGTATTCCAGTAAGTAATTGACCTCCTGTTGATTAAATGCAGGCCTAATTTCTGCCCTATCGGCAGCGACCTCCAACAAGGGAATGGTGCGATTTCGATGGATTAAGCCTTGCTCTCTAGCCCTTTCAATTACCCGCTTATAAAGCCCCGCATGACGCCTTTGGGTATAGGTCTTGGGATTCTTGCCCATCTTAGATATGCGCCACGCCACATAGTCATCTACTAGCTCTTGGGTGATGTCATTGATCTGGTAGCTACCAAAGAATGGGATCAAGTACTTGGTGTAGATGTGTATGTAATCAACATGGGTACGTTTATTGGGATTGGATTGGACTATCTTGGCGGCTAGAGCTAGCTCTTGCATGGCCAGTTGCCGAAAGGTCCGAGTCTTAATGGCAAGATCACTGGCTAGCTTGACCTTGACTGTTTCATAGATGGCAATGGCTTGGGTAGTGGCTTCGGCTACTTGATCTGAGCCAGTGCTAGCGGAATGCCAAGCGTCAGTAGCGAGCTTGAAACGGCATTGCCATTGGTGACTTGTGGGTCTTTTATAGAGGGTGACGGCGCCATCAAGGAGTTTGATGGTCTCATCATCAGTGATAACGGTAGAAAATAAGAGTGATAAATTATTCATTACAAGCGTCACTTAACAAGACACTTGTAATTATGTTTTCAGATTTGCGTTTGGGCGACCTGAATTATTTACTGTCGGTTGCGCCTGACGTTACGGGATCAGGGCTGCGATGGGCTGGTGTTGACTGCAAAGCAGTCCATCACCCTACTTGCTAATGGCTAGCTCAAAACGACCCATAAGCGACTGTCGTGGCCAACAAAAAACTCGCCTTAACAGGTCTCTTTTTTAAGCCATTTCTAACTGAACCGTTATTACAAACCAACCGTATACGTCGCCATCACAGTCGTTGTTTGAACGGCTTGGTATGGCTCTTGCCTATAAATGCCAGTGATACCAATCCTCTGATTCTTCTCAACATCATAGTAAGCACCTACAGTAGCCGTTGGTCTTGTCTTCACTGGATTGGCATTGAAGTTTATTGGCGTCAGACCACTCACACCTGTAGCTGAGTAAGTACCATTATTAGTATTGGTATCAGTCTCAACACCAGCACTTGCAAATACTGTAGCCGCTGGAATAATCTTGTATGAAGTCCCCACACCAACCAATGCAGTAGTAGCGTTTGTATTGATCGCTGAATAGGTCAACGGCGCTGTTACTGATGACGAAGCTGCCTCGGTATAGCCATTCATATTATTTTGGGTGTACCGCACCCCGATGTATGGAGAAACGATGACATTCTCAACAATGCCAAAGCCATATTTCGCAGTCACTTGTGCGCCTTGACTATTAATCGGTGCGCCTCCACTACCAGCTTCAGATGTACCAACTACTTGACGAGTAACTGTTGCGTTCTTTTGACCATACGCAGCTGATACCTTCAGTTCTGTGCCCGTGCCATCTAAGCGCTCATTCCAGGTACCGAACAAACCGAGGAGTGGAGTGTTGTTACCTAGATGCACTGTAGAACCTGCGTTGTTGACAGATAAATTTTGATCTGCATAAGCACCAATACGATAGTTCGGGTGCGGACGATAAGCGGCAATCAATAGTGCGCTCGTATTATTCAAGCCATTAGCAGCCGAGACCGCGGTATTGCGACCACCAGCAGATACGCATACATTGTTAGCGCCAAAGACCGTGCAATCATAACTAAAGCTATTAGCTAAAACAGTATTTTGTAACGTAAATGTATTTTGTAGTGCTGAAGCGGTATTGACTAAAGATTGTTGAGTATCAGCAGTAGAAGCGCCCGTGACAATCAAATCCCAAATTGTTCCGGATGAATTGCTCAATACCCAAGTAAAGCCGTTGTAATTTCCAGATGTTGCGCCAGTAAGGTTGCTTGAGGTAATGCCTGATAAGACAGAGCTGTAAGTGCCTTTAGCTAAGGTAGAAGCTGAGATACCAGTAACGCCACCAGAATAAATTCCAAAAGTTGTTGAGCCTGATGGGCTGGTAATCGCCAACTGCCCATAATAATTTGGTGAGCGAACAATGATATTGTAGTTCGAGGGCAATGCACCTTTGTAAGTTAGAGCAGTGTTGCTCGTGCCCTGGGAATTGTTAAGGGTAGAAATTGTACTGCTGTTAAACACCCCGTAAAATCCAGATGTTGTTGAAATTGTCCCAGTATTATTTAGAGTCCCTATACTTGAATAATTATCAATACCATCACCACTCCCAGTGCTAGCAATTGAACCGCTATTATTTAATGTGGTGATGTTACCGATATTTGTAATGGCGCCATAACCACCAGCAGTAAATGAAATTGAAATTGAACCACTATTGGTAAGCTCCTGAACAGTATTACCTGAGTAAACAAATATACTTATACCTTCCCCGTTATTATTCATTTGAATACTACCACTGTTCACTATGCTGTTAATTGTTCCGGTATCGCTGTAAGGCCAAATAGCGTATATGTCACCAACACCTGAAGCAATAATAGTCCCAGAATTATAAATGTAACCACTTGTAGTTGGCGGATTGTTGCCTCCGTTTGTTGTTAATGCAGAACCTGCAGAACCCGGCGTTCCAGTCAAGTAGATTGACCCACGGTTTTGCATGCTGAAATTATTTAAGGATGTCTCCATTCCATATCCACCAGGTGGCGGAGATATGGTGCCAGAATTAACTAAACATTGTATATTTGGATTATCTTGCAATGTTGTCGTTGAACTATTTGACACGTTTTCAAGGGTGCGTCCAGTGCAACTTTGGGCCAATGCCAGGTCGCTCGCTATGAGCAATGTTAATAATGCAAAAGCTAAAAAGCCAATTGCGCTTTTAATCATGATTAGGCCCAGCCACAATTAGGATTAACCGGATCAGCTGGATGATCAATAGCATAACCATAGCAGCAGCATGGATCATGATTTTTCTCTTCATCGCCATAACGAGCCTCAAAGAATATTCGAATGCCCACATGTTCGTAGCCAGTATTTCCGAAAGGAAAATCGGGTACAAAATCCGAAGTATTAACTAATCTAAAACTATCAAGCAATCTCCCAGTAGAAGAGTTCAATACTCTTAAGGTGTCGTAGTAGTGCTTGAAATTAAAGTCGCCTACTTTTGGACTGGCAGAGTTAAAGTGCTCTACCTGAAAGCCGAGTGCTATTGCTTCAGGGGTCGCCAAGGTTGCAAGCGCTGAACCCAAGCTATGTCCAGAGATGGTTAGCGGTATATCTGTTTCAATTTTCCTTAGTTTTTCAATCAAAGAAATGCGCAATCCGTTATATATACCCCACCATCCTTTTCCGATATTAATGTTACTAGGTGGGTTTAGTGTTGGAGCCCGATAGGGTAATAGCTTGATTTCGAGATCTTTAACAAAATCTGGCAGGCTCTTGCTCCCGCGAAAAATTAAATACTGACTAGCAGATGTATGATGTTTAATAATGCAACCAAATGGCTCTTTGTGGAGTATTCCATTAGGCGTTAAAAACTCACTCCAAATGAGCTCGCCGAAAGTAAAATCATTTATATGGTATCCATGGTCGTAAAGACAAGTAGATGATGGGATCCACTTGAAACCCAAGGGCGTCTTTTGCCACTGCTCATACATTTGGCTAAGAACATTAACCAAAAAATTACATACCTTAAATTTAGTTATGTCTACAGGATCTAAATCCTTTAATGGGATTTCCATAAAAAATATTCCATTTCAAATTACTGAAGAATGAACTTGGACATTAGCCCAAGGGATAGAGGACTTTATAATTAATATAGAATTCAAAAACAAGCAATAAATTTGAATCAAGCGGTCGGTTTTGAGAGAGAGTGACTATGGTAATTAAGCAAAAAGTATCAAAACCCCTGCATAAATCCAATTCTCCTGTTGCTAGAACAGGTCAAGGCAGTACGCTTAAGAAGCGTCTTTTAAATGCTAAAGAGGAGAATCTTATTAAAGGCAGGGAAAAGATTTTGGTGGCGGCCAGGGCCTGCTTTGCCAAACAAGGCTTTGCTGGCACCTCCATGAAGGATATTCAAGTGGCCGCAGACTGTTCACGTGGAAACTTGTATCACCACTTCAAAGCCAAAGAAGAAATTGTTCAAATCATTACGTCGCAAAACTTGGGTCGGTTCTGCGATCGGATCGAGGCCATTCTCAAAAAATCTGATGAACGTGATTTGAGTTTATTAGAGATTATTGAAGAGTTAGCCAGTTTTGCCGAGGAGATTACAAAGGGTCCAGGTAAGGGTATGGCCTTTCATGTCTGGTCATTAGCAATGGTCGACCTAGATATTCGGCAAACTATGCAGACTTACTTTGAAAGAATACGCGGCGCTTTAGAGCAAAAAATTATTCTCTTAATGAAAAAAGGCAAGCTGAAAAAGAATAAAAATACTCAACAGTTATCCGTAGCTCTATTTGGCTTAGTCATACCAGGCTTTACTGTACAAAGCGTATTCATGGATGAAAAGTCGATTGATTCTGCTGAGTATGTGCGATCACTTAACTTGCTTCTCAACGACAAATAAGATCATCCTACGCCTTACCCAGTCACCCCAAAATAGCCACCTGATCGTCACGTAACCGGACACCTCTGTGTCCTGTCTAACTGACGCCACAGGCTCAGCCCCTAAATTTCATTAAAGTCGCAGAGTCGCTAATAGTCACACAGGATCCGCCACGCTAGACCTAAGGTCACTCTCTAACACCGGCCAAGCTCTGGCCATGATTGAGCCAATTGAGCACAATTAACCAGCCTGAAACAAGCCTAGAATGACAATAAATGGTAGATAAGTGGCCTGCCCAGCACGATTCGAACGTGCGACCTACGCCTTAGAAGGGCGTTGCTCTATCCAGCTGAGCTATAGGCAGTATGTATGTACTGGGACTGATTGATACGAGTTACAGAGAAAGTGGTCGGAGTACAAGGATTCGAACCTTGGACCCCCTGCTCCCAAAGCAGGTGCGCTACCAGGCTGCGCTACACTCCGACGGAATCGATATTCTACACCGCAATGGCCTTTTAAGGCAAATCCTGTAAGATCCAGCTCAATGAGAGCCATTTTTCATCGCAAAATAAGCCAGCCACTACGAAGTGCTTTCGTGGTGGGCTTTCTGCTGCTTTGCATGCTTGGAACTCACTGGATTGGGTTTGCTCATAGTATTGCTCATGCCGGCCTAGCGACCTCATCCAAAACTTTAGGTCCTTCTAGCCAAAGTTGCGATCTGAATGCTGTCGTCACCCATAGCTCCGCTAGTTGCCATCTATTTGATGCTCTCACTTTAGCGAGTTTTGCACCTCCAGACGGTCCGACTTTAAGCAATCAGCCCACTTACACAGAATTTACGCCTACCGTAATTGCAGCAACTGTTTATCAAACAACAGTTACGCCCTACCAATCTCAGGCTCCTCCTCACTTCATTCGTTAAGCCCCAGAGGTGTTCCGGCACCCAGTCAAGTGGTGTTTTCTATTGGTCTTACTCAATAGAACTTAAGGAGTGAAGTTTGAAAGTTTTCATAAAATATTTATTGGTATTGCTTATAGGCATTTGTGCTGGTAGTTGCTATGGGCAATCGAGCGCAGAAAGCAATCTTGTTATTGAATCGAATGCTAATCAAGAAGGTAGCGCACTAGGTCCGAGCAAAATTCTCTCGGGTGATGAGTTGCTCAATAAGATGGGAAGTAATTTGGGGTCAACCCTCTCAAATGAAATGGGGATCTCGACTACCGGCTTTGGTGCTGGCGCATCAAGGCCAGTGATTAGAGGGCTGGAAGGATCAAGAGTACAAATTGTTCAAAATGGTTTAGCTGTAAGCGATGTTTCAAGTATCTCCGCAGATCATGCATCCGCTAACCCAATGGCATCAACACGACAAATTGAGGTCTTACGTGGCGCCTCAGCACTCATGTATGGCTCAGGATCTAGTGGCGGACTCATTAATGTGATTAACGATCGTATACCGACATCTTTATCTGGGGAGATTACGGGCTCATTAAATACCAGCTATGAAACAGTCAATCAAGGAAAGACGGTCAGCACAGAAATTGATAATTCATTTGGATCAATTGCAATGCACGTGGATGCGGCAGTGAGTAACGCCAATGACTATCGTATTCCAGGATATGCAGAACAAGGTGGCCCAAATGCGAACTGGGCGATTAGCCCAGGGATCCCACAAAATGTCCCCTATTCCGGCAAACTTCCCTTCTCATTTAATAACCAAAATAATATCGGTGTTGGCGCTTCCTATATTGGCGACTCTGGATACACGGGCGCATCTGTGGAGCGTCTTAATCATGACTATGGCGTGCCAACAGCTGCCGGAGGATTTATTCAACAGTCACAAAATCGCTATGATCTGCAGCGCGAATCGCGTGATCCATTTGAGGGAATCACTGCATTTAAGTTCAGCATCTCCAATAGCCAATACGTACATAACGAATTCGATAGCAACGGGATCGCACAAACAAACTGGAAAAATAATGCCAGTGAGTTACGGGCAGTTTTAGACCATCAGCAATGGCTGGGGTGGAAAGGTAGCTTGGGATTACAGTCCGCTACTGCGAAACTGACAGCAACTGATATTGCAAGCGGCAACTCAGCCATCGTTCCACAAACACTAACTAATTCCAATGCTCTATTTTGGGTTGGGCAAGGGACTTTTGGCAATTTTAAAAATAATGTGGGGCTACGCTACAACAATGTCACACAAAACCCAAATCAAGCGAGCGTATATGCCGGCCAGGGTGATGTGATTTGGGGCGGAACTGCTAGCTACAATCCTCCCTCACTCAGCAATCGCCAATTTAACCTACTGTCTTACTCGGGCGGTAGTATTTGGGAATTTCAGAAAGGCTATGGACTGGGCGCCTCTTACACGGTGTCCCAAAGAGCTCCCAGTGCAACAGAGCTATATGCATTTGGCCCACACGACTCAACTGCGACATACATTATTGGTAACTCAGGGCTCAGCACCGAAACTTCACACAACTTTGAAATTAATCTGCAAAAAACATCCGGCATATTTCAAGGAAAAGCTAATCTTTATCAAAATCAATTCAGTAACTATATTTACGGTTATTACACTGGTGCAGTTGCGAGTGGCACAGACTATACAAACTTTCCAGTAGTAGTGTCACAACAAGCCAATGCCACAATCAAAGGCGCCGAGCTTGAACTCACTTATAACTGGAAACAAAGCGGGATTGGTAGTCGTCTTTTTGGCGATATATCTCAGGGAACTTTTAATAGCGGCGGCAATCTCCCCTTGCAGCCAGCACCTCGAGTGGGCGCCGAACTGGCTCACCAAATCAACCGATGGCAAATGGGTGCGACCTTTATTCATGCATTTGAGCAAACGCGCCTGGCCAGTTTTGAAATAGGCCCAACGCCAAGTTATAACCTGCTCAATGCAGGACTTTCTTATACAGAAAAAATAGATGCAATTTCTTGGACAAGTTACTTACGCCTCAGCAATTTACTCAATCAAACCATTCGCTACGCCACCACACCAGAAACGGTCAGACTCTATGCGCCACAACCTGGTAGAAGTCTAATGGTGGGCTTAAGGGGTGCGTTTTAGCAGTGATTTAGCTTGCTTAATACACTTCAGGCACGTACATCTGAGGAGGCACCGGACCTCGGAGATAGTCTGGATTATGAACTCGTTCGGGCAATGTAATAACCAGGTGCTCGATTTCCTTATACGGGATCTGGTCAAGCAAATGGGTGATGCAATTGAGACGCGCCTTCTTTTTATCATTGGCAGCGACTACCCACCATGGCGCTTCAGGAATATGCGTTCGCTCAAGCATGGTCTCCTTGGCTTTGGTGTACGCCTCCCACAAACGACGAGCCTCCAAATCCATTGGACTGAGCTTCCACTGCTTCAATGGATCATGGATTCGCATCATGAAACGGTTGTATTGCTCATCGTCCGAAATGGAGAACCAATACTTAATTAAAATCACTCCGGAGCTAATCATCATGCGCTCAAGATCTGGCACTGTTCTTAAGAACTCCTCATACTCGTAATCAGTACAAAAGCCCATGACCCTTTCAACACCGGCACGGTTATACCAACTACGATCAAATAG
Source organism: Polynucleobacter sp. Latsch14-2 (assembly GCF_018881925.1). Lineage (GTDB taxonomy): Bacteria > Pseudomonadota > Gammaproteobacteria > Burkholderiales > Burkholderiaceae > Polynucleobacter. The sequence continues at coordinate 77,201 of NZ_JACVPL010000009.1, read as the reverse complement.
CACAATTTCTCCACCGGCCGGCAGATGCTGAATGTATCTTTGAAAATACCATTGGGTCTTTTCGCGCTCGTTGGGGGCTGGCAATGCAACCACCTTACATACCCGAGGATTTAAGCGCTGAGTAATACGCTTGATTGCGCCACCCTTACCTGCAGAGTCACGTCCTTCAAATAAAACAGCTACTTTTAATTTGTTCTCAACAACCCAGTCTTGCAGTTTGACTAATTCACCTTGCAGACGGAATAATTCTTTGAAATAAAGTTGCCGAGGTATTGAAGAACCACTCTCCCCATCAGGAGAAAGACGATCGTCGTCCAACTCCATTTCGAGCTCTTCATCCATGCTATCCAGAATCTCTTCTTGAGCACGCCGATACCACTCGGCCATTTCTTTATGTTTTTGTGTCATCTTTGCATTCACAAATAGATTATCCATTTTTACCCGAATGTGATGACAGTTTTATTACATTACTGGGAACGAAGTGCTTTAGAGATAGCCTCTTGACTATATTGAGCCAAATCCTTTCGATCGGCTATAACTCCATTAGAGGGAATAGCCATAGGCGGCAAGATAGCCAGCTCGACGATTAAATGGCGGTTTTGAACTACATTTGCCATAGATTCAAGCAAGCCCATTTCGCCAATAAACGCTGGGGAATAACTTCTTTTTCCAGTGGCTGAGGACAGATACTGAATTGCCATTGGGTACACAGGGACTAAAGCTACTGTAGCTGACTCAAATAAATTAGGCTTGAAAGCGAGAACCTCATCCCCTAACGTAGAGGTTCCTTCCGGAAATATACAAATAGACTCCGTCTTCAACACGTCCGCAACTTGGCCCACTACGTGGCGTGCATGTCGGGCGCTATCCCTACGGATAAAAACTGTTCGTAGTTGTTTGGCCATCCAGCCAAATACCGGCCAGCTAGCTACTTCAGACTTGGCCACGAATCGAACCGGTCGAAAAGCATTGATCACATGGATATCAAGCCAAGAAATATGATTCGATGCCAATAAGTAAGTAGTATGAGGCAGCATTTCCGCCCCCTTAACTCTTAGTTGAATATTAAAAATAGATAATAGTCTTCGAGACCACCTTTGAATATGCTCCTGTTTTTTCTGGTCATTAATAAGAGGAAAAAGGAAAGACAAGGTCAATGCCCCACGGAGTACATGGAGAAAAATAAGTAGCCACACGCTGCACTGCGTAAAAAACGGCGCTTTAGATTCTGCTGGTATTGTTTGAATGCTCATAAAAGTTCTAACAATATAAATCAAGTCATAAAACTGACTTGAAACTGTCATGAGGATTACATAGATGGCTGGCTTAATCCTTACTCATGATGCATTACAGAGCTATCTGGATTTCAGACGTACACCTAGGAACTTCAGGGTGTCAGGCAAACTACCTCTTGGATTTCCTGAAACATAATGAAGCTGATAAGTTTTACCTGGTTGGCGACATTATCGATGGCTGGCGACTCAAAAAATCATTCTACTGGCCGCAAGCTCATAATGACGTAGTGCAAAAGCTTTTACGCAAAGCGCGCAAGGGTACAGAAGTGGTTTACGTGCCTGGAAACCACGATGAGAGCGCACGACAATTCTTCGGCATGTCGTTTGGTGATGTCAAAGTAGTTGAAGAGGTTATCCACACTACCCTCGATGGCAGAAAACTCTGGGTAACCCATGGTGATTTGTTTGATGGCGTTATGCAATATGCCAAATGGCTGGCCTACGTTGGCGATACCTTGTACACCTTCATTCTTTACATCAACCGCTACTTCAACATGATCCGCATGAAGATGGGCTTGCAGTACTGGTCTTTATCGCAATACCTTAAACACCAAGTAAAAAATGCAGTGAGTTATATTGCAGACTTCGAACACATCATGGCTCGCGAAGCCCGTCTAAAGGGCTGTGATGGCGTCGTGTGCGGGCATATCCATAAGGCTGAGATTCGTGAAATTGATGGCCTGCTCTATTGCAATGATGGCGATTGGGTGGAAAGTCTTTCTGCTTTAGTAGAAACCATGCAGGGCGAACTCAAAATCATTTACTGGACTCAAATCAAAGGTGAGCCAGTAACAGTAACTCCTGAAATTACCTTCCAACCCGCTGTTGAAGCACTCATTCAAGAGGCTGCGCTATGAAAATTATGATCATCACCGATGCATGGGATCCGCAAGTGAATGGCGTTGTGCGAACCTTAAAGCAAACCTGTGCAGAGCTGATTGGCATGGGTCACCAAGTAGAAATGATCACCCCCAACGGATTTAAATCAATCCCGTGTCCGACCTATCCCGATATTTCGCTGTCGCTTTTTCCTGGTAAAGAAGTCTCTAGAAGAATCAAAGAATTTGCACCAGATGCTATGCATATTGCAACAGAAGGTCCGTTGGGGCTTTCTGCGCGCTCTTATGCAGTCAGGAATAAATTGCCATTTTCTACGGCTTATCACACCCGTTTTCCAGAGTACGTCAAAGCCAGAATTGGCTTACCGCTCGGCCTGACCTATGCATTCCTGCGGTGGTTCCATGGACCATCTATGGCAGTAATGGCCCCAACAATTGTTGTGAAGGATGATCTTGAAAAATACGGTCTGAGCAATGTTGTCCTTTGGTCTAGGGGTGTTGATCTAGATATCTTCAAAATGCAAGAATCCAAGGCGCTGAATACTGCCCATCCAATTTTCTTATATGTTGGACGCGTTGCAGTTGAGAAAAATATTAATGCTTTCTTAGAAATAGACTTGCCTGGTTCCAAATGGGTTGTTGGTGATGGACCAGCAATGGCGGGTATTAAAGAGAAATATCCAGAAGTCAATTACCTCGGCGTTCTTCAACAACATGAACTTGCCAAGGTCTATGCTGCTGCAGATGTATTTGTATTTCCAAGCAAAACCGATACCTTTGGGCTTGTGCTGCTTGAAGCCTTGGCTTGCGGTACGCCAGTGGCTGCATATCCAGTAACCGGCCCAATTGATGTTCTTGGAAATTCTCCTGCTGGCGCCATGAATGAGGATTTGCGTGAGGCATGCCTCCAAGCCCTGAAGATTCCCCGCGAAGTAGCCCGCGCACATGCAGAGAAATTCTCCTGGCGAGCCGCCTCAGAGCAATTTGCCAATCACCTCAAGCCAGTTCCTTCGACAGAACTTCACATTTCGGCACTTGCTTAGGCGCACATACTTTGACAGCCCCATACAACATTAACGATAACCCACATAAAGGAAATCGTGGCCTCACTCGCGCTTGGCATGCAGCCAAAAACTCTTGGTGCGGCATCGTTTATGCATTTAAAGAGGAAAGTGCATTTAGGCAAGAACTTAGTCTTCTAGTATTACTTATGCCTACCGCCCTTCTCTTGCCAATTAGTCATTTAGAGAAGGCCATTCTGGCTTCGTCACTCATTCTGATTCTAGTTGTTGAACTATTGAATTCCAGCGTTGAAGCGGCCATTGATCGAATCTCATTTGAACACCATGACTTGTCCAAGAGGGCCAAGGATTTTGGTTCAGCTGCAGTGATGTTGGCCCTACTCATTGCCACCTTGTTGTGGCTTACGGTTTGTATTCCACTTGTAATCAATTTGTAATAAATGCTAATTACGATCTTTAAAAGATAAATAAGGTTAACCATGTCCGACATTCCAAATCCATTTGCCGCTCTTGATATGTTTGGCCCGCGCTTAAAAGGCAAGCCGAAGAAAAGTAAATTAAGCCCCTTCAAGAAGCTCTTGCCTAAAAAACTGGCAAAGAAACTATTCGGCAAAAAGTTTGCCACTAAGACTCGCAATCAACTTATTTCAGTTGAAGAAGTTGTACCAACCGTTGCGATTGTCAAAGCCAAAAAACCAGGCTTACAAATTACCTGGGCTAGTAATTCCAGTGAAATTAAAGAAGCACAGCGCTTACGCTACAAGGTATTTGCCGAAGAAATGGGTGCTAATTTAGCTGCCAGCTCTGAAGGTCTAGATGTAGATGAGTTTGATGCCTACTGTGATCACCTACTCATTCGTGATCAAGAAACTTTAAAGGTTGTTGGGACCTATCGCGTTTTACCTCCGCACAAAGCACAAGAAATTGGTCGCCTCTACTCTGATTCTGAATTTGATTTAACTCGCCTAAATCACCTTAGACCAAAAATGGTTGAGCTCGGTAGATCTTGCGTTCATGCTGACTATCGCTCTGGCGCCGTCATTATGGCCTTATGGAGTGGCCTGGCGCAATACATGCAAAAGCACGGATACGAAATCATGCTTGGCTGCGCAAGCATCCCAATGGGCGATGGCGGTCACTTTGCCGCCAGCCTCTACAACTCTCTAAGCAACGATCAAATGGCGCCGGTAGAGAACCATGCGTTTCCAAAACTGCCTCTACCACTGGACAAACTCAATGGCGGTCTAGAGGTAGAGCCTCCCCCACTCATTAAGGGCTACCTCAAGCTAGGCGCCAAGATTTGCAGTGCACCCGCCTGGGATCCTGATTTCAATACTGCTGATTTATTAACCATGATGCGCTTGTCTGATATAAACCCGCGCTACGCGAAGCACTTCTTAGGGCAATAAAGAAAGGGCTTATTTCAAGCCCACTTTATAAGAGCGACCGATGCGTTCCCATTCGGTCGCTTCTTTTTGCAAGCTAAATTCTGTTAATGGATGCTCGTTAGTCCAATCTTTTGGTAGGCTTACCGCATACGATCCAGCATTCTCAGAGATTTTTACCTTAGGAAGGTTGCCATCGCTTCTGCCGCGGCATAAGACTTGAGCTAGTCGCAAACAAAACAACATTCGCCAATCATGAAAACTGGCATTGTTCGCTAACTTTCCTAGTTTGCCAGCATGTCCTATGAGCAACGCCGCTAAACGTGCTTGATCATTTTTTGAAAAACCCGGCATATCAGCATTGCCAGCTATATAAGCAGAATGTTTGTGATAGCCATTATGAGAAATTGATAAACCAATTTCATGCAAGTTTGCCGCCCACTGCAATAGAGCAATATTATCGGCGCGGCTCTCGAATTCAGATTTGGGTAACTGCGCTAAAAACTCAGCGGCGAGCTTACCAACTCTGTGCGCCTGCTCACGATCTACATCATAGCGCTGCATAAACTGTTCAACCGTGACATAGCGCATGTCATGGTGTTGAGATCTACCCAGTAAGTCATATAAGACGCCAATTCGCAAAGCGGCATCCGTGACTTCCATAGATTCAATGCCAAGTTCATCGAAAACAGCAATCATGATGGCTAATCCACCAGGCCAGACAGCTCTCCGATCATCCTTTAGGCCGATCAAATCCACCTGACTGACATGCTCGTATTTAAGCAGGTGTTTTTTCATGGCCCGCAAGCCATCTCGGGTGATTAATCCGTGCGCTCTATTTGCGCCTTCGCCAGTATCAAGATGGTTATCAGCTATCAGTTCTGAGAGTGCTCTCGCTGTGCCGGAAGACCCAATGACCTGCTTCCAGCCACTTTTGAGATAAGCCCCAGAGATCACTTGAATTTCTCGACGAGCCGCCAATTCTGCCTCTTTGAAAGCGTGAGCATCAATATTGCCCTTCGGAAAGAAGCGCATGCTATGAGATACACAGCCGATATAAAGACTCTCCATCAGCCTAGGCTCGTAACTCTTACCAATAATCAGTTCAGTAGAGCCGCCACCAATATCTACCACCAAACGGTTACCATGAACAGCTGGCACTTCATGGGCTGCGCCGATATAAATGAGACGAGCTTCTTCTACCCCTGCAATGACCTCAATCGGAAAACCCAAAGCCTCTTCGGCATCTTTAACAAACTGCGGGGCATTTTTTGCTACACGCAGCGTATTGGTAGCCACTGCACGAACTCGAGAAGGGTCAAAACCACGGATACGTTCACCGAAGCGGCGTATAGCCGTTAATCCTCGTTGGTAGGCATCGTTACCAAGCAATTTATTTTCTGTGAGACCTGCGGCGATGCGAACGGATTCTCGCAACGTATCAATTGGGCGTATTTGCGTTCCTGAAGGTGTATTAACTACCTGGGCTACCAACATGCGAAAGCTGTTGGAACCCAAATCTACAGCGGCTACCAAATCTGCATCATTAGTCCGAAAGTCGACTGGATTGGCTACCAAAATATTCCCCGTAGAAAAATACGCTTAGTTAAATATGACTATTTTATGTAATAAGCATGACATATTCATGAAATTACAGTCTAGTCTAACGGGGAAAGGGTCAGGCGGCTAAATTTTGTTCTGAGCTGGAGCAGCCTACGCTCCCATAACTACAAAAAATGCAGCAATCCTCAGATCTAGTCTTCAAAATTCCACTACATGAAGGGCAACGATAAAACTGCTGAGAAGAGCCTTCGGGGATCTCAATTAGCTCGGCAGCCTTGCAATGAGGGCATGTAATAACAGAGTTCAATATGGTATTTGGCACATGTTGATTTTGAACTAATAATATTTCAGAAATAAGGCAAACACCTAGTCACCAATAATAATAAAACCAATTAAATTTATAGCCGCCATTTTTTGGTTACTGCCTACCTAAACCCAAGGACTCTACCATCACCTTGAATACCTCTGTGTTATCCATAAACCCATGGAATTTTTCAGAGCCAGGACCAATCGCGCTGAGTACGGCATCATCTGCAGTGTGAACTCCTGTATCTTGTTGGGAGGGCAAATTGCCACCTACGTGAATTGCATCCTCTTGCTGCTGGAGATACTTAGAATTAGCAACAAAATTACCGCCCTCGCCTTTAATGGCTGGTACAAAGGTGCCGTCTAATTTAGGGTGCATGGTTTCATAGTGGTCAGGATAAGCCCCGTAGAAGAAAGCCAAACGTTTTGAAACATCCATCTGATTTGGATAACCCTCTACATTGGCCTTAGGATAATTTGGATAGCCAGCATCAGCATAGGTGCCAACCTTTTCTCTCAGAGGTCCTGCCTTTGCATCATTCACCACACCGGCAATTGACCCGCTATGAGTATGATCTGGAGTCACAATGATCAGGGTATCCGGGTGTGTTTTGGCAAAATCTTTAGCAATCTGTACCGCATTGCTCAGCATGATGGTATCGAAAGCTGCCCTCTCCCAATCCAAGGGATGATTGAATTTATCAATCAGGGCTGCCTCGACCATCAAGAAAAAGCCATTGGGGTTTTTAGACAAGACATTTATGGCCGACTGAGTCATTTCAGTCAAGTCTGGTTGATTAGGAAATTCTGCAACTGTATTTTTCTTCAGAAATAAACGATCAAGGGAGCCATCCATATTGTCAGGATGAAAAACCCCAAATAATTTTTTAGTACTTTTATCTTCAGAAGCTTTTAAAAGCTCCTGCTTTGTAAAGACCGTTTGATAGCCGTCAGACTTAAATGCCTCAACTAGATTTTTATCGTCTTTACGCTTAGAAGTCTTGGTAGATTGTGGGTAAAAATAGGCTGAACCACCGCCTAAAATGACTTCTGCACCACTGACCAATAATTGATCTGCGATGTACTGCTTATCTGCACGACGGCGAGTATGCGAAACCACTGCAGCAGGAGTAGCATCTTCTAACTCCGCATCAGACACAATTCCGACTGACATCTTAGTATTGCGCTTAATTAACTCAGCAATCGTCTCTACCTTAGGGTGAGATAAATTATCAGTAGCGCGCGAAACATACACGCCCATCGCATTAACGGCTGTCTTATGGCCCGTGGTGTAGGCGCTCATTGAGTTAGCTGAATCGGTAATAAGTGAGTCAGAGCCAGAGGTACCGATCAAGGCAATATTGGGCATATCGTCAAACGAAAGCTTGCCCTGATATTTGCCCTCTGTAATACCTTTGGATAAAACGCGGGCTGCTGTACGGTTGGCAATAGTCATACCATCACCGATAAAGAGAATGACATTCTTCACCCTTCTTGGGCCACTTGCATAAACATCCCAGCTCACTTGTAAGCGCTCCTGGGGCGAACTAGCTGTCATGCTATATTTTCCAGGCTTAGCAATCTGAACATCGCGAAAAATAATAGAACTACCTTTGCCATTCTCATTAGCAATAAACTCGGGCTTCGCGTTAACAAACTTAGTGACCGGAGCGCCATTTATTTGAATCTGAAGCTCATCTTGATTGATAACGCCATTGAGCTCAACTTTGATATCAAATTTTGATCCCGCCAGTATTGAGGCATCATTAATCGGATAGATTGCCGCTGCGTAAATGTGGGACGATATGAGCGTGAGAAGTAAAGCGCTACAAAGTGGAAGCAGGCGAGAGATATGCATAGTCTTAAGAAAAATAGTCGCAAGAAAGATCAAGTCTCAACTATGTCTACTTATGATGACAAATCAATGACAACAATGGGCCAGAACTACTTTAAGACGCGCCTCTTGGCAACCTTCAACTCTCCAGACCGCACCGCCCCACAAAACATCTCAAAGTCAGCTTTATTTTGCTTCGCATAGGCCTTGGCAAAAGAATATAGAGCCTTATCAAGCTCTTTAGATTGCCCGCAGTACCCAGAAATCATTGCCGCATCCCCTGAGCGAGCATGTCCTAGGGCAAGAGCCCAACCAAATAATTTGGCATAGTCAGGAAAGTTTTCCAGAGAAACACCACCGGAGCCAACCGCAATCCCACCCTTCATATCACGTAATTGTCTTATGTAAAAATCCTGTTCATCACCAGCGTCATTTTTAACAGCACCAAAACCTAAAAAGATATCGGGCGCACCTTGCAGTAGTCTTTGACCCGCAACCACGCGATGACCCATATTGGCATAAACAGACTCACCAAGGTAAGGCGTCAGGACAGAATTTTGCGCTTCTTTGTACTGCAAAAATAGGGGGTCATTATCACCATTCCCTTCGTAATACAAAACCATGCAAGTTGTTCCAACACTACCCACACCAACAATTTTTCTAGCAAAATCCTTCAGTGAATAGCGACCAAACAAAACCTGCCTATCAGCCAGTAATGAGCGTGAGTAACTTGTAACCGCTTGAGATGCTAGCGTTTTGAATGCTACCCCATGAAGGCTTTTCGCAAGATGCTCAATAAGCGGTGGCTTATCAATGATTTTTCGATTTTTACCAACTAGGGTTGTCAGCTTTGTCAATACCTGAATATTCCCCTGTCCCTTAGTTTCTTTTAGATAGGCGTCCAGCGTTTTCTGGTGCGATTTACTGAAATGCTTACGGATATCCTTTTCACCAATAAATTGTTGAGCTAAGTTGAGGTAAGGCATTTGTGCGTATTGAGCCATACGCCTTTGATATTCAGAGCTAATATGATGAACTAATTTCTTACCTAAGGCCTCGGTTCCCCCAAGACTTTCGCAAGCAATCACTGCACTGGCAACCAATCGCTTCATATCCCACTCCCAGCTTCCGGGAAGGGTTTCATCGAAATCATTAATCCCAAATACCAAGCGATGCTCTGCCGTTCCAAATAAGCCAAAGTTTGATACATGCATATCACCACATAACTGCACAGTTATGTTGGTAGTCGGTTGATTGGCAAGATCGCAGGCCATGATGGCAGCACCGCCCCGATAAAAAGCAAAGGGTGACTGCAACATACGTTCATAGCGAATCGGTATTAGGGATGGATTGCGACTTTTGGCCTGCCGCTCAAGCACCTCAATCGGACTAATGCGATTCTTTGGCGGCATGTATCTACCCTGCTCTGCATGCGAAACCTTCTTGCGCAATGCCTTGCCGGCGGCTATGCGTTTTTGAATGCTGGATTGAGACCCCATAAATGGCTCTGGTGAATTAAGAGCAGCAATATTAGGATGTGCAGATGTAATACTTTTTTGAACGGCGGACATAATTGGCTCGCATTGAGAGAATGCCTATATTACCTCCCCACAAGTAAAAGCTATAGTCCAAAGATAGGATGCATCTTGGTAGTATTAAGGGATCTAGAAGTAAATTACTGTGCCTAAGGAGGCCATATGGAACACTGGGAGCTGTATTACAACATTGCGATTCGCTTGGCGCTGGCGCTGCTTGTGGGCTCTGTTCTGGGGCTAAATCGCTGGCTACACCACAAGTCTGCCGGCATACGAACCCATAGCCTGGTTGCCATTGGGTCAGCTACGGCAGTAATGCTTATTAGCGACTTTGTCAAAGACGATGCTCAGTCGGTCAGCCGTGTATTACAAGGTCTCATTACTGGCCTAGGTTTTTTAGGTGCTGGCGTCATCATTCGCGAGCGCAGCTCCCAAAGAATACATGGCCTTACTACTGCAGCCAGTATATGGTCTTGTGCTTTAATTGGCGCAGCCTTTGGAGCGGGTCAGTTTGTTCTAGGCGGACTAGCCCTAGGAGCAATTCTACTAACACTACTAATTGGCGGCCCCCTGGAACAACTAGCTGCCAAAATAACTGGTATTAAGCAAGAATCTGAAGTCTCTACAGACCCAGACTAGGCAAAATAAGCTTAAAAATGCACTAAAACAGAGTTTTTGTCATATTAGTTTGTTAGAGTGTCCGAAATAAACAAACATACCCAGTAAAGTCATGAGCAAATATCAATACGAAGACGCCGTTAAACAGTTGCAGGAGTCTGGAAGTATTCGTTTGGAAGACTTTAAAAACCTTTCCTACGAAGACCTCAATGAGCTCTTAGAGGAAATCAAAGTTTGGTGTCTATACGCCAATGGAAAAGCAGAAAAACTGCCCAAAGAATCTAAAAAGAAAAAGAAAAAGAAAAAGGAGTGAAGTTGCAGCACTAAGAGTTAGCGCTACTCACTCACCCGCTCTTTAGGGAAGCGTAGAATAAAAGTGCTACCCCTTCCGGGGGTGCTTTCAATAATGAGTTGCGCTTGGTGACGACTGGCAATGTGCTTCACAATCGCTAAACCAAGCCCTGTGCCCCCGGTATCTCTTGAGCGACTTCTATCGACCCGATAAAATCTCTCAGTCAGTCGTGGCAAGTGCTCAGGAGAAATCCCCGGCCCCGTATCAGTCACAGAAAATTCTCCCTGACCTTGAGGATTTACGCTCCAACTGGCATTAATTGAACCAATGTCTGGCGTATAACGGATGGCATTAGATACTAGGTTGCTAAATGCAGATAAAAGCTCGCGCTCATCTCCTAGTAAAGTGCACGAAGTGGTAGATTCAAAATTGAGCGCATGTCTACCCTGAGACAGCGCTTCCGCATCGTTTTTCAACAATGCCATCATTGTTGTGATTTGTACTGCCTGCATAGGGGCAGGCAAAGTATTGGATTCAAGATTGGCAAGAGTCAGCAGATCCTCGACTAAACTTTTCATACGCTGTGCCTGGGACATCATCATGTCAAAGTACTGGTCTCTTTGTGATTTTTCTAAATCCAAGGACTGCACGGTTTCTAAAAAACCCATTAATACCGTAATGGGGGTTCTCATCTCGTGAGAAACGTTTGCCACGAAGTCGCGTCGCATTGCGTCTGCTTTCTGCAAATCCGTGACATCCTGGATCAATAAGAGGTGGCGCTTGTCACCAAAAGGAAAGGCCTGTAGCATCAGACTCAAATTGCCATCCGAGCTCATGCGCTCTAGCAACAGTGGTTCTTCAAATTGCCTTCTATTTAAATACTGCACAAACTCTGGACGACGAATCAAGAAATTAATTCTTTGCATTGCATCGCGTTTGAAATTCAAACCAAAAAAACGTTCGGCAATGGCGTTACACCACTCGATTTGATCTTGGTCATCGAGCATAACGATGCCGTTTGGGGATGCCTGAAAGGCTTCAATAAATCGGTCATGCTGCTGCTCGATAACTCTGACTTGCTGCTTGAGATTGCGAACTAAGCGCTGCAATCTAAAAAATACCTCCTCCCAAAATCCACTGGGAAGTGGCATCGACTCCACTGAATCCGCTAAAACATATTTACGCAGTCGAGCCAAATTGATATAGGAATAGACCAAAGGTATGGCCAGAATAGCTATGCCAGAAGCAATGGCCACAATTTGACCCCAATTAATCAGGGCAATGTAGGCGGCAATAAATGCCAAACAAACGATAAAGAAGAATCTACTTAAGGCGGAGAGCATGCCGCAATCTTAGAGCATTCGGGATTGAAATGGAAAAATTTGCAAAACCCAGCAATGCCAAACCTTAGGTAAGTGTAGGGGTCTTAGTAATACGATAACCACTGCCACGTACCGTCTCGATGTATCGATCACAGTCTACAGGCGCCAAAGCAGCCCTCAATCTCTTAATGTGGACATCTACCGTGCGCTCTTCGATATAGACCTCATTGCCCCAAATCTTGTCTAGTAAATTTGCCCTTGAATGTACCCGCTCAGGATTAGCCATAAAAAACTGCAAAATCCGGTATTCAGTAGGTCCAAGTGGTATTGGCTTGGGATCTGTGTTGGGCCATACAGCTAAAACACGATGTGAGACAGGATCTAACTGTAATGGGCCAATGGCGAGTGGACCGACCTCCTCTACAGGGGTTTGGCGACGTAATAAAGCCTTCACCCTGGCAACCAATTCTTTGGGGGAAAAGGGTTTGGTGACATAGTCATCAGCCCCTGAATCCAATCCCAAGACCTTATCAGACTCCTCACTTTTAGCAGTAAGCATCAAAATAGGCAAAAACCGAGTACGTTCATTTGCGCGCAACTCTTTTGCAAACTGAACTCCAGATTTTCCTGGCAACATCCAGTCCAAAATTAATAAGCTAGGAAGCTCATCACGCATCATATTGAGGGCAAGGTCTGTTTGCATTGCTTTATCAACCTTAAACCCAGCATGAGTCAGATTAATGGAAATTAACTCTGCAATCGAAGGCTCGTCCTCTACAACCAATATACGGTGGGTCATCTTAATCCCCAAAAATTACTTGTTCGCCTCACGAACCAAATCTTCATGAGGAATATGACGCACGTCCGACCCCTTGGCGATATAGATTACAAACTCTGCAATATTTTTTGCATGATCGCCAATCCGCTCAATAGCCTTGGCGATAGTTAGCATATCTAATCCTGTAGTAATCGTGTGCGGATCTTCCATCATGTAGGAAATTAATTTACGCACAAATGCACGAAACTCTTCGTCAATTTGGCGGTCTTCCTCAACCACGGCAGCAGCTGCAATGGTATCCAAACGGGCAAAGGCATCCAGGCTGCGACGTAGTAACGAAATCGCCATTTGACCAGACAGTCGAATCTCGGCAACGTTGATGTTGTGAGGCGCACCGGCTTCGATCAAGCGCTTAGTTCTTTTGGCAACGCGCTCTGCCTCATCGCCAGCCCTTTCCAAATTGGTAATGGCTTTAGAAACAGCCATAACCAAGCGTAAGTCTCTAGCTGTCGGTTGTCGACGAGCAATGAGCTCAACGCACGCCATATCAATTTGCACCTCAAGATCATTTACTAATTTTTCATTCTCAATCACAACATTACAGGTATCTAAATCCATTTGCGTAAATGCACGCATGGCAGTTGAAATCTGCGATTCAACTAAGCCACCCATCTCTAGCAAACGGCTAGAAAGGGAATTTAAATCGGCATCAAATTGCGATGAAAGGTGTTTATCTGGCATTGTTATCTCCAATTAACCGAAGCGGCCGGTAATGTAATCTTCAGTTTCTTTGCGCTTAGGCTTAATGAAAATCTCATCTGTCTTGCCGTACTCAATCAAACTTCCAAGGTACATGTATGCAGTGTAATCGGATACACGCGCAGCCTGCTGCATATTGTGTGTCACGATTGCAATCGTATATTCATGCTTCAACTCATTAATCAATTCTTCAATTTTTCCTGTAGAGATAGGATCGAGAGCCGAGGTTGGCTCATCTAAAAGGATGACCGATGGTTTAACCGCTACACCACGAGCTATGCAAAGACGCTGCTGTTGACCGCCAGAAAGCGATAAACCACTTTGGTTGAGTTTATCCTTTGCTTCGGTCCACAAAGCGGCCTTATTCAAAGCCCACTCTACTCGCTCATCCATTTCAGAACGAGAAAGCTTTTCGTATAAGCGCACACCAAAGGCTATATTTTCATAAATCGACATTGGAAACGGTGTTGGTTTTTGGAAAACCATGCCAATACGTGAGCGCAATAAATTGAGGTCCTGCCCCGGCTCAAGAATATTTTGCCCGTAGAAATTAATTTCTCCCTCAGCGCGCTGCCCAGGATAGAGGTCATACATTCGATTGAGCGTGCGCAGTAAAGTCGATTTGCCACAACCAGATGGGCCAATAAAAGCGGTAACTTTACCCTCTTCAATATCTAAATTAATATTTTTTAGACCCTGAAAGGCGCCATAAAAAAAGTTAAGGTTACGCACTTCAAGTGCATTTTTAGGAGCCATTGGCGGCTCATTGCTAGCTACGTTCACACTACCCCCTTGACTATCAATCTGATTTAAGTCAAACATTGTTTTCATATTGGCCATCATCCTTGCACTTTCTCACGGAACACTACACGAGCAAAGATATTTAAGCCCAATACAGCAAAAGTAATCAACAATGAAGCGCCCCAAGCTAGACTTACCCAGTTATCGTAAGGACTCATAGCAAACTGGAATATAGTTACCGGCAGATTCGCCATTGGTGCATTCATATTGGTTGAAAAAAATTGGTTATTGAGTGCAGTAAATAGCAATGGGGCAGTCTCCCCGCTCACACGCGCGAGTGCCAATAAAATCCCCGTCATGATGCCGCTCTGCGCCGCCCTCAAGGTGATCATAAATGCCACCTTCCACTTTGGCGCACCTAATGCATAAGCCGCCTCCCGTAAACTGCCTGGGACCAGTCGTAACATATTTTCAGTAGTACGAACCACCACAGGTACTGCAATTAAAGCCAAGGCAATGGTTCCTGCCCAACCTGAAAAATGCTTTACTTGCGCAACAAAAAGCGCATAGACAAATAAGCCAATCACAATAGAGGGCGCGGACAACATAATATCGGTCACAAATCGTGTGACCCCAGCTATCCGACTTCTATCACCGTACTCTGATAGATATAAACCAGCCAAAACTCCAACTGGAGTACTAATTAATGTACAACTAACAATCAACATCAAGCTGCCAACAATGGCATTAGCCAATCCTCCACCTTCCGTACCTGGTGCAGGAGTACTTTGTGTAAACATATTGAGATTAATGGCTGAGAAACCCTTAATAAACAGCACAGACAAAATCCAAATCAGAAAAATCATCCCCAAGACCATTGCTAGCATTGATAGGATGAGGCCAATTTTATTGGTGCGTTTACGTTTAGCAAACACTGCTTGATCAATATTAACTACCTGACTCATGTCTTAACCCCCTGATTCTTCTCCATACGAATCAGCATCCATTTTGCTAAAGCCAAAACAACAAATGTAATAAAAAACAGCGCCAAGCCTAAGGCAAATAATGAGGAAAAGTGGAGGCCAACCTCAGCCTCGCCAAATTGATTGGCCAAAGTAGAGGCAATCGAACTACCAGGGGCAAATAAGGATGGCGAAATTCTGCTGGCGTTGCCGATCACAAAAGTTACAGCCATCGTTTCACCTAAGGCCCTGCCCAACCCTAGCATCACACCACCAATAACACCGGTCTTGGTGTATGGCAAAACAATATTACTAACCACCTCCCAGGTAGTGCAGCCGATGCCATAGGCTGACTCCTTTAATACGGGGGGAACAATTTCAAATACATCGCGCATGACGGAAGCAATAAAGGGGAGAATCATCATTGCCAAAATTAAACCGGCACATAACATGCCTATGCCGTTAGTGGGGCCAGAAAATAAAATGCCTAAAAATGGAATTTTTCCCAAAGTTGCCTGAAGGGCCGGCTCAATATAGTCACCAAAAATGGGCGCAAAAACAAAAAGGCCAAACATGCCATAAATGATGGAAGGCACAGCTGCCAATAATTCAATTGCCGTGCCCAAGGGGCGCTTCAAATACCCAGGGCAAATCTCCGTTAGAAATACAGCAATACCAAAGCTGAGAGGGACTGCAATGGCCAATGCAATTACAGAGGAAAGTAAGGTTCCATAGATAGCAATCAGACCACCAAACTTACCGTTAATAATATCCCATTCATTGTCAAAGAAAAATCCAACGCCAAACTCTTTTAGAGCAGGACCAGCATTGATAAACAATGAAACAATGATTCCCATTAGAGCAAAAAGCACTAACAGTGAGAAGAATTGCGTAATCGCATGAAACAGAAAATCTTGAATACGCTGCTTGCGAGCAATTCTGATTGCCTTAGCACTTGACAGGTTCAGAGACGCCGAAGAATTCATATTCACTTTTACGAGAAATTAAGAAAAAAAGGCCCCAAAAAGATTGGGGCCAGCTTTGAAGAATCTAGAATTACTTAACCCGCACTTGTGACCAAACACTCTTACGAATGAAATCAGTAGTTTTATCAGGCATTGGAACGTAATCTAAATCCGCAGCCATTTTTTTGCCATCCTTGAAACCATAATCAAAGAACTTTAAAACTTCAGCAGCACTTGCTTTGTTTTCTGGATTTTTATAAACGACAACGAATGTAGCGCCAGTGATAGGCCAAGCACCAGCACCAGGAGCATTGGTAATGAAAGTATTCATACCTGGGAACTTAGACCAATCTGTACCAGCAGAAGCAGCAGCAAATGAAGCAGCTGATGGCTCAACAAACTTGTCTTCAGCATTCTTCATCATGGTGTAGCTCATATTATTTTTCTTAGCGTATGCATATTCCACATAACCAATCGAATTCTTGATGCGAGTTACGTTTGCTGAAACGCCTTCATTACCTTTGCCGCTAACAGTAGAGGCAGCCGGCCATTTAACAGCAGCACCAAAACCCACTGCATCTTTCCAGCTCTTATTTACTTTGGAAAGGTAGTTAGTAAAGATAGCTGTTGTACCAGAGCCATCAGCGCGAGTTACCACGGTAATGCCGCCTGCAGGAATCTGTAAACCTGGATTCAACAATGCAATACGCTTGTCATTCCAGTTAGTCAAAGTGCCCTGGAAAATATCCGACAACACGTCGCTAGATAATTTCAATTGACCTGGTTTGATTCCATCAATATTAACTACTGTAACAACACCACCAATAATTGCTGGAAATTGAACCATGCCGCCAGCTTCTAATTCTTCAAAAGTCAAAGGAGCATCTGTTGCACCAAAGTCGACTGTCTTTGCTTTGATTTGTTTAATACCACCACCAGAACCAATAGACTGATAGTTCAGGCTATTGCCGGATTTCCCCTTGTATGCCTCAGCCCATTTGGCCAGAACTGGATAAATAAATGATGAGCCAGCACCTGTCATCTCAGTTGCCATGGCGCCTGTTGAAAACGACACTGCCACTGCACTAGCGAGTAAAACTTGTTTGATTACGAGTTTCATATATGAGTCCTTGTAGATATGCCAAATGAATGCAATACCAAGACAATACGATTCGTGTGTGACCCTTTTATGACAGTCTAGTTAAAGTTTATTAAATTCAATATATTCAATAACTTAGGAATTATTTTTAGTGTGCCGTAGGGACTAAATCAGCAATACTTTTAGCGGCATTCATGGCTGTATCAGAGTCCTGTGTCTCAACCATCACCCTCAAAACAGGCTCAGTTCCAGAGGTTCGAATGAGCACCCTGCCAACATCCTTGAGCTCACTCTCCACTTTCGCGATCTGCTGCTTGAGAGCCTCATCAGATTTCCAATCATAGCCAGGCTTGAATTTAATATTAAGCAGTATTTGAGGGAAGATTTTTACTGCATCGAGGAGTTGCGCCAGACTTTGCTTGTTTTGACTCATGGCAGCCAATACTTGCAGAGCGGCAATCGTGCCATCACCCGTGGAATGTTGATCTAAACACAATAAGTGGCCCGAACCTTCGCCGCCAACAATCCAACCCTTTTGCTTGAGTACCTCTAGAACATAACGATCGCCAACCTTGGCACGCTCAAACCCGATCCCCAAACCTTTAATAGCATTCTCAACAGCCAAATTCGTCATCAGGGTCCCAACTACCCCGCCCAATGCCTGACCACGAGCAATGCGGTCTTTGGCAAGAACATAGAGGAGTTCGTCGCCATTAAATAATCTACCGGTAGCGTCCACCATTTGCAGGCGATCAGCATCACCATCCAGGGCAATGCCGATATCAGCGCCCACTTCTTTTACTTTAGAAATCAATGCTGCAGGTGCAGTCGCGCCACAACCGTCATTAATATTACGTCCGTCTGGACTAACACCAATCGAAATCACTTCAGCACCAAGCTCATGGAATACTGGTGGAGCTGTATGGTAGGCGGCACCATTAGCGCAATCCACTACCAACTTCAAGCCTTTGAGATTGAGATCGCCAGGGAATGTTGATTTACAAAACTCGATATAGCGCCCTGCAGCATCATCCAAGCGAAATGCTTTACCTAATTCTTTTGAGCTTACGCAGCCCATTGGTTTTTCTAGCTCAGCTTCAATGGCTAACTCAAAATCGTCCGACAACTTATCACCATTGGCAGAGAAAAATTTAATGCCGTTGTCTTGGTAAGGATTATGTGACGCTGAAATAACGAGGCCAGCAGATAAGCGCAAAGCTTTCGTCAGGTACGCAACCCCCGGAGTTGGAATGGGGCCGCAAAGCATGACATCAACTCCTGCAGCGGCAAAGCCAGCTTCTAGAGCCGCCTCTAACAAATATCCAGAAACCCGCGTATCTTTGCCAATCAGAATCTTGCAGCGCTCACCAGGTTTTGCATCCCGCGTTAATACTTTGCCAGCAGCGTATCCAAGGCGGGTCATGAACTCCGGAACAATCGGAAACTGCCCCACTTCCCCGCGGATACCATCAGTGCCAAAGTATTGTTTTTTCATAAGGTCATTATAAAACTTATGGCTAGTAATGCATATTGCGGACGTTCAGTTGGCTTGAACGGCTTCCCAGAGCTTGAGGGCATCTATCGTTTCCGATACATCGTGTACCCGAACAATCTTAGCGCCACGATCAGCCGCCATAATGGCTGCGGCAATACTCGGTGCAAGTCGCCCATTGGTTTCTTTTCCGGTGAGCTTACCCAACATCGACTTTCGCGAAATACCCGCCAAAACTGGATAGTTCAATTTTGAGAATAATTCAAAATGGGCTAGCATCTGCAGATTATGGTCTAAGCTTTTACCAAAGCCAAAACCAGGATCAATCGCAATGCGATTTCGATCTACACCATCACCAATAAGGCTATCGGCTCGCTCCTGTAAAAATGCAATTACTTCAGTCACCACATCTTTATAGTCAGGATTGAACTGCATTGTCACAGGATCGCGTTGCATATGCATCAACACAATGCCGCAACCCTCCCTCTTACTTTCATCAACACCATACTCAAGTACGGTACCGATTGCGCCATCTTGCCTGAGCGCCCAAATATCATTGACGCAATCGACGCCAGCTTGCAAGGCTTGACGCATTGTTTCTGCTTTATAGGTATCGATAGATAAAGCAACTCCACAATTTTTGAGCGCTTCAATTACTGGCAACACACGATCTAATTCTTCCTGCAGAGCAACGGGTGTTGCTCCCGGCCTAGTTGATTCACCGCCAATATCAATGATGTCTACTCCGCTCTTGATCATGAGCTCAGCTTGAGTGATCGCATCTTGGACTGTTCTGAATTTGCCGCCATCAGAAAAAGAATCTGGCGTGGCATTCAGAATACCCATGACTAATGGGCGCTTGCGTTTGCTAAAGTCAAAAAGAAAACGCCCGCAACGCCATGTCGCGGGCTTATCAGAATTCAACATGCCAAGCGGGCGAGATTAAGCAGTAGCCGGCGCACTACCTGCTGCAGGGCCTGGGTTACCGGCAGAGTTACCAAACTGGGTTGCAGGTGGAGGTGGTGGCACACGTGGAGGACGACCCTCCATGATGTCGGTAATCTGCTCGGCATCAATGGTTTCCCATTCAAGCAATGCAGCAACCATGGCTTCAACCTTATCGCGGTTTTGCTCAAGAATAGATCTGGCCAAGGCGTACTGACTATCAATCAATGTCCTAATCTCTGCATCCACTTTTTGTTGAGTTAACTCGGATACAGTCTTGGTGCTATTGCGACCGAAAATACTTTCGGATTCAGTATCAACATAGACCATGGTACCCAGGCTATCGCTCATACCATAACGCGTTACCATGTCACGAGCCATTTTTGTAGCGCGCTCAAAGTCATTAGATGCACCGGTACTCATGGAATGCAAGAACACCTCCTCAGCGGCACGACCACCAAACAAAATCGCTAGCTCTTCCAACATGCGATCTTTGTAAAGGTTCACACGATCAAATTCCGGCAGCTGCCAGGTAACACCCAATGCCATACCGCGGGGCATGATGGTCACTTTATGAACGGGGTCTGCTTTAGGCAAGACTTTTGCTACCACCGCATGTCCAGACTCGTGATACGCAGTATTGCGACGCTCTTCTTCACGCATCACGGCAGACTTACGCTCAGGCCCCATATAAATCTTATCTTTTGCGTCTTCAAAATCCTTCATATCCACTGCGCGCTTATTGCGACGGGCAGCAAATAATGCAGATTCATTAACAAGGTTCGCTAAGTCGGCACCAGAAAATCCTGGAGTCCCACGCGCTAATACAGCGGCGTCCACATCAGGATCGATCGGCACTTTACGCATATGCACTTGCAGAATCTGTTCGCGACCACGAATATCTGGCAGGCCCACATGCACTTGACGATCAAAACGGCCGGGACGCAATAACGCTTTGTCCAGCACATCCGAACGATTGGTGGCTGCAACCACAATCACACCGCTATTGCTTTCAAAGCCGTCCATCTCCACCAGCATTTGGTTCAGAGTTTGTTCGCGCTCATCATTACCACCGCCCATACCTGCACCGCGATGACGACCAACCGCATCAATCTCATCAATAAAGATGATGCAAGGTGAATTTTTCTTGGCGTTCTCGAACATGTCGCGCACACGAGATGCACCAACGCCCACAAACATTTCTACAAAATCAGAGCCGGAGATTGAAAAGAACGGTACCTTAGCCTCACCAGCAATCGCTTTTGCTAATAAGGTCTTGCCGGTACCTGGGGGACCAACTAGCAACACACCATGGGGAATGCGTCCGCCAAGCTTTTGAAATTTCTGAGGATCTTTCAAGAAGTCTACTAACTCAAAAACCTCTTCTTTGGCTTCATCGCAACCCGCAACATCGGCAAAGGTAATGGTATTGCTGTTCTCATCAATTAGGCGTGCTTTAGATTTGCCGAAAGAAAATGCTCCACCTTTTCCTCCGCCTTGCATCTGGCGCATCATGAAAAACCAAAAACCAATAATCAATAAAGTAGGTCCGAGGTAATACAAGGCAGACACAAGCATGTTTGGCTCATCCTCTGCCTTACCAGTAACTTGAACACCATACTTCATTAAATCGCCAACCATCCATATGTCACCTGGGGAAATGATGGAATATTTATTGCCATCAGCTGGGGTAACTTGAAGGGTGCGGCCCTGCACATCCACACGCTTTACTTTGCCAACTTTGGCATCGTCCATGAATTGGGAATAAGTGACCTGAGTCTGGTCTTTTGGTTTGTCAAACTGTTTAAAAACAGTAAAGAGTACAAGACCCACAATGAGCCATACACCAATTTTTTGAAACATATTGCTGTTCAAAATGAGTCCTTTGCCGGATTAATCCGGGAGTTAAAGCAAATTGCTACACCTAAGTATTTGATTCTACTACTAGGCTTTTTCAAGGCCTAATAGGATGTTTATTTGATAAACCCCTACTTCCAGGGGGTTATTTCAATGGATTGCCTAATTATTTTGGTGGTTTTAAGTTTCTGCCGAGCAAAAAGATTTCGGATGAGCGCGCTCTTGAAGCTTTGGGCTTTTTGGAGACTACATTCTTGAAGACCTTTTTAAAGGATTCCACGATCTGGCTATAGCCACTTCCGTTAAAGCACTTAATCAATAAAGCGCCCTCAGGCTTGAGGTGGTTAAGCGCAAAATCTAGGGCTATTTCAGCCAAAAAGGCCATACGGGCAGCGTCTGCCACCCCCACTCCGGAGAGATTGGGAGCCATATCCGATAAGACCAAATCAACCTTGCCATTAGCGTCAACAGGTAAAAGTGCCTCCAACGCCCTCAAACCCTCATCCTCACGAAAGTCACCCTGTATAAAACTCACATCAGCAATGTCTTCCATTGGCAGGATATCGATCGCAATAATCGTGCCGTCAGGCTTACCAGATTCAATCTTGGGATTGCCCTTGCCTAACTCAGTCAGACGATTACGAGCGTATTGAGACCAACTCCCTGGAGCGCTCCCAAGGTCCACAATGGTCATGCCTGCTTTGATCAGACCATCCTGCTCATCGATCTCGCTAAGCTTGTATACCGCCCTCGCACGATAGCCCTCTTTTTGGGCCATCTTTACATAGGGATCCTGTAAATGATCTTGTAACCAGCTTTTATTAAATTTATTCTTTGCCAAAACTTACCCACTTTCGCCGTCTATTTTCCCTGTTTCTGCTGCGTAAGGCAAAAGGAATCAAGTTAAAACCCTCTGAATAGCACACCAAGCAGTCGATAAGGGGCTATTTAGCTCCTCCAATGCTCTATCATCGAGACCATGACCGCACTTAATATCACCCCCACACAACGCAAAACTCTTAAAGGCGACGCGCACGATCTCAATCCAGTCGTGATGATTGGTAACGATGGCCTGACACCAGCCGTAATTAAAGAGGCCAGACTTGCTATTGGCCATCATGGACTAATCAAGGTGCGTGTTTTTGGTGATGACCGTGAAGCACGCATTGCAATCTATGAAGAGCTTTGCGACAAGCTTGATGCTGCTCCAGTGCAGCATATCGGTAAATTACTGGTACTTTGGAGACCAAAAGATGATCTTGAAGAGGCTTCCACAAAGCTAGGCAGATCTAGCAAGCAAACCAAAAAAACCTTGCAGGCGCCACGCACGAAACGCCAACCAAATCGCACATCAGCTAAAAGCGGCGTTCGTACAAGCACATCAGATAGATCTGATCGCCGCTCCGCTGCGACCAAATCCCCTTTTGCGAGAGCTGCAGCAGCAAAGACAACATCAGCAGCACCTAAGAAAAGAGTGCTTCGCGCAGATGCTGCTGAATCCAAAATTGGTTGGTCATCTCCCGGTTACAGAAAAGCAGCAGCAGCTCCTGCGCCAATTAAAAAACGTAAAGCACGTATGAGTAGTACTAAAAAGAAAGTGCTTGGCTCTTAAGCATCAATAGTTTTTGACCCAATGAAAAAGCGCCTCGCGGGGCGCTTTTGCTTTATTGATTTTCACTTTATTCAATGTGTTTCGAATGGCATCCTCGCATTACTTCTTAGTAAGTCGCCACAATAAAACAATACCCAGCACGCTCTGAATAATAAAGAGACTGCTCGAAACGCCATGCAAGCGGGAGAACAATGCTGCAGAGGATGAGGCCATCACGGAGATGCTGTCAGCATTAGCCTGATCTCTTAAGGAACTCATCCAAGGGATCAACACAAAACCAGCACCAATAGCGCAGGAAAGCATGCCTAGCAATAACCAACGGATGGGCCGATAAACGTTTATGCCTTTAGATACCAAGAAGTTGACGGCAATCATCAGAATAAGACTGATTGCAATACTGAGGTAGGCTTCAACCTGAAAAATATTGCCGGCAACAATACCGGCAACCTGGTGATCACCTAAGACGGAGAACAGAATGGGTGTTACTAAATAAGCAACAGCAACAAATCCCCCAACCCAAAGCCCGGCTACAACAGTCAAAGTACGCTGCAAGCCGTTATAGCCCATTAGATATACCGGACTGCGAGAATTTCTACTTCGCGATTACCGCCGGGAGCCTGTACGGCTACTACATCACCCTCCTCTTTGCCGATTAAAGCGCGAGCAATTGGGGAGCTAATTGAAATCTTATGAATAGCAATATCAGCCTCGTCATCACCAACAATTTGATAGGTAAATTTAGTCCCATCCTCTAAATCTTCAAGATCAACCGTGGCACCAAAAACGATGCGACCCTCTACATCCAAAGATGCAGGATCAATGATTTGAGCGGCAGAAAGTTTGCCCTCTAAATCCTGTATGCGACCTTCGATAAAGCCTTGCTTTTCTTTGGCAGCATCGTACTCTGCATTCTCGGAGAGATCACCCTGTGCGCGCGCCTCAGAGATGGCGTTAATCACGGAAGGGCGTTCAATGTGCTTAAGACGGTGCAGTTCTTCTTTAAGAAGTTCTGCACCGCGCTTCGTAATCGGGACTGAGCTCATACTGCTAACCTAACCTAAATAGCTGTTCATGCGCAAAATTACGCGTTGAAAACTTGATTTTAGATTAATTGAGCGTCCGATGTAAATTTTGTAAGGAATAAACCTCAAGAGAATCCTTGCTACCGTCTTGAGACGCCATCAATCCATCCATGACTGCACGCGCAGCACTGATAGTTGTGTAGTAGGTCACATTATTTGCTTGTGCACTAGTTCTAATGGAGCGTGAGTCAGCGATCGCAGTTCGGGTTTCATCCACCGTGGTAAAGACCAAGGAAATCTCCCCGTTCTTAATCAAGTCAACAATATGAGGACGGCCATCCTTAACCTTGTTTACCACCCGAACTGGCAAGCCAGCCGCCTCAATTGCGGCAGCAGTTCCTTTGGTAGCCACCATCGGAAAGCCCAGCTGGTGTAACAGCTTAGCCACTTCAACCGCTTTTGGCTTATCGCTATCTTTCACAGTTAGGACTACTGTACCGCTTTTAGGCAATTTAATGCCAGCACCGAGCTGAGACTTAAACAGTGCCTCGCCAAAGGTCTTACCGACACCCATAACCTCGCCGGTAGAACGCATCTCTGGCCCAAGGATGGGATCGATTCCGGGGAACTTGTTAAACGGAAATACCGCCTCCTTCACCGAGAAGTAAGGCGGCTTCACCTCAGCCTTAATACCCTGCTGGTCTAAAGTCTGCCCAACCATGCAACGCGCTGCAATCTTAGCCAACTGCAAGCCAGTGGCTTTAGACACAAATGGCACAGTGCGGGATGCGCGTGGATTAACTTCTAGTACATAGATAACGTCTTTACCATCAACATTCTGAATTGCAAACTGCACGTTCATCAAACCAACTACATTTAAACCTTTAGCCATAGCTGCAGTCTGACGCTTAATCTCCGCTACCGTCTCATCTGAAAGCGAATACGGCGGCAACGAGCATGCAGAGTCTCCGGAGTGAACTCCGGCCTGTTCGATATGCTCCATTACACCGCCAATAAAGACGCGTTGGCCATCGCTAATGCAGTCCACATCGCACTCAATCGCATCGTTTAAAAAACGATCAAGCAAAACCGGCGAATCATGCGAGACCTTCACAGCCTCACGCATATAACGCTCAAGGTCACGGCCATCATGGACTATCTCCATTGCGCGTCCACCTAAAACATAGGATGGACGAACAACCAATGGATAGCCAATTTCTTCGGCAAGCACAAGGGCCTCATCTTCAGCACGAGCGGTGCGATTGGGCGGCTGACGCAAGTTCAAGTCTTGGAGTAACTTCTGAAAACGCTCACGATCTTCAGCGGCATCGATCATGTCTGGTGATGTGCCAATGATCGGAACGCCGTTTGCCTCTAGATCCAAAGCTAACTTCAAAGGCGTCTGACCACCATACTGAACGATCACACCCTTAGGCTTTTCTTTGGCAACAATCTCCAATACATCCTCAAGTGTTAATGGCTCAAAGTACAAGCGATCGGAAGTGTCGTAGTCGGTAGAAACGGTTTCGGGGTTGCAGTTGACCATGATGGTTTCATAACCATCCTCACGCATTGCCAGGGCAGCATGAACACAGCAGTAATCAAACTCGATACCTTGACCAATACGGTTTGGCCCACCACCAAGCACCATGATTTTGTCGCGGTTTGTTGGCTGTGACTCACACTCACCATGCTCTGCTTCATAAGTGGAATACAAATAAGCAGTATTAGTTGAAAACTCTGCCGCGCAGGTATCAACCCGCTTGTATACAGGCACTACTTTTAAACGATGACGTGCAGCCCTTACAGAAGCGGCATCAACCCCCAACAGTTTGGCTAAGCGACGATCAGAGAATCCTTTTTGCTTCACAAAACGCAATTCCGCCGCAGACAATGCGTCGATCTTGCGGAGTTTGAGCTCTGCTTCAATTGAAACCAACTCTTGAATTTGCTCCAAAAACCAAGGATCGACCTTAGTCTCGGCATATACCTCATCAAGATCCATGCCCATACGGAAGGCGTCACCTAGATACCAAATACGGTCTGGGCCAGGCTCACCAATTTCTTGAATGATGTCGTCTAGGTCGGTTGAGAATTCGTCTAAACCATCAACACCAACTTCTAGACCACGCAAGGCTTTTTGGAAAGACTCTTGGAAAGTGCGACCAATTGCCATGACTTCTCCAACCGACTTCATCTGCGTGGTTAAACGCGAATCTGCTTGTGGAAACTTTTCAAAAGCAAAACGCGGAATCTTGGTCACAACATAATCGATTGAGGGCTCAAAGGAGGCAGGCGTTGCACCACCAGTAATATCGTTCTTTAATTCATCCAAGGTGTAACCCACAGCCAACTTTGCAGCAATCTTCGCAATTGGGAAACCCGTTGCTTTTGAGGCCAAAGCGGATGAACGTGAAACCCGTGGGTTCATCTCAATCACAACCATGCGGCCATCAACAGGATTAATCGAGAACTGCACATTCGAACCGCCAGTATCTACACCAATCTCACGCAATACTGCAATCGATGCATTACGCATCAATTGATATTCTTTATCAGTCAAGGTTTGGGCTGGGGCAACAGTAATTGAGTCGCCAGTATGAACGCCCATCGGGTCCAAGTTTTCAATTGAACAAACGATGATGCAGTTATCAGCACGATCGCGCACCACTTCCATTTCAAACTCTTTCCAACCAAGCAAAGACTCTTCAATTAAGAGCTCGCGCGTTGGCGATAAATCCAGACCCCGCTTACAAATCTCTTCAAATTCTTCGCGGTTGTAGGCGATGCCACCACCTGATCCACCCATCGTAAATGAGGGGCGAATAACTACTGGGAAACCTAAACTGCCTGTCTCCCGTTGAATATGTTGTTGAACTTCATGCGCCTCATCCATTGAATGCGCAATACCTGACTTCGCAGAGCCCAGACCAATCTTGGTCATTGCATCTTTAAATTTCTGACGATCTTCTGCTTTATCGATTGCCTCCGGAGAGGCGCCGATTAATTCGCATCCGTACTTTTCCAGAATGCCATGACGATGCAAATCCAGAGCGCAGTTCAGGGCAGTTTGACCACCCATGGTTGGCAAAATTGCATCCGGTTTTTCAGTGGCAATAATGCGCTCAACCACTTCCCAAGTGATCGGCTCGATGTAAGTCACATCAGCCATCTCGGGGTCGGTCATGATGGTGGCGGGATTGCTGTTCACCAAGATCACTTTATAGCCTTCGTCACGCAAAGCTTTGCAAGCCTGAGCGCCAGAATAGTCAAACTCACAAGCTTGACCAATCACAATCGGCCCAGCACCAATAATTAAGATGCTCTTAATGTCGCTACGCTTAGGCATTATTTGCCCTCCTTCTTGGCAGCATTCATGAGCTCCACAAAACGATCAAATAAATAGGCAACGTCATGCGGACCAGGTGAAGCTTCCGGGTGACCTTGGAAACACAATGCTGGCTTATCTTTCCAGGCAAGCCCTTGTAAAGATCCATCAAACAAAGAAACATGTGTGACACGAATGTTGTCAGGCAATGAATTGGCATCGACCGCAAAGCCATGGTTTTGAGAGGTAATCGCTACGCGCCCAGTATCAAGATCCTTAACAGGGTGGTTTGCGCCATGATGGCCAAATTTCATTTTCAGGGTCTTAGCACCAGCGGCTAAGCCCATAATTTGATGGCCCAAGCAAATACCAAAGGTTGGTACGCCCTTCTCAATAATTTCTTTTGCGGCAGCAATCGCATAATCACAAGGACCAGGATCACCAGGACCGTTTGAGAAAAATACGCCATCAGGATCCATTGCCAAAACTTCACTAGCGCTGGTTTGCGCAGGAACTACGGTTAATTCGCAACCACGCTCTGTAAGCATGCGCAAAATATTACGTTTCACACCAAAGTCATAAGCCACAACCTTTTTAACGGACTTACTACCATCTAATGTTTTATATGCAGGCTTATCGTTAGGGCCATGCAATACCCACTCGGCCTCACGCCACTGATAAGCAGTCTTCGTTGTAACCACTTTTGCAAGATCCAAACCAGCCATACCAGGGAAAGCTTTTGCTAGCTCTAGCGCCTTTTTAGCCAGCACCTCAGCATCATCCCCTTGTTTTCCAGCCACTATTGCACCAGACTGGGCGCCCTTATCACGCAGAATACGGGTCAGCATACGGGTATCAATACCAGAAATACCAACAACACCGGCTTTTGCCAGATAGTCTTCAAGACTAGATTCAGAGCGAAAATTGGAAACTCGGCGTGGTAGATCCTTAATTACAAGACCAGCCGCATGAATTTGCTCAGATTCAGCATCTTGCGCATTTACACCAACATTGCCGATATGGGGGTAAGTCAAGGTGACAATTTGGCGAGAATAGCTCGGATCGGTAACGATCTCTTGGTAACCAGTAAGCGCGGTATTGAAAACCACTTCTCCTGCAGTAGAGCCAGGGGCGCCAATGCTAAAACCAGGAAATATAGTGCCGTCGGCTAGAGCCAACACGGCGGGGGGAAAAGAAGGAAGCAAGGGTGACAAACCATCTCCAGTCCCTGCTCCATCCGACGCTCAAAACCCTCAAAAAAGACTAACCCGAGGCTGTTTGTGCGGGAGGTGAGTGTCTTTAAGCGCTAGGGTATTTAATAAGTTTCGAACCTAGCAATGATACCAGTTTTGTCTCGTAAACCCTTGAGTGCCCAGCCCATTGGGCTTGGGAGCTAAACACTTCTCCCAACCCTATAGCCAAGTGAGTGTTTTAGTCTACTTCTTAAGGTTTTGCGCTTTGCTCTATGGTGGCTTTAATTTGAGCCAAAACGGATTGATCTTCCATGGTGCTGATATCACCAGGATCGCGCCCCTCAGCAACTGCCTGTAAAGAGCGTCGCACAATCTTGCCAGAGCGGGTCTTTGGCAAAGCCGTCACTACGTAAACCCGACCAGGGCGAGCAATCGCGCCTAATGTGGTGTCCACCGTCTTCATGCACTCAGCCTCCAAAGTGGCTGTATTGGTAACATCCTTGGGAATCACAAAAGCAATCGCAGCCTGTCCTTTGAGTTTGTCTTCAATGCCAACCACCGCCACTTCAGAGACGTTCGGATGACTAGAGATACTCTCCTCGATTTCGCGAGTACCTAAGCGATGGCCAGCCACGTTAATCACGTCATCGGTGCGACCTAGGATAAAGAAGTAACCATCTTTATCTTTGATACCCCAGTCAAAAGTGGAGTAGATGGTCTTGCCTGGAATGGTTTCCCAATAGGTACTCACAAAGCGCTTGTCATCACCCCATACGGTTTGCATGCATCCAGGAGGCAAAGGACCTTCAATCGCAATCACGCCCTTCTGGTCTGGACCCAACTCTTCTGTAGTCGCATCATCCAAGAGTTTCATGTTGTAGCCAAACGAAGGCACGCCCGGCGAACCAAATTTATGCGGCATGACTTCTACGCCACGCTGGATAGCCAGCATCGGCCAACCGGTTTCTGTTTGCCAGTAGTTATCCACAATGGGCTTATTAATCGCCCCATGAATCCAAGTTGCCGTTGGTTCATCCAAAGGCTCGCCAGCTAAAAACAAGGCCTTCAAACTAGATAGATCATATTTAGTCAAAAATGCAGGGTCTTGTTTTTTAAGAACGCGCACTGCGGTTGGTGCCGAGAACATCACAGCAACTTTATATTTTTCAACCAACTGCCACCAGATACCTGCGTCAGGACGAAGTGGTGTGCCTTCGTACATGATGGTTGCCATGCCGTTGATTAATGGCGCATAAATGATGTAGCTATGCCCCACCACCCAGCCAATGTCCGAAGTACAGAACATGGTTTCGCCTGGCTTGCCACAGAAGATGTGGTTCATGGTTGCAGCTAAGGCTACTGCATATCCACCGGTATCGCGTTGCACGCCTTTCGGCTTGCCAGTAGTACCCGATGTATAAAGGATGTATGAAGTATGCGTTGCATCAACCCATTCCACTGGAACAATATCGTTCATGTGTTTTTGGCGTTCTGTGGCGTAATCCAAATCACGTCCTGCAACTGTTGTGAACTCTGTTAAGCCACGATTCACAATCAGTACTTTTTCTGGTTTGTAGTTTGCTAGAGTAATCGCCTCGTCTAATAGAGGCTTGTAAGGTACAGCCTTACCGCCACGAGCCCCTGCTTCAGAAGTCACAATCATTTTCGGCTTTGCATCATCAATACGTGATGCCAAGCTATGCGAGGCGAAGCCACCAAATACTACCGAGTGAATGGCCCCAATCCGAGTACAAGCGAGCATAGCAAAACAGGCTTCAGCAATCATCGGCATATAAATGAGCACACGATCGCCCTTTTGAACCCCATTGGCTTTATAAATCGCAGCCATACGATTGACTTCTTCGTAGAGCTCTTTAAATGTGTAGGTTTTTTCTACATTGGTTTCTGTAGACACTGCCACCAAGGCAAGTTGATTTGGACGATCCTTGAGATGGCGATCCACTGCGTTGTAGCAAAGATTGGTGATTCCACCCTCAAACCATTTTGCAAAAGGAGGTTTGTCGTAACTCAAGACCTTGTCGAAGGGCTTTTCCCAATCAATGAGCTTTGCCTGCTCCCCCCAAAAGCCATCTGGGTCTTTAATGGAGCGTTCGTGTTCTGATTTATAGGACATGATCAACCTAAATAATGAAGTGGATTTATTGGACTTTGCTGACCCCTTTACTCACTGAGGTCTTAACAGGACTATTTTTCGCAGATTTTGCAAGCCCTGTCGATGCGGATTTATGCTGAGATGCAGCATTATTTCCAGGGGAATTACCCTTAGTATCACCTTTGACCGACTTTACAGGGGGACATTTAGCCCCTTTTTTACACTTTTGAGCCTGTCTAGGTGGTGGCGGTGGCTTGTCCAAGCTCAAGCTAGCGTTATCGGCAAGCGCCACCGATACATCGCCAGGACGTCGACTTGTTTTCGGAATGATCACTGTTGAACCAGCCCGAATCCTCATCCCCTTCGGAATACCATTAACACTTCTCAAAGTATCGACCTCAACACCTAGGGTTTTAGCGGCCTGATCAACCAACTCGGTCTTGCTGACCTGAACCGCAGTCCAAGACGAAAGCGGTTTGGTGTAATTCTTCAAATTCTCTTGAAACACCTCTGCATGACCAAATGGCAACAAGATTTGCTGGCCAGCAGCAGCCAAAATTACGGGCTTGTTAAATGAAGGATTGAGTACCTGAAATTCTTCAGAAGGTATTTCAGCCAACTTAGTTACTAATGCAACATCGATATCGTTGTTAACATCGATCGCCACAAAGTAAGGATGATTCTCAAGGTCAGGCAGAACGATGCCATAAGCGTCCGGATCTGAAACGATCTGACGATAAGCCATTAACTTAGGAACATAGTTCCGCGTTTCTTTTGGCAACTGCAAACTTTCATAATCAATTGGCAAACCCGCTGCAAGATTTCTTTTTTGAGCCTTGGCAATGTTTCCTGCACCCCAGTTATAGGCTGCCAACGCAAGCTCCCAGCTACCAAATTGATTATTAAGCCTTTGCAAATAATCAAGCGCCGCATCTGTAGATTGCAATACATCACGCCGCTCATCCCTAAAGACGTTTTGCGTCAAGCGAAAATCCTTACCTGTGGCCGGCATGAATTGCCAGAGGCCCATCGCCTTAGCGCCTGACTTCGCTTGAGGAACAAAGGCGCTCTCTACAAATGGTAGCAAAGCAATTTCAGTCGGCATATTGCGGGCATTAACCTCTTGAACAATATAAAAGAGGTAGCGCGAAGAACGTGCCATGGAGCGATGAACATAATCCGGTTTAGAACTGAGCCACCGCACCTGCTCGATCTCGAGTGGCGAGTTCATAGGCTCCATCTGAAAACCATCGCGAATCCGAAGCCATAAATTACTAGATGGCGCATACACCTTGCTAACGGACTGACTATTTAAATTAATGCGGGGAGCCTTGCCAGCCCGTGGATTGGTTTTTGTGGGCACCTCCGATGACCAGTCGCCGGTGCTAGCGCATCCAGACAAGGCAGCAATCATGAAGACTGCCGCATATTTCCACCACATCAGAATCGATCTTTCCATGCACGAATTGCTGCAAGCACATGTGCAGGCGTTGGCAAACTAGCCTCGCCAGAAATACTTAAAGCAGAATCAAGCACCTCCTTCGCATCGCAACGCATGAAAGGATTTACCTGCAACTCTTGACCAATCGTCGTTGGCAAGGTTGGCAAGTGCTGATCACGCAACTCTTGCGCTCTTTGCGCCCAAGACAGTAGATTGGCATTATTGGGCTCCACCGCTAAAGCAAAGCGAATATTGGATAAGGTGTACTCATGAGTACAAAAGACCAAGGTATTTTTCGGCAACACTGCAAATTTAGCCAACGACTGGCTCATCTGAGTTGGCGTGCCCTCAAATAAACGCCCACAGCCAGATGCAAATAAAGTGTCGCCACAAAATAGCATTGGCTCTACAACATTAGCTTGCATGTTGGCAAAGTACGCTACATGGCTGAGGGTGTGCCCTGGAACTTCAAAGACCTTTAGGCTAATCCGAGGCCTGCTGATTTCTACTGAGTCACCTTCCATGACTGCCTGAGTGCGCCCCGGAATATCAATGGTGGCAGGACCATATACCGGAATGGCAGTATTGAGTGTTTGCAGTAATTGTAAGATTCCACCCGTATGATCGGCATGATGATGGGTAATCAAAATCCCCGTCAAAGTCAATTTGTGTTCCTGCAAATATTGCAGCACCGGAACGGAATCCCCCGGGTCGACCACCAAAGCTGATTCACCATCATGGATACACCAGATGTAGTTGTCATCAAAGGCCGGGATAGGCCAAACTTGCAATAAAGTATTCTTCACCATAGACCGATGATACCAATCCCACCTCCTCCCCCTCAGTCACCAGCACCGCCATGGAGCTCATGGGAGAAATGGCTGCAATCTCCACCGGGAAGATATGTGCTTGCCTGGGAGCAAAAATGCTTTGATAAGATTGTGTCTGATGTTTTTGGCTTTTATGCCGTTCAGGTCGGCATGCCCCAATTCAATGCCCTTGCAGAAAACCGCATGCCTTTACATGCGCTGCTAATCCAATCAAATGACAGCTTCGCATCTGCCGCACGTTTTAATTGGCACCCCATAGAAGGTAACCCCAATGAACTCCCCTTTGCTAACGAGAGTGTCGACCTACTGGTGCTGCCGCATGTGCTCGAATTTACCGCTGATCCACACCAGGTTCTACGCGAGGCAGAACGTGTTCTGCGACCAGAAGGTCGGCTGGTCATTTCGGGATTTAATCCCGCCAGCCTCTGGGGTGCGCGGCAGTACCTAAGTCACCTCTTTGGCAACCCTTACCTACCGCGCGATGGCCAATTTATCAGCATTTTCAGAGTAAAAGACTGGCTACAACTCCTGAACTTTGCACTCGATCGAGGCCATTTTGGTTGCTATAAACTCCCGCTCCAAGGCCAATCTGGCATGGCGCGGATGGATTTCCTTGAACCCATGGGTAACCGCTGGTGGCCGATATTCGGGGCAGTCTTTCTGGTTTCCGCAATTAAGCGCCAAGCAGGGATTCGCCTCGTGGGCAAGGCCCCAACAAAACTCATTCCCGCTATGCCGCAGCTAAGTCAGGCGGCTGAACGCAATAAACTCAATAAGCAAGCGAAAGACTGATTAGAGTATCAATATGCCTCATACCAAAACCCTTCCCCACATTGTGATTTATACCGACGGCGCCTGCAAAGGTAATCCAGGCCCAGGGGGTTGGGGGGCAGTTTTACGCTCTGGAGACCATGAGAAACACCTTCATGGCGGTGCAGAGCTGACTACCAATAACCGTATGGAAATTAGCGCGGTGATACATGCCCTCAAAGCACTCAAACAAACCAGTACCGTCGAACTTTGGACCGACTCCCAATATGTGCAAAAGGGGGTTACAGAGTGGCTTGAGGGCTGGAAAAAGCGCGGCTGGAAGACAGCCAGTAAGGATCCCGTCAAAAATGCTGATTTATGGCAGGAATTAGACGCCATTTTGCCAAGTCACCAGATCTCTTGGCACTGGGTTAGGGGTCACAATGGCCATCCTGGAAACGAGCTTGCAGATATGCTGGCCAATCGAGGGGTTGAAGAATTTCTTCCTTGAGGGGTAAAAACCCCGTTTTATAGGCTTATGAGAGAATATGCGAGCTAGCAGAACTGCTATAAATTCTGCGAAAACAATATAAATCAAAAGAAAAAACGAGACCGTGTCAAAAATTGAAAATTTAGCCAATAAGCTATTAAATAAGTTACTAACACTGAAAAACTGGGGTTTGGCTCAGCTGTGCTCGCTATGGCAAAAATACTCCCCCCAACTCAAAAAAATAAATTTTGCCCAGGTAAAGGCTTTTACCCTGAAATATAAGTGGCGCATCTTGGCAGTCATTATTGCCCTTTACGCCCTTTCAAAAGCATATGACTACTTTTTCCCGGCAGCCGATAAAACAGGTGGTCCAATCACCGTAACCACGATAGTGGTTGAGAAAAAAGATGTTCCTCTAGTTTTAGAGGCTACTGGCACCATTGTCTCGAACAATATTGTTGATATTCGCCCAATGATTACCAATACAGTCACCAAGATCTTAGTAAAAGATGGCCAAGAGGTGAAAGCTGGAGACTTGTTGTTTCAGCTTGACGATCGCAACGACAAAGCCACCTATGAAAAACTCAAAGCGTTGGCAGACGATGCTCAGAGTCAATATCTTCGCGCTAAAGAGTTGGTCGCCAAGAACTTTATCTCCAAAGCAGGCTTAGAAACTTCTTCAGCCAACGCCAAATCCGCAATGGCTGCTGCTAAAGCTGCGGAAGCACAGCTTTCATTCGATTACATCCGCTCACCAATTGATGGTCGTGCCGGCATTGTGAACGTCTTTCCTGGCTCCCTGGTACAGGCAAGTAACGTTGTCTCGACCGCCACTAGCTCTACCGCTACATCGAGCGTTGGTGCCATGGTCACGATTACGCAATTAAATCCCATTAATGTGCAGTTTGTTATTCCTGAAAAAGATATTCCCACCCTACTAGAGAATCAACGATCCAGTGATGTACTCAAGGTGTTGGTAACTGTTGGCGATGCCAGCATGAAGACTTATGAGGGTAAGGTACTAGTAATTGATAACCAGGTGGACCCCTCGATTGCAGCCGTTCGAGTCAAAGCCCAAATCCCTAATGATGCAATGACGCTTTTGCCAGGTCAGTTTGCGCGGATCTCGCTCGTAGCAAGTGACCTCAAAGATTCCTTGGTTGTGCCTTCCCAGTCAATTATCATGAACTCAAGAGGCAAAATTGTTTACATCGTAGATAAAGATGGCAAAGCAGTTTCAAAACCCATTAAGGTTGCCTACGAATACCAAGGCTCTGCAGTTGTCTCTGGAATTGAGGTCGGCGATAAAGTGGTTGTAGAAGGAAAACAAAATCTGCGTCCAGGCAGCAAGGTACGAGAAGCAAAAGAATCTGCGTCAGGCGCCGTTCCAGCAAAGCCTGCGGCAAACTCAACAACCCCTTCAGCAGCAGATAAAAAATGACGCTTTCCGAGCTATGTATTCGTCGTCCTGTAATGACGACCTTGCTGTCATTAGCAACGGTCGTAGCAGGCTCTATCGCCTATCTTAAGATCCCCGTTGCGGCCCTTCCCAGCTTCAACTCGCCGATTATTTCGGTCAGCGCCACCCTGCCAGGAGCATCACCCGAGAACATGGCTGCATCGGTAGCCCTACCATTAGAAAAAGAATTTTCAACGATTGATGGCATTACCGTCATCAGTTCAACCAACTACCTCGGTAGTACCAACGTTACGCTCGAGTTCAACAACAACCGCGATATTGATAAAGCCGCCGTTGACGTTCAAGCCGCTCTTTTAAGGGCACAAAAACGCATGCCGATAGAGATGACGATTCCGCCATCCTATCGAAAGATTAATCCGGCAGATACCCCCGTCCTCGTCGTGAGGATGCAGTCACCATCAATTAGCTTATCTGAGCTCAATGCATTCGCTGAAAATTTACTATCCCCGAACCTGTCAACTATTAGTGGTGTTGCGCAGGTGCTGGTTTATGGAGCAAAGCGCTATGCAGTTCGAGTACGTATTCATCCTGATGCACTCAGTAACCGTAACCTCACTGTTGATGATGTTGCCATTGCGATTAATAAAGCTAACTCCAATAGCCCTGTTGGCGTTTTGGACGGGCCACGTCAAGCCATCACTATTTATGCCAATCCACAGCTTGTCAGGCCTGAAGAATTTGCCAATCTCATCATTAGCCAAAAAAATGGCTTGCCAATCTATTTGAGGGATGTGGCTGAGGTAGTTGAAAGCTATGAAGATGTCAAAAACTTTGCAAGTGCTAACGGCGAAAGATCCATTGCGATTGCTATTTTGCGTCAACCCAGTGCCAATACAGTTGAAGTGGTTAAGTCTGTAAAAGATCTCTTGCCTGAACTGCAAAAACAAATGCCTGCGTCGATCACCATGCAACTACTCAACGATCGCTCACTGTCGATCATCGAGGCAATTCATGATGTCAACTTAACTTTGGCTTTGACTGTTTTATTGGTTGTGTTGGTGATCTTCTTATTTTTAAAACACATCTCGGCAACTATCATTCCTTCAATCAGTCTACCGATTTCTTTAATTGGCGCCTTTTTTCTACTGTACTTTTTGGGCTACAGCTTAGACAACATCTCCCTCCTAGGTATTACATTGGCCGTAGGTTTGGTCGTTGATGATGCAATTGTGGTGCTCGAAAACATCATGCGCTACATTGAAGAAGGCATGGACCCTCTTAAAGCCTCCCTCAAAGGCAGCAAAGAAGTTGGCTTTACGATTATTTCAATCTCCATTTCTTTGGTGGCAGTTTTCATTCCACTTTTCTTTATGGCGGGTCCGATTGGCCTCCTCTTTAGAGAATTCGCGGTAGTAGTATCCCTCTCTATTTTGGTATCAGCAATTGTGTCCCTCACTGTTGTACCAATGCTCTGTAGTCGCTTTCTACCAAAGCCTGGGCAACACGCCAAAGAATATGCAATTAATCGGAAGTTTGATCGCATATTTGATTGGATGCTTAAGACCTACATTCATTTTCTAGACTTAGCCCTACATAACCGCAAGAAAGTATTGTGGGGTGCTATCGCTAGCTTTTTTATCACCATCGCATTATTTATCAGTAGCCCTAAAGGCTTCTTCCCTGAGGAAGATATTGGGCAAATTCAGACAACCACAGAAGCTTCTGAAGATATTTCCTTTAAAGCAATGATGGCCTTACAAGATCGCGCCGCTGCAATCGTTAGTGCCGACCCTAATGTCGATAGCTCTATCTCGGTCGTCGGCGGTGGAGCGAGCTCTGGCGGCAATACTGGCAGGATATTTATCATTCTCAAGCCAAAAAACGAGCGCGCCAAAATGTCGCAGGTCATGGAAGGCTTGAGGGCAAAGTTCAAAGAAATTCCGGGTCTCAATGTCTACATGCGTCCGATCCAGAACTTACAACTCGGCGGTCGCGCAAGTAAGAGTCGTTATCAATTCACCCTGCAAAGTGTTGGCTTTGAAGGTGTCAACGAGTGGTCGGATAAGCTGATGCAAAAACTGCGTAGTGACCCGATGTTCCGAGATGTTACAAGCGACTCGCAAATTAAAGGGTTAAATGTAAAGATTGATATCAATCGCGAAAAGGCTGCGAGTGCTGGCGTTACTATTGCAGATATTCGTACTGCCCTCTATACATCTTATGGCGAAAAACAAGTATCGACTATCTACACGCCGGTTAATACTTACTACGTCATCATGGAGGCAGCCGAAG
Organism: Polynucleobacter sp. Latsch14-2; assembly: GCF_018881925.1. Classification (GTDB taxonomy): domain Bacteria; phylum Pseudomonadota; class Gammaproteobacteria; order Burkholderiales; family Burkholderiaceae; genus Polynucleobacter. Next base: position 39,101 of record NZ_JACVPL010000009.1, on the reverse strand, counting down.
AGGATCGTCAATATGAGACCGACTTAAACAAGATTTTTGTCCGAGGCCGTGTAACAGATAAGCTCATTCCGCTTTCTAGCATCGCCAGTTTCACTAGATCGGTTGGCCCAACGGCTGTAAACCATCAAGGACAAATTCCTGCGGTTACTCTGTCCTTCAACCTCGCACCTGATGTCTTCCTTGGTGATGCCACAAAGAAAATTGAGGCCTACACAAAAGAGATTGACCTCCCCCCTTCAATCATCACCAGTTATGGCGGAGATGCTGCAGTCTTTAAAGATAATCAATCAGGTCAGGTGATCTTAATCTTGGCAGCGCTGGGCGTTATTTACATTTTGCTGGGTGTTCTATACGAAAGCTATATTCACCCACTCACCATTTTTGCGGGTCTACCATCCGCAGCGATTGGCGCAATTCTGTCACTGCGCATCTTTGGCTTTGAATTAACCATCATTGCCTCTATTGGTATTTTGCTCTTAATTGGTATCGTCAAGAAGAATGCTATTTTGATGATTGACTTCGCGCTAGATGCTCAACGAAATCAAGGGATGACACCAGAAAAAGCCATTCGTGAAGCCTGTATTTTGCGTTTCCGCCCCATCATGATGACTACTTTTGCTGCACTGATGGGGGCCCTACCGATTGCATTTGGTATCGGCGCTGGCGCTGAATTACGACAACCGCTGGGTATTAGCGTGGCCGGTGGGCTGATTTTTTCACAATTTGTAACATTAATTGTCACTCCCGTGATTTATCTTTACCTTGATAAATATGCTGGTAATGGCCCAATGGAAATCCCGGCTTCTGTACTAGAGGGTACATAAATGCGCCAGGTTATTCTGGATACCGAAACCACTGGCTTAAACCCAGCGACCGGTGATCGCATTATTGAAATTGGTTGTGTGGAAATGGTCGGCCGCCGCCTAACGGACCGCACCTTCCACCACTACATTAATCCAGAGCGCGATATTGATGCGGGCGCATTTGCGGTTCATGGACTTTCTCGAGAGTTCTTGTCCGATAAACCCATTTTTGCCAATGTTATTGAAGAGCTCATAGAGTTTGTTGATGGGGCAGAAATCGTCATTCATAACGCACCCTTCGACTTAGGGTTTCTGGATAATGAATTTGCCCTGCTTAAGCGTCCTCCTTTCAGAGGGCTGGCATCGAAGATTACCGATACCCTATTAGATGCCCGCCAGATGTTTCCTGGCAAACGCAACTCTTTAGATGCACTTTGCGATCGATTTGCGATCAGCAACAAGCATCGCACTTTGCACGGCGCCCTACTCGATGCCCAGTTATTAGCAGAGGTCTACCTATCGATGACACGTGGTCAAGAAGACCTTACTATCGATCTGGTAGATTACACCGTCAACACCGACTCCAGCGGGCATACCAAACCCCTCCCAAGCAATCTAAAACTACTAAAAGCGAGCGCTGAGGATTGCGGTATTCATGAAAAGATTTTGGCAGAAATTACCAAAGCCAGCAAGAAAGATTCCGTCTGGAGCGCAGAAAATCAGGTGGCTAGCTGATTAGCGCGCTCTCGTAGAAGCTTCGCATATAAGCCTTCTAAATCTTTTACATATTGCTTGGTATTAAATAATGGGCTCTGGTAGCGATGAGCCTCTAAGCGATCTTTGATTTCTTTTACACGTTCTGGATGGCTGGCTAGCTCAAGAGCCTTTGCAATATATTCATCATCGGAATTGACAATCAAATCAGCAAGCCCCAGGGATGCAAGCTGACTGGCGGCAACCCTACCGGCGAAAGTATGCCCCATGGTTGTGAGGACTGGTACGCCAGCCCATAGCGCATCTGCAGCTGTAGCGTGTGCATTGTAGTTGGGAGTATCAATAAATAAATCTGCCAAGCGCAGGCGACTTAAATGATCCACCCTAGCCGGAACGCGCGTGGCAAAGACCAGTCTTGAGGGATCCACGCCTTGCGCCCGAGCCTCCTGCTGGAGATTAAGCATTGCGTTACTAGACAGTTTGGATAGCCATAAGACACTGCCTGGGACTTGTTTTAGCAAGCCCATCCACCTACTAAAAATGGGTGGATTAATTTTGTAAGCATTGTTAAAGCAGGCAAAGATAAATCCCGTTTCTGGGAGCCCTTGGCTAGCCCTCGTTGGTAAACCCCCTAACTGCTCAGGGCTAATGCTGGTATCTACCGGGAAAAAGGAGTTCGGCAGATAGGCGATCTTCTCGCTATAGCAAGCCCGATGTTCTTCTGGGATGGTGACTTGATCCGCTATAAGGTAATCGTAAAACTGAGCCCCAGAGGTGCCAGCATAGCCAAGATAGCTGACTTGCAGGGGCGCAAGATTTCTGGCGAATAACTCGGTTCTTGCTCCTGAAGTATGACCATTCAGATCCACTGCAATATCAATCCGACTTTCCGTAATCAAGGCTTGAGCTGCAGGATCACTTAAACCGTACAAGCTAAAGGTCTTATCAAATAAACCAAGCAACCCACTCTCAACAGCATCACCAGTCGGGGTATTTAAAAAGAAGCCAAAAACCTCAAAGGTAGATCGATCGTGCAAGCGAATTAGATTTTCCATCAAGATGCCAACGGGGTGATCCCTGAAATCCGATGAAAAATACCCAATCCGGATTTTTTCACTAGGGCTTTTCTCTAGTAATGGAAATGCATTAGGAGCATTCGATGGGCAACGATCGGCGACAAAAATTTGCGCACAGTGTTTTTGTAGAACAAGTGATGCCGATGTTTGGAGTAATGCAAATGGAATACATACGGAGTGGTTTTGCTCCACCAAATCCAACATTTTTTTAACCGCTGCTTCAACACCATCCCAATTACACGAGGTCAATTTTGCCGCCAAAAATTGGCCCATCAAATACGGGTGCAGCGGTTTTAGTGCAAACGCTTTTTCATAACAATCAAAAGCCTCATCGCCTTTTTTAAGCTCAAGCAAGGCATTGCCCAGATTAGACCAAGCCTCACCGTAATTTGGATCTAAGGCTAAAGCTTTTTCATGAGCAAAACGAGCATCCTCGAAGTTTCCTAATTTAAAAAATGCATTGCCGCAGTTTGTCCAAGCCTCTGCATAATTGGGATTCAATTTCAGCGCCTGCTCATAACTCGCAATCGCTTCACTTACATAACCCAATTCAGACAATAAATTGCCCTGATTGGAGAATGCTAGAAAGTAATCGGGCTGTAATTCAATTGCCTTTGCATAACAGGCGGAAGCCTGATCGTATGACTTCAATTTTGCGTAAGAGGTCCCCATATCCGTCAATATCTGCGGATGGTTTTTAACTAGATGAGTGAGTTTTTCATAAGTCTGCACTGCGTCAGCAAACAAACCTGCCCCATGCTGAGCTTTGGCTAAATTGGATAGAAGCTCAGGGTTTTTGGCATCCTGTAAAGCAGCTTTTGAGAGCGGGGCTACCGCTTCGGAACTGCGACCCTGCATAGCCAGAGTCAAACCCTGCACTTGGAGTGCAATTAAATCTTTGGGGTTAATGCGGAGAATGGACTGAGCCATTCTCTGCGCAGGTTCGAGACGCTGTTGCTGAAAGTCCAGCAACATCTGCTGGACTAAAGGCGCATACGGCTGTGCCATTGAAAAAAACTAGCTAATATTAAATCGCAGCAGCAATCGCTTTTCCAAGGTCATCAGTCTTTGCTGTTCCACCAAGATCTGGAGTCAAGGGAGCGTGCCCTGGACCTGCAGCCAATGTTTTTTCAATCGCCGTAAAGATCGCCTTACCAGCCTCTGGGTAACCTAGGTGATCTAACATCATTGAACCACTCCAGATTTGACCAATAGGGTTAGCAATCATTTGGCCGTAAATATCTGGGGCTGAACCATGCACTGGCTCAAAAAGCGACGGGAACTTGCCTTCTGGATTAATGCTTCCTGAAGGAGCAACCGCAATCGTGCCGGTACATGCTGGACCCAAGTCTGAGAGAATGTCGCCGAATAAATTACTTGCTACCACGACATCAAAACGATCTGGGTTCATCACAAAATGAGCAGCCAAAATATCAATATGGTATTTGTCCGTTCTGATATCTGCAAACTTCTTAGACATGGCTTCAACACGCTCATCCCAATAAGGCATGGTGATCGCAATACCATTAGACTTCGTCGCAGAGGTAAGATGCTTTTTAGGACGGCTCTGAGCCAAATCAAAAGCGTATTGCAAAATACGATCAACGCCTTGGCGGGTAAAAATAGATTCCTGAATCACAAACTCACGATCAGTGTCTGGGAACATTTTTCCACCAACGCTAGAGTACTCACCTTCGGTGTTTTCACGCACTACAAAGAAATCAATATCGCCAGGCTTGCGATTTGCCAATGGGCAAGGCACTCCAGGTAGCAGGCGCACTGGGCGCAAATTAACGTACTGATCAAAGCAGCGACGGAACTGAATCAAGCTACCCCATAGAGATACGTGGTCAGGCAGAATACTAGGCATACCCACTGCGCCGAAATAGATTGCGTCGTATTTCATCAAGGTATCAAACCAGTCATCGGGCATCATCTTGCCGTGCTTCAAGTAATAGTCGCAACTGGCAAAATCAAAATGATCAAACTGCATACCAATACCAAATTTTTTACTTGCAGCCTCTAATGCACGTACGCCCTCAGGCATTACCTCTTTACCAATGCCATCACCAGCGATAACAGCAATTTTTGGGTTTTTAACGATCTTGTTGGATTTCATATTGTTTCAGTCTCTTGAAATGGATTGTTCTAATTGGTGCTTTGATTTTACTAGCTTATTTATTAACTAATCGCGCGCCTAATTTCGTCGGCCTTTGGTTTGTCACCCTTAATCGACTCGCTATCGTGATCCGCAGTGTTCTCAATGGTTTCAGGAACTGCCTCCTGCATCCGAATATTGTCTTTGGGGCAGATGGGGGCGCCATAGCTAGCCCAACGCTTTAGCAGAGTCACTTCATAGCCGCATTGGCCACATTTAGCCTTACTACGACTAGCGTTACTTGGTCGTGGGGGTGGAAAAACAATGGCTTGGTGTGGATATGGGCCCAACTCCTGGCTAATCATCATGAGCCTAACAACCAGAGCCTCTGTGGCATGGGCCATACGAGCAGGCCCCTCGAGCCCGACAGTTTGCGCAATACCCTTGAAATCCTCGCCGTGACCACTGAAGCAGTCGTCAACGGCATGGCAAAGCTCATGAACCAAGGTATCTAACAACTGAACTGGATCATCTAACTTAGGAGATATAAAGATCTCATTGACGCCGCCACCAGAGCGCTCTCTAGGCCAGCATTGGCCAAGGGTTGTTCTTGGGCTACTGGAGGCTGGAAATCCACAAGAAACTCGAACCGGTGGAATGGCGTAACCCGCTTTTGAAAAGACGGGCTCTAGGTGCCTTACAGCGTCTTCTAGCCAAGCTTCACGTACTGAATGTTGCTTCATATTGCGTATTTCTAGGAATAATTAAAAAGGTAAATTGCGATCATACGCCACCAAAAGTAGAATAGGTCCATGAAAGATCTAGAAAGCCTTACCGCATCTCAAGCGGCAAATGCCCTTGCGAAAAGAGAGATTAAAGCCACCGACCTTTTGCTGGCTTGCCTAGACCGGATTGGCCAAAGAGAAAGCACTGTCAAGGCCTGGGTAAGCCTTGGGAAAGAGAATGCCTTAGCTAGAGCAAGAGAGCTCGATAAGGGGGCAATTAAGGGCCTTTTACATGGCCTACCTATTGGAGTTAAGGATCTTTTTGACACCTTTGACCTACCCACCTCCTATGGTTCACCAATTTATAACAATCACTACCCTGCAACCGACGCCGTTTCTGTAGCACTCATGCGCCAAGCCGGCGGAATTATTCTGGGGAAAACGGTCACCACTGAATTTGCAACCTTTAAGGTCCCAGTAACCACCAACCCACACGATCCCAAATACACCCCGGGCGGCTCCTCCAGCGGATCAGCTGCGGCGGTTGCCGATTTTATGGTGCCACTTGCTACAGGTAGCCAAACAGCAGGCTCGATTATTCGACCAGCTTCATTTTGCGGGGTGATTGGCTACAAGCCAAGCTACGGAAAAATCAGTACGGGTGGAGTTAAAAGTCTGTCCCCAATTCAGGATACCTTGGGGTGTTTTGGCAGGAGCGTTGGGGATGTCGCCTTGGGAGTGGCGGCAATGAGTGGCGATCACTCGCTAGCCAACATTACAGACCTACATAACAAACCACGAATTGCAATCTGCAAAACGCCAGATTGGGGGCTCACTCAAAAAGAAACTAGGGCCGCTTTAGCGATTGCCCGCTATGCGGCGGAAGTCATCGCCAAGGGCGCGGTTGGCGACCTAAAGTTGCCCACATTATTTGATGATTTTTCACAGACCCAAGCTCGCATCATGGGAGCCGAGCTATCGCGCACCCTAACCTTTGAGCGCATGCGCTTCCCTAAAAAATTAAGTCCGCAAATTACCAAGCAACTTAATGAAGGTGCTGCAATTTCTTATGAGCAATATACAAAAGATCTACTGCTGAACCAAGAGGCGCATGCCGCTATAGAACTGATATTTAGCAAGGATGTTGATCTCATCATCGCACCAAGCGCAGCTGGGGAGGCCTTAATTGCAAAAGAAGGCACAGGGAATCCCATCTTTTGCAGAATCTGGACCTTGCTCGGTCTACCTTGTATTAACCTGAACATTACCAGCGGTCCTACTGGCCTACCAGTTGGGGTGCAGTTGATTGCAGGCCCCGGGAAAGATCATTTCTTGTTAAGTGCAGCCAGAGCATTTGCACGCTCGCTCTCTGATCCCGTGATGCGGGATCAGGCTTAGTGATGAAACCCTAAAGACTGATTAATCAAGCGTAATATTGGCCGACTTAATTGCCTTATTCCAGAATGGCAACTCCTTCTTTAGTAAGGCATCCATTTGGCCCGGCGTGAGATAGCGCAACTCTACACCTGCAACTTCAGCACGCTCCTTAACCTCTGGTAGTACCAAACTCTTTTTGACATCCTCGCTCAACTTAGCAATGACCGAGGTAGGTGTCTTAGCTGGTGCATATAAAGCGACCCAAGATTCCAGCTGGAAATTAGGCAGACCAGCTTCAGCAGTTGTAGGTACATCAGGCATGCCAGGATGGCGTGTTTTACCAGTAACGGCCAGCGCTTTTAACTTTCCACTCTGAACATGCTGCATCACCGACGGTGGCGTCGTGATGAACACTTGTACCTGACCTGCTAGCACATCTTGCACTGCAGGCCCAGAGCCTTTATAGGGAACATGCACCATCTCTACGCCAGTAATTTGCTTAAATATTTCTGTACCAATATGCGAGACCGAACCGTTGCCTTGTGATGCATAGTTCAGCTTACCCGGATTGGCTTTAGCATAGGCAATAAATTCTTTGAGATTATTGACTGGCACAGAAGGGTGCACAGCGATTACATTGGTAGACACTGTCAACAGTGCTACGGGTGAAAAATCTTTAATTGGGTCCCATGGCAATTTGTCCATTAAGGCGGGATTTCCTACATGGTAGCCAGAGTAAGAAATCAACAAGGTATAACCGTCAGGCTTTGCCTTAGCAACATATTGATACGCAGTATTCCCGCTCGCACCAGGTTTGTTATCTACGATCACTGCTTGACCCGTTAATCTCGTTAGCGGCTCACTTAATAAGCGCGCCGAAGTATCGACTAAGCCACCTGGGGGGTTTGGTACAACTAAGACAATCGGATGATCTGGAAAAGATTGTGCATGCGCAAGACCTGCGCCTAAGATCATTAGGAGTGCTGAAAAAAACTTCCGAAGTGTGTTGACTGCATTCATATTGATTCCCCGTTTAATTTCTATCGTTGCCCTACCTTAACATCACCAAAGATAGCTTGCGCTTCACGCGGTAAGCAACGCCAATACTGCTCCTGAGAAGCTACCGTACCATCCAAAGCTGCTGCCGCCTCCCAGCCCCAGCGTGGCTTGTATAAAAAGGCACGCGCTAGGGCAATTAAATCAGCATCCCCGCGCTCCAGGATCGCTTCAGCTTGGTGGGGGTCAGTAATTAAACCAACGGTCATCGTTGGTAAACCCGCCATGTCTTTGACAGTCTTTGCAAAAGGAACCTGATAATTTGGACCAATTGCAATTTTCTGCTTTGGAGAAATACCGCCAGAGGAGATGTGAACAAAATTACAGCCGAGCGGCTTTAAACGCGCAGCAAACTCTGCAGTCTCTTCTGGTGTCCAGCCACCCTCAATCCAATCTGTTGCAGAAATCCGTATTCCTAATACACCTTGATATGCCGCACGCACCGCCTTAAATAACGCAAGCGGAAAGCGGATACGGTTTTCAAAAGAACCGCCGTACTGGTCGGTACGTTGATTGGCGATCGGAGATAAAAATTGATGCAATAGATATCCATGGGCACCATGCAATTCGATTCCGTCAACCCCTACCCTGTCGGCACGTTGCGCCGCCTGAACAAATGCCTCAATCAAGTCTTGCAACTCTACTGTTGAGAGCTCATGCGGTAAGCGCTCTCCTTCCAATTGGGCAATCGCAGAAGGGGCTTTAGTCTCCCAGCCGCCTTGATCTACTGAAAGCAATTGACCACCATCCCAAGGGCTTGCACTTGAGGCTTTGCGCCCTGCATGCGCCAGTTGAATAAACACCGGCATTGCAGGTGCCAATTTGCGAGCCCTCTTTAATGTATTTTTTAGGGCAACTTCTGTCCGCTCATCCCATAAACCAAGACAGGCTGGAGTAATGCGCCCTTCGGGCGTAACCCCAGTAGCCTCAATAATGAATAAAGCAGCTCCACTATTGAGCAAGTTTCCCCAATGCATTAAATGCCAATCAGTTGCCTCACCATTGACTGCGGCATATTGGCACATAGGTGCAACAACAATTCGGTTAGCAAGCCTCAATGGTCCTCGAGGCGAATTGAGGGTGTAGCTTGAAAATAATAGACTCATGGGTGAACCTTTTCGAAGACAGCTAAATACACATAAAACAGTAAGAAAATGTCGGAATTCGCTGAAAGCGATAGAATACTTAAAACTAGAATAAACGAGACAGCAAAGACGTGCAGATAGTATTGCTAAGCGCCTTGGCTATAGCCCCCTTAACCCCTAATACTCTGAAATACATACTCTATGAATGCACCTCAAGCCTTTGAATCTAAAGAAGATATTGGTCACTATGTCGGCGGCAAGGTAGTTAATCCCAAGGATGGTCGTTTTGCCGATGTCTACAACCCTGTCCAAGGCAAAGTTGCCCGACGCGTTGCGCTTGCTAGCCGTAAAGAAGTTGATGATGTTGTATCAATCGCGCAAACTGCATTTGAATCTTGGAGCCAGACCTCCCCTTTGCGTCGTGCTCGGATCATGTTTAAGTATCTTGAGTTATTAAACGCCAATCGCGATGAACTAGCTGCCATCATTACCGCCGAACATGGCAAAGTATTTACTGATGCCCAAGGTGAAGTTGTGCGTGGGATTGAGATTGTGGAATTTGCTACCGGCATCCCCGAACTTCTTAAGGGCGACTATACAGAACAAGTCTCCACTGATATTGATAACTGGGTGATGCGTCAGCCCTTAGGCGTAGTTGCTGGCATCACACCCTTTAACTTCCCTGTCATGGTGCCGATGTGGATGTTCCCTGTGGCCATTGCCTGCGGCAACACCTTCATCCTAAAACCAAGCCCAACAGATCCTTCTGCCTCATTGTTTATGGCCAAGTTGCTGAAAGAAGCTGGCTTGCCGGATGGCGTCTTTAATGTGGTTCAAGGTGACAAAGAAGCGGTTGATGCCCTGATTGAAAATCCCCACGTCAAAGCAGTGAGTTTTGTGGGCTCGACCCCAATTGCCAACTATATCTACGAACGCTGCGCTCACTTTGGTAAACGCTCCCAAGCACTTGGCGGAGCCAAGAATCATATGGTCATCATGCCTGATGCCGATATGGATAAAGCAATTGATGCATTAATTGGTGCGGCCTATGGCTCTGCTGGCGAACGCTGTATGGCTATATCTGTAGCAGTTTTAGTCGGCGATGCAGCTGACAAAATCATGCCAAAACTGATTGAACGTACCAAGACTTTGAAGGTCAAGAATGGCATGGAACTAGATGCGGAGATGGGTCCTATTGTGACCAAAGCTGCTCTTGAGCGCATTACCGGCTACATCGAAAGTGGCGTTGCTTCTGGCGCTAAATTGTTGGTCGATGGTCGCAACCTAAAAGTGGCCGGCCATGAAGATGGCTTCTTCATCGGCGGAACCCTCTTCGACAACGTCACACCTGATATGAAGATTTACTTAGAGGAAATCTTCGGGCCAGTACTATCTTGTTTACGTGTTGCTAATTTTAGCGAGGCATTAAACCTCGTCAACTCATGTGAATTTGGTAATGGCGTTGCCTGCTTTACGAGCGACGGTAATATCGCCCGAGAATTTGCTCGCCGAGTGCAAGTCGGCATGGTTGGCATCAACGTACCTATTCCGGTACCGATGGCTTGGCATGGTTTTGGTGGCTGGAAGAAGTCTCTCTTTGGCGATATGCATGCCTATGGCAAAGAAGGTGTTCGTTTCTACACCAAACAAAAGAGCGTCATGCAGCGCTGGCCTGAAAGCATTGCTAAAGGCGCAGAGTTTGTAATGCCTACTTCAAAGTAATCAGCTCAGAAGTAAATAACAATGGGGACGAAAGTCCCCATTTTTTTGTGACAGATTCTGCTGCTCTCTCCTTGGACCGCCCAGCTTAGGTAATTTTTACCTTGAGGGGAAGCAAGCCATCAACACTACCCTCAAGAACATCGCCTTTTTTGACGGGGCCTACACCTGCAGGTGTCCCCGAGAAAATCAAGTCACCAGGCTCCAGAGTAAATAAGGTAGATAGGTATGCGATCGTATCAGGCACATTCCAAATTAATTGATTGAGATCGCCCTCTTGTCGTAGTTCACCATTGACTAAAAGTTTTACGCTGCCCTTGCTTGGGTGACCGCACTGCGTTACAGGAGTTATGCTGCCACAAGGTGCGGATTCATCAAAAGCTTTACCGGTATCCCAAGGGCGACCCATTTTTTTAGCTTCACCTTGTAAATCGCGACGTGTCATGTCAAGACCAACGCCGTAACCATAAACATGATCAAGCGCTTTATCAGCAGGAATATTTTTTCCACCCTTTGCTATGGCAACGACCATCTCAATCTCATGGTGGACATCATTAGACAGACTTGGGTAAGCCATATCTTTTCCATCAGTCACGATCGCCGTGGCCGGCTTCATAAAAAAGAATGGTGGCTCACGATCAGGATCATGCCCCATCTCACGAGCATGGTCAGCATAATTGCGGCCTACACAATAGATACGATTGACCGCAAAACGGCGGACATCCCCAGCAACTGGCAAGGTTGGGATGATGGGTGGATCAATAACATATGCTGAACTCATGACTAACCTCTCAACAGGAAAAATACTTAGCTTCTAATAATGAATGATTTTGATACTTTATTTAGTGGTTTCATTGGCAATCGGATTTTTCAAGATGCCAATACCATCAATCTCAATCTCAATAATGTCGCCCGCCCGCATAAACACCGGCGGTGTTCTCGCATAACCTACACCAGCCGGGGTTCCAGTAATAACAACGTCACCCGGCTCTAAGGTCATCACCTCAGAAATCAGCACCAAGGTCTCAACAACATCCCATAAGAAATGCTCAGTATTGCTATCTTGCATGATCTTGCCATTGAGGCGCGATTGGATACGTAAACCATGAGCACCAAGAGGTAGTTCATCTGGTGTTACGAGACAGGGGCCAAAGCCACCTGTTTGATCGAAGTTTTTACCAATCGTCCATTGATTGGTTTTTCGTTGATAGTCACGCATACTGCCATCATTAAAAATACTGTATCCAGCAATAGCTTCAAGCGCATTCTCCTTAGTCAGCCGATGGCATTGTTTGCCAATAATGAAGGCTAACTCAGCTTCGTAATCCAACTTATCTGAAACGGGCGGAACAATCATAGGCTGCTCGTGACCCAATAAAGAGCTAGGTACCCGCATAAAGAAGGATGGATATTCAGGACGATCATGACCGCCTTCTTTTGCGTGATCTGCATAGTTCAGACCCATGCAAACAATTTTTTCAGGCTTTGGAATCACAGGGGCAAATGCTATGCCATCGCTTGATTTCCAGGAGAGGTTAGCTTGACCTTGAATCTCTTTGACGCGCTTCATCGAGGATGGCGAGGCGATTATTTCAAGCAAACTTGCCGGCAGATTGGCATCCACTTCTGTCAGAGCAATACATTCTTTTTGAGTGGCGTCTTTAAAAATGCCGACATTAGTCACTTGTTTGTTTGATGGATTTGGGTAATAGGTAAATAAACGCATTGCACTGCCTTTCTTTTGTCTTTCTATTTTTGATCGCGGTAATAAGTATGCTGCAATTTCAGAACAAGGATGCTAAGCGCCAACGCAAACGTCAAGGCATTGGCAATAATTAGAGGCCATTTTTCGATGATGATTCCATAGGCTAACCATAAACCAACACCGGCAGTAAATAAGCTGTACATGCCCAAAGAGATGCCCGATAAATCACGGCTGCGCCAGGACTGAATAGCCTGAGGAAGAAAGGCAATGGTCGTTAAAAAAGCTGCGCAGTAACCAATCGTTTCAATGAAGTTGCCATCAAGGTACATACTTTGATTGTAGCCATTTAGCTGGTGAGGTTTCTACCCAAACCTCCCAGAAGCCGGTAATTTCAGAGTCTCTTTGCTAGCTCATTCCTTCTCAATCTTTGCCTGGGTAGCCACCTGCTCCCATTTCTTCTTTTCAGCGGCCACAAATAGTTTCGTGTTTGCCGGAGTATCCCCAACGGACCAGCCCCCCAAGTCTTTCCAGCGCTGCTTAATTTCCGGAGTATCCAGAGACTTTTTCACGGCAGCATATAGCTTATCGACTACTGGCTTAGGCGTACCGGCTGGCACAAATAATCCAAACCAAGCAGTAACCTCAAAGTTGGGGAAACCAGATTGAATCATGGTTGGAACATCGGGTAACTCAGCTACCCGAGTTTTACTGGTAACCGCTAATGCCCGTAACTTCCCGCTCTTAATATATTGCATGGAGCTTGGTAAGTTATCTACCATCATATTGACCTGCCCAGCCAATAAATCAGCCAATGCTGGCCCAGCCCCCTTGTATGGCACGTGGAAGATGTCTATACCAGCTTGCACTCGCAACAGTTCGCCAGACATGTGAATAGATTGACCCCGCCCAGAAGAGGCAAATGAATACTTGCCAGGATTGGCCTTAGCCATTGAAATTAGCTCACCAACGGTTTTAGCCGGGAAATCAGCATTGACCACCAAAACATTTGGATTTGCCAACACGATGGTGATTGGCTCCATATCCTCAAACTTGTATGGAAGGCTTTTATACAGACTGTAATTGATGGCATTAGTACCAATATTGCCCATCGCCATCGTATAGCCATCAGCTGGGGCTGCCATCAGGGCTTGTAATCCAATAATGCCGGCTCCACCTGCTTTATTTTCCACAATCACAGTCTGCCCAAGCTCTTTAGATAGAACATCTGATAGCTGACGTGTTGCGATATCGGTTGTACCACCCGGCGCGGCTGTAACAATGATGCGTAGGGGCTTGCTTGGGAAAACATCTGCAGCATTAGCCGCAAAGGGAGCAACAAAAAATGCTGCAGTCGCAGCAAAAATAATACCCTTTACCCGATTCTTTAAATGCTGATGCAACATGCCATTCTCCAATATTGTTAAGTGATCGCTTGGAGTGATATACACTCTTTCCAAGATATTAAACACTTGTTTAGCTCAATGCGCACTTCTTTATTACTCTCCTTCTGCTCATATATAGAAAACACCCCACTGAGCCTAGCAATTCAGGGTAATGCTTGGGTTATTCCAAGTGTTCAGACAATTCACATTCTGGCAATTGCTGCAACTCTGATCGCAGTTTTGATGATCGACCTCAGATTGCTTCGTCTTGCTGGTAATGAGCGGTCGATAGCCGGCGTCATGGGGCGGTACGCCTCAATCATTTGGCTTGCGATTCCGATATTACTCGTCACGGGCGCTATCTTAATCATTGCTGAACCAGCACGCTCCTTAGCAAACCCAGCATTCCAACTCAAAATGCTCATGCTTTGCACAGTCATTGCCATTACTTATTGGCTGCAACAGGCTAGCAATAGAAACTCCTTCTTCTGGGATGCCAGCCCCAATAAAAGAAGATTGGCATCAATTCTGGCAATTTGCTCTATTGCACTTTGGATTGGCATTGTTTCTTGTGGTCGCTGGATTGCTTACACCTAATATCCCCTGATAACAGCATGAATATCACTCCAATACTGCAGGCCCTGTATAACAACCCGATTGCTCAAACGATTCGTGAAAACGAATTGCTATTTCCTTGGATTGAGGCTGCCCATGTATTGGCTATTACCTTGGTATTTGGGTCGATTGCCTTAGTAGATCTACGCTTAATCGGCATCCGCTCGCTAGACCGTCCAATTAGCAAAATCAGTCAGGAGCTACTACCAATTACCTGGCTAGCTTTTGCCATTGCCGCAATTACAGGTGCTATTTTATTTACATCCAATGCCGTTAGTTACGCCCAAAATTTCTACTTTTTAAGTAAGTTATTTTTACTAGTGCTGGCTGGTATCAACATGCTCATTTTTCAATTCATTATTGGCTGTAATTTGGAGCAATGGGATACCTCACTGCAACTTCCTCTACAAGCAAGGTTAGCAGGATTAGTTTCGATTACCCTTTGGACTGGCGTCATTATTTGTGGACGCTGGATAGGCTTTACATTAGAACCAGTTTTAGCTGTTTCATAAGGAATGAGAATGAAAAAAAAGTTTCTCGGATTGGCAATTGGAATCAGTATCAGCTGTGGATGTTTATCTTTAGCTGCGCTGGCGCAACCTAGTAATAAACCTGTCATTAATCCGCCGCCAACAGCCAAGGATTGGGCAAATCTTGCAAAGTTGCCAGACTGGAGTGGCGTGTGGAATCCATTTGTCACCGACCAAGATAAACAGGCTAAGACCAATATGCCGCCTTGGACGCCGAAGGTGAACGAACAAATTCAATTTCAACTAGCGGAAGAAAAAGCGGGAAGACCTCCGCCACTCTTTGTTGATTGCCTCCCAGAAGGAATGCCCGCATGGATGCTTATTACACATAATGCGATGGAGGTACTTTTTACTCCGGGCAGAGTCACTATGCTTGGTGAATCTGATGGCAACCGATTACGTCGCATCTATACCGATGGTCGTCAGCATCCAGATGATCCAGACCCAACCTTTCATGGTCATTCCATTGGAAAATGGGAAGGCGATACTTTAGTGGTGGATACCGTTGGCATCTCACCTCAGGCATATATCGCCATTAGCGAAGCAGCCGGTATTCCTAATAATGGTGACATTCAAGTTATTGAACGCATCCACTTAGTGGGAAAAGATGAACTACATGACGATATTGAGATAATTGCACCAAAAGTCCTAACTAAGCCGTGGAAAACAACACGCGTTTACTTTCGCCAACGCGCTAGAAAATTCGATATCGTTGAAGGCGTGTGCTTAGAGGGTTATTTTGCGCCCCGCAAAGATAAGTTTGGTAACGATATTTACGCCCCCATTCCAGTAGACGTTGGTGGCAATCGTATTCCACCACAATAATTCAAGAGGAAATCATCATGACATTAAAACTTAAGAAAATACTTTCTATCGCCACTGTCGCAGCCGGGGTCATAAGTATTACCCCAGTGATGGCGCACCATTCAACTACCATGTTCGATAAAGACAAGGTCTCTACAATTACTGGGGTAGTAAAAGAAGTGCAGTGGACCAATCCCCATGTTGCGATCTTCGTTGAGGGCACCATCAAGGATGGCGACACTCCATCACTTTGGCTTATGGAGATGACAAGCCCGGGCAACCTAACGCGTGGCGGCGGCTGGTCCAGAAACGTTGTTAAAGTTGGCGATAAGGCAGTTGTTGACTTTAGCCCTTTGCGCAACGGAGGCAAAGGGGGTGCGCTCAAAAAGATTACCCTCGTAGACACGGGTAAGTTCTACACGGCAGATATACGCGCCCAAGAGCGCGCAAACCTTGAAGAAACCGTGCAGAAGTAACTCTTTATGCGGCTTGCTTGCTCTGCTCAATAGCCGCCCTTACCCTATCAGCAGATAAGGGCAAGTCAAAGATTCGTTGACCGAGTGCATTAGCTACAGCATTGGCAATGGCAGCACAACCAGGCCCCTGAGATCCCTCGCCAACACCGAGGGATTTTTCATTCTCTCGATTGATAATTTCAACGTGAACATTGGGCACATCGGAAAAACGCAGAATTGGATACTCAGCCCAGGAACTGACTTCGATGCCATCTCGATTAAAAGGCACTGATTCAAACAAAGTCCAGCTTGTTGTCTGAACCAGCCCACCCTCAATTTGATTTTTGAAACCATCTGGATTAATCGTTAAACCGCCATCAGCAGCAGCATATAAGTTGGTTACCAAAATTTTTCCAGTTTTAGGATTAATTTCTACGTCGGCAACGCAGGCAACATAAACAGACATATTTTTGTATTTTGCAAAAGCCATACCGCGACCACAGAGGTTGCCATTTTTTCTACTAGCGCTAGGCGTTTTCTGCCAAGCGGCCATCTTTCCAACATGCGTAATCACGTCGCGTGCACGAGAATCCTGCAAATGCTTCAGTCTAAATTGAATGGGGTCAATTTTTGCTGCCTTAGCAAGATCATCCATCATGGACTCAACAGCGAAAATATTGGCATAGGCGCCCAGCGTACGCAATGCTGAGACGCGTAAAGGCATGTCACTCAATAAATGGTTAACCACTTTTTGATTGGGGAATACATATAACGGAACAGCATTCCGATCAGAACCACCAGCAGGTTGCGGGATATTTTTAACCGGGCTTGGCTTGAAGGGCTTTTCAAGGTACCAGCTAGCTAGTAGATTATCGCCAGTCTGCTCGCCAGGTCGAGTGCTATGAGTATTGCTCCATAACTCATGGGTCCAGTCAACAATATTGCCCTCTTGATCCAGTGAAGCCTGCATATTGATAATCATTGCTGATCCATATGGCTCCCACTTGAATTCATCTTCGCGCATCCATTGAACGCGTATCGGCTTACTGGGTAGCGCTTTAGCAATCAACATAGCGTCTAGAGCCACATCGTCGGCTCCATTCTGACCATACATTCCAGAGCCCTCTTGATGTATACAGATAATTTTGTCTGCAGGCAGGCCCAATGTTTTAACTAGATCCGTTTTCAGCGGGTACATCCCTTGGCTATGGGTCCAAGCGGTAATCACCCCGTCCTTCATCAAGGCAATCGCGCATGAAGGTCCGATAGATGCATGGGCAATAAATGGTTTTGTAAACTGGGCACTCAACACTTTCGTCGCTGGATTAACTGAATTCTGCTTAAGACTAACTGTTGTATCAACCGCGGGCTTTTGCTTCATCTGTTGAAACCATGATGAGAGCGATGACGGAAGATCATCCGCCATCTTCCATTTGGTATTTTTCTTTAGAAATTCTCTTGCCTGTATAGCCTGCTCTTCGCGTGCAGCTACTACCGCCAAAAAACTACCGTTTTGAATAACAGCCACAACACCAGGCATTTTTTCTACTGCGCCAATATCAACACTCATAATCGCAGCACGAGGTGCCGGCGGCCTAATAACCCTAGCATGCAACATTCCCGGCATCTTCATATCCTGAACATATGCAGGCTTACCAGAAACTTTTGCGGGGATATCTACTCTCTGGATGGATTGTCCGATAGTGGTGTGACGTTTTTTGAGCGCAACCTTGGCGGATACCGGCCTTTGAAAGAGCTCACCATCAGCCAAGCTCCAATATGTTGCAGCCTGCCCATGTGGAGTGAGTATTTCGCCATCACGAATCTTTAACTCGGTAACTGGGGTATGAAGTTTGCTTGATGCACGCTCCAATAAGAGCTCTCTAGCGTCTGCTGCTGCATAGCGCAAAGCGATCCCACCATATTCAATTGACTGGCTACCAGAAGTAACGCCCTCATCCGGTGAAACACCTGTCGTGGTTGGGATCATGACGATACGTGACATATCGATCTCGAGTTCATCAGCTACGATCTGCATCAAGGCTGTAGTGATACCCTGCCCAAATTCAACCTTGCCAGCCAACACCACAACCTTGCCATCAGGCTGAACATGCAACCAACTGTCCAGCTTGGGATTGGCATTCAGGCTACCGGGCAAAGCAGCCGGTGCAGATTGCGACAATAAATTGGGGGCCCATGTAAAGCCAATAGCCAAGCCAAGACTACTTTTTAAAAAATGTCTGCGGGCGATATGAGATGAGTTCATCATGCTAGCTCCTGAGCGGCGCGCTGAATGGCCTTGATAATTCGGGTATGCGTGCCACAGCGGCATAAGTGCCCCTGAAGCGTATCTTTAATTTGCTGGACACTAGGATGTTTATTCTTATCGAGCAAGGTCTTAGCCCGAATCATCATTCCAGAGATGCAGTAACCACATTGCACAGCCTGCTCTGCAATAAAAGCCTTATTGAGAGCATTTAGCGTTCGGTCACCCTCATAAGATTCTAGGGTCTTGATGTTTCCTTTTGCACTACTAACCGGCAAGGTGCAGGATAAAACTACCTGATCGTCCATAAGAACAGCACAAGCCCCACACTGACCCGCACCACAACCGTACTTTGCCGAATTGATCATTGCATCATTGCGCAAAACATATAGCAAAGGGGTAGATGGATCAACATCTAACTTTAAAACTTGTCCGTTAACCGTCAATTGCACAGTCATTGTGGTCTCCTAATCTTTTGTACTTATATTTATTGGTACTAGCTTAATGGTTTTTTGAGGGTTTCGTCTAGACTTTGTTTCCAGATGACTGACAGACGCTAGGGCAAGGGGATGGAAAAAATAGCCTTGAGCGTTAATGAATCCGTGCTATTTGAAAAACCTTTGCCAACACCCGCCTGGAATGAGATAGGGTTGCCGTCGTAATACATCATCAAAAATCCCAATTGCTGAGTATTTTGATAATTGATTGGCTGATTGATTTGGTTTAGGCTGGAATAGTACTCAATACCGAATGCCAACTCCTTAGTGAAGTCTCGGGAGATGCGGGTGCCAGTAGAAAAATATGGGGCTTGATGAACATAAGGTTGGGATAGTGGCATATCAACAATGGGATTAAATGAAACCAACCACTCGTCAATATGTTTACCAATAATAAAACGTACTTCAGAGTTATAGCGTGACTCCTCAAACTGAGGCTGGATATTTGCAATCTCAAGATTGGCACCCGCGAAAAAACTGTCCCCTTTCTCCTCCCTAATGGGGAGCCATTTCATGCGTAACTTTGTTGCCGCATACTGAAATTTATTATCGTAATTAACATAGGAGATGTAGAGCCCAGCTTCTAAATCATGACCTAAACCATAAGCAAGTTCTGGTGTAACGCGTACGCCATTGTTATTCATTACCTCGCCCGGGTAAGACGGAGTTTGAACCCCCCTAGGCGTACTGTTTACATGAAGCTCAAGGCTTGACTCACCTTTAGCATTGATCTCATCATCGTAAACTTGGATCTCATCTTGCAATACCGCATGAGAGATGCATGGAGCTGTAACCAAAGTGGCTACCAATATCAATCGCGAAAGAAAGTTGACTCTCATAACAATCAAACAAGTACCTTACGTCTCAGTAAAGCGCTTGCTTATTCAACCTTACCAATTTTTTTCACGACATCAACCATCTGAGCGGACTCTTTATCCCAGTACGCCTTAAATTCAGGAGCATCCATGTACTGAATCGGACTACCCGCACCCGTAATGACGGCACGCACTCGCTCATCATTAGCTGCTAATTTAGCGACTTCGCGCAGTTTATTGGTAATCGCATCTGGTGTGGCGGTTGGAACAAATAAGCCGGCCCATTGCGCAAACTCAATCTTCACTCCCAGCTCTTTAAAACTAGGAACATCAGGCAAGCTAGCCAAACGCCCATCGCCCCAGTGCGCTAAAGCACGAACCTTGCCTGCCTTGATTTGTTGGACGATTGAAGAAGGCCCCGTAGCCAGGGCATCCACTTGCCCACCAAGCAAGCCAACAATCGCTGGGCCAGCCCCAGTGTAAGGAATGTGGACCATATAAAACTTCTGGGAAGATTTGAGCATTTCCATCGGGACATGCATAGTGCCGTAGTTACCAGAGGACCCAAAGTTATATTTGCCTGGGTTGGCTCGCATGGCTGCCACAAATGACTTGTAGTCCTTCCATGGGCTATCCGCCCTCACAACCAAAACAGTTGGGTCGGCAGTAAAGCGTGCAATTGGCTTTAATTGATTCAACTGAAACGATTGCTCGCGACCTACAACCTTATCCGCCTCAGGAATGATCGAGATCGACGATAAGGCCATCAAAATGGTGTAGCCATCAGGCTTAGACTTGGCAACGGCTGCCATCCCGATGCCGCCACCCGCTCCGGCCTTATTTTCAACAATCACGGGCTGCCCCAGAAGACGAGACATTGCCTCGGCAACTGGTCGCCCTACAGCGTCTGCTACGCCACCAGGGGGAAATGGCACCACCATAGTGATTGGGTGGGTTGGCCACGCCTCTTGAGAACAAGAGAAGGTTGAAAAGAATCCCAAAGCTATAAATGCAAGGGTTACTTTGATTTTTTGTCTCATGGTATTAATTTGGTTATTATTTGATCTCTTGATCCTACTACAACTTTCCACTAAACAACTAGGGCAGTCTAAGAGACGGGCCTACCGGAGATACAAACCATGAAATACGCTGCATTTTCTTTACTGAACGACCCAAAAAAAACCCGCGTTGGCGCCATTTCGTCAGATGGTAAAACCGTCGAAGAGTTTGATTTAGGCGTAGATGTCAGTGAAGATGGCGTAGTGGCAATTTTACGTGCTGACCTGGCCGGTAAAATGCCAAAGCCCGTTTCTACCCATGAATTTAGCGCAATTCGTTTGCTGGCACCCGTGCCACGACCACGTAGAAATATCTTCTGCGTCGGCAAAAATTACCATGAGCATGCGAAAGAATTCTCTAATAGCGGCTTTGATGGCAGCGCCAAACCTGGCGAAGATATTCCGTCTCATGCGATTTTCTTTACCAAGCCACCGGAATCAGTAACAGGGCCCAATACAAATGTCATCATCCCAACCGCAGTTTCAACTGCGATTGATTACGAAGCTGAATTAACCATCATTATTGGTAAAGGCGGAAAAGGCATTAGCGAAGCTGATGCTATGAAGCATGTCTGGGGCTATACGGCAATTAATGATGTAACGGCTCGTGACTGGCAACAACGTCACAAGCAATGGTTTCTAGGAAAAAGCTTTGATACTTTCTGCCCTATGGGGCCATGGGTAGTTACTGCCGATCAAGTCAATGCTGAGGATATTTCCGTCAAATGCTGGGTTAATGGTGAACTGCGCCAGAACTCCAATACAAAAGATTTGATTTTTGATATTCCCAATATGATTGCAACAGTATCCGCCGGCATTACCCTTTACCCTGGTGACATCATCGCCACAGGCACCCCTGTCGGCGTAGGCATTGGCTTTAAGCCGCCAAAATATTTAGTTAATGGTGACGTGGTAGTTGTAGAGATGGGCGGCATTGGCAAATTAGAGAACACTTTTATTGCTCAATAAACAAGCTCTTGAGAATTTACACTTTGTAGAACACCACTAAGTTCAGAAACATAAAAAGCCGCCTTAGGGTGGCTTTTTATTTGCAATCCAATTTGTAGCTTATGCCGCTAACCCAAGCCAAACAATATTGCCAAATGATAGGTAATAAATGAAGCTAGATATGCCAAGCCAAACAGGTAACTCAACATAATCGCAGGAATCTTCCAGCCACCTGTTTCACGCTTTACTGCTGCGATGGTCGATAGGCACTGTGGCGCAAAGACGAACCAAGCCAATAAAGAAAGTGCGGTTGCCAAAGACCAGCTAGTGGAGATGAGTGGAATTAAAGCATCAGCGGCATCAGCACTCGCACTAGACAAAGCATATACCGTCGCCAAAGAACTGACGACTACTTCACGTGCTGCCATCCCTGGAACTAGCGCAATACTGATCTGCCAATTAAATCCAATTGGAGAAAAAATATGAGCCAGAGCTTGACCCAAGATTCCAGCAACACTGTATTGAATCGGCGTTCCAGTAGCACCCTCTGGTGGCAATGGAAAGCTGGATAAGACCCATAAAGCCAAAGTCATGATCAAAATAATGCCGCCAACACGACGCAGGAAAATTTCAGCTCGTTGCCATAAGCTAATGGCTAGATTACCCAAGCGAGGCATGTGATAACTTGGCAACTCCATCATCAAGGCATTCATCCTGAATTGCTCGCTAGTAAAGCGTTTTAGAATCCATGCGACAGTCATAGCGCCTAGGATTCCTGAAAGATAAAGTAAAAATAAAACCAAGCCTTGAAGATCAATACCGGCCCACAGTTTTTGATTGGGGATGAAAGCGGAAATCAATAATGCATAGACTGGTAGGCGCGCCGAACAGGTCATCATTGGCGCAATCAAGATAGTGACCAAGCGATCGCGTGAATTAGAAATGCTTCTTGTCGCCATGATTCCTGGAATGGCACAGGCAAAGCTTGATAGTAAGGGGATAAAAGATCTGCCCGATAAACCCACGGAGCCCATCACCCGATCAAGCAAGAAGGCGGCGCGCGGCAAATATCCCGACTCTTCCAAAAGTAAAATAAAGAAAAACAAAATTAAGATTTGTGGCAAGAAGATCACTACACCACCAAGTCCAGCAAGCACACCATTGATGATTAGGCTACGGAGCCAATTATTTGGTAATACCTCGCCTAGCAAACCGCCCAAATATTCAATCGCTGTCTTGATTAAATCCATTGGTAAAGTTGCCCAACTAAACACAGCCTGAAAGATAAAAAACAGCAGAACACCCAAAATGATTGGGCCGATGATTGGATGCAGCAGCACAGAATCCAGTCGATCACTAAAACGATCTGGAATGATTTGATCTAACCCCAGATTGCGTAAAATCCGCTGAACTTGAACGTTGTCAGATTCAGAATGGGAAATATGTGAAGCTACGTTCTCCAGAGTGGCATCACCTGTCCCGGTGCGCAGCGTATCTAAATTGCGCCAATCCAATTGATTTAAAAATAATTTGATTTCATCAGCACCATGCGCCTGAATCCCAATACTAGTAAGCACTGGTATACCAAGCTCTTTTGATAAGGCGTCCGTATGAATCACCAAACCTTGTCGCTTAGCGATATCAAGCATGTTCAACACAACGACACAAGGCAGCCCAAGGCGTTTAGCTGCCAGAACCAAACGTAAGTTACGGCGCAAGTTCATAGCACTGAGAATACAAACTACTAAATCAGGGCGCTTCTCGCCCTCTGCCCGACCTAACAAAACGTTGCAGGTGACTTTTTCATCCAAAGAGCGTGGATAGAGGCTATAGGCTCCTGGTAAATCCAAGATACGGATATTTTTTCCAGACTCCAATGCAAGACGACCCTCCTTGCGCTCAACCGTCACCCCTGAGTAATTGGCGACCTTCTGGCGACTGCCAGTGAGTAAATTGAATAATGCAGTCTTACCGCAGTTAGGGTTACCCAAGAGCGCAACCAGGGGATTGCTTGGGAAAAAATGGACTTTAGACTCAGGCATTGTGCTCGGACTCAACTTCAATCATGCTTGCCTCAGATTTACGCAGGGCAAATGTGGAGGCACCAACCCGGACCATAAATGGCCCCTTCCCCAACAAGCCTTTACGCAATAGCGTCACTTGCTCACCAGGAAGAAAGCCAATATCCTCCAACTGTCCTTTAATTTGAGAGGCTCCCTTAGGCACAATTACCCCGCTGACTCTGTAGGGCCAATTTAAATCGACTTGATCCAAGTTCATAGGGTTGGTATTTTTGCTATTTAATAGGAACGATTCTCATTATATACCCTATAATTGAGAATGGTTATCATTAAAAACAGCATCATTAAGAAATCAATCTACGAAAAAATATGCGGGGTTCATTGAGTACGGCACTGGTCAATTCAAGTCAAATCTTGTCTAGGGTGGGTCTCGCACTAGCCATCAGCTCTGTATCCATCTGCGCACAAGCAGAATCCCCAGTCTCAGATAAGCCGATCATTTTGGCGGAGTCCCCTGTAAACACACAACCAATCATTGCTGAAACAGTTGCGCTGGGGTCAAACGAAGAATGGAGCTTGCACGGGCAGGCTAGCTACATTACGCAATTTAAAAACAATTTCTACTCCCCTTACTCCGGATCAAAAAGTCTCTTAAATAAATCAGAGGGTGACATCTCCAAGAGCTATACCTTCTCAGCCACCATATTTGCGGGCGCCAGACTTTGGGAGGGCGCAGAAATATTCTACAACCCTGAAATGTTTGAAGGCATCCCCTTTTCCGGGCTTAGTGGACTAGGGGGATTTACTAATGGAGAGTTACAAAAAGGAACGTCGGTTCCTCCGATTTACTACATGGCTAGATTATTTCTGCGTCAAACATTTGGACTTGGCGGAGGGAAAGAGTACGCGGAATCAGGGGCAAATCAAATTGCTGGAAGTATTGATAAACGCCGCATTGTATTAACGTATGGCTATTTTTCAGCCCTCGATTATTTCGATGCCAACACCTACAGTCATGACCCGCGCACTCAATTTATGAACTGGTCGATCATGGCTAGCGGCGCTTATGACTACGCGGCGAACTCTCGAGGCTATACCTATGGTGGCGTTGGTGAATACTATGACGACGGCTGGTCATTCCGCATGGCTAGGCTTGCTATGGCGCAATCCCCCAACACGCTTGCGCTTGACCATCAACTAACGCAGCAATATGGCGATCAAATTGAAATTACCCACCAACATAGACTCAATGAACAAGCTGGGACTTTGCGCGTCCTCGCCTTTCAAAACAGAGGGCTGATGGCAACCTATCGTGATGCAATTAATTTTGGCCAGCAAACCAACACAACACCAGACATTTTTAATGTGAGAAATGGCTACCAAACAAAATGGGGCTATGGAATCAACGGCGAACAGGCAATTACCGAAAACGTTGGGGCTTTTGCACGCTGGAGTTGGAACAATGGTCAAACTGAAACTCAAGCGTTCACCGATATCAGCAAATCACTTTCAGGGGGGCTCTCTGTAAAGGGCGCCCATTGGGGACGAGAAAACGATACGCTAGGCCTTGGGTTTGCAATCAATGGCATTTCTGCGGCTCAAATTTCTTATCTTCAATAAGGTGGTTCAACCATGTTCATTGGGGATGGAAAGCTGAGTTATCGAAACGAACAGATATTTGAATCTTTTTACAGCCTCAATATTATGAAAGGCGCCTACCTTTCGGCGGACTATCAGCGCATAGCTAACCCAGGCTACAACTCAGCCCGAGGTCCAGTCAATTTTTTTGGGCTCAGGGCCCATATAGAGCTTTAGATTGGCGATTTCTTCACCCTTGGCTAAAGTTCTGCTATGGTCTTATTAGTTTTTTAGATGTTTATTTATTAGACCAATTTGGACGATCTCCGATATGTACCTACCTAAGCACTTCCAAGTAGAAGACCTCAAAACGCTTGCGCAGTTGGTTGCCAAATACCCTCTCGCAACCCTGGTTGGATCTTTAGAAGGGCAACTTGAAATCAATCATCTGCCGCTGATGCTCAGTGCGGATGGTCAAAAGCTTCATGGACACATTGCCCGTACCAATCCCCTAGTTAAGATTGCCGAACAAGCAAGATGTGAAGTAACCGCAGTCTTTCATGGCCCCCATGCCTACATTACCCCAGCTTGGTATCCCAGCAAACAAGAGACGGGGAAAGTCGTTCCCACCTGGAACTATGCCGTTGTCCATGCACAAGGGAGATTAAGTCTAATAAATGACCCGAACTGGATACGCAGACATGTCGCGCAGATGACTGACATTCATGAACCTACCTACCAATCCAATTGGAAACTAGATGATGCGCCAGAAGAGTATGTACAGATGATGCTTAAAGCCATTATTGGCATTGAGATTGAAGTTACAAGTCTGGTTGGTAAATTTAAACTTAGCCAAAATCGCAGCCCATCTGAATATACTGGAGTTGTCGAGAATTTACAAAAATCCACCGAGGAAAACTTACAGGCCATGCTTGCACTCATGCAGAAGCCGTAGTTATTCACTGGGGAATGGAATATCCATATTTTGTCAAAATAGACTGTGCAGCAGGACCTTGCATATAGCTATAAAGACTGGTCACTACCTTAGGAGCCCCCTTGATGAGCACCATGCGCTGACCAATTAAAGCGCCTACCCCATCTAAAGTAATGTAGCGAGTGGTCTTTGTGACACTCAAAGACTTAGCTAAGGATAATGAAGTAAAGCCAGCATCTACAGCACCCGAACTGACGTACATCGTCGCAATGGAAATATTTTCACCAAACACCAACTTGGCTTTAACGAGATCCCAGTAGTCACGTGTCTTAAGGTATTGAACCGCCGCCGCACCATAGGGCGCAAGATCGGGGTTAGCAATCGCAATCTTATGCGCCCCTTTTAACCAAGCTTCTATTTGATCGGGTGGGTTGCTAGATTCAAATCCACCTTGACCATTTAGTAGTAAAACTAAATGCCCAGTGGCATAAACAATACCTTGGTCTAGGGTTTTACCTTCCTGATACAAACGTAGCGGATAGACCTCATCTGCAGCAATAAATAAATCAAAAGGTGCGCCTTGGCGTATCTGGGAAGCAAGATTTCCGGAAGACCCATAAACAATTCGAACGCTCTCGGGATGCGATTGTTTAAAGTTTTGATATATTTCTTCAAAGGCTGGCTTCATGTTGGCGGCGACAGCCACAGTTGCGGTCTGTGCCTGAGCGCGTATAGAGAAACATGCCAGCAGAATTAGAAATAAGCGCAGCAAGTGGGGGCCTGGTAATAAAGATTCGCTTTAGTTTATAGCCAATCCGAAATTTGCCGATTTAGACTCACCGCTTTGTAGCCTGGAGTTTCTCCAGAATAAGCTCGGATTTTGCGGATTAACTTCGAAGCCTGGGCTTCTGAGGTCACATCCTTGTGCATAGCAATAAAAAAGATCTCGTCTTTAATTGGAATAAAGCCCAGTTCATTATCAACGGCGACATTTTTGACCCCTAACCCCACATCAACCTTGCCAGCAAGAATCGCATTAGCGACCGCAGAATGAGTAAACTCCTCCTGCAGGTAGCCATCAATGTCTGCTGCATTGATATTTTCTTCAATCAGTAGAGTGTCAAGCAACAATCTAGTGCCAGAACCAATTTGACGATTCATGAAACGAACTCTGCGCTTTGTTAAATCACTAACCGATTTGATATTGAGTGGATTACCTTTTTTAATCATCAGACCTTGAGTTCTTTTCATTACTGGAAAAACTTCAATATTGCATTTCATGAGTCGTCTATAGATTGCCTTGGAGTCTTGCTCGTTAGATACATGGTATCCAGCAACATCCGCCTCTTGATTTAAGAGCTTTTCTAGCGCCTCCCCTGATCCCGATATTTTCAGAGAGAAGCCCTTCACTTCCTTAACAGCTTTTTGAATAATGGCATCACTGCTCGAATGAAATGTCCATTTGGAGCTCTCAATATTCTTTAACTTACTAATCTCCAGGTTTAATTTATCGCAATAAATCTTACCCTGCTTACTATGGACGGCCTGCATATCATCAATAAAAGTAATGAAATACTTACCAAATTGCGTTAACTGTGAACCATGCCCCTTGGTCCTCAGGATGAGTTGCGTCGAGAGCATTTCTTCTATGTCATTTAACTTCCCCCAAGCGCTACGGTAGGATGCTCCAGATTTCTTGGCGGCCTGCACAAGAGAATCCCCTCCCCCAATATTTTTCAGCAATTCAGATAGCCAAACCAAGTCAACCGGAGTCATATCAGCAGGCTTTCCCGTTAGGAGAAGCATTGGCCGTATATCAATTAGCATATGTAATCCATTGCATATTCAAGTATCCTTAGAGTGTGGGATGATATTAGCTTAATTCTTAGAAAGCGTTGAAAATGAAAAAGCTACTGTTGAGCCTCATTACCACCCTTTTATTGTTATTGCTGAGTCAAAGTGCTATCGCTCAAGAAAAGAGCATTGTGGTTTCATCCACTACCTCCACCGAGCAATCAGGTCTTTTTGGGTACATCCTACCCATCTTTGAAAAGAAGACCGGTATTCAGGTGAAGGTTGTCGCAGTTGGCACCGGCCAAGCCTTGGACATTGGTCGGCGTGGCGATGCTGATGTGGTGTTTGTGCATGACAAACCTGCTGAAGAGAAATTTCTTGAGGAAGGCTACTCAATAAAGCGATATGAACTGATGTACAACGACTTTGTGTTGATTGGGCCAAAATCTGATCCCGCAAAAATTAGCGGTGGCAAAGATATTCAAGCAGCATTGCAAAAGCTTGCTGTCACACAGGCGCCATTTATCTCACGCGGCGATAAGAGTGGTACGCACGCTGCTGAACTGCGCTATTGGAAAGGAGCAGGAATTGATGTGTCTCCATCATTAATCTGGTACAAAGAAACTGGCTCTGGCATGGGCCCTGCCCTTAATACTGCATCAGCCATGAATGGCTACATCTTGTCTGACCGTGCCACTTGGTTGACATTCAAGAATCGTGGCGACCTGGCTATCTTAGTACAAGGCGATCCAAAGCTTTTCAACCAATATGGCGTGATGTTAGTTAATCCAGCAAAATATCCTCAAGTTAAAAAAATTGAGGGACAGGCTTTTATAGACTGGCTTGTTTCTAAAGAAGGCCAAGACACTATTGCAAGCTATAAAGTTGGAGGAGAACAATTATTCTTCCCCAATGCAAAAAAATGAATGATTAAGTCGAAACTAGCCCGCTACTGCAGGCTTTTTACGTTAGGCCAAAACGCCTCACTAGCATCGACTTCACAAACTGAGTGAGTCCAAAATAGCAAAGCAGAATTGGCATTAGCCCATACCAATAGATGACCGGCAATGGTGACATCTGCAGCGGATCAGCCAAACGACTAAATGGCAAGGCGATGCCGATCAGGCAAATAGCACTAGTCGTCAGAAGCAAGGGAAGACTTGGACGACTTTGTATAAATGGAACCTTACCGGTCCTGATGATGTGAACAATAAGTGTTTGCGACAGTAGGGACTCCACAAACCACCCCGTCTGAAACAAGCTAGCATCGCCTAGCGAATCAGCCCGCAAAACATACCATAGCAATCCAAAAGTAGCGTAATCAAATAATGAGCTAATCGGACCAATACAGAGCATATAACGGGCTATATGAGCAATATCCCAGGAACGTGGCTCGGTTAGGTATTCTGCATCAACGTTATCAGCAGGGACCGATGTCTGAGAAAAGTCATAAAGCAAGTTATTCAACAGTATTTGGACTGGCGCCATCGGCAAAAATGGTAATAAAGCGCTCGCGCCGACCATACTAAACATGTTGCCAAAGTTTGAACTAGCCGACATTTTGATGTATTTCATGATGTTGCCAAAGACCTTGCGCCCCTCGAGCACGCCATCTTTTAGGATCAGAAGATTTTTCTCCAGCAGAATAATATCTGCTGATTCCTTGGCAATATCAACCGCTGTATCAACCGAAACGCTTACATCTGCAGCCTTTAAGCCTGGGCCATCATTAATACCATCCCCCAAGTACCCGACAACGTGCCCCCTAGATTGCAATACTTGGATCACTCTCGATTTTTGCTGTGGTGACATTCTGGCAAAAACAGAAACGCTTTCAGCAATAGCCGCCAGCCCTTCATCCGGCATTGCGTCAAGTTGAGAGCCCACCAATACTTGCTCAACTGAGATGCCCACCTCACTGCATATTTTTTGGGTTACCAGCTCATTATCACCCGTCAAAATCTTGACCTTGATACCCAGCGCCTGCAACTCCGCGATCGCCGGTTTAGCAGACTCTTTAGGTGGGTCTAAGAAAGCAACATAACCCACTAAAGTCAAATCGCATTCATCGGCAACCGTGTAATGATTATTCAAATTAGCATTAGCAGCTGCAATTTCTTTAATAGCTACAGCGATCACACGAAATCCTTCGCTACTGAGTTCCGCAAATAATGACTGCTGCTGAGCCTTCAGGGAGGGGCTAATACCATGCGCCTTACCGCCAAGGATGGAATGGCTACAGCAATCCGCAACTTCTTCAACGGCACCCTTACAAATCAATATTTGCAAATCATCGTTCTGCTTCACAACCACAGACATTCTGCGGCGCTGAAAGTCAAAAGGAATCTCGTCAATCTTCTCAAACGCCGTATCTTGATGTAATTTTTGGTGAACATCCATATTCTTGAGAACGGCAACATCTAATAAATTTTTTAATCCTGACTGATAGTGGCTATTGAGATAGGCGTATTCAAGAATCTTTTCATCCTCTTTGCCTGAGATATCAACATAGCGCTCAAGAATGATTTCATCTTGAGTCAGCGTGCCCGTCTTGTCGGTACATAAGATATCCATAGCGCCCAAATTCTGAATAGAGTTGAGACGCTTCACAATCACTCGCTTGCGGGACATCGCGATCGCCCCCTTAGCCAAGTTGATCGTTACGAGCATGGGCAACATTTCTGGGGTTAGGCCAACGGCAACTGCTGTGGCAAACAGCAAAGCTTCCATCCAATCACCTTTAATTAACCCATTGATTAGAAAGACTGCCGGAACCATCACCGCCATAAACTTGATCATGAGCCAGATAAATTGCTTGATGCCTTTATCAAAACTTGAAGTCTTTTTGGTTGAAACAATATCCTTCGCCAATTGACCAAATATAGTCTGTGAGGCTGTATGCAGTACAACTGCTAAACCTAATCCTGAAACAACATGGCTACCCATAAAGCAAATATTACTTAATTCAAAGATCGACTTGGCATCACCGCCGCTAGCGACCTTCTCTACCGGCATCGCCTCGCCAGTAAGAGATGACTGATTGATGAATAAGTCATTCGTTGATAGCAGCCTTAGGTCTGCTGGAATCAGATCGCCGGCGGACAACTTAACGAGATCACCAGGCACAAGCTCTCGCAATGGGATATCTTGCTCCAAGTTGTCGCGCAAAACCGTCACTTTAATGCTCACCAGCTGACGCAGTTTCTCAGCGGCCTTGTTCGATTTATATTCTTGAAGGAAAGCCAAGCCCGTTGATAAAAAAACCATGGTAGCAATTACCAAGGCACCCGTTACCCCGCCCGTTACAAAAGAGATCAGAGATAGGGCAATTAAAAGTAATGGCAACGGAGACAAAAATAATCTCAAGAACTGCAGAAGCGGATGAATCTTACGGGTAATATCTATAGTGTTAGGCCCATATTGCCTAAGTCTATCTATGACGGCATGCTGCTGGAGGCCCTGCATGGAGCTACCTAGCTCCCTCAGCAAGGACTCATGCTGAGTATTTGAAAAATGAGTGATTTCTGAGCTATGCTGCTGCGCTAGATTCATAACTTCATTGTAGGCTCATATGCGCTACCGACCAAAGAAAATACCCGTCAGTTGAGTATCTGACGGGTATTGTTGGGTTGCAGAATGACATCTGCAAATACTGTATTACTGCTTAGGCGTTACAAAGCCGATGGCAGTGTCATCAACAAACTCAACCATGACATCATCGCCGGCTTTAAATTTCTCAAGACCAAGAACACTTTGATCTACTTTTACTCTTTGCTTTTCACCACTAGGCAAAGTGAATGTTACTACGCGAGTCTTGGTATCAATTGTGCTAATTTTTACAGTCGCATAAATGGTGTCTGCGGTTTCTTCAAATGGCTTAGCAGATCCTTTACCAGCAATCGTTACTGAGCGAACACCAGAAACACCTGGCTTAGCATCCTTACCTGCTGCTGTTAAACCAATCGCAATCGCTTGTGCATGTTCAACCAAAAATACATCACCCTTTTTAACTTTTCCCAACTCTTTAACCTGCTTCGATACATTCATCTGCGCTAAATTGCCATTGGCATCCTTCAATACAACGATGCGTTTCTGCGCATCTACGGAATCAACTGTAGCGCTAATCACAACGACATCGGCCGCCAAAGGCAGCATTTTTGCTGGGAGTTGCGCAAATGCTGAGGACGCAATAGTTAAACCGAGTGATGCAAAGAGGATGGCGAGTAATGATTTCTTCAAGTGAGCTCCTAAGTGAATGAAGTTATTTGCTGAGTCTAACATCTAGACTTCAGATTTCATTGTAACTACGATATTGATGTTTTTTATGACTATTTGTTGGTCTAGCCGCGCAAAGTCATATTCTTTGATACATTGAAGGAAATGTGTACGATTTTGATAAAAACATGGTCTCAAGCGATTTCTGAAGCCCTCCCCATTCGTACTGCCGTATTCATAAGGGAACAAGGAGTGCCAGAGGATCTGGAGCTAGATGAGTTTGATGAAAATGCTGACCATGCCTTGGCTTATATTGGATTGGCATGTGTAGGCACTGCCAGGCTGATCCAATTGGGTGATGGCAAAGGTCAAATTGGTCGCATGGCTGTCTTGGAACCTTACCGCAGAAGAGGGATTGGGGCTGAACTCTTATACGCCCTAATGGATCATGGAAAGCCCATGAAATCAGTGAACTTAAACTGCACGCTCAAGTCTTAGCAATACCTTTTTATGAAAAACTAGGCTTTCAAGCTTATGGTGACATCTATGATGAAGCTGGAATACCTCATCGTAATATGATCCTGTTATTGCAATAAATTATCTAAAGATCATGCCCACACCCTCACCCTCATTCTTATTTCGAGTTTGCTACTCCGATACTGATGCAGCAGGCTTTGTTTACCACGCTCGTTATCTAGAGATATTTGAACGTAGTCGGGCGCAGTGGCTATATCAAAGAGACCTAAGCCCATCTAAATTAGTCAATGAATTTGGCATTCTTTTGCCTATTCGAGAAATCACTATGAAGTTTCATAAGCCTGGCCGACTAGATGATCTCTTAAGCATTGATCAAGTCATTGAGCATCGAGGTCGAACCCAAATCGCAGTAAGACAAAATGCAAGGCGCGTCAATCCAGAAAACCCCAATGCAGAAATGGAGCTGCTTGCTAGCGCACTGATTCATATTGTTTGCGTCGATACCAATACCATCAAGCCCAAAGGGCTGCCTGACTGGTTGTTTCCAATATCAACTTAAGTGCCAGGGAATATTCAATGCAAGAAGACAAGCTATTCACTTTTGTTCAGGCGCTTACCCTGCTGGTTGACGAGCAAGTTTCCGAAGAAATTATCTTCACCAAGGGCAAGGCGCTACTTGAAACATTAATTAGCGATGATGATTGGTTGCCCGATGAATTTTGCAAAACCCATCCCGAGTACTACCAGCAATACCTGCTGTTTTCCGACCCACTAGATCGATTTTCCGTAGTCAGTTTTGTGTGGGGGCCTGGACAAAAAACGCCTATTCATAATCACACCGTATGGGGCATGGTTGGTCAATTACGGGGTGAAGAAAAAGAAACTGCATATCACCTACAAAAGGATGGCAACTATCAAGCTGGTGAAGTATCCATTTTCCAGGCAGGCCAAGTGGCAATGGTTTCACCGAATACTCATGACGTTCATGTTGTAGAAAACAATATGAGTGATAAATCCTCTATTAGCATCCATGTATACGGTGGAAATATCGGCAAAATCAAGCGGGCCGTCTTTCACCCTGAAACTGGCGCTAAGAAGCTCTTCGTTTCGGGCTATGCCAATGCTTTACCTTAGAACTAAGACTCAATAGACTAAAATAAAGCTTCTTACTGCAAACACCCTAGTGTGGCAGCTCACCCCATTGGCCGGGATAGTCTTTCAATTGAATACGGGCCAATATTTCATTGGTCCCTATGTTATTTACTGAACTTGGTTTATCCGACTCCATCCTGCGCGCAATTGAGGAGCATGGCTACACTACTCCAACCCCAATTCAAGCCAAATCCATCCCAGCCGTTCTCAAAGGCGGAGATTTGCTTGCTGCAGCACAAACCGGGACGGGCAAGACTGCCGGCTTTACTTTACCCATCTTGCAACGCTTAATCAGCAATGCCAAACCCGTATCAGGCAAGCGCCAGCTCAAAGTGTTAATTCTGACGCCGACTCGCGAGTTAGCAGCCCAAGTGCAAGAGTCCGTTGTTACCTATGGCAAATATACCGGCCTCAAATCGACCGTCATCTTTGGTGGCGTTGGTGCCAATCCTCAGATTAGAGCTATTCAAGCGGGCTTAGATATTTTGGTGGCAACACCAGGACGCCTTTTGGATTTGATGTCCCAGAACTGCGTATCACTTAACGCAATTGAAATTCTGGTACTAGATGAAGCTGATCGTATGCTCGATATGGGCTTCTTGCGTGATATCAAAAAAATATTGGCAGCCCTTCCAAAGCAACGTCAGAACCTCCTTTTTTCCGCAACCTTTTCTAACGAGATTAAGACGCTTGCAGACGGCCTCCTGAACTCTCCCGCCCTAATTGAGGTAGCTCGTAGTAATAGTGCTAACGAGGCCATTGCACAATTAATTCATCCGGTAGACAGAACCCGAAAGCACCCGCTCCTGGCGCACCTTATTAAATCAAATGATTGGAAGCAAGTTCTTGTCTTTACGCGAACCAAACATGGTGCCAATAAGTTAGTCACCCAGTTGGAAAAAGATGGCATCACTAGTATGGCGATTCATGGCAACAAAAGCCAAAGCGCACGCACTAAAGCATTAGCAGATTTCAAGGCTGGGAAAATTGTTGTATTGGTGGCCACCGATATTGCTGCGCGCGGTATTGATATTGACCAACTCCCCCACGTTGTGAACTATGACCTACCAAATGTATCGGAAGACTATGTCCATCGGATCGGCCGTACCGGAAGAGCTGGATCCAATGGGGTTGCAGTATCTCTAGTCTGCGTCGATGAACATCAAATGTTAAGAGACATTGAGAAACTCATTAAGCAAAAACTTCCCCAAGAAGTCATTCCTGGGTTTGAACCCGACCCAAATGCGGTAGCCCAACCGATTCAATTGCGCAGCCAACAACATCAACAATCCAGAAAGCCTAAACCCTCGGGAAATGTGGGAGGTGGCGCTAAGCCCCCTGCCAAGCGCTCTAGCTCGCCCAAGAGAAGTTTTAGCCGCTAAAAATCCCTCTACAATTACTTAGCGACAACTATTTAACCTTTCAGCACACATTAACAGGTAAGCCATGACTATTAGCCGCCGTTCTGCTATTAAAAATATCGTAAGTGCATTTGCCCTGCCGACCCTAAATCCAATTGCATCAGTATTTGCTCAATCTTTACCAGAGTGGACCACTTATGAAATCGTTACTGAAGTTAGTCTAGAAAATACGAATGGTGCCGCTGAATCTTGGATCCCATTGCCATTGGTTTTGAACACTGATTACTTCAAGACTCTTTCGATCAGACCAGAAGCTAATGATTCAAACACTAAGAGTAAGATATTTGAAACTCCAGATAGACAGGCCCGCATGCTCTGGACGAAATGGGATAAATCAGCAAGCACTCATTCGGTTAAAGTTTCGATGATTGTGAGCGCACGCAATCGTCATATAGAACTCTCCGACCCGAATCCAGCCCTGAAGTTATCAAAAGAAGAGCGAATATTCTGGACCCGCGCTACTGTTTACCTACCAACCGATGGGATTGTCAAAGCCAAGGCTCAGGAGTGTCTTTCTGCCCTCCCCGCGAATTCAAGTGATATTGAAAAAGCAAAGGCAATTTACAACTGGGTGGTGGAGAACACGCATCGTGACCCCAAAACCCGCGGTTGCGGCCAAGGTGACGTCAAATTGATGCTAGAAACCAATAATCTTGGCGGTAAGTGCGCCGACATCAATGCAGTATTTGTTGCGCTTGCTCGTTCAGCAGGGATTGCTGCTCGTGATGTCTATGGCATTCGGATTGCAGATTCTGCTCGTGGCTATAAGAGTCTTGGCAAATCTGGTGACATCACCAAGGCACAGCATTGCCGTGCAGAGTTTTATGCCAGTGGCTATGGCTGGGTTCCCGTTGATCCTGCAGATGTTCGCAAGGTAATTCTTGAGGAAACAGGAGGTCTACCTGCAAATGATCCTAAAGTATTGGCAATCCGCGATTACTTATTTGGCAACTGGGAAATGAATTGGCTAGCCTACAACTATGATCACGACATCACCCTCCCTGGCTCCAAGCTTGGTAAAAATGGTGACATTCCATTCTTAATGTATCCACAGGCCGAGAATAAAGAAGGACGCTTTGACTCATTGGATCCCGATAACTTCAAATACAAAATTACTAGCCGACTGATTGGCTAATGTGTATTCATAGGAATTTTGCGTGATACATGCGATAAGAAGATCAACAGCGAGAGATTTCCTCCTTTCGCTGTTTTTTATTAGCGCTAGTCTTGGGCTTAATTGTGCATATGCGCAATGGCAGCCCTCAAGCAAGGTTGACTTGAGTGAAGTCCCGCCATTAGTACTCAACAACCTAGCTGGCACACCAGTCAATATCAACGCCTTTAAAGGTAAAGTTGTTCTTGTTAATTTTTGGGCTAGCTGGTGCGAGCCCTGCCGAGAAGAATTTGTCGAGCTCATCTACTTGCAAGAAAAATATGGTCCCAAAGGTCTTAAAGTTTTGGCAGTCAACTTAGCGGAGATGAAACCCCGCATTACCCAATTCCTTAAGGGCAATGGAATAGCTGAAAATGCTCTAGAGATTGTGCAGGACCGCAATAGCATTATTTACAAGACCTGGAAGGCTCGCGGTATCCCGACCACTTTTTTACTTGGAAAGCAGGGAAAAATTGAAGGTGTTTGGATTGGCGCCATTGATAATGCCGATACTGAAGAGGTGACAGGTAAGATTGAGTTGCTGTTGCGTAAATAAATATTTTTGGTAAAGAAAAAATGAAACTCACTAATCATTCAATTAGCACAGAACCGCGCCTCACCTCACTGTCTCATGGTGGTGGCTGTGGCTGCAAAATCGCACCAGCAGTTCTATCGGAGATTTTAAAAGGCGTGCCGCAATTGCCTTTTCCTAAAGAACTTCTAGTTGGTATCGAGACTTCTGATGATGCAGCGGTTTATCAAATCAATGAATCGCAAGCCATTGTTGCAACCACCGACTTCTTTATGCCCATTGTCGATGACCCATTTGACTTTGGAAAAATTGCCGCCACCAATGCTATTAGCGATATTTATGCAATGGGTGGTACGCCACTGTTCGCGCTTGCGCTGGTCGGTATGCCTATCAAAGTTTTATCTAATGCAACCATTGCACGCATACTTGAAGGTGGTGCAGAGGCATGTCGTGGCGCCGGAATACCGATTGCCGGCGGTCATACAATTGATTCTGTAGAACCCATTTATGGGTTAGTTGCTATTGGGATTATTGACCCCAAACAAGTTAAGAGTAATGCGGCCGCCAAACCTGGCGATGCTTTAATCCTTGGCAAGCCACTGGGTGTTGGCATCCTTTCCGCAGCGCTCAAAAAAGATCTATTGAGTCCCGAGGGCTACCAAGAGATGATCTTCAATACCACCAAGCTGAACTCTGCTGGTCCTGACCTTGCCAAACTAGCCGGGGTTCATGCTCTAACGGATGTCACGGGATTTGGCTTGGCAGGTCATACTCTGGAACTGGCGCGTGGCTCGCAATGCACAGCCCTTGTTAACTGGAGCAAAGTCCCACTGCTGTCACAGGTTAAAGAACTTGCCGAACAAGACATCATTACTGGTGCCTCTGAACGCAACTGGCATAGCTACGGCAATGATGTTTCTCTTCCCAAGGATTTTACTAAGGCACAACACGCTTTATTGACTGATCCTCAAACTAGCGGTGGCTTATTGGTCTCTTGCGACCAAGACGCCGTTCAAGATGTATTGGAGATCTTTAAAAGACATGGCTTCCCGGATGCACGAGTCATTGGTCAGATGAGCGAGAAACAAGAGAAGCCCCTAGTTCTCTCGAATTAATGTAATGCACTATTGCTAGTGATGCAGATAAGAGAGGGGTTGGCTAGCCGCTTTCTAAAAATCATCAACCAACCTTCTGCTTGCTAGATAGCGTACGCCCGCCTTTCCATATGACTCTTCGTGCAATTCTTGAGCACCCAAGTAAAAAATATCACCTGCCCTATAAGTATTGCCCTGACCTTCCACGGTCAATTGAATTTCACCCTCTAAGATTAGTGCATATACTTCAAAAGGATGGGAGTGCTCAGTCAAGAAGCCATTAGGCTCACGATGCACCTCAACAGGGTTGGGATAAGCCTCTTGAATGAGCATGTGAGTAAATTCTGACTTGGTCATGGATTAAATAAGGTGCTAGGGGTGGTCATAAAAAAAGCCCAGTTCATTACTGAACCAGGCCTTTTAATTAAGCGGGTGGAAATTACTTCTTAGCTTCTATTGCCTCTTTTGCAGCAGTAATCTCTTTACGACGCTCTTTACAGGCGCCGGCGATTTCTTGTAACGCCTTACGAGCACGGGCAGCAGATGCCTTAATGCCTTTTTCGATGAACTTTTCGTTCTCTGCTTTGTATGTTTCAAAAGCAGCTAGCAATGTATCGTGTTGTGACATCTTGTCTCCTCTGTATTAAATATTCAAATCAAAACGCCGAATCAGTATATATCGATAAAAACGATAAAAAATAAGGGTTTAGATCAGGGATAACTCTTAGAAAAACCCCTTTAAAGGGGCAAAATACCCTATTCCATTGTTTTTACCTATCGAATCGGGCCTTTTTAAGGGAAATGATCAAACTACTGCCATGAGTCGAATGGGAAGCGCATCAACAGAGATAATAGTAATTGCTTGATTAATATAAAAAGGTGGATTCAACCACGAAGTGCAACTTTGAACAACTAGGTAAGGAGGCTAAGGATGTTTTAGTATCCAAAGCTTCTAGACCTCCAAGTCAAAGTAGCCATGACCTATCAACACCTTAGCCAAAC
>NZ_JACVPL010000008.1 GCF_018881925.1 Polynucleobacter sp. Latsch14-2 | reverse complement strand
AGCATTGTGAAGCTCACTCAGACCAACCGTGGCATTGCCTATTGGGTAGATGACCTCCTAGCTCTAGATGCCCTCATCTTTCTAGCAAGCTCTATCTTTTCATACCTATCCATTCGAAGCAATTCAAGAAAGGTTTATTTTGAAGATATTGCGGACAAGTTCTTTATGCTCGCATTGCTCTGCATGGGTGCAGCCGTCTTACTGCTGACATATGAAATTGTGTAGGCGGTGCGATGGCTGCATCTGGCCGATTTGAGACGCCAGACCCCCTCAGTCACCCTGCCGCTTCAAGTCTCGATAGAAATTCTCATGAGGCCCAAAGGTCAAAAGCTTAATATTCTCTTCATCCAAAATTCGATAGCCTCGCAAACATAGTTGCTGCGATAGTTTGAATTTGTAAACGCGAACTCCCAGCAAATCTCCAGCCTTCGCCTCCCCAATAGATGGGCTTGAGCTGATCATCTTTACTGCGGCATCTAATTCTGTTTTTTGTGAAGGATGTAGTTTTTTTGTAGCCTTAACAAACGAGGCAGTAACAAGTAAACGCATCAGTTAAACACGTATTCACCGATGACAGGCTCTTGATCTGCTATCAAGATCTCACGAATCATAGAAAACGGTAAGTCTGGGTTTTCTTGGGCAATCTTGCCGATCTGTGACCAGTACTCAATCTGCTTAGGCACTGAGCGATGCTCAATATGGCCATAGACATTAGCCTGTTCAACTAAGGAATCTGATAATTTGACGTTGATCGACATGTGCCTCCCTATTATTTAACTAGGATCCATTATTTATATGCCTCAGATGACTATATCGCCCCATCCACCATGCGGGCAACTGCTAAGCGTTGGAGGTATTGGTCATCAACTTTAATTCAGCGGCGATTTGCAAATCATTTTAAATACCCGAGGGCAACCGAAGTTACCCTTGATTCGAGCCAAAAAGATTTATCTTACTTGCTTAACTTTGCTTCCAATTCCACGGCCAGATCAAGAGCCCCCATATAGCCAGACTTCAGATGGCTAGGTAAATCAGGGTCACCGACCATGGATCCGAGTGTTTCGACTAGGCTGTAGACAATGCCTTTGGCGGCACCTATTGCAATTGTCTTATTACCTACCGCATCATCAATATGATTTACAGCATCCAAAAAATAATCATGGCTTGGCAGTCCATCTGAATCCAGCACCCCTTTGGTTTCTTTAGTCATGTTCGGCATCCTCATTACTCTTAGAGCATTTGATCTACTTTGTAGAAAAACTTGCGCGCGTAAGCCAGAATCTCTTTATCGCTTGGGTGATCCACCGTTTCCACACCAACAATCTTTGCGGCAATTTGCTGGTCGTAGTGATGAGCATGTTTAATCAACTCTAGTTTTGCTGAGCCAGGACCTAGGATCAAAATTTCCTTTGATTCTTTGACAGCCTCAATGACTGAGTGAAGGTATTTTGAATCTAATGCCAACTTACCACTACCAACTTCATTAGCCTTATGGTGTAAATGGGAGTGGGTAGACTTGGTTTTGATGATTTCAGCCTCGCTGGCCTCTTGACTGAGGAACATCACATGCGCCTCTTGGTGGTCAATCCAGATAACTGCGTGATTTAGTGACATATGAACCTTTTTTATTTATTGCTGGTTCTTACACCCTACTCCTATATTCTGCCAATTACAGCATTTCGATGCGAATAAAACGCATATTCAATAGCCTTTTGACCTAGATCAAGCACACCTCCCTTGGGCTCATAAAAGATCTACCCTCACCAGTCACAGGATCTATGAAGGTAATCTGCTTTGCCAAGAGTTGTAGAGGCTTTGAAAAGTCCAAGTCATACTCTTGATAAGGCGTTAGGATTGGGTATATCTGATCATGCTTAATGGGAACGCCTAGCGCATTAAGGTGACACCGTAACTGGTGCTTCTTGCCGGTAATCGGGGTAAGGCGATATTTAGCCCAAGGCTTCATGATCTCAATTAATTCAATATAGGTATTGGCATTAGGTTCACCCTCCACTTCGCACATTTGCAAAAAATGTTCGGACTCTTCTAATCGACTGCAATAGTTCATTGGTAATTTTGCACAGAGCGCTTCTGAGTAAGGCACCACTACCTCATATATTTTAGTAACCACTCGATCTCGGAAGAGATTCTGATAAGCAGATCTCTCATGAGGCTGAATACAAAAAATCACCAGCCCAGCGGTATCTCGATCAATTCGATGTATGGGGCTTAATGTTTGCAAACCTGTTTTTTTCTTAAGACGATTGAGTAAAGTCTGATGCAAATAGAGGCCGCTTGGTGTTACCGGTAAAAAATGCGGTTTATCTGCCACTAAAATATGGTCGTCCTGATATAGGATCTGCTCCTCAAAAGGAATCTGTGGCTCGCGCACTAAGCGCCGAAAATATAGTAAATGAGTATTGGATTGATAAGCATCGCTAGCAGCTAGTGGCTGCCCATCTGCAGTCATCACTAAACCTTCGCTAAAGCGCGCTAACCACTCATCAGCCTCGATATGGGGAAAATGATCCACAAAAAAATCTAAGAGAGTTTCATGAGTGAGATTAGCCGGCAAATACACGCGTGATGCGGAGACGCCTTCAGAATTAACTTGCATGCAATGGCTCCACTTAATCTATCCAGGCTGGATATTGATCCATCACTGAATTAAATAACTCAGATTGAAGATGGTGATCTAGCCATTTTTTAACAGAGGGGAATGGTAAGTCTGCAAACTTTTGTGGACTGACCATTGAAAACTGCCGAATGAATGGAAAAATAGCCACATCCACCCAAGCCATTTTGCTTCCCATTAAAAACTGATTGGATTGCAAGGTAAGTTCCATCGGCTTTAGCATCAACTCAATGGCTTGAGCCAAAACCCCCTCCTGAGCAAGCTCAGGAAATCGATTCGGATACTTATATTGGTCTAATAAGCTTTTGAACGGGCCGTCATTCTTTTCAATCCAAGCTTGGGCCATGCTCTCGTCGACTGCAGCCCACTCATCTGGATCTGACCGAGTCAATGCCCATCGCATGATATCTAAACTTTGCTCCAGGATAAATCCATCAACGCACAATACTGGCACCGTGCCCTTGGGAGATAGTAGCAGCATAGATTGCGGCTTGTTTCTTAATACAATCTCCCTGTGCTCAACTTGGATGCCGGCATATTTCAAGGCCATACGAGCTCTCATTGCATAAGGGCATCTTCGGTAAGAATACAAAATTGGTAGCATGGATTGATTGCCCGAGGGCGCTTTAGTGTCAAGTATATTTACTAACGCATAAATCGATTAAATAGGTAATGGGATACTAAATGAAAAATTCATCTTATTGGTATACCATGGCGACAACCATCAGGAGAGACTCATGCCATTCACATCTAGTTTTGCAGCCCAATCCGCCACATCACCCCTTGCTCCACACCAAATAGATCGTCGAGCACTTGGGCCCAAGGATGTACAAATTGCGATTGAGTATTGCGGCGTATGCCATACCGACATACACCAGTCGAGAAATGATTGGGGTGCAAGCAACTATCCCATTGTTCCCGGACATGAAATCGTTGGCAAGGTCAGTGCGCTAGGCTCCGAGGTTAAACATCTCAAACTAGGGCAACAAGTTGCTGTTGGTTGCTTTGTCGACTCTTGCCATACCTGCTCTTCTTGCAAAGCAGACCTAGAGCAATACTGTCTTAATGGCTTTACGGCGACCTACAATAGCGCAACCAAGGACCCAGGCGGATTTACCTATGGCGGCTATTCGAAAAGCATTGTGGTCGACAAACATTTTGTCTTAAC
Organism: Polynucleobacter sp. Latsch14-2; assembly: GCF_018881925.1. Classification (GTDB taxonomy): domain Bacteria; phylum Pseudomonadota; class Gammaproteobacteria; order Burkholderiales; family Burkholderiaceae; genus Polynucleobacter. The sequence continues at coordinate 98,668 of NZ_JACVPL010000008.1, read as the reverse complement.
TCTTCCAGATGGACTGGATCCAGCTGGTGCGGCACCACTGCTGTGCGCCGGTATCACTACCTACTCACCATTGCGTCATTGGGATGTAAAACCTGGGATGACCGTTGGCATTATCGGCTTGGGCGGCCTTGGGCACATGGGCGTCAAGCTGTCACATGCCATGGGTGCCAAAACTGTGATGATTACGACCTCTAAAAATAAAGCAGCCGATGCAATGAAGCTTGGGGCCGATGAAGTACTGATCTCTACCGATGCAGCCGCAATGCAGGCAATGGGCAATCAATTTGATTTTTTGCTCAACACTATTCCAGTACCTCATGACTTTAACCACTACATGCCCTTGCTTAAAGTCGACGGCACGATGTGTATCGTAGGTTCTGTTGGACCTACGGCCGAACTCAACACAGGACCGCTCATTTTTGGTCGCAAGAGTGTCGCAGGATCGCTGGTCGGCGGAATCAAAGAAACTCAAGAGATGCTAGAGTTTTGCGCCAAGCACAGTATTGTTTCTGAGATTGAAATTATTAAGATGGAAGAAATTAATCAAGCATATGAGCGCATGCTTAAAAGCGATGTCAAATATCGCTTTGTGATAGATATGAATAGCCTAGGCTAAAAGCCCATTAAAGAGAGTATGGCGGGACCGTAGAGAGTGGATAGACTTGCCCGCCAACTTCTCAGACAGCGATCATGATGTCGCCTAACTCCATCCTTTCCCACCAAATGAACGGCAGAAGATATAGCGGCTCGCCTTGGGATTGCAAAATTTCCAAGGCACCATCAATGGTCTTGTTAGCCTCATACTTACCAGGGATGAGTGGTTTGTAGCCGTTATCAGTTCCATCATTACGACGCATTCTGGCGCTAATGTTTCTAGTGACATAGACTTGCATATATCCTCCGATAGTTAAAGTGCCGACTGAATATGATTGCGAACTACTGGGTAAATTTGGGCTTCCCAGCGCTTCCCATTAAATACGCCATAGTGACCCACACCCGCCTGTAAGTGGTGGGATTTTCTGTATCCCGCTAGTCCACTACACAAGTCTTGTGCCGCTAAGGTTTGACCGATACCACAAATATCATCCCTCTCACCCTCAACGGTCAGTAGGAATGTTTTTTTAATCAACTTGGGATTAACCAGCCGCCCCTGATAAGTTAGTTTGCCATTCGGTAAATCACAGTCCTGAAAGACTTTGCGAATAGTCTCCAAATAGAAAGGGGCAGATAAATCCATAATGGCAAAATACTCTTCATAAAATTCATGAATAGCATCCGCCTTTTCAGTTTCACCGTTCACGCGATACTCATAGAGCTTTCTAAAGGACTCTGCATGGCGGTCGGGGTTCATACTCATAAATGCCATGAGCTGCAAAAATCCAGGGTACACTCGGCGGCCAGTGCCATTAAATTGACTTGGAATCACGCCAATTAATTTCTCTTCAAACCATGAAATAGGTTTGCTGGTAGCAAGTTCATTCACTTTGGTTGGACTCATCCGCACATCAAGAGGGCCAGCCATGAGTGTCATACTTGCTGGCGCATAGGAACTTTTATCCTCGGACATGATGGCAGTAGCAGCCAAACAAGCAACTGTAGGTTGACATACACCCATCAGATGGGTCTCAGGGCCAATGACCTTTAAGAAGTTAATGATGTGCTCTACATAAGAATCAAAATCAAAATCTCCGCAACTTAGAGGGATATCACGGATATTGAGCCAATCCGTGACATACACTTCATGATCCTTTAAGAGCGTTTTAATCGTTCCAGTTAATAGCGTTGCGAAGTGGCCGGACATTGGGGCAACCAATAGAATCTTAGGCTGTCCTTCTATATCTTCCTTTTTAAATCTGACTAAATTACAAAAATGGGTTGAATAAACTAACTCTTCGCGCACTTTTTGCTCCGCCCCAAGAGAATCAATGATCGAATTGATCTTGAAGTCTGGTCTAGCGTGGGTAAATCCCAAAAGTGATATCTGCTCATAATGAGCCGCCAAGCGCTGCATTGGGTTGAGCGAAAAATTACCAAACCAGTTTTTAGAGACACGCTCAGAAGCGCTCGCAAAGAGGCGCACTGGATCATGCAAGTTGGCAAAGGTTTGGTAGGCTCGATACATCATTCAATTTCTCGACTTTCAATGTGGCGTAAGGCGCGCTCTGAATCTTTCAGTGCGGGATCAAAGACTCTACTGAGAGAAACATCATTGGCCACAATGGCAGCAGTTTGGGCTGCTCTTGCCGCCACAATAGAAAGATGCACAAAGCCGGAGACATTAAATGTCTTTAATAAATCTTGAGTACTTTGATCATCAGCATTAATCTCCCCCGACTCCATTCTCTCGAACAGCTTGCGATAGTGTTGACGCATACCATCAACCTCATCTGCCAGGCCAATAATTCTTTGAAAGAGCACAGCAAAATCAGATGCCAAAGGTTTATCCGTTTTGATCTTGGTCATTTCCATGGCGTTACTCCAGGAACGGCTGCTGGGCCTATCTCTACAGGCACGCTACCAAAATCTGCCGGACCAACAATCTCGAGATACTCCATATCAGGCGAGTAATCAAATAAATAATGAACGATGCCTGGCATTTGATGCACTACATCACCCGCTTCCACTAAGGTTGGCTTATCTTCATACATGAAGCGCGCCCAGCCCTTAGTCATAATGACAATCTGAAACTCGGCTACGTGATAATGCCAACCAGTTCCATCCACTGGTGGCTTATTGGCCTTTACCAAATGGGCTATTACTTTTCCACGCGTTGCTTTGGCTATACCCAGATCTCGATAGAGAAAAAAATCTCTGAGTCCACCTGGTAAAAATTGCGTATCGCTAGGTTTTACATGAGAAAAATCAGTATCGCTTTTGAACATCACTGGTGCATTCATGATTAAAACTCCACTTCAAGTTCTTCAATGTCATCGGGTTCTTCAAGGGCGCCCATCACCCATTCCTTCATCTCCGGCATCGCCATGATGTGCTCACAATATTTCTGCGAAGCGGCATCAAGATCAATGCTGTAAGTCAGGAATCTAGTAACGACTGGCGCAAACATCGCATCAGCCAAAGTCGGGGATTTACCAAACAAGAAGGGGCCGCCATAAGTCTTAAGGCAGTCTTGCCAAATCACCAGAATGCGGTTGATATCAATTTGAGCTTTTGACCACACTTTGAATGACTCAAACTTACCCTTGATATTCATCGGCAAGGAAGCCCTCAATGCCGAGAAACCGGAGTGCATTTCTCCACAAATGGATCGGCAATAAGCCCTAGCAACTGGATCGCTTGGCAGTAGATGGGCTTTAGGCTGATGTTCGTTGAGGTACTCTCCGATGGCCAAGGTATCCCAGACCTTGCAGCCTTCATGATCTAAGCGTGGCACCAGAATAGAAGGTGATAGCAAGAGTAACTCAGCACGGTTATCAACATCATCCGGAGCCACTTGCAACTCTTGGAATGGAATGCCAGAGAATTTCAGCATCAACCAACCGCGCAGTGACCATGAAGAGTAGTTTTTGCTACTAATCGTCAGGGTAGTGTTCTTAGACATATCAACTTTCTGTTTAGCTTAACTACAACTTATTCCTTCCAAAACTTAGATATTTATCCTCGTGCCCTATTTCAGCCCAGATTTACCCAAATAAGGGCTTTGACCCCTTTTACGCACTAAATTTGGGCGAAGGGTGGGACTTATTTGGTGCGGAACTCATAGACTTTGAGTCATGTCTATACACGCCGCCCTCCACCACGTCACCGAATATCACTATGACCGTCCAGTTAAGCTGGGACCGCAGGTGGTTCGCCTGCGACCCGCCCCTCACTGTCGCAGTCATATCCTTTCTTACTCTCTCAAGATTGAGCCAGAAGCTCACTTTATTAACTGGCAGCAGGATCCATACGCCAACTATCAGGCTCGCTTGGTATTCCACGAGCCAACGACGCATTTCAAAGTTACGGTTGATTTAGTCACTGAGATGGCGGTCTACAACCCTTTTGATTTCTTTTTAGAGCCAGATGCAGAAAATTACCCCTTCACCTACAACTCTGATCTCAAAAAAGAATTGCGCCCTTATCTAGGCAGAATGCGCAATGCGACTTTAAATAAATACTTCAGAACGATTGATCGTAGCGAAATGCGTACGATTGACTTTCTGGTCAAGCTCAATCAGCAAGTTCAATGTGATATCAACTACACTATTCGCATGGAGCCTGGGGTTCAAACCCCAGATGAGACTTTAGATTTGCGTAGTGGTTCATGCCGTGATTCTGCCTGGTTAATGGTGAACTTATTGCGCCTCTGCGGTCTCGCTGCGCGTTTTGTTTCTGGTTACCTGATTCAGCTTAAGCCGGATGTTAAAGCGCTTGATGGCCCAAGCGGTACTGAAGTAGACTTCACCGACTTACACGCCTGGTGCGAAGTATATTTACCGGGAGCAGGCTGGATTGGTCTTGATCCCACCTCTGGTTTATTTGCTGGCGAAGGTCATATCCCCGTGGCTTGCACGCCCGAACCATCAGGCGCCGCGCCGATTGAAGGCGGCGTAGATGAGTGCGAAGTGGAGTTTGCACACTCCATGGAAGTAACGCGTATTTATGAATCACCACGTGTTACTAAACCCTACACCGATGTCCAATGGCAAGAGATCCTCGAGCTTGGCAACAAGGTTGATCAAGAGCTACAAGATGGAGATGTACGACTCACGATGGGTGGAGAACCCACCTTTGTTTCAATCAATGGTCGTGATGAACGAGAATGGAATGTGGATGCGCTTGGACCCACGAAACGTGCGTATGCGACTGAATTGGTTGATAAGCTTCGCAAAGAATATGGCGATGGTGGCTTCCTCCACTTTGGCCAAGGCAAATGGTATCCAGGCGAGCAATTGCCGCGCTGGGCCTTGTCTATTTATTGGCGGGCAGATGGCAATCCTATTTGGTCAAATCCTGCTTTGTTTTGTAATGAAGCTGACCCCATCAAGTACACCAGCAAAGATGCTGAGAAATTTATTCACACACTCTCTAGAAAATTAGGATTGGCGGACAAATTTATTGAGCCAGCTTATGAGGACGTGTTTTATTACCTCTGGCGAGAATCGAAACTCCCTGTCAACGTTGACCCCTTTAAATCCAATCTTGAAGATGAGATGGAGCGCACACGCCTCAAGCGCGTCTTCACGCAAAAGTTGGATTCTGTCATTGGTTATGTACTGCCGATTGAAGCTGCTCATGGTCAAAACTATCTAGATACCCAATGGAAGACCGGTCCGTGGCTCTACCGTGATGACCGCCTTTATCTGTTACCGGGCGACTCCCCAATGGGTTATCGCTTGCCACTCGACTCCCTCCCATGGGCAAACAAGTCTGACTACCCTTATCTGATTGAAGAGGATCCGTTCGCACCAAGAGCGCCACTGCCTACTAGCACACCAATACGCAGACAATTTCAAGAGTTAGGAACTGGAGGGTCCAGTTCTGGCTCGACTTCAGGATACGACTCTAACCTATCCCATAAGACATCTTCCACAAAGAACACTATTTGGAGTCAGTCACAAGAAGTACGCCATCCACAAAGGCAAGAGTCAGCCGCATGGATTACGAGAACTGCATTGTGTGTTGAAACGCGCGACCCAATGCGCTCGAACGGCCCCAAAGCAGAAACTGAGCATGGCGGGAAAAATGGTGTGCTCTATGTCTTTATGCCACCATTGGCACGCCTTGAGGATTACCTTAATCTCTTGCATGCAGTAGAGACTACCGCTGAAGAATTGCAATTCAAAATTGTTCTCGAAGGCTACCCTCCACCACGCGACCCAAGACTCAAACTCTTGCAAGTAACGCCCGATCCAGGCGTGATCGAAGTCAATATTCATCCAGCGCACAACTGGAGTGAACTAGTTAACCATACTGAGTTTTTATACCAAGCCGCTTTTGAATCACACTTATCCGCAGAAAAATTTATGGCTGATGGGCGACATACAGGCACTGGCGGTGGCAATCACTTTGTGATGGGTGGAGCCACACCAATTGATAGCCCTTTCTTGCGTCGCCCGGAATTATTGGCCAGCTTAATTTTGTATTGGCATAACCACCCTAGCCTGAGCTATTTATTTAGCGGCATGTTTATCGGACCTACCAGTCAAGCACCACGAGTTGATGAGGCTAGAAATGATCAACTCTATGAGTTAGAGATTGCACTTAAAGAGATTCATGAGAATCGCAAGAAGTATGGTCAAAGCATGCCGCCATGGATGGTCGATCGAACCTTGCGTAATATCTTGATTGATGTAACTGGCAACACCCATCGCAGTGAGTTCTGCATCGATAAGATGTACTCACCCGATAGCCAAACAGGTCGCTTAGGCTTGCTAGAATTACGCGCCTTTGAAATGCCGCCACACGCACAAATGAGTATCGTGCAACAACTCTTAATTCGAGCTCTGATTGCGCGGTTCTGGGATGAGCCCTATCTTGCACCGGCAACTCGTTGGGGTACAGAACTACATGACCGCTGCCTATTGCCAACCTTTATCAAGATGGACTTTGCGGATGTCATTGAAGAAATGCAAATGCATGGCTATGCATTTAAGACTGAATGGTTTGATCCCCATTTAGAGTTCCGCTTCCCATTGATTGGTCAGGTGCAAGCTATGGGTACAGAAATTACTTTACGCAATGCACTAGAGCCATGGCATGTGATGGGCGAAGAAAATTCGGCTGGCGGGACAGCTCGCTATGTCGATTCATCTCTAGAGCGAATAGAAATTCGGGTAACAGGCTTAAATCAAAGCCGTTACTCGGTCACCTGCAATGGCGAACCTCTCCCTCTGCAACCAACGGGGATTGCTGGGGAATATATCGCAGGCGTCCGTTATAAAGCTTGGAATCCACCATCAAGCCTGCACCCGAGTATTGGCGTGCATGTTCCGTTAATTTTTGACATTGTCGATACTTGGATGAAGCGCTCTATTGGAGGCTGCCAATATCATGTCGCCCACCCTGGAGGTCGAAACTATGACAACTTCCCAATTAATGCTTTCGAGGCTGAAAGTAGGCGTCTATCTCGCTTCTTCCGGATGGGTCATACCCCCGGGACCATGAAGGATATTCAGCCCAATATTGGCCTGCAAGTGAGTCGTGAATTCCCATTCACACTTGATATGCGTCAATGAGACAATAAGGCGTGGACTCATCGCAAGCCGAACCCTTGAATATTAACTCTGCCTCATCGCTTTTGGATGAGATTGGCAAGCTATCGCCTAAGGCCCAAGATGGCCACTATGACGAATTGCGGGGTAATGCAGAAGATCTACTTACTCATTGGAAAAATTTTTTTGAGCAATTAGAGCCAACGGGACTTGCCGATTTAGATCAACGAACCCAAGAACTAAACCGACAAGTTCGCGACAATGGCATTACCTACAATGTTTATGCCGATGAAAATGGTCCACAAAGACCTTGGTCAGTAGACTTATTCCCGCTCATTATTGCAGCTGATGCTTGGCAAGAAATCGAATCCGGCATTTTGCAACGCGCTCGTTTACTTGAGGCCATCATTACCGATGTCTATGGTCAGCAAAATTTACTTAAAGAAGGTCTGATTCCTCCGGCGCTAGTCCAAGGACATCCTGGATATCTGCGTGCTATGCATGGCGTTAATCCGGCAGGCAATAAGCACCTTCACATCATTGCCTTTGACTTGGCTAGAGCGCCAGATGGAAAGTGGTCAGTCATCTCTCAACGAACCCAGGCACCATCTGGACTTGGCTATTTATTAGAGAACCGTAACTTGATTGCGCGGCAATTTCCCAAGGCGTATGAGTCAATGCGCATTGCACCCTTAGCCAATGCCTATCGGGATCTCGTTGATACTTTGAAATTACAGAGTTCGGCTGGGAGCAATGCACATATCGCCCTGTTAACGCCTGGACCTTATAACGAAACCTACTTCGAACATGCCTACCTTGCGCGCTACTTAGGTCTTACCTTGGTAGAAGGCGGCGATCTTACCGTTCGGGATCAACATCTATTCCTAAAAACAGTACGCGGCTTAGAGCCAGTACATGTTTTATTAAAACGCTTAGATGACGAGTTTTTAGATCCCTTAGAGCTGCGATCGGATTCAACTTTAGGGATACCAGGACTGCTGCAAGCCATTCGGGCAGGTAATGTCATTATGGCCAATGCGCCAGGATCAGCTTTTTTAGAGTCCCCTGCATTATTGGGCTTCTTACCCGGCATCAGTGAATACCTACTGAATGAAAAGATCCAACTTCCAGCGATGGACACTTGGTGGTGCGGTGAGCGAGCAGCATTAGAATCTGCTATACCCAACCTTGGGCATAGTGCCATTAAACCAACCTACCCCCAATCATTTGGACATGAAAATTATGAGTCTGAACTAGGTGGAAGCCTAAGTCAGGCGCAACTCGATGAGTGGGTAGGAAAAATCACGCGTCAGCCAGATGAACACACCGTTCAAACCTATATACCTTTAGCACAGATGCCCACTTGGCTCAATGCTTTTAATATTAACGATGCTTCATTGATTGAGCCGCACTCATACATGTTACGCGTATTTGCCTTAAGTAACGGGGTTGATAAGTGGCAAGTTCTGCCTGGCGGATTAGCGCGCATCTCTACCACTGACTCTGGTATTGCCTCTATGCAAAGAGGCGGTAGTAGTGCCGATGTTTGGGTACAAAGCGCCGCTAGCAATCAAGCGCCTGATTTCACACCTCAGCAAACTCAAAATACAAAATATGCAGGGCGAAAACGCTTAGTTACCAGCCGCGCCGCTGAAAATCTCTACTGGTTCGGACGCTACACGGAACGCAGTGAAAATATTTTGCGCCTTGCAAAACTTTATCTCGAAAACATTAATAGCGACTACACGCCTTCAAAAGCCCTGTGGACCTGGCTCGAGAGTCTATGCGAGCAATATGGACTCGTTCCCGATGGTGTTCCCACCAACTTTGACCACGATGAAGTGCGCCACAGAATTTACGAGAGAACCCTCATTGATAGCTTAAATAGTCTTGATCATGCTACCAGTGTTGGCTTCAATCTTAGCGCCATGAAGCGCACTGCATCGAATGTCAGGGAGCGCCTCTCCCCTGAACAATGGAGTACTATCAACCACTGTATTGATAACTTTCAGGCTGATTATCATAAAGCCACCGCCTACCAAGACTTTTCATCTTCACTTGCCATTGATGCACTCACCCGGGCTAGTCAGGCACTTGCAGCTGTTACTGGGGCCCAGACTGATCGCATGACGCGTGATGATGGCTGGCAGTTACTGGCGATTGGCCGACATATTGAGCGCCTCTCCTTTCTAACCTCTGCACTCGATATGGCAATTACCTCTAGCCTATTATTTAATCCTCATATTGACGACTCTGGCTATATTGCCCTGTTGACGCTTTTTGATAGCACTATTACCTTTCATGCGCAGCATCAACAGAGCCGTGAAATTGGTGCCCTAGTAGACCTACTTGTCATGGACGATGAAAATCCTCGCTCCTTAGCCTGGGTAAGCAAGGCCTTAAGATCCAGACTCTCAAAACTGGCTGGTACCGAGCGCAATGCTCCCGACGAACTCACGCGTAGCGTTACCAATCTCCAAGATTACTCTTTAGACCTTCTCATCACTATTAACCAGAATAATGAGTTACAAAACCTCAGAAATTGTCTGGCAAATTGTTCGCAGGCGGCATGGAATGTTTCTGATGAAATCAGCGCCCGTTATTTCAACTTGATTCATCACAATGAATATAGTGTTCAGACTTAAGGTGCTGTAAACATGCTGCTTGAGATCATTCACGACACTCACTATTCCTACGATCCTAATGTCGAGATCGCGCAGCACTATGCGCACCTCAAACCAGCGATTACAGGTACACAAGTCGTGATTAACTCGAACGTTGTCATTGAGCCAAAACCTGCTTGGCAAGAAGAACGTGTCGATAGTTATGGCAATATTTGCACTTTCTTCTCTCTAGAAAATCGCCATAGTGAGCTATTGATTTCTGCAAAGTCTGTAGTGGAGACTAAGCAAAATCCACAGATAGGTCCTGCACCATTGGAAACTCCTCACTGGGAAGATGTCCGTGAGTATTTTCGATATCACTCCAAAACACATTGGGACCCCGCTTCAGAATTTTTGTTCATCTCACCATTTGTAACTTTACGGCAAGAGTTCATTGACTTTTCCAGAGTTAATTTTGCGAGTAATAGACCAATTTTAGAAGCTGCCATTGAACTCACTGAGCGTATATATAAGGAATTTCATTACGTCAGTAAAAGCACGGATATCGATACTCCAGCTCATGAAGCGCTCGCCAAACGTGAGGGCGTCTGCCAAGATTTTGCGCACATCCTCATTGCATCATTAAGGAGCATTGGTCTGCCAGCGAAATACATTAGCGGGTACATCCTGACTAACCCTCCCCCAGGTCAACCCCGTCTCATTGGCAGCGATGCCTCGCATGCCTGGGTCTCCATCTATATTCCCCTGAGAGACTCCGATGGCAATCTATCTCAAGGGGTATGGTGTGATCTTGATCCAACTAATAATCGCTGGGGTTATGGATCTCCCGGTGAAGACTATATCCACTTAGCGCAAGGCAGGGATTATTCGGATGTATCGCCAGTACGTGGAGTGATTCATGGTGGTGCCGATCACATCATGAAGGTAGCGGTTACGGTTCAGCCGACTGAATAAAACAACCAGCCAAACCAATAGGATATTTTAGCTAGACATCAGCACTGGCAGAACCATTGTTTTCAATATATGGCGAGTACCTGCACCCCTACTCATCAATGGAAATCCAAAGTGACTATGCGCCCCCATCACCAAGAGATCAGCGCCTTGATCGCAAGCATTATTAAGCAGCATATCCATGATGCCTATATTTTCGATTGCCATGACTTCCAACTTCGAAGCAATTTCATGACATGCGAGTTGGATGGCAATTTCCTTGCAGGATTTTTCTGCTCTTGAAACGCTTGAGTCAAACGACAATATGATTGCCTCTTCACAACCCACTATTAATGGCAAAGCATCATTTAAAGCATGGGCAGCCTCACGGGAGGCATTCCATGCAATCAATGGTCGCTTAAATTCACATGAAAAATTTCCAACATATGGAATCACAAGCACTGGGCGACCAGAAGTACTGAGCACCTCATCAACCAACTCAGCAGGAGTAACAGTATTGACTGATTCATCATGCTGCCCCATGATTACCAAGTCGAAATAACGCGCTTTTTCAGAAATCAATGCCAACATTTCTGAATCATCTCCGCTATTAATATCAATCCATTCTGACCTCAGCCCTTTAGTCGCCTGTTCAAATGCTTTTTTACTCGCCTGCCCTGCTGCAAGATGCTCGTCAGAGGGCCATGTAGAAATAAGTCCACTGCCCTTGTAATTGGCGCGCTGACCAAATACACCAACCAATCTAGCGCTATTCTTTTTTGCCAAAGAGATGGCAATCTCCAGGCGAACCGTTGATCGAGACCCTTGATCTAAGTGCACCATTAAATTCTTCAACATCACAATACCCCTGCATTTAAGTATGAGACTTCATTATGCTGAGGACTTAAATCTTCTTCTTGATCTATATCAAACGAAGATCAGGGATGCTTTAAAACACCTGCCAACTATCGGTCAGATAAAGAAAACCACCCCGAAGGGTGGCTTGGAAAGCAGTAAGTGAAAGCTTAACTGCGCTTCAATTGACTTGCAATCTTAGCGATCCGCTCTCCATAGAGTCGAGCCGTTTCCAAATCTCCAGGATTGACTTCGTCGGCACTAGCATCAGAGGGGGTTTGCATCATAGCTCCGGCAGACGAACCAACATAGTTGACGTCATCACGTTTGGCTGATTTTGCATTTGATGGCATAAGTCCCGTGCCAACCCAAATACCCGAGTGCTGCATCGCTAAGGTAAAAAAGTAATGCAGAGTGGAGTGCTTATCACCATTCATGGTTGCAGAATTAGTAAAACCGCCGAATAACTTATCTTTCCATTGCTGCGAATACCAAGGCTTAGAACTTGCATCGGCAAATTTCTTAAATTGCCAGCTTACCGAACCCATATAAGTAGGCGAGCCAAATACGATTGCATCAGCAGAATGCAAAATTTCCCACTGTGTATCACTAATATTGCCTTCGGCATCAATCGCTACTAATGTGCCATTAGCTCCTTTTGCTACCGCCTCAGCCTGCTTTACCGTGTGGCCATAACCACTATGAAATACAACGGCTACTTTTGTCATTATCTTTTCCTTGAGAAATTAAATTACTTCGACTCTTTGCGACCATCAACGCTAAAACCACCCGCGCCAGCAGAGGCTAGAACCAATAATCCGCCCATTACAGCAATGTTCTTAAAGAATAGGAGCTGAGCAATAAATGCTTGATCAACCGGCGCAGCCCAATAAGCATGGCCAGTAACAGCAGCCACTAAAGTAAATATGGCCATAATGCCTGCTACTAAACGAGTTTGAAATCCTATCAGCAAAGCAATACCTCCAAGCACCTCAATCACAATAGTTGCTGCTAGCGCAAAGGTCGGCGCTGGAATACCTAAAGATGCGAAATAGCCTAGCGTGCCCTCAAAACCCGCGATTTTACCCAACCCTGCTGGTAGAAACAGAGCGACAATTAATAGTCGGCCCAAAAGATTAAGTGCATTTTGATATGTTTTCATGTGAATTTCCTTTTGATATTTTGATTAATAAAAAATTGCTTTGATATTTCGTAAAACTGTTACCGCCTGCTCTAATTCATTTTTACTTAATTTGCCGAAGGCTTTTCCAAGATATTCAATATGCTCTGGGAATACCCTCTTGAATAACTTTTCACCCGCTTTGGTGAGCCCAATTTTGTAACTACGCCCATCCTCTGTATTCGGAAATTTATCAATTAAGCCTTTAGCTTCCAGCCTTTCTAGTACGCCCGTCATCGTCCCCTTTGAAACAAGCGTCTTATTCCCCAACTCCTTGCAGGTCATCGGTGGTTGATTACCCAAGGTAGCCACGATGTCAAACTGAGTCATAGTTAAGCCCATCTCTTTAATATGACTTGCAGAATGATTCTCAAAGGCCTGATATGCCTGAACCAACTCCTTAATGAGTAATAGGTGATTCATATGAATATCTCGATTTAGTCTGCATGCGTACTAGTTTAGTACTAATTAGTACTAATTGCAAGTACTGCCATTCTTCTGGGCACAGCCCCAGTGGAATTGACCCATGGAGGAGTTAAATGACTTTTGCTTGCGCTTGCGCATCGATTCACACATCAATTTGAATTTAGGCGCATACTGTATAGGTGTAAACCCTAACCATAGGTGTAATTACACATCACTGATAACCCTTCAAGAAAGGAAGACATCATGAAAAAGCTAGTACAACTTATGAAACAACTATTTGAGGCTTGGTCAGAAGCTCGTTTGGCATATGCAAAACGTTATATCGGCCACCAACTGGGCTCTTAGAGCATCACTACCAATGGGTCTTTGCGCAAAGCAAGACCCAAAGGTTTTTATTGGGTTGCCTCATGAGCCAGAAGATATCTGCAAGAAATAAATCCAATTAAAATGCATTACAGATGTTTGATCTTTCCTTCTTTGACCTAAGCCTTCTTGCCGCATGCGCCCTGCTCGCAGGCTTAATAGATGCCATTATGGGCGGCGGCGGAATGATTCAAGTCCCAGCGCTATTTTCCGTATTACCAGGCATGGCGCCGGCCAGCCTACTAGGAGTAAATAAGATCGCGTCCATCATTGGAACGGCCGGATCAGCCATGCAATATGCCCGCGCGAACAAAAGCCCCTGGGGGCTAGTCATCATTTCCTCTACCGCAGCCTTTTTGGCATCCGTTGGCGGCGCCTATCTAGTTACCCAAATTCCCAACCAATGGTTGCGTAGTGCATTACCCTTCTTCTTGGTAGCTTTGCTGATTTTTAATATCAAATCAAATGCTGGCTTAGTTCATGCGCCACGCCATAAACATCACAAACAAAATGCCATTGCTTCAGCAGGAGCGAGTCTGATTGGTTTTTACGATGGTTTTCTTGGGCCTGGTGCTGGCGCCTTTTACAAACTGTTCTATACAAGAGTGTTAGGTTTTGACTTCTTACGCTCTGCTGCGCCGTCCAAGTTTCTAAATATTGCTTCTAACCTAGGTGCTTTATGCGTCTTCTTTTATATGGGCTACATTGACTGGAAACTGGGAATATTTATGGCTGTAGCTAATTTTGCAGGCGGTCAGATTGGTAGCAAGATTGCAATAAAGCATGGCAATAGCTTTATACGTCAGGCTTTCTTCATTTCAGTGACAGTCTTAACACTCAAAACCTTCTATGATGCTTTTTTAAGATAAATGCTATTCGCCCTTATCTCCACACTACTCCTGATTGCTTTTGCAATCATCCGCTACATTATTTCTAGCTCGGGCATAAGGTATCTCGTGGACACCTATGGAATGGATCAACAAAAACTGCGTAAATTGAAATTCAAAGATATTGCAGTGCTCAGAAAAAACATCCAGAAAATCAGAAAACAGAATGATGACTTTTCTCTTGAAGAGCTTGTTAGAAAGTATCGCCCTTAATTTATTTCCAAGGGTTTCTAGTAGAAACTCTCTTTAAGCCATAGCGCCACAGTCACCAAGCCAATCATGATTGGCACCTCAACGAGTGGGCCAATGACTGCTGCGAATGCCGCCCCAGAGTTAATTCCAAACACGGCAATCGCGACGGCAATAGCTAACTCAAAATTATTGCTCGCTGCAGTAAAAGATAGAGTGCAACAACGCTTGTAATCAATCCCCATCTTTCCAGTAATGAAAAAAGTTAATAAAAACATGCTCAAGAAAAAGACTAAGAGAGGGATCGCTATTGTCACCACATCCATTGGCAGCGCAAGAATAAGCTTCCCTTTTAGACTAAACATCACCACAATTGTGAACAACAAAGAAATCAAAGTAATCTTGCCAATACGAGGAATGAAATGCTCGTGATACCAATCTTTAGATACGAATTTCAACATGACTACGCGAGTCAAAATACCTGCAATACATGGTATGCCGAGGTAGATGAATACACTTTGTGCAATTTGGCCAATGCTGACACTAACGTCAGAGCCAGCCAAACCAAAAAATGGCGGCAGAACCGTTAAGAATAGATAAGCATAAAGACTGAAGAATAAAACCTGAAAAACTGCATTAAAAGCGACGAGACCAGCAGCATATTCAGCGGAGCCTTTAGCAATATCGTTCCACACCATCACCATCGCAATACACGGGGCAATCCCAATCAAGATCAAGCCAGCCATATACTCAGGCTGATCTGGCACAAAGCTAATGGCCAAAATGAACATTAACAATGGCGCTACGATCCAGTTCATCAAGAAGGCAATAGCGAAAATCTTCTTATCTCGAAAGACACCAGGCAGGTCTTCAAGTCGCACCTTTGCAAAAGGCGGGTACATCATTAAGATCAAACCAATGGCAATCGGAATATTGGTTGTACCCACTTGAAAAGCATTAATAAAATCTTCTGCCTCAGGATAGAGATAACCTAAGCCAATACCAAATGCCATGGCGGAAAATATCCAGAGTGTCAAATAACGATCTAGGAATGAGAGTTTTTTAGTTAAGGTGTTCATGAGTGTGAACTTTCTTGCTCGTGAATGTGATGAAGGCTCAATGAGTCTAAAGTTTCTAAAGGCATATCAGCCAATAAATCAATCCGCTTCTTCAGGCCAATCATGACATCCCTAAATGCTCTACGCTTTTCATCATCGCCACCCTGTACTTGCGAAGGATCGGGAAACCCCCAGTGTGCTGTAGCTGGCTGGCCTGGCCAGAATGGGCAAACCTCTCCGGCTGCGTTATCGCACACTGTAATGATGAAATCCATCTTAGGTGCATCAGGTAAACCGTACTCATCCCAACTCTTGCTCCTGAGCTTTTCTTCTGAATAGCCTAGTTCTTTGGCAATCTCAGCAGCAAAAGGATTCACCGTATCGCCTGGAGTAGAGCCAGCCGAATAGCCAAAAAATTTTCCGCTAGGATGGGTTGAGGCAAGGGCTTCTCCCAGGATCGATCTTGCAGAGTTATGAGTGCATAAGAAGAGGATGTTGTATTGCTTCATAGTGCTTTAACCTTTCTGGAAGATTTACCAGGTGAGCAAGACTTGCCACCGCAGCAGTTATCTAATAAGAACTCACTGAGATCTTGAACCAAATCAGCATTAGGACGATAAATGAGATTACGGCTCTGACGTTCCACCAATAAGAGATTCGCCTGAACCAATTCTTTTAAGTGAAAGCTTAATGTGGCATTAGGAATACCTAACTTCTCAATGATTTGGCCTGGGGTCAAACCCACATCACCCCGCTGAATAATCAGGCGAAATATATTTAGACGAGATTCTTGCCCAAGGGCGAGAAAGGCAGAGATAGCATCTGTATTTTTCATATTTCTAATTATATCGAAATATATGTCAAATGAATGACAAACACAAGCGAACTACAATTCAATAAAGAGAGAATATTGCTTTATTGCCAAGGATCAAAAATCTTTACACCAGATTGACTAAAGTCCGTAACATTTCTTGTGACAATCGTCATACGATGCTCAATTGCCGTAGCTGCAATCAAGGCGTCTCTTTCGGATTTTGGATTGGGGACATGCAGACTTGCACAGCGTTGAGCTACGGCCATGTCTACTGCAAGAACACGATCAGAGAACCCCGGAAGGACATACTTATTAAGCCACTTCCGCAAAATCTGACCTTGTTTCTTATCCCGCCTCTCCATCTGTAAAACTCCAATCTCAAGTTCAAGGACAGATATTGCAGACAAAAAAAAGAGTTCAGGCGAGATCTCTTCTGCCCATGCTTTCACATTTTTATTGATTCGTCCATCGGCGGCTTTTCGGAGTTCTGATACTACATTTGTATCTAGTAGGTACATCAGAAAAGATCTTTAAGAGGTTTGGTGAAGTTTGATATTTTCTCAGCTTCAAACTCAATACTTCCTGCACCCTTCATTCCCACAAGATCCAAGATGTTTTTACCCTTTCCGGTAACACGCTGATAGTCCTTAAAAGTCATCAGTACATGCGCCGGTTTCCCCCGGTCCGTAATAAAAACCGGGCCTCCCTCTGTGGCTTTCTTTGCCCTACCAGTATCTTGATTAAATTCGCGACTAGATAAAGTAGTGATCATTGATGACTCCTGAATGGAATTCCTAATGTATAAATGTTACTATAATAAACGCTAAACTTCAATCTGAGGCTAATATTAGTCTTTGTTTTTAATCTTCCCAAATGCTGCTGCCATGGCGCTATTAATCGGGGCAGCCCGTCGGTCGTCTTGGGGCTTTTTGACTTCTTGAGCCCTCTGAGGTTTATGAGCGCCAGGTCCATTAGAAATTCTTTGTTTGGATCGCTCTCCCAAATTAGCTTTGGGCGCTTCGTCAGATAGGCGCATAGTGAGTGCGATTCGCTTGCGCTGTTCATCCACCTCAAGTACTTTCACTTTCACTACCTGACCTGCTTTGACAATGGAGTGAGGATCCTTAACAAAGGTATTAGATAAAGCAGAGATGTGTACTAATCCATCCTGATGAACGCCAATGTCCACGAATGCGCCAAAGGCGGCTACATTAGTCACCACACCTTCAAGAATCATCTCCGGCTTGAGATCACTAAGCTTTTCAATGCCGTCTTTAAAAGTCGCCGTTGTGAACTCAGGTCTTGGATCACGACCTGGCTTTTCTAATTCCTTCAGAATATCAGCGATGGTCGGAACCCCAAATTTTTCGTCTGCATATTTTTCGGGATTCAGATTGTTGAGGATAGAAGCATCGCCAATCACCTCTTTAACGCCCTTCTGAATATCCTTCAAAATCTTCTCGACCAAGGGATAAGACTCCGGATGAACTGCTGAAGCGTCCAATGGATTACTACCATTCATAATGCGCAAGAATCCTGCAGCTTGTTCAAAAGTCTTATCGCCCAAACGTGGCACACTCCGTAGATCCGCCCTAGACTTAAACATGCCATTACTATCGCGATAGGAGACAATGCCTTCGGCTACTGTCGATGAAAGACCGGATACTCTAGAGAGCAACGGCGCTGAGGCAGTATTCACATCCACGCCTACTGCATTTACACAATCCTCAACAACTGCTACCAGTGATTTAGCTAGCTGGGTTTGCATTACATCATGCTGATACTGACCAACCCCGATTGATTTGGGATCAATCTTCACCAGTTCCGCTAAAGGATCTTGGAGGCGACGAGCAATAGAGACGGCTCCACGCAATGAGACATCCATACCAGGAAGCTCTTTAGAGGCGTATTCAGAGGCAGAGTAAACAGATGCACCTGCCTCCGACACCACAATCTTGGTTAAGCTCAGCTCAGGCCTGGCCTTAATTAGGTCTTGTGCCAATTTATCAGTTTCACGCGATGCCGTACCATTGCCAATAGAAATCAAACTGACTTGATGTTTCTCGACTAACCTAGTCAGGGTGTGGAGTGCTCCTACCCAGTCATTTTTAGGCTGATGTGGATAGATTACATCGGTATCGAGCACCTTGCCGGTGACATCAACAACGGCAAGCTTTACCCCCGTTCGCATACCAGGATCCAAGCCGATAGTCACTCGTGGTCCAGCTGGGGCAGCCAAGAGTAAATCTTTAAGATTGCGTGCAAATACATTAATCGCCTCTGTATCAGAACGCTCACGCAACGCGCTCATCAACTCAGACTCGAGATGTAACGAACATTTAATACGCCATGTCCAACGCACAGTATCCGATAACCACTGGTCAGCTGGGCGACCCTCATTTTTAATCTTAAATTGATTAGCAATACGAGATTCGCAGGGATTATGTGGCGCATCCCACTTCGGTTTTTCTTCCTCGCTGTCTAGACGGAGATTCACCATCAATATCTGTTCGCGACGACCTCTAAATAGAGCTAAGGCACGATGTGATGGAATGGCTTTAATGGGTTCGGAGTAGTCAAAGTAATCGGCAAATTTTTCACCCTCTTGTTCTTTGCCAGCTACGACCTTCGACTCAACTACGCCATGGTCTTGTAAGTAGGCTCTCAAGGACTGAATCAAGCTTGCATCTTCAGCAAAGCGCTCCATTAGGATCTGACGAGCCCCTTCTAAAGCAGTCTTAGCATCAGGCACACCAGGGTTATCGCCTTGTTCAGACTTAAATGCCTCTTTCAAATATTTAGAAGCCTCCACCTCTGGATCTAAATTCGGGTTAAGCAATAAGTCGTTAGCAAGGGGCTCTAAGCCAGCCTCCAGAGCGATCTGAGCTTTGCTGCGGCGCTTGACCTTGTAGGGAAGATACAAGTCTTCCAGGCGGGTTTTATCTTCAGCCAGCAGGATGGCCTTGAGCAAATCAGGCGTCATTTTGCCCTGCTCTTGAATCGAACTGAGAATGACTTTACGTCGCTCTTCGAGCTCACGCAAGTAACTCAAACGCTCCTCCAGTAAGCGCAGCTGAGTGTCATCCAGGCCGCCCGTGACCTCCTTGCGATAACGTGCAATAAATGGCACAGTCGCACCCTCGTCCATTAAGACAATAGCGGCAGTCACTTGGGCAGGTTTACAAGAGAGCTCTTGGGCAAGACGTTGTTTAATCGATGGCAGCATAGACACTTCTAGTGAAGGAGACAGCAAATATAAAAGATAGAGAATAAACTATCAAACATGAGCCATTTAGAAAACTCAAGTCCAATAAACTATATGCCTAGATGGATGATTTTTTTGTTTGCCTGTGCATGTGGGATTGTGGTTGCAAATCTGTATTACGCGCAACCCTTAATCGCCTTAATTGCCCCAGAAATTGGTCTCAGTGAATCTGCCGCAAGTTTAATTGTCACTCTCACGCAATTAGGCTACTGCATTGGTTTGATCCTATTAGTGCCCTTAGGCGACCTCATTGAAAATCGCAAATTAGTTATCTTGACGATTTGCGGTGCAATCTTGGCGCTATTTTTAGCCATGCTAGCGCCAACAGCCGACTGGTTTTTATTTTCCGCATTCATTATTGGCGTTGGCTCTGTAGCAGTACAAATGCTCCTCCCGATTGCCGCCCACATCACTCCAGAAGAAAGTCGTGGTCGTACTATCGGCAATATCATGAGCGGCCTATTGCTCGGTATCATGCTAGCCAGACCCTTTTCCAGTCTCATTGCTGATTTTTTTGGATGGAGAGCGGTGTTTGGGGTTTCAGCAGTACTGTTAATCATCCTGACAGTCATCCTATGGCTCTTGCTACCGGTTCGCAAACCCAAATCTGATCACGATTACTTTTCCCTGATTGCCTCCTTGTGGATCCTGCTGAAGGGAACACCAATTTTACAGCGCCGGGCTATTTACCAAGCCGCACTATTTGCCTCTTTCACTCTCTTTTGGACAATGACGCCCATATTGTTGGCGGGGCCTTTATTTCAGTTTTCGCAACAAGGTATTGCATTATTTACTTTGGCTGGAGCAATGGGTGTAATTGCCGCACCTATCGCAGGCCGAATGGCGGATTCTGGGTACACTAAGATTGCGACCGGGTACTCTATCGCAACTGTAGCGTTCGCATTTCTGCTAGCGCAAATGGGCGGATACGGCTCACTGGCTGCCTTAGTAATAGCAGGAATTCTCTTGGACCTAGGCGTACAAAGCAATATCGTTTTAGGTCAACGCACAATTTATTCGCTAGGAGCTGATGTACGCAGTCGGCTGAACGGTCTTTATATGGCGATCTTTTTTGCCGGCGGTGCAATTGGCTCCGCTATTGCAAGCCTCGCTTATGTTTACGGCGGCTGGAGCCTAGTAGCTTGGATTGGTTTTGCCTTTCCGGCAATGGCATTGATGTTCTTCTTTACAGAATAATTAGACAAATAAAAAGTCACCCAGAGGTGACCTTTTATTGAAACATTAGAGCGAACCCAGACTGGATTACTCGCGCGAAGCCTTCTTACGATCATGCTCTTTCAGGTGACGCTTACGAACACGAACACTCTTCGGGGTAACCTCAACCAGTTCATCATCACTAATAAATTCAACTGCGTATTCCAAAGTAAGATCAACCGGTGTCACCAAGCGAACCGCCTCATCAGTACCAGAAGAACGCACGTTGGTTAACTGCTTACCTTTAATGGTATTGACGACTAAGTCATTGTCACGGCTATGAATACCAATGATCATACCTTCGTATACAGGGTCACCATGCTTCACAAACATACGGCCGCGATCCTGTAACTTCCAAATGGCGTAAGCAACTGCCACGCCGTCATCTTGACTAATCAACACGCCATTGTGGCGCTCGCCCAATATACCGTCTTTAGCTGGAGCATAGGAATCAAAGGTATGACTCATTAAACCGTTACCACGGGTCATGGTCATAAAGTCACCCTGGAAACCGATTAAGCCACGCGCAGGAATACGATACTCAAGACGTGTACGTCCTTTACCATCACTCACCATATCGAGCAATTCACCTTTACGCTTACCCAAGTCCTCCATTACAGCACCCTGAGTAGAATCTTCTAAGTCGACCGTTAGATTCTCGAACGGCTCCATCTTCACGCCATTCTCTTCATGAAACACTACGCGAGGACGGGAAACTGCTAGCTCATAACCCTCACGACGCATAGTTTCAACCAAAATCGTGAGATGCAATTCACCGCGACCAGATACTTCGAATACGGTATCGTCATCGGTTTCTTTTACGCGCAATGCCATATTGGATTTTAGTTCGCGGTCCAGGCGCTCACGAATTTGACGGCTAGTAACAAACTTACCTTCACGACCTGCAAACGGGCTAGTGTTCACCATGAAGTTCATGGTTAAGGTTGGCTCATCAATTTTGAGCATTGGCAATGCATCGGGTTTATCAACCGCGCAAACGGTAGTACCAATCGCTAATTCGTCAATACCATTAATCAAAGCAATATCACCAGCAACTGCTTCGTCAACAATTTCACGCTCAAGACCTTTGAACTTCAATACTTGGTTAATGCGACCCTTGAATGGAACGCCGTCTGGGCCATTTAAACAAATCACCTCCATGCCCGACTTAACACGGCCACGGTTCACGCGACCAATACCAATTTTTCCTACATAACTGTTGTAGTCGATAGAAGAAATCTGAAATTGCAAAGGGCCGTCAGGATCATCATCACGTACAGGAACATGCTCCAACACCGCATCAAATAAAGGACGCATGTCGCCTTCACGGACGTCTTCTGTCAGACCTGCATAGCCATTAAGGCCCGATGCATAAACGATCGGAAAGTCGAGCTGCTCTTCAGTTGCGCCTAATTTGTCAAAGAGTTCAAAAGTAGCATTAATTACATAATCGCAACGCGCCCCTGGGCGATCAACCTTATTGATCACAACAATTGGTTTAAGCCCAAGAGCCAAAGCCTTCTTAGTAACGAAACGGGTCTGAGGCATTGGGCCTTCAACTGCATCAACCAATAACAACACACCATCAACCATGGAGAGCACGCGCTCTACTTCGCCACCAAAGTCTGCGTGTCCCGGTGTATCAACGATGTTGATATGTGTGCCATCGTATTCAACTGCACAGTTCTTGGACAAAATAGTAATGCCGCGCTCTTTTTCCAAATCGTTTGAATCCATGACGCGTTCGGTCATTTTTTCATTCGTGCGGAATGTGCCAGATTGGCGTAAGAGTTGGTCAACCAGCGTTGTTTTACCGTGGTCAACGTGGGCGATGATGGCGATGTTACGAAGTGCGCGTTTAGTCATGTGAAGCTTCTGAAGTTAGAAATGAAGTTGAAATAAGGTTAATCAATAAATAAGTCAAATTGGTTTAATTGGTTTGAGAGATCAGCCGCTTAGGATGCAACACACCAGAGCGCCAG
This sequence comes from Polynucleobacter sp. Latsch14-2, assembly GCF_018881925.1. Classification (GTDB taxonomy): domain Bacteria; phylum Pseudomonadota; class Gammaproteobacteria; order Burkholderiales; family Burkholderiaceae; genus Polynucleobacter. The sequence continues at coordinate 75,726 of NZ_JACVPL010000008.1, read as the reverse complement.
TCCGCAGTACCAATAAAATTATGTGGAGCAGCGGTAGCGCGATATATGCGTACCAAAGCTTCTACAGAGGGTAGATTAAGCGGGACACGTTGCCCCATCTCCAAGCGTTTGGCTTGTTGCTCATCTACCGTCAAATGAGGCAAAGTTTGCAGCAAAGCATCAACTGGCAAGATATAGCTTGAGCTATCTTGCAAGCCTTGCTGAATAGATTCTAATGTGAATGATTGCTCTAAGGTTAAGTGGCCTACTTCGGTGCGCCGTAAGCCGACTAAATGAGCCCCGCAACCCAGCGCATTGCCAAGATCTTCGGCAATCACACGAATATAAGTACCCTTGCTACAGCTCACCTCTAGGGTTGCTTCTGGCCAACAGATATCCGTCCAGCGAATAGCGTGAATCGTAATATTACGCGGAGTGCGCTCTAACTCAACACCAGCTCGCGCATATTCGTATAAAGGCTTGCCATCGCGTTTGAGTGCTGAATACATTGGAGGCACTTGAGTAATGGGGCCGGTAAACTTTGGCAGCAATGCATTTAAAGCCATTCTAATTGCTGTCTCATCGGCAAATACAGGGAGAGGCAACTCTTCAATCACGAGACCCTCGGCATCACCAGTATCGGTGCGCGAGCCAAATCTCACTTGGGCGATGTATGTCTTATCAGCCTCAAGTAGATCTTGTGAGTATTTGGTAGCCTCACCCAAGCAAATGGGGAGCAAACCAGTAGCCATTGGGTCCAGGGTTCCAGTATGTCCTGCTTTATCCGCATTGAAGGCGCGCTTTACAGCAGTCACCGCACCCTGGGAACTCATCCCAGCAGGTTTATCCAATAAAACAACCCCATCGATCCGTATAGACATGAAGTTACTGGCTCTCGTCTTTACGATCACTGTCTACAGCCTGATCAATCAAGCGAGACATTTCAATACCATGCTCGACAGAGCTGTCATAGTGGAAATGCAAAGTGGGAACGGTATGAATATGCAAACGCTTAAACAACAAAGAATGTAAATAACCCGCTTTTTCTTGTAAAGCCTTGAGAGCATGCTCAGGCTCAGCGCCTAAGACAGTAAAGAACACTTTGGCATGCGCAAGGTCGGGTGTTAACTCAATACTTTGCAAGGTAATCAAGCCCAAACTTGGGCTACGTAACTCACGCGGAATCAGTTCGGCCAGGTCTCGCTGAATTTGATCGGCGAGACGCTGGTTGCGATGTGGACTGGTTTTATGCATTCAACACTAACTCAGAGTGAGCGAGCCACTTCAGTTACTTCGAACACTTCAAGCTGATCACCCTCTTTAATATCGTTATAGCCCTTCAAAGACAAGCCGCACTCAACACCCGCGCGAACTTCTTTAGCGTCGTCTTTAAAGCGTTTCAGAGAATCCAACTCACCCGTCCAGACAACCACATTGTCACGCAATAGACGAACACTCGAAGTCCGTTTAACGACACCATCAACGACTAAGCAACCGGCAATTGCGCCAACTTTAGAAACCAAGAAGACTTGACGGATCTCAACCATGCCGGTGATTTCCTCTTTCTTGTCTGGTGTTAGCATACCGCTGAGTGCTAATTTCACTTCATCGACTGCGTCATAAATAATGTTGTGATAACGAATGTCAACGCCATTATTTTCAGCCAACTTACGAGCCGCAGCATCTGCGCGTGAGTTGAAGCCAATAATGACCGCCTTAGAAGCGACCGCTAAATTCACGTCTGTTTCAGTAATACCACCTACTGCTGCGTGAACGATCTGCACCTTTACCTCTGCAGTCGAAAGTTTTTGCAAGGATTGTGACAGGGCTTCCTGCGAACCCTGAACGTCAGCCTTAATAATGAGCGGCAACAGTTTTGCTTCAATCGCACCCTCTTCCATGTTTTCCATCATGGTTTCAAGTTTGAATGCTTGCTGTTTAGCCAACTTCACATCACGGAACTTGCCTTGACGGAAAAGAGCAATCTCACGAGCCTTACGTTCATCAGGAACAACCTGTACCGACTCGCCCGCAGCGGGAACTTCAGATAAACCTTGAATCTCGACCGGAATAGATGGGCCAGCCTCATTACATGGTTTACCGTTCTCATCCAACATTGCGCGAACACGACCATATGTCGAGCCAGCCAACAACATATCGCCACGCTTGAGCGTACCGGATTGAACCAGCACTGTTGCAACTGGGCCGCGGCCTTTGTCCAAACGAGCCTCAATCACGAGGCCATGTGCTGGAGCATCTTTAGGCGCTTTGAGCTCCAAAATTTCTGCTTGCAGAAGAACGTTCTCTAATAAAGCATCAATACCTTCGCCAGTTTTTGCTGACACTGGAATAAATGGCACGTCGCCGCCGTACTCTTCAGGAACAACTTGCTCGGCAACTAATTCAGTCTTAACACGCTCCGAATTAGCCTCTGGTTTATCAATTTTATTAATAGCGACAACAATTGGCACGCCACCAGCTACCGCATGGTGGATTGCTTCCTTCGTTTGTGGCATCACACCATCATCCGCAGCAACTACCAAGATCACGATATCCGTTGCCTTAGCACCACGAGCGCGCATTGCCGTAAAGGCCTCATGACCCGGAGTATCTAAGAAGGTAATCATGCCACGTGGTGTTTCTACGTGGTATGCACCAATGTGCTGAGTAATGCCACCAGCCTCACCAGTAGCAACTTTTGCAGCGCGGATTTTATCGAGCAAGGAAGTTTTACCGTGGTCAACGTGACCCATTACGGTCACTACTGGTGGACGCGGCAATAATTCAGCATCATGACCAGCTGTGCCGAGATCTAAATCAGGATCATCTAACTTAGCAGCGTGGGCTGTGTGACCCATCTCCTCAACAATGATCATTGCAGTATCTTGGTCAAGGACTTGGTTGATTGTCACCATCTGACCCATACCCATCAAGAGCTTAATCACTTCAGCACTCTTAACGGCCATAGCATGCGCTAACTCGGCAACAGTAATTGTTTCTGGAACCTGAACATCGTGAACCACTTTTTCTGTTGGCACTTGAAAGTTGGTATCAACGTTTGCTTCTGCAATTTGGCGTTGCTTTCTACGACCACCACCTGAACGCCAACCACCAACACCCCCAGAGCTATCACCACGGGTCTTCAGACCACCTGGTTTTTTGGCGCCTTCTTCTTGCCAGGTAGATGAGGTTTCAGCAGACTTAATTGTCTTACCGCCAACTTTGGCTACAGCCTTCTTCTTATCGTCCGCACCTTCTACCTTGGCAGGCTTGTGCAGGGTGCCTTTTTTAGCTTCTTCAGCAGCAACCTCACTTGGCGCCTTTAGCACTCGTGCTGGTGCGCTCATCATGTCGCGAATCGCCAATGCCTCAGCTTCAGCGGCAGCGCGACGTACGCGAATATTTGCTAATTCTTTTTCTTTGGCAGCAGCTAAATCTTTAGATGCTTTTTCAGTTTGCGCTTTTTTATCAGCAGCTATAGCAACCGCATCGGGAGCGTCATCGGGTTTTCCTTCTGGTTCCGCCACTATAACGGCAGCTTCTTTTTGGCGCACTTCTTCAGCGGCCTTCATTTCAGCTTCTTGGCGTGCCAATAATTCAGCCTGACGAGTCGCTTCCGCCGCGCGTTTTTCTAATTCTTCTTCAGAAAGAATGGACTTAGCAGGAGCGTCTTTAGTTTCAACTTTTGCAACCGGAGTCTGGACTTCAGGCTCTAGGACAGGCTTATCTCCAGCCTTAACTAACACGCGCTTCTTGCGAACCTCAACTTGAACTGTACGAGTACGCCCAGCAGAGTCTGCTTGACGGATTTCAGAGTTCTCACGCTTGATTAAAGTAATCTTTTTACGACTACCTACGTCAGCATTACCATGCTCTTTTTGCAAATGCTCAAGCAGGACAGTTTTGTCCTTTTCGGTAATGTTATCGTCCTCAGAACCTTTTTCAATACCTGCCGCCTTCAACTGCTCTAGGAGGTCTGGCGCGGTACGCTTTAATTCTTTAGCGAGTACTTTTACTGTTGTTGCCATGCACTACTTCCTCTCATGAAGTAAACCAATGTTCGCGCGCTTTCATGATGAGCGTTTTCGCAGTTTCTTCGTCAATTTGTGTCGCCTCAACTAGCTCATCAACAGCCAATTCAGCAAGGTCGTCACGGGTGTGAACTTGATTGTCAGCAAGCCTAGCAATCAATTCCGTTGTCATGCCTTCGAGGGAACGTAAGTCTTGCGATACCTCGCCAACGCGCTCTTCTTTAGCCAACTCCATAGTCAGCAAAGAGTCACGCGCACGAGTACGCAATTCATTTACAGTGTCTTCATCGAATGAATCAATTTCCAACATTTCAGATAGAGGCACATAAGCAACCTCTTCCAATGTATTGAAACCTTCTTCAATCAAAATATCAGCCACTTCTTGATCCACATCTAATTTGTCCATAAACAACTGGCGCACGGATGCAGCTTCTTTTTCAGTTTTTTCAGCAGACTCTTCAGGAGTCATGATGTTGATCTGCCAACCAGTCAAGTCACTCGCTAAGCGGACGTTTTGTCCACTTCGGCCAATTGCAATTGCCAAGTTCTCTTCATCAACCACCACATCCATCGCATGACGCTCTTCATCAACCACGATAGAAGATACTTGTGCTGGCGCTAAAGCGCCGATCACAAACTGGGCTGGATCTTCAGACCACAATACGATATCAACCGCTTCGCCTGCCACTTCGTTGCGAACTGCGGTAACACGGGTACCTCGTACGCCTACGCAAGTTCCAATTGGATCAATACGCTTGTCATAAGTAACCACAGCAATCTTGGCGCGGATACCAGGATCACGAGCTGCACCCTTAATCTCTAACAAGCCCTGCTCCATCTCAGGCACTTCATTTTCAAACAACTTAATCAAGAAATCTGGGCAAGTACGTGAAAGCTCGATTTGTGGGCCGCGTGCTTCACGATCCACCTTCAAAATATAGGCGCGTACACGGTCGCCTGAACGCAAGTTCTCTTTTGGAATCATTTGATCGCGGCGAAGTAACGCCTCAACACGACCTGATTCAATAATGAGACCGTTCTTATCGGCGCGCTTAACGGTACCAGTCATAACTTTTTCGCCACGATCAAGGTAGTCGTTCAAAATTTGCTCACGCTCAGCATCACGAATACGCTGCAAAATCACCTGCTTAGCTGCTTGCGCACCAATGCGACCAAAGGCTAAAGATTCAATCTGCTCTTCGATGTATTCGCCAACTTCCATATCTGGAAACTGTTCAAGAGCCTCAAAATGTAAAATTTCTTTATCAGGCTCTTGTAGGCCAGCTTCGTCTGGCACGACCAGCCAACGACGGAAGGTTTCATATTCACCGGACTCGCGATCGATTGAAACGCGAATATCCACATCTTCCGTTGTATAGCGTTTCTTAGTCGCAGAGGCCAAAGCCATCTCCAGCGCCTCGAACACAATGGCTTGATCAACGTTCTTTTCACGCGCTAGGGCGTCTGCCAACATGAGAACTTCTCGACTCATGACTTTCTTCCTTTGAAATCAATAACAGGGACCAACCGAGTCTTATCGACCTCGGCTAAAGAAAACTCCAATTGAGACTCGGCACCATCAGCACCCTCAAACACCAAACCAAACTTCGCATCAGGTGAATTCAATTCACCAGTCAGCAAACCTTGCAACACACCACGAAAATTCTTACGGCCATTAACGGCAACACGCAACTTCATATCTACTTCCATTCCAGAGAAGCGCTCAAAATCAGCAGCAGACTTCACCGGACGATCCAAACCTGGCGAAGAAATCTCCAAACGCTCGTAAGGAATATTTTCAACCGGCAAGGTATAACTCAATTGATGACTGACTTTTTCGCAATCCTCAACATTAATCAAACGCTCATAATCGAGATTTTCAATCGTGACGCGTAGCAAACCACCTGCTTCACGCTCGATATCCACCAGCGCGTAGCCTAAGTTTTCCAGCTCTGCAGAAATAATCTGCTGATCTTTCACGACAACCTCTCATGCCAAATTGGCAAAAAAAAATGGGCTTCAAAGCCCATATTCTCGAATTCAGAACAGGCCGACTTACGTTGATCGCAACATCAGTCGGTAACAACAAAAACAGCAGCAAGCTACTGCAAGACCAAAATTATAGCTGATTTAGAGAAAAATCGATAGAAATCAGAAGCTTTCGCTTGGATCCCGAGGCTTTCTGGGGCCCTTATTAAACGGTTTGCGCCCTTTCGGTGCACTCCGTTTGGGTCCGTTACCAGGACTTTGAGGGTTTGCAGTTACAAAAGCGGACTGCCCATGATGGACTTTCCCGCCCTTATTGCGGCTTTGCCCATTTCTACCCTGCCCACCTTGACCGCCACCTTGCCCTGGTCTGCCGCCTTGAGTTCGACCGCGGAAAGAACCGCGCCCTTCAGTAGAACCGCTACCAGCTGACTTGCCACTCCTACCTTGATGGGTCAGACCATTGTGGCCATCGGCCATAGTCAAAGCATCACGGGAACCCCAATAAGACACTGAAGTTTGCATTGGATCTGGCTGGAAGTCGCCTCCAGCAACCCCAGCATGACGATCACGACCATGCCCACCTGCGCCTGGTCGACCCTTATCTTGAGCTTGAGGAACCTTTAGTCCTGCGGATTTCATGAGGTTTGCAACACCATCAGGCGAAACCTCCTCCCATTTGCCGCGACGCAGACGCGGAGGCAGCAAGAACATACCGTAACGGGTACGAATCAAGCGAGAAACAACGTGACCCACAGCCTCAAACATGCGGCGTACCTCGCGGTTGCGCCCTTCAGTCAAGGCAACTTGATACCAGCGATTCGCACCATCGCCACCACCCATTGCTAAGCGCAGGAATCGAGCTTGGCCATCATCGAGTTGAATACCGCTCTTGAGTTGGGCAGTATTTTCTTGGCTTAACTCGCCCAAAATGCGCACAGCATATTCACGCTCGACACCATAACGGGGGTGCATTAAACGATTCGCCAGTTCACCTGAGGTAGTAAATAACAGCAAGCCTTCCGTATTGAAGTCCAAGCGACCAACTGCAATCCAGCGACCTTGTCGTGGTTTAGGCAAACGATCAAATACCGTTGGACGACCTTCGGGATCGGACTGGCTAACAATTTCACCAGAAGGCTTGTGATACATGATTACTCGTGGTGGCTTTGTCTGAATCTTGCGATGGACTTGTTTACCATTAATCCGCACCTGATCTGTAGGCCCAATACGCTGGCCTATATGTGCGGGCAAGCCATTTACAGATACACGACCTTGGATAATTAAATCTTCCATATCGCGCCGCGAACCCATACCAACATCGGCTAATACTTTGTGTAACTTAACCGTGTCTTCATCATCAGCATCATCATCCAAACCATCTAAGTCAGACCAGACTTCATCGCGCAAACTTAGAGGCAAGTCATCCACGTTTGCAAACTGCAAACTGCTCATCTCATCATCGCTTGGCATATCCGCATCCTCATCATGACGCACACGCTGAGCGCGACGCTCAGCACCAGTCTGATGAGAGACTTCGCTTTCATTAACACCATCGGGATTTTTAGCTTCAAGCGCTTCGGGGGCATCTAAAGCGGCATCAAACTCGCCCGACACCACAGAAGCAAATAAAGCCTCAGCCTCTGCTGGATTGGGGGCTAATTTTGCTGATTGATTACCGCTACCTTCGCGCGGACTATTGGTATCGCCACCCTCTCTTCGAGGCTTGTCTTTATTAAAAGGGCGCTTCTTATTGAAAGGATGCTTGCCAGTGCCTGAGCGGCGCGGACGACGTTCGCCACCCTCACGATTCCGAGCGGGGGCACCATCACTGCTAGATGGATTTGACTCAGTATTTGCTGGGTTTACCGGTGGATTAGTTGCCGGGGATGAATCGTTTTCGTTAGAGCTTGTCATTAATAATTATTTTGTTTCGTCTGTTTTATCTTCAGACTCAGGGGGAACTTCTTGTATTACTTCCATTGTTTCAGCTGTTTCTTCTGCTGTTTCAAAATCGATCTTGATAATCTCTTGGCCATTTTCATCAAGCTCAACAACTGTCTCAACAGTAGCAGTAGGATCAAATTCCATCACAGCCTGCCCCAACTGTTCAGCAGCTGCCATCGGAGCTGAATCTTCTAAGATTGGCAAACTTTGTAAATTCGTCAAACTCAAGTCATCTAAAAACTGCTTGGTAGTGGCATACAAACCAGGACGGCCAATGGTTTCTTTGTGACCGATTACCTCGACCCAGCCGCGGTCTTCCAGCTGCTTCATGACATTACTGCTAACCGCAACGCCGCGAATCTCTTCAATCTCGCCGCGGGTGACTGGTTGACGATAGGCAATAATTGCTAAGGTCTCCATTACCGCACGAGAATATCTCGGTGGCTTTTCTGGCGTTAGACGATCTAAGTATTCGCGCATTGACAAGCGACTCTGAAAACGCCAGCCGGTTGCAATATGCACTAACTCCATCCCTTTGTCTTGCCATTCCCGTTGAAGGTCTAGCAGTACATCGTCTATTTCTGCACTAACAACATCATCAGCAAATAAACGAGTGATATCAGTAATAGTGAGTGGTTCCTGCGCGCACAGGAGAGCTGTTTCAATTACGCGCTTGTGGTGATCATCCATAAAATTCGGGCTATCAGGCAATTTCCTGATTAGACTTTAATAATGTATTTCAGTAATGGGTTTGTGGTGTTATCTAGCTACTACGGGCAATTCATCTCTTGAATTCTAATTAGGAGAGCCGCCCGCGCTGAAACAAAGTTATCTTTGCTCACCGTTAAGCCATTATAAGGTAGGCTCAATACAATAGCTATATGTACCAATTTTCTCCAAAAACCTTCACATCCTCAACCGATCCTGCAAAAAGGCGTCGTTTTCTACGCTTTGGCCTTGGTCTTGGAACTATTGCAGGAAGCGCAAGCTTGAGCTCTTGCAGCGTATTTAACAGCCAAAAGCCTGTTATCGGCCTTGTTCTAGGAGCGGGGGCTGCTCGCGGATTTGCGCATATTGGCGTGATTAAGACGCTTGAAGCTCAAGGTATTCGCCCAGACATAGTGGTTGGCAGCAGCGCCGGTAGTGTGATTGCAGCACTATTGGCCTCTGGTGCCAGTGGAAATGATCTCAATAGACTCGCCCTAAATTTGGATGAGGCCACCATTGCTGATTGGGGCCTCCCATTTGCTGGTCGTTTTGGCGGTCTCATTAAAGGTGACGCCCTGCAAAATATGGTTAACCGTGAAGTACAAAACAAATTGATTGAGCAGATGCGCATCCCCCTGGGAATCGTCGCAACTGAACTCCAATCCGGCAAAGGTGTTTTATTTAGAACTGGCAATACTGGATTAGCAGTTCGCGCCTCCTGTAGTGTGCCCGGCGTTTTTCAGCCAGCCGTTATTAGTGGCAAAGAATATGTCGATGGCGGATTGGTTGCACCGGTTCCTGTCAATTACGCAAGACAGATGGGCGCCACTTTCATTATTGCAGTCAATATTTCTTCAGAACCCGTTCATCAAGATGCCAGCGGAACTTTTGGAATCCTGCAGCAAACTATCTCGATCATGCAAAGAAGTATTAATGAGCATGAGCTGAGAAGTGCTGACATTGTGATTCAGCCGCAGCTCAAACAAATGAGTAGCGGCGACTTCAAATCTCGAAGCGCTGCAATCCTAGCGGGAGAAGCAGCCACGCAAGCGCAAATGGCGCTCATCAAGGAAAAACTTAAGCCATAAAAAACTCTATCCCCCACAACCTTTAGGGGGACATGGTATATTTGGCTATATCAGATTGTAGTTACAATTTGATAGATGGAGATTACCTATGACCAAAGTAAAAACGCAAAAAACATTAAAGAACGAAATATCTCATTTGAAGAAGTGGCAGAGTTCGATTTTGAAACAGCGAAGTTTTCAATTGACGTGCGAAAAAACTATGGGGAACTACGCAGACGCGCCATTGGTTTCTTGAATACGAGATTACATGCTCTAGTATTTTTAGAAACCACTAAGGGCATTCGAGTCATTAGTTTTAGAAAAGCAAATAAGCGAGAGATCAAAAAGTATGCACAGCAAGCCTAAGATTGATCAGGAAGATTTTGAATGGACTGCTGCTGAGCTAAAGGCAGCTAAAAAGTTTGCAGACCTACCAAAATCCTTACAAACAAAATTAGCCTCCCGAAAGCCTAGGGGAGCGCAAGTATCACCAACAAAGATTTCAACAACTATTCGTCTATCGAGCGAGGTGATTGATTCATTTAAAGCTACGGGGGCTGGGTGGCAAACACGAATTGATTTAGCACTCAAAGAGTGGCTAAAAGAACATGAACTCGCTTGAAAACATGATGCCATGATTGAATCATCAGGCAGACTAGCAATTAAAGACTGCGCGACTTACGTTTAATGCTCTTGACCTCTTCCAATAACTCTTGGCGCTCTTGATCGCCAAGGTTGTCAGTACCATCTAAGCGACGAGCGCCATCAAAGCGCTTATCCCAATACAAACTACTGAGGTCATCAAGACGAACATTTGCCCCTTTGGATGGGGAGTGGATAAATTTGTTATCGCCAACGTAGATGCCAACATGCGAAAAGGTTAAGCGCATGGTGTTAAAAAATACTAAATCACCTGGTTGCAACTCTTCACGATTAATAGGCTTACCAACCCGGCTCATTTGAGTCGACTTACGTGGCAATAAAAAACCTAACTTGTCTTTAAACACGTAGCCAACAAAACTACTGCCGTCTAAGCCGGATTGCGGCAATTCAGTATCCGAGCGGTAACGCACGCCAATAACTTGCATTGCCTGGTTAATTAACTCCTCAGATTTGCCGGAAACAGAGTCGACCAAGCGATCTGAAACACGCGAAAAATAAGACTTGCCCGCCTGAAACATGCCCTCTTTGGGCGCGTCCTTCGAAACCTCAATCACAGTTTCTGTTGAACCCTCTACAGCTTGCGCCATGGAGAATGAAAGAGCAAAACTCAAAACAAGGCCTAGGCGCACAAAAGTGGCCAGAAACAAAGAGAGCGGTGCTTTTTTGAGTGACATCGGACTAGTTTAACAAAGAACCTTTAATTAACCAAGCCTTCACTCTAGGGCTAACATCTTGTTTATAATAGATTTTTTTTGCCTCAATAATGGGCATATGCACCAATTTAGACCATCTATCTGGCTCTTAAGTAAGCTCAGCAGCCGTGAATAATTCTCTTGTGTATACCTGCCGAGGATTTTGAATGAGGGCTTCAGTTTCACCAAACTCCACCACCTTGCCGCCTTTGAGGACCATTACTTCGTGTGACATTGCCCTAATTACAGCCAAGTCATGGCTAATCAGCAAATAAGCTAAGTTGTACTTTTTCTGGAGTTCGCTAAGTAATGCCAGCACTTGCTTTTGAATGGAAACATCCAAAGCGGAGGTTGGCTCATCTAAGACCAAAATCTGGGGCCGCAAGATTAATGCACGAGCAATTGCAATCCGCTGCCTCTGGCCACCAGAAAATTCATGGGGATATCGAGAAAGCGCCGTACGATCTAAACCGACCTCTCTCAACATATCCAATACTCTGGACTCACGCTCTGCGACAGATAGCTTAGGAAAGTGCACATCTAAACCCTCTGAAATGATTTGCATAACGTTCATTCGTGGTGAAAGCGAACCAAACGGGTCTTGAAATATCACCTGCAAACTCGAACGCAGGGCACGACGCTCCACAGACTTCAATGCTTGCCAAGCATATCCTAGAACATCGACCTCACCAGTAAGCTCTGCCATCGAATCACCAAGCAATCCAAGGACAGCCATGCCTAAGGTAGTTTTTCCAGAGCCAGATTCACCAATTACTCCAATGGTCTGACCCTGCTTTAATTCAAAGCTCACCTTACGCAATACTTGGTGGCGGGCTTGCTTCTTAAACCAAGAAGTCGATTGTGAGTTTGGATAAGAAACAGACAACTGATTAGCCTTAAGTAGCACGGGAGCCAGCGGCATCACAGGGGCAATCTCACGGACAGGCTGACTATTGACTAAGGCGCGGGTATAGGGATCTGCGGGGTGCCCAAAGACTTGCTTGGTGGCACCAACCTCCATCAAGTTGCCCTGATTTAGAACAGCCACTCGGTGCGCAAAGTGCTTTACTAAATTGAGATCATGGGTAATCAGCAAGATACCCATGCCGCCCTCATCTTTAGCTTCCTCTTGTAATTCTTTTAATAAATCCAAAATTTGTAAACGCAAACTCACATCTAATGCAGTGGTTGGTTCATCAGCAATCAAAAGGCGCGGCTTACAAGCCAAGGCCATCGCAATCATGGCGCGCTGTCTTTGACCACCAGAGAGTTGATGAGGATAAGAATGAAAACGAGTTTCTGGTTCGGGTATCCCGGTCTTCTTGAGCAATTCAATGGCAGCCGCCATGGAATCTGCTTTAGAGATCAAGGGTTGATAAACCTGTACCGCTTCCACAATTTGATTGCCCACCGTAAATAAAGGATTAAGCGCGGTCATCGGCTCCTGAAACACCATAGCAATCTCACGACCCCGTATCTCCCGAATGTTTTCGATTGGCAAAGAAAGAAGGTCAACTGGCGCCCTAGAGGTTTGCTTTTGCACATCCTCTTTACCGCCCCACCAAATCTGACCCGTCACCTTTGCACCCTCTGGTTCAAGCCGCAAAGGCGCGAGTGCAGTCAAGGTTTTTCCAGAGCCTGATTCGCCAACCAAGGCAACGCGCTCGCCAACACCAATTTCCAAATCAAGATGATGAACGGCAAATTTTTCTCGACGTCCAGATCCAAAAGAAATACTGAAATCTTGATAGCGCAACAAAGGGCTAAAGGACTGAGGTGATGAACTCATGAGCGCCCCCCACTCATCAGGCCTGATTTACGAGAATCGAACGCATCACGCAAAGCTTCGCCCATAAAAGTCAGTAATAGCAAAGTGCTAACCAACACCACAAAGGTCGATAACGAAATCCACCAGGCATCTAAATTGCCCTTGCCCTGTGAAAGCAACTCCCCGAGGCTTGGCGTTCCCGGTGGCACACCAAGACCCAAAAAATCCAAGCTCGTCAAAGAAAGAATTGCTGCGCTCATGCGGAAAGGTAAAAAGGTAATCACTGGTGTCAAGCTATTTGGCAGAATGTGCCGACGCATAATTTGCACATTGGTCAAGCCCAGCGCTCTGGCTGCTCGAACATACTCCAAGGCACGATTACGGAAAAACTCAGCGCGAACATAGTCCGATAAACCCATCCACCCAAAAGCAGCCAGCAAAATAATTAAAAGCCAGATACTAGGGTTGAAGATGGAGGCAAAAATAATTAAGAGGTAAAGCTCCGGCATAGCAGCCCAAATCTCAATCAAGCGTTGCGATATCAGGTCAAACTTACCGCCAAAGAAGCCCATCAATGAGCCAGTAATAATGCCGACACTCACGCCGACAATAGTCAGGGCCAGGCCAAACAAGATAGACAAACGGAATCCGTAAATCAAACGCGCCAAAACATCACGCCCTCGATCATCGGTACCAAGCCAGTTGTCCCAAGATGGCGGCGCAGGATTGGGAACTTGAGAAAAGTAATTTAGTGTTTCGTAGCTATATTCAATAGGGGGATAAATTGCCCAATTACCATTACTCGTTAGGTTGCGACGGATATCGGGATCCAAAAAATCTGTAGGGGTCGCGAAGTCTCCACCAAAAACGGTTTCCGCTTGATTGTGAATAATAGGGAAATAAAAATGGCCTTCGTACCGAACAATCCAAGGCTTGTCATTCGCAATCAATTCGGCGCACATACTTAAGCCAAATAAAGTCATGAAGATCCATAAACTTAGATAGCCAGTCCGACTCGATTGAAAACGTTGCCAACGACTCATGAACCGCCCCCAGCACCAAACTGAATACGGGGGTCAACATAAACATAGCAAAGATCGGAAATTAACTTCGTGAATAGGCCAATTAAAGTAAATAAATATAAAGTACCGAACACCACTGGATAATCGCGACGCATGACTGACTCATAAGAAAGCAAACCCAAGCCATCTAAGGAAAATAGGGTTTCAATCAAAAGTGAACCGGTAAAAAAAGCGCCAATGAATGCCGATGGAAATCCAGTAACCAAAGGTAAAAGCGCATTACGGAATACATGTTTCCAAAGTACTTGTTTCTCAGTTAATCCTTTTGCCCTAGCGGTTAACACATATTGCTTCCGAATCTCTTCCAAAAAAGAGTTTTTTGTGAGCATAGTCACGACTGCAAAACTACCTAGTACAGATGCGGTAATAGGTAAAACCAAGTGCCATAAGTAATCCATCACCTTACCCATCAAACTGAGATCACTCCAGTTATCGGAAGTAAGTCCTCGTAAAGGAAAAATTTGCAAGAAGCTACCGCCCCCAAATAACACCAATAGCAGGACGCCCAAGACAAAGCCAGGGATGGCATAACCCACCAGAATCATGCTACTCGTTACAGCGTCGAAACGAGTACCATCACGCACTGCCTTAGCGATTCCCAGCGGTATAGAGACTAAATATGTAATAAAAAAGGTCCACAGGCCAATACTGATCGAGACTGGCAGTTTAGAAACCACCAAATGCCATACGCTTTCATGCTGGTAATAACTTTGACCTAAATCGAAAGTCGCAAAGCGCCCAAGCATCATGAAATAACGCTCTAGTGGTGGCTTATCAAAGCCATAGAGCGCCTTAACTTCCTCTAAGCGTTGTGCATCGACCCCCTGCCGTCCTCGATACGTCGCCCCAGCACCAGAAGACTCTGTACCTCCTACTGAGGCATTTCCTTTGCCTTTTAACTCAAGCACCATCTGCTCCACCGGTCCACCCGGCACAAATTGCACTACGGCAAAAGTCAGTGTTAAAACACCCAGCAAAGTCGGAATCATTAAGAGCAAACGCTTAAAGATGTAAGAGCGCATTTGACCTTGCATTATTGAGACTCCTCTTTCCACCAATTTTGCATAATCCACGGCTCTGCTGAGTAATACATCGGCGGCTCGGGATAGCGCATCTCTTTACGATAAGCAACGCGATGTGTTGGGTTGTACCACTGCGGCACAACAAAATAACTATTCCACAAGACTCGATCCAAAGACCTTGTAGCTGCCCGCAATTCCTCGCGATTTTTTGCTTTTGTTATCTCATCAACTAAAGCATCAACTACCGGAGACTGAATGCCAATGACATTATCAGACCCCTTCTCCTTAGCAGCTTGACTGCCAAAGCGATCATATAACTCATTGCCAGGATTTTGAGAGTCTGGGAAGCGGATGGTAGTCATATCAAAATCATATTCATTCATACGCTTCTGATGGAGCGCGAAATCACTTGTTCTAACATCCACCTGAATTCCTAACTTTTCTAGATTGCGAATGTAAGCAGAAATGACTCTTAAAAAAAATGGTCCGTCCTCAACCATTTCGAAGCGGAATGCCTCACCATTCATATTTCTCAAGGCCCCATCGTGGTACTGCCACCCCGCTTGCGCAAGTAGAGCCCTCGCCTTGCGTAAGTTTTGACGCAAACTACTTGGAGTTGCAGTAGACGGCGCTGGCGGCATCGGATCAAAAACTGCATCAGGCACCCATTGAGGATATTTAGCCTTTAATGGTCTTAATAATTTCAACTCTGCTTCAGTAGGCTTACGAGGTCCATCAAAGTTTGCACCTAAATCACTATTTGTAAAATAACTATTAATGCGACCATATTGGTCAAAAAAGATTTGGCGATTTAGCCACTCAAAATCGAGTGCATAACCCAACGCTTGTCGTACGCGCGGATCCCGAAAAATTGGGCGACGCAGATTCATAGCAAAACCTTGCATTCCAGCACCATTGTGATTCAGGAACGCTTTCTTTAGCAAGGTACCGTCATTGAACTTTGTACCTACATAACCTTTAGCCCATATTTTGGCGCGATACTCAACCAAGGCATCAAACTCACCAGCCTTAAATGCCTCAAGACGAACTGCGTCATCGCTATACAGCTTATAAAGTACGCGATCAAAGTTATAAAAACCCACACGCACATTTAAAGGTTTGCCCAAATGATCAGCCCAGTAATTCGGGTTTCTTTTAAAGGTGATGGACTTACCAGCTTTAAATGATTCAATTAAATACGGGCCGCTACCAATTGGTGTTTCGAAAGCCATCTGGTTAAACGGAGTCATTGAACCATCTGGCTTCTTACCCCAGTTGCGAGAAAAGATGGGCAAGGTTCCAGCCAAAATAGGAAGCTCGGTATTGGTATTTTTAAAATCAAAACGAACCTCGCGAGCAGATAAGACCACAGCTTGTTTGATATCGCCAAAAGTGGTTTTGTAACGGGGATGTGCCTGGCCACTCATCAGGACATCAAAACTATATTTAACATCAGCCGCAAGAACTGGTGTTCCATCGGAAAATTTCGCGCCCTCACGAATCCGAAAAATGACTGACTTGTGATCAGACGCCACCTGAATATCTTCAGCAAGCAAACCATAAATACTGGAAACCTCATCGGCACTGCCTTCAGCAAGAGACTCAAACATCAACTCAATCCCCGGGGCTGTAATGCCTCGCAGGGTATACGGGTTAAATTTATCGAAGCTCGTTCTTTGTCCCGGATTGGGCAAAGTAAGGGTTCCACCCCTCGGGGCCGTAGGATTTACATAGTCGAAGTGGCTAAAACCGTCGGGATATTTAGGTTTACCGTACTGAGAAATCCCCTGTGCAGCCTGTGCAGTATTGAGTCCAGCCCCAGCCAGCAGGGCTAGCAATAAAAAATGGGCGATTTGGCGGAAGGGGGTGGGAATGAACATATATGCAACAATTGTAGATAGCAAACCACATTTGAAGCAAAGGACACATCATGGGCTTTCTCTCCGGCAAAAAAATTCTGATTACCGGCCTTCTTTCTAATCGCTCTATTGCGTATGGCATAGCCAAAGCCTGCCATCGTGAGGGGGCTGAATTAGCCTTTACCTACGTGGGCGAACGCTTTAAAGAGCGCACCACCGATTTCGCCAAGGAATTCAATTCCGAGCTCATTTTTGACTGTGATGTCGGTAGTGACGAGCAAATTGAGGCTGTATTTACGGATTTAGCCAAAATATGGCCGCAACTGGATGGCCTAGTCCATGCGATTGGTTTTGCCCCACGAGAGGCAATTGCGGGAGATTTCCTAGACGGATTGAGTCGCGAGGCATATCGCATCGCCCACGACATTTCAGCATATAGCTTCCCAGCAATGGCTAAGGCAGCCCTCCCAATGCTAAGGGAGAACTCATCCTTATTAACATTGACCTACCTTGGAGCCATGCGGACGGTGCCCCACTACAACACCATGGGTCTTGCAAAAGCCTCACTAGAAGCTTCTGTGCGCTATCTCGCCACCTCATTAGGGCCCAAGGGGATTCGGGTTAATGGCATTTCTGCAGGACCGATCAAGACCTTAGCCGCTTCAGGCATTAAAGACTTTAGTAAGCTCTTAAGTGGCTTCGAAAATACTGCACCATTGCGTCGTAACGTTACGATCGAGGAGGTGGGTAACGCAGCTTCATTCCTACTTTCAGATCTAGCTAGCGCAATCACCGCTGAAATTATTTACGTTGACAATGGCTTTAGCCAAGTTGCGGTTGGCATGGGCGAATAACTTGCGTCAGGCGTCGGCCAAACCAAATCAAGTTCGCCTGACAGAAGCTTTAAAGTTCTGGGCAAAATTAGGATTCATTAGTTTTGGCGGCCCCGCAGGACAAATTGCCGTCCTGCATCAAGAATTAGTCGAGAAGCGCCGCTGGATTTCTGAGCGGCGCTTTTTGCATGCCCTGAACTACTGCATGCTGCTACCGGGACCCGAAGCCCAGCAATTAGTGACCTATATTGGCTGGTTAATGCACCGTAGTTGGGGCGGGATTTTAGCCGGCACACTATTTATCCTGCCATCACTATTTATTTTGATTGGCCTGTCATGGGTGTATCTCACTTTCGGTCAAATTCCTTGGATCTCAGCAATCTTTTTTGGCATCAAGCCTGCTGTAACCGCCATTGTTGTGCATGCCGCTGTTCGCATTGGTAAGCGCACCATTCACAACCAAGCTTTGCAATGGATTGCATTAGCGTCATTTTTAGCAATCTTTATTTTGAATTTAGCTTTTCCTATCATTGTTATCATCGCCGCTTTGCTTGGTGTTTGGGGTGGCAAGAAATATCCAGAATATTTTCAACAAAAAATGGGGCACGGCTCAAATGGGGCCGCTCAACATCTTCCGGCGATCATTGATGACCACACACCCACACCCGAGCACGCACAATTTAGCATTCAAAAAACAATTCAGCATTCTGTCGTCGCCGCAGTCTTCTGGCTGATTCCCATTACAGCTCTCGCTACCTTTTTTGGATGGAAAACACTCTATCCACAAATCGCTTGGTTCTTTACAAAGGCAGCCTTTTTAACCTTTGGCGGCGCATACGCAGTGCTACCTTACGTTTACCAAGGGGCGGTTGATCAATTTCAATGGCTCAGTGCAGGGCAGATGATGGATGGCCTTGCCTTGGGGGAAACGACTCCAGGCCCCCTGATCATGATCGTGGCTTATGTCGGCTATCTCGCTGGCCACATTCAACATTTAATTGGTCACAGCAATCCATTTTGGTTTGGTGTGGTTGGCGCATGTGTAGCCACGTGGTTTACCTTTATTCCATCCTTCTTTTTTATTCTGGTTGGCGGCCCTTTTATTGAGTCCACTCACGGCAAACTCAGTTTTACCGCCCCCCTCACTGCAATTACGGCTGCAGTTGTTGGCGTGATCGCCAATCTCGGCCTATTTTTTGCGTATCACGTATTTCTTCCGCATGGCTTAGGAGGTTCAATCTCCTGGATCTCTATGGTGATTTGCTTATTGGCGGCACTTGCTCTCTTCAAGTACCAAAAAGGGGTGATCACAGTCTTAATAGGATCTGCTTTAGCTGGACTCTTGGCGTATCTCAGCTCAACACTGATCGGAACCTAGGCAGTTCAAGCTTGGCATAATGGAAGTTATGCGAATCGAAGCCCAAACCATCACCCACCTCCAAGATTGGCTCGGCAAAACAGAGTCTCTTGAAGACACTGTTACAGCAGCACCAATCAAGGCGCTAGCAGCCACTTTAGATCGGCCAGATCCTGATCCCAGCAAAGGCAGTTTCCTGCCCGAACTGTGGCATTGGCTTTATTTTTTACCGCATGCACGCCAATCTGAAATTGGTCCTGATGGCCACCCTAAACGTGGCGGCTTTTTACCTCCGGTTCCTTTGCCCCGTCGCATGTGGGCTGGTAGTCGCGTGCAATGGCTTGCGCCACTCTCCGTTGGAGATGAGATTAAACGTGTTTCCAAAATTCAATCCGTTACTCATAAAGCTGGCCGCACAGGAGATTTGATTTTTGTTGTAGTCAGCCATGAGATATCTAACCAAAATGGTTTAGCACTCGTCGAAGAGCATGACATTGTTTATCGGGACGCCCCCGGACCTGAGGATAAGCCAGTTGCACCAATACCGGCACCAAGTGATGCCAAATGGTCTAAAACTATTACGCCAGATGATGTTTTTTTATTCCGCTACTCGGCACTTACCTTCAATGGCCATCGCATTCACTACGATCGTAAATATGTGACTGAAGTGGAAGGCTACCCTGGATTAATTGTTCATGGCCCACTGATTGCCACCTTATTGGTTGACCTCGTTCGCCAAAGCATTCCCAACTGCAAGCTCAAGCGTTTTGAATTCCGCGCCATCCGCCCCACTTTTGATATCAATATCTTCAAAGTAAGCGCTAAGCCTGATTTGGAAAAAGATCCAAGTGGTAAAACAATCTCGATCTGGGCGGAAGATCACGAGGGCTGGCTCACAATGCAAGCAATAGCAGTATTAGCCTAACCAGAGTAGATGTCCATTATGTCGATACCCCACTTATCAAAAGAATTAGCTAGCTTTGCAGCTCATCTCAAGATACAAGACATTCCGAATGAGGTGATTGCTCGTGCTGAAGACCTGCTGGTTGACTGGTTTGGCTCTGCCATCGCAGGCAAGGGCTCGCGCCCTGTTGAGACCATTGCACAATTCGCCCAAAAGATGGGGGGCTTTGATAGCACGCATCTAGGCCCATCAGAGGTACTCATATCACGCAATAGCTCTAGTCCATTTCTTGCGACGATGGTCAATGCCGCTGCCTCACACGTTGCGGAGCAGGATGATGTTCATAATGGCTCAGTCTTTCACCCGGCTACGGTAGTGTTTCCCCCTGCGTTGGCTTGCGCCCAAGCAATTGGGGCCTCTGGTGAAGACATGCTCACCGCTGCGGTAGCCGGCTACGAAGTCGGCATTCGGGTTGGGGAGTTTTTAGGGCGCTCCCATTACAAAGTATTTCATACAACAGGAACTGCGGGTACTCTGGCTGCTGCTGCGACTGTTGGTCACCTACTGAAATTGAATCCCGAACAAATGTTGAATGCATTTGGTTCGGCAGGGACACAATCAGCTGGCCTCTGGGAATTTCTGCGCGATGCCGCAGATTCCAAACAACTTCACACAGCACATGCTGCTTCTGTTGGATTGATGTCCGCATATCTTGCGCAAGCTGGATTTACTGGTGCTCAGCACATCCTAGAAGGCAAGCAAGGCATGGCTGCGGGTATGTCGAGCGACTCAGATCCAAGTAAATTAGTAGATGGTCTTGGCACTCGCTGGGCCATTGCCGAGACTAGCTTTAAATATCACGCCTCTTGTCGTCATACACATCCAGCGGCAGATGCGCTTCTACAAGTCCTGTTGACACATAAACTCAAGCCCAGTGACATATCAAAAGTGGAAACTTTGGTGCACCAAGGCGCGATTGACGTCTTGGGGCCAGTTACGGACCCTGCTACTGTTCATCAATCTAAGTTTTCCATGGGCACAGTCTTGGCATTAGTAGCTCATTATCAATTTGCTGGGTTAACAGAATTTGATCAGCACTTTCATGATGATGCCATTTGCTTATTTCGCGATCGTGTAACGATGACTTTAGATCCCGAGGTTGATAGCGCCTACCCGCAGCGCTGGATTGGCAAGGTCAAAGTACATCTGCACAACGGGGAAATTTTAGATGGCCGTGTTGATGAGCCCAAGGGTGATCCTGGCAATACCCTGAACCGCTCTGAAATTACCGCTAAAGCCTTACGGCTTGCTGCATTTAGTGGTGGCGCCACCCCAGCAGAAATGAGCAAGGCCATCGATCACTTGTGGAATATCCGCAAACAGTCCAAGATGACTCTATTACTACCGCGCAATGAATCTTCGCATTTACTCTAACATCGCCATTCATGAACCCAATCGACACACCCCTTGGCTTTAGCAGTAACTTCCTATTTGTCCCGGGAACTAGGCCTGAGCGCTTTGCAAAAGCCTTAGATAGTGGCGCAGATGCTGTCATTCTAGATTTAGAGGATGCCGTTCCAGAGGAAGAAAAACAAAGCGCTCGTGATGCTATTCGCACCGCTTGGCCTCAATTTACTGACGAGCAAAAAAAACGATTAGTTCTTAGATCAAATGCGCCAGGCACGAAATTTTATGCGGCTGACCTAATGCTGGCAAAAGAATTAAATATCGCCTGCCTACTAATCCCTAAGAGTGAGTCTTTAGATCAAATCAATGGCGCCGCACAGGTTCTTCCAAACACGGCTATCGTGCCAATGATTGAAACTGCGATTGGCTTAGATAAGCTTAAGGAGTTGGCTAATTCAAACCAAGTGTTGCGCATTGCATTAGGAAATATTGATTTGCAGGCAGACCTTGGAATGATTTGTGACCCCCAGGAAACCGAACTACAAACTGCGCGTTATCAAATCGTACTAGCTTCAAGGTTAGCCCAAATTGCCCCACCTATTGACGGCGTAACCCCCTCAACTGATGATATTGACCGGATTACTGCTGATGCCCAGCGCGCCAAGCGCATGGGCTTTGGCGCCAAACTCTGCATCCACCCTAAGCAGGTATTGCCAGTGAGGACAGCATTCATGCCTAGCCAAGAAGAGGTTTTGTGGGCCCAAAAGGTTATAGAGGCTGATAAAGCCTCTAAAGGCGGGGCCATTAAGTTAGATGGTCGCATGATTGATCGCCCAGTGGTTCTTTTAGCGCAAAGAACTCTCGCAATTGCTGGTAAACACTAATCTTTACAGACCAGAATGCTGGCAAAATCAACCGTGTAGCTAAGCGCAGAGAGATTGGCAGTTCGATTCACAGAATTTAAACGGAGAAAAACCATGAAATTACGTACTTCTATATTGGCAAGCATCGGTGCATTACTTGCCTCCTCCCTCCTTATTAACGGAGCTGCACTAGCTGCAGACGCCTACCCGAATAAGCCCATTACCTTAGTCGTGCCATTTGCCGCTGGTGGACCAACCGATGCAGTAGCTCGTTTGGTTGCGATACCAATGGGCAAAAATCTAGGGCAAACCGTGATTGTTGAAAATACTGTCGGCGCTGGTGGAACAATTGCTGCAACCCGTGTTGCGCGTTCACCGGCAGATGGTTATATGGTTCTTATTCACCATATGGGCATGGCTACTGCGCCAGCACTGTACAAGAAACTTCCATTCGATCCAATGACAGATTTTGAATACATTGGTCAAGTGGTTGATGTTCCGATGGTGCTCTTGGGTCGTAAGAATTTTCCACCAAACAACTTTAAAGAACTTGAGGCCTACATTAAGGCTAATAAAGAAAAGGTAACCCTAGCTAATGCTGGTCCTGGCGCAGTTTCACAGCTTTGCGGATTATTGTTCATGTCTCGTGAAGGCGTGGAGTTAACAACTGTTCCATATAAAGGGACTGGTCCGGCCCTCACCGACCTGCTGGGTGGTCAAGTAGACCTCTTGTGCGACCAGACTACTCAAACCGTTCCTTATATCAAAGATGGCTTGGTGAAGACCTATGGTGTAACCACGCCTAAACGCTTGTCAGCGCTACCAAACATTCCAACTTTGGATGAACAAGGACTAAAAGGTTTTGACGTTAAAGTGTGGCACGGTATGTATGTATCTAAGGGAACTCCACCAGCAGTGCTCTCTAAGATCAATAAAGCATTAAATGCTGCGTTAAATGACCCAGAAGTGAAGGCACGCCTAGCAGAATCCAACATCGAAATGGTTCCTGCAAGCAAAGCCACTCCAGCTGGACTCAAAAGTCATCTTGAAGCCGAAATCAACAAATGGGGTCCAGTGATTCGTAAAGCTGGTGCATATGCAGACTAAGCTTTCACATTAACAATAATAAAAAAGGCCAGCTCTTGCTGGCTTTTTTTATTTGTGGCTTTTTTATTTCTTACAAGAGTAATTATCAGTAAAGAAGCGCATTAGGGTTTTGGCTGCTTTGTCTTTGTTCAATTGAGGGTTTGCATTGCTCCATGATAGGAACTTTTGTAAAACCTCATTACGAGTATCGTTTTTATCTTCAAAGCATATAGCTTTCTTAGCATTTGAAGCATGACTCGCTAAATACGCCTGATATACACCCTCGCCAAAGCCAAAGCAAAAACTACGTCCTTGTTCATCAGCGGGATTTTTGCAGAGCTCGACATATGCAGCGGTACTAGCGTCGTCTACTGGGAGGTCTTTCTGCGCAAATGCATATGGGGAAAAACAAAATATAGATGCAATGAGTACGCATATTCTCGGAAATATTTTCATGAGTCTTTTCTCTTAATAGAAGTTAACGTCTAAAACCGCTCATATGGCCGCCGCCAAAGCCGCCCATATGACTGCCACCACCACCGCCTCCGCCAAATCCGCTCATATGGCCGCCGCCAAAGCCGTTAAAACCACCCCCACCATTAAAACCTCGTGAGCGGTCTTGATCACCATCAAAGCGTGCTTGCTCACGCAAAGCATTTTCTTGTCCGGCTTCACGATATATATTGGGATCACTCCTATCCACCTGAGCATCATTCCGCGCCTCTTGATTTAAGCGATCCGCCTGTTCTCTCTCTTGCGGAGTAGCATTCTTCTGAAAAGCATTATTGGCGCGTTGGCCGTCGATGCGGGCTGCCTCCCTCTGCTGAGGTGTGGATTTATTTTGCCAATCATTAAGTAAACGCTGTTGGTTGACAATGCTAGCCGGTCCAATAATAGCGCGAGAAGGTATGCGATTAGAAGGGTTTATGTTTGTGGAATTAATACTGCCATTAGACCAATTGGGGTAGGACCAAAAATCTTCGCCAATAGCAAAGCCAAAACCAAAATCCATAAAGCCCCAAGCAGGGTCATAAACAGGATATGGTGGATATTCAGGATATGGCCATGGCCCATAAACGACAGTGGGGCTATAACTCGGAATGTAAACCACTTTGGTATTAGCCGGGGTAATTAAGATATTAGAGTTCGTATCAGTAGTCACCGTAATTTCTTTATTTGATTTAAGAGTACCGGCCTTGAGTGCTAATTTTCTTAAAGCTTGGACCGCTTTCATGGTGTCCGCAGCCTGCAACTTATAGGCATTACCTAGGTTTTGGGTCCACTGCAATTTTCCACCCATCATATTGAAAGCCTTTGGAAACGCCACTAGAGATTTCACACTATCGTCCCACGATTGTGCCTTGACTGCATTTTGCAAGGCGTCACCTTTTAAGGAGGCATTAGTGTTGCGCCAGTTATAGGCCTCCGCTACTTGCAGTGGGTAGGTCGAGGCTAGCAACATTAGCGAGAGCAAAGAGTCTGGATAAAGCGCTATAGGCGAAACTAATGATTGCAATTGCGCTGAAGAAATTGTTTGTGGACCTGCGTTATAGCTTGAGTCTTGAATGTAGCCTTGATCACCATAGCCCCCACTTTGCATATAAGTCTGAGGGTAATATCCACTCTCCTGGTATGGGCCCTGATTCATGACGCACCCACCTAACAGTGATCCACAAACAAGTGCAATCATACGAAGTGATGAAGCGCACCTATTAAATACTTGAATATTTTCCTGACTTGGTCGCTTCATATATACCTCAGTTTTCATCCATATAAATATATCACCTCAAGTTACTGCGCCACCTTTAAACCCGTCAGCCAGCCCTAAATAAATATCCTGATTGGGCGCGCTTACGCCGCTTCAAGCGCAAATAGTTCGCGCTGGACCATAAGGCCCACATTCCCAAGAAAGGATCCAATAAGTAATCCCATAAATTAGCGGACTCATGCCAATGAAAACTCCAGGCAATAATCGCTATGGCAATAATCCACAGACCTTTGTTCCAGCTAGCAAGCCCGCAGATCACCGCAAATACTAAGACTGCACTCAGAAAAATCAGTGAGCCATACCCCCATGTATACGGATCCAACATGCCCAAGCCAAGAGCGAGCGGATAGAAGATGATAGCCACAAGAGCAAGCGCAAGCTTAAATGAAATCGGTGTCGGCTTATTTGAAGGCAGCAAGCTAGCCCAAAGCAACAACATAGAAACAATACTCAGATCTCCTGTTATGCCCCGAATATAAGCGGCAATAGGTAATTCCATAAAGAAGCCCAAGGGCCAAAAGAAAAGATTAGCAAATAACAGTAGCAGAAAAAGCTGGATTGCAAATGGCATTTCTACTTGAAATATTTTTTTCAGCAAGCAAATCACAATAACAGCGGAACTGATAGATATTTCTATCAAAGCGAGAATTTGCATCAAATAATCCATTATTTCTCCCCCTCAAGTTGCCCGTCTTTTAGGTGACTCTGCAACTGCGCAAGCCAATCTGCTCCAAAATGGATATGGCGTATTTTTTTTCTATCCCAGGTATAAACCAAGTGCGCATCACTGCCGTCGGCTGTGATCAAGTATGGGTAGGAAAATTCACGGCGCTGTTCACCGGGCAATGCTTCATCGTCTTCTAGGACTTGAACCACTCGCCATTGTTTTGCTTTATCACTAGTGGCGGGGTCAGCCAACATCAACACTAAGCGATGCCGCCCCGCCTCTAGGTTATTGAGCACCAACAGGCGTGTGCCATTTGCTAAGGCCAATGCAGCAATCGCTGAATTTGGATTGGGGATTTCTGTATCGCCAATGGCAGTCCAGGTTTGGCCCGCATTGTGCGTTTCGCTCGTGGGAATTTGTTTAGCTTCAGATCCACTGCGCGTTTGACGGAAATATGCGCTTGCTTGTTGGGCGCCATCGACAAACACAATAGGCTGAATTGCACCTCGTCCAGAGCTCATACGACGTTTATCGATGACTCGGTCAGATTCAATTCTCAAGAACTCCCCAAAACGACCAATCCACTCATGATAGGCAGGCAAACCCAGACGGCCATCGGCAAACTGAATTGTTGGAGACTTGACTAAGGTGCTCAGATTAATAAAAGGGGAGGTAATTAAACGGCGTGGGCGAGTCCACGTAAGCCCTTCATTATCAGAGCTGATGGTTGAGATTGAACTTCCAGCCCAACCACCAATAGAAACTGTGACAAAGAACAGTTGCAGACGACCATCCGCAGACCTACTGGGAACGGGATTACCTAGTTTTGCAATGTAACGTGACAGACCTTTTTCAGCAGCAACCCGATCCATCACAACTACAGGAGCGCCCCAAGTAGAAGACGTCGGACTATAGACCGCACTATTAATGACCACATCTGGCGCACCCTCCCTGCTCCCGGCAAACCAAAATGCACGAATTGAGCCATCCTTAAGGGCGATCAAGGAAGCTGCATGAACTGAAGCAGCGCCCGTGTCTGGGAGCCAAGCTAGTTGCGGATGGGCTACAGCAAGTTTACTAGTAGCTTGCGATGATTTCTTAATTGAGCTGCTTTGATTTTGCTCCTCTTCAAGGGCTTGGATCAAAGGAATTTCAAAAGGCGCCCACACGGGTTGACTATCAATGTGCAAAAATCCTAACACTGCGGCCAGCAATAAAAAGCAAAAGGCGATCGCACGACTCATCGACAGGCATCCTTGCCACTTTGCGGCCCAGTCATTTTTATCGGGGTGGAAATCAAATATTCATTTACAAACAGATGTTCGCCAATCTCTCCCATAAGCATTGCTTTAATTTCTTGATCAGAGTGACGTGCGCGCATCTCCATACGACTACCAACAATCTTACAAGACTCACAAACCTGCGGGGTAACGCCCAAAGGAGTCTGCACCGCTACAAATGGATAGGTATTTTGTAGGACATCGATATTTCCAGCATCCCTGGCTGCGTAACCATGTAATTTAGCGCCCGGTAGCAGTAAGCGATATTCCTCGTCCTTTGCACGGTAATCACATGGAATCCACAACTCCATATTCCGAGCCGCTTGAATGGTTGCCAAATCAAAACGTCCCAGCACCCCCTCAAGAGGGGTTAGGCTGCTGGTTAAAGAACAATAACAAAGAAAACATCCTGCCAAGGCAATCGTTTTGCTAAGATTTTTTTTACACAAGCCAATCAAGATGAGCGCCAAGCTAAGCGCTATCAAAACCCAATGCCAAATTGGGTAGATCCACGCGGTAGCCCCAATCAAAAAAGGAGATGTTTGCAAATTGCCGCCCACCCATATCAAGAGAGAGAGCACTAGCGCTTGCAAAAGCAATGCGAACCTGAAGCCCCATAAAGGCAATCGATCCCAATATAGAGCAATGAATACTGCGAATGCTGGCATGACTGGCAACAAGTAACGTCCGGAACGCTGACTTGGCAAGCTAAAGACCAATAGGAAAGCAGCAATGAATAAGAGCAGGAGAGTCTCTTGGATAGAAAGAAAGCGACGATGACGCCAGCACTGCCACAGGGCACTTATCAACACAAAGATAAATAAACCGGCATTAGCCAAGGTGGTTAGTAGCAACATCCAAATACTATCGCCACCCCAAATCAAATCTAAGAGGTAGTTAGCATTACGAGCCTCGAACTTGCCTGCGTTTTCACCAAGTACAAATTCTTTCCAAACCGCCTCTGGAGATGGGTCAAATGCAAACCACAGAGCAAAAATTCCTAGTGATAGCAACACAAGCAAAATAATTTTAATGAGGTCATGGATCAGAAACTTCGAAATACTCCAATCACGCCAACGCCAATAGCACAAACTCAAAGCGAAGGATGCTGGCACGATGTAGGCAAATGATTTAGAAAGCAATGCCAATCCAAAACAGATTGCTACCAAAAAAGGAAAGAATAGTTTCGACTCAAAGGCGCTCTTACCCCAATACAACAAAGCTATAAAAGGTAGCGTCAACCAAAATACTTCAGGGGGATCGGTCAAGAATGGCCGACCGTAACGATAACTTGCAAAAAACGAGAGCCAAACCAGGCTTGCTAAAAGCCCCGTCTGGGTCTTCCCACTAAAACGACGCACGGCTAGAAATAAGGAAAATGCCGTCAAGGCCGTATAAACAAGACTCGGCCAACGCAGCGCTGCGAGACTCCAGTGACTAGCCCACTCAGTGCTGGCGATCCCTTGCCAAAATAAGAGCGGGGGCTTTGTATTCTTAATACCATCCATCTCAGACTGTAGTGGCAGCCATGCCCCAGAATCGGCTGTCATCCGCACAATATGCATATACGGGTACTCGTCACCATTTTTAGGAGCAAATCGACTATCCAAGCCATATAGATAGGTAAATATCCCTAGCAGCAATATGAGGATGGCGCTACGATAAGAAAAAGTGCTTCGCA
The DNA here is from genome assembly GCF_018881925.1 of Polynucleobacter sp. Latsch14-2. Taxonomy (GTDB): domain Bacteria; phylum Pseudomonadota; class Gammaproteobacteria; order Burkholderiales; family Burkholderiaceae; genus Polynucleobacter. The sequence goes on along the minus strand of NZ_JACVPL010000008.1, from coordinate 47,076 downwards.
TGGGTCTAGTTTAAAGGGCTTAGTTCATTGAGCAATAAAAAGCTTATAAGGCCTGTTTTTGATGAATTTTGACCACTTTAAAATCTTTATCTACAAAAAATGGTTCCACAAAAAACTATAGCGTGCCCTAGACTATTGTTTAAGATACTCATATTCAATTCCACTTAGCAATCATCCATATTGCATTTGAGAGCATAAAGACCATCCCCATGCGAAAGAAATACCTTAGACCGACCTACCTGATTTTGGGGCTTATAGGCTTTAGTCTTTTGAACGGTCCCACAATGGCCCAAATATCAGATGCAAATTCGCTATACAAAAGTGCCTTAGTAGCAAGCTGCGCCAATTGCCATGGTACCAATGGCAATGGCCTGATCGACGCCAGCATTCCACTAATTAACAAACTCACAAGCGCGCAAATACTGACACAACTTCAGGCCTACAAAAATGGGACCCGCAACGGAACCATCATGCCCCAGCTCGCGAAGGGATATACGGATGAACAACTTATCACCGTAGCCGATCAACTTGGCAAAAACCAATAAGAGCTCAATATGAATCGTCGACATTTTTTAGGTCAAGGTGCCGCAGGGCTTGGCTTGCTAGCCGGTTTTTCTACCCAGGCATATGCCAATCTTCAAAAAGCAGAAATTCTGGTCATCGGCGGCGGTTATGGTGGAGCTACTGCGGCCAAATATTTGCGCATCTTTTCCAACAACACTGCTCGCGTCACCTTAGTTGAACCTAATGCTGCCTTCTTGTCTTGCCCGCTCTCCAATCTTGTAGTGGGCGGATCCCGCACCATGGCAGACATCACCTCTTCCTATGGCAGCTTAAGCAAACGTCATGGTATTAAAGTTATCCAAGATAGCGTGGTGAGCATCGATCCTGATAAGAAAAAGGCCAAGCTCGCCTCCGGAAAAATATTATCTTATGACAAGGCGGTTATCTCTCCGGGCGTCAGCCTCATCATGAGCAGCATTGAAGGCCTAGCCCAGGCAAATAAAGATGGTGTCACACTACAAGCTTGGAAGGCTGGTTCAGAAACAGTAATGCTTCATAAGCAATTAGCAGCTATGCGTGATGGCGGTGTATTTGCCATTAGCATTCCAGAAGCCCCTTATCGCTGCCCTCCTGGACCCTATGAACGCGCCTGTCAGGTAGCAAACTATCTTAAGCAGTACAAGCCAAAGTCGAAAGTATTGATTTTGGATGCAAATGAGGATGTCACCTCGAAGGGTGCACTATTCAAAAAAGTTTGGGCCGAGCAATACTCTGGCTTAATTGAATACCGACCCAGAAATAATGTGGTTGCCGTTGACGCCCAAACAAAAACCTTAAAGATCGAGGTCGAAGATGATGTCAGGGCGGACGTATTAAATGTATTGCCTGCCATGAGCGCCGGGGCAATTGCAGTCAACACCGGACTGGCGAACTCCAACGGACGTTGGGTCAATGTTAACTTTTTAAATTTTGAATCCACTGCGCATAAAGACATTCATGTGCTTGGAGACTCCATTCAGGTTGCGCCAGCCATGCCCAAATCTGGTCATATGGCGAATCAACATGCGAAAGTCGCAGCCGCCGCGATTGTTGCCGGACTGAGTGACTGGGAAATCAATCCAGCTCCAGTGCTAACTAATACCTGCTACAGCTTTGTCAATGAAAAACAAACCATTCACGTGGCCAGCGTGCATCAATATGATGCCGCTGAGAAGACATTTAAAGCCGTTCCTGGTGCCGGTGGGCTATCCCCCGCACCCTCAACCCTCGAAGGCGTCTATGCTTGGGGGTGGGCACATAATATTTGGGCTGACAGCCTAGCTTGACAGAGGTCAAGAGTTAATAAAAAGGAGGCTTTTAAGCCTCTTTTTTGTTTACTAACTCAGCAAGATACCTAATACTAATGCTGAGACTGAGACTGAGACTGAGACTGAGACTGAGACTGAGACTGAGACAAATCATTTAAAAAGGGAATTCAATGAACGTGCCACCCACCTTACCTAAGGATGCATCTAAGCTAGAGGAATCCATTGAAAAATGGTCTGTCCCCATTGGTAATTTATTTGTATCCCTCTTTCACCGTATCGCTCTTTTTGGCATCGGGGCTGCCACAGTCTGGTCAGCTGGGGTAGCGTTTATAGGAATGGCTAATAAGGGTGCGGCTTCAATCGAAGACTTACTCTTACTATTTATCTATTTGGAAATTGGCGCAATGGTGGGGATTTATTTCAAAACCAATCACATGCCAGTTCGCTTCTTAATTTATGTTGCCATCACTGCTGTAACGCGCCTCATTATTGACTTGGTCAATACGAAACATGAAGCGGATATGTCCATTCTCTTCATGGGAATTACGATCTTAGTTTTGGCGCTAGCCAATGCCGTAGTGCGTTATGCATCATACAAATACCCGAGCAAAAACGGCATCAGCGATTAACTTATAGGGCCTTCCGGAACAATAGCCTGATAGGGGTGAGTACCTCGATTCAGGCAGTTTCGAACGTAATCAATACTGGTACGCAAAGCATAATAGTCGCCAGTCATGCTCTTAGACACCTCCAACTTTAGAGCGTCATACTCCATTAAATCGATCTTGGCCAAGTACTCATCGCGCTTTGCAGGGTCATAAGAGGCAATCAATTCTCCCTCAAATTTTTTCAGGGCACCGTACATCCGATGTATCCGAACTTGTACTCGACGCTTCCGATAGCTAGGTAAAGCGAGAAGCACCGGATAAGCAAAAGCACAGAATGGCAACAGCACTACGAAAAGTCTATTGACCAACTCAGCCAGCCAAAATGGCAAATACTCCATTAATAATGGGGCACCTTTTTCTTCAAAATGAATAGCTACAGGACTTTCAGGAAAGTTTGAATTTTTAAAGGACGGAAACTCGCCTCGCTCAGCAAAAAATGATGCTCGCCCATTAATCTCTTTGGCGGCCTCCAAAAATAAAAACTGGATTGCAGGATGCATGCGATCATCAATCAGTAATTGAGTGGTAGTTGCTAAAAGATTGATATCTTTACTTGGGAAATTACGAATCAAATCAAACCCCCCTTCTGGTACTGTGACAACATGTAAGAAAGGAAGTGCATGCGCATAAGCACCGGCCCGCTTAATGCTAACCAAATGCAAGCTTGGGTCCTTTAGTAGAGCCTGAATATTTTCAGCTTCGATACCATCGGCTATAAAAACGCCATCAAGCTCCCCCTTTTGCAAGGCTTTAACTGCTTGGGCGCCCGGCAAATTAACAAACTTTGCACCTTTATCCAAGCCGGATACTTTCAAAATATGCATGGCCTGTGCATGAGTGCCACTACCCTCTATACCAACTGAAATTTTAGAATTAGTGAAATATTTTAGGTGCCCATGCAGCGTCTCAAAATCACTTTCCTTTGCAACAGCACCCCGATAAAAAAACCAGATTGGCTCATAGCTAATACTGCCGAGTGACTGAATACCTGCAATACCTTTTGGACTAATTACGCCAGCTTGAACAAATGCTGCCTGCACTGGATCTTTACGATCAACCAAATGATTAATATTTTCTTGGGCGCCATTGGTAGACAGCAACTCGAGCGTGATATGCCTCTTGGCGAAGAATTTTGCATACTTTTCACCTAGGGCTTGATACTCACCACCCGCCGAGCCTGTAGCCAGAATGACATGTCTAGGAGGTGGAGGATCAATAAACCACCAAGTAATTCCTAAGCCCACGAATAACAACAAGAGTAGGATCCATGCCTCCCGGAGAAATTGCGTGAAGTCGTACCAACGATCTTGCAGCGCCTCGATTAAGCCCAGCCCAGTATCTTTTGCGTCTTTCTTAAAACTTCCCATAGCTTGCCTATTAGCAAAATGATTTAAACCCAATGATAATAGGCTTACTTACTTTGACAAAAGCGAACATCTAAACCATGCATTTCCTTAGAAAATCTCAAGATCGTGGCTATGCCGACCATGGTTGGCTCAAAAGCTTTCACTCCTTCTCTTTTGCGGGGTACGATGACCCTCAATTCATGGGCTGGGGCAATTTACGCGTGATTAATGAGGACCGCGTGGCACCAGGGATGGGCTTTGGAAAGCATGGCCACCGCAATATGGAGATCATTAGCTATGTTTTATCGGGCGAGCTGGCGCACCAAGATAGCATGGGGAATGTAAAGGGTATACCTCCAGGAGACGTTCAGAGAATGAGTGCGGGCAGTGGAGTTACGCACAGCGAGTTCAACCACGCTCAAGATCAAACAACCCACTTCCTCCAAATTTGGATTGAACCCAATGTCCTTGAAATTGCACCTAGCTACGAACAGCAAAGCATTCATCAAGCAGATAAACAAGGAAAACTGTGTTTGATTGCATCACCTACAGGAGAAAATCATTCCGTAAGCATTCATGCAGATGCAAAACTGTATGCAGGATTATTTCAGGGTGAACAGTCTGCCACCTTAGCCATTAACCCAAAGCTGAAGGCCTACGTTCACCTAATCCAAGGCTCCCTCAATGTTAATGGCGAAATTCTTAACGGTGGCGATGCACTATTGATTCAAGATGAAACAGAAATCCAAATTAAAGATGGTAAAAATGCTGAAGTGCTTGTATTTGAGTTAGCGACTTCCTAATCACTCAGCCTCTAAATTCCATGCTGTAGATAAACCGCCTCTCAGGGTGATAAGTAACGGAAATCTCAAATGGATTTCCGTTGGCGTCAAAGTAGTGACGAATGATGGCAAGGCAAGGTGTACCTTCTGGGATATTTAAAGCCTTGGCTATAGCATTTGAAGCGCCACAAGCGAACACATCTACCTCGGCACGATCAATGCGAACATCAAAGCGTCTTTCAATTTGTTGATACACCATCGAGTGGGTGTGATCGGGCTCAGAAGTTAACTCAGCAAACTTAGGCAAAATATAAATGCGGACCATGCAATGATGAGATTTGAATCTTGTTGCTTACGAACTGCGCCAATGTGATACCAGGAAGATCCGACAGAGACTTTCAACAAACTGCTCAAGGCGGCATCACACTCCAAGTATTCTTCCACTACATTGACGCGGTATGTATCTTTGGGATAACGCAAAATATCCGCAGGAGAATTAAAGGATTGCGTAAATTTTCTAGGGCGTTGCCGTGAGATGACACGCGTGGGGGCGCCTTGACGTCGCACGATAAGCCCGCCATCCTCTAAAGTACTGAGAGCGTGCCTAAGAGTGTGCCGACTAATGCTATACAACTTACATAGGGCAATTTCTGGCGGGATTGCAGACCCTACGGCCCAAGCCCCCTGTCGAATTTGCTCTTCCAAAGTTGTGGCAAGGGCCTGATGCAAAGGAATGCCAGGCGCTTGATTTAGCAAACTTTCATGCATGCCGCTCATCTTTGTTTTCTTTTATTCATCCCAAGAGATCTGGTAAGACTCAACTCAAACCAAACATCTTCTTGCCGGTGACCGGCATACGAGCCTTCAAGATGTCGCCCGACATAGACTCAGTGATATAAAGATCCTTGCCATCACCTCCAAAACACAGGTTCGCCAAATGGTGGTGATGCGGATTCTCCGAGTAGACCAAATGGGTAGGCAGCATATTGCTATCAAAGCGCCAAATGCCCACGCCCAAATGACATACTAAGAGACCATTTTCAGAGTCCATTTCAATACCATCAGGACCCGCTGCTCCTCCAGATAGCTGAATTGCTACACCGGTTTTAGAAACTGATCCATCAGCCATCAAAGGTAAGCGCCAAATTTGTTGTGAGCGCGTTGCCGCAACAAAAACATGCTTTTCTTGAGTATTTAAAGTGATGCCATTGGGGCTGGGTACATTGAGAACCAAACGATCTAACTTGCCATCTGCACTCAAACGGAATACACGACCCGATGGATCGGCGATACCGGTTTGACCCTGATCAGTAAAATATAAATCGCCATTCGATGCAAAATGTAAATCATTCAGGCCTTTAAAGTTCTCGCTATACATAGAGCCAAGGACAGTCTCAATTTTTCCAGTTTTTGGATCCAAAGAAAGTAGTCCTGCTTTGTAATCAGTGATAAATGCGCGCCCATCTTTATGGAACTTCAAACCATTAGGCCAACCGTCATACTGGGTTACCAACTCCCAATCGCCTTTGGGGGTAATGCGAAAAATTCGACCAAAAGGGATATCGACAAACCATAAATTACCCTCCCGGTCAAAGGAAGGCCCCTCTAAAAAACACTCCACTTCGGCGCCTTGGCGGTTAGGGTCAGACCAGCCTGTACGGCTCTTCTTACGAAATTTTGCCGGCATTGACATGAATACCTCGGCTTTGATCTTCTCTACAGGCTGAAATGGGTTGTACATCAAAATCTCCTTCAAATTATTTGTTCGGACAAGTTTTAGTTAATGCTATTTATTTATCCTATTAATCTCATATGATATCGAATAATTTTGTTTATACTGAAAATACTTGTCCGAACAAATAAAAATAGATTAGAGCCTACATGATTGAAACTTCTGGAAAAAAATTAGCCGGTCCGATTATTCGACTGCATCCAAACGACAACATTGTTGTTGCTCGTGTTGATGTCAGCATTGGAACCGAAGTTCCGAGCGAGAACTTTACTAGCCGCAGCCAAGTGCCAGCCGGCTACAAGATCGCCACTAAAAAGATTGCCAAGGGCGAGCCCATTCTCAAATACAACGTTACTGTTGGGTTTGCCAATACCGATATTGAGCCGGGCACCATGGTTCATAGCCATAACACTGAGTTTCGGGAATTTGATCGAGACTATGCCTATGCTAGTGAATACAAGCCAACCCAAATGCTTCCAGAGGCTGAGCGCGCTACTTTCCAAGGCTATGTCAGATCAAATGGCAAAGTTGGCACACGTAACTTCATTGGAATTTTATCAACCGTTAATTGCTCTGCAACCGTCGTTAACAAAATTGCTGATTGGTTCACACCAGAACGCTTGAAAGATTTTCCAAATGTAGATGGCGTGGTCGCCTTTAGTCATGATATTGGCTGCGGTATGGAGATGAGTGGGGAGCCAATGCAGTTACTCCGACGCACTATGGCAGGCTATGCCCGTCACCCTAACCTAGCAGCCGCATTGATTGTTGGTCTTGGTTGTGAGCGCAATCAGCTAAAAGGCTTGATGGAGCAGGAAGACCTCAAAGAGGGTCACAATCTACATACCTTCATCATGCAAGAATCTGGCGGCACTCGCAAAACGATTGAAGCTGGCATTGAGGCGGTAAGGGCATTGTTACCAGAGGCCAATAAAGCGAAGCGTGAAACCGTTTCAGCAAGCCATCTCACTGTTGGTCTGCAATGCGGTGGATCCGATGGCTTCTCTTCGATTACTGCCAACCCAGCCCTTGGAGCTGCGATTGATATTCTGTCGCGCCATGGCGGCACAGGTATTTTGTCAGAGACCCCTGAAATCTATGGTGTTGAACATACCCTCACCCGGAGAGCTGCCTCAAAAGAGATTGGGGAGAAATTGATTAAACGCATTCGCTGGTGGAAAGATGAATACTCTGTTGGGCGAGATGTACAGATTAATGGTCAAGTTAGTCCAGGCAATCAAATTGGTGGTCTTGCTAATATTTTTGAAAAGTCACTAGGCTCTTCGATGAAGGGTGGCACAGGACCACTCATGGAGGTCTATCGCTACGCAGAGCCGGTCACCGCCAAAGGTTTTGTATTTATGGACACACCTGGGTTTGATCCAGTCTCGGCAACCGGGCAAATAGCAGGCGGTGCAAATTTAGTAGCATTCACGACCGGTCGGGGCTCTATGTTTGGCTCCAAACCAGCTCCATGTATCAAATTGGCTACCAACACGCCTATGTATCAACGCCTCACTGAGGATATGGATATCAACTGCGGCGAAATCTTAGATGGCACAGTATCTGTTCAAGAAATGGGTCAGCAGATTTTTGAACTTTTCCTACGTACTGCGTCTGGAGAACCCTCCAAGAGTGAACTACTCGGCCTTGGTGATTATGAGTTTGTGCCTTGGCAAATTGGTGTCATGAGCTAATACTAGCCATCTGCAGCAACCAGAAGGGGCGGGCCATGAGCCCGCTTTTTCTTGGTCAAAATAAGATGAGATGAGCTCTTCGGTAACTGTAGAATAAACCTTATTAGCTCACTCAGGACTCCAATAGGGACTTAAAACAGGCTTATGAAATTCAAGGATTACTACGAAACGCTTGGTGTTGCCCGTGGCGCGACTGAAGCGGATATCAAAAGCGCCTATCGCAAATTGGCTCGAAAATATCACCCCGACGTCAACAAAGAAAAAGATGCTGAAGAGCGCTTCAAGGAAGTTGGTGAAGCTTATGCCGTTCTCAAAGATACTGAGAAGCGCGCCGCCTACGACCAAATGGGCAGTAACTGGAAAAACGGTCAAGATTTCACACCACCACCAAACTGGAATGAAGGTTTTGAATACTCAGATGGTGGCTTTGGTGGTGGCGCTTACGAGGGAGATCAAAGCGAATTCTTTGAATCTCTTTTTGGGAGAGGTAAACATCGCCAAGGCGGTCGCGGCACCCATTCGAACCCAGATGCAGGCATGCACTTCAAAGGCCAAGATCATCACGCTAAGATTTTGATTGATCTTGCCGACGCTTATAACGGTGCTAAGCGGACCATTGTTTTACATATGCCAATGCTAGATGCCAGTGGCCATGTGAGCACACAAGAGCGCAAACTAGATGTCAGCATCCCCAAAGGAATTAAGGCAGGACAAAATCTGCGGCTTAGCGGGCAAGGTGGCCCCGGAATAGGTGAAGGTGGCGCTGGAGATCTTTATCTTGAAATTGAATTTCACCCGAATCCGATCTACCGAGTGGATGGCAAAGATGTTTATCTCGACTTACCACTGGCGCCATGGGAGGCAGCATTAGGCACCACGGTAAAGGTTCCAACACCTGCAGGCACAACACTGGAGCTAACCGTTCCAACAAATACCGTCGCAGGCCGCAAGATGCGCCTAAAAGGTAAAGGCATTCCAAGCAAAGAACCTGGAGACCTCTATGTTCTCGCCATGATCGTTACACCCCCTGCTGACACCGATGCTCAAAAAGAGGCTTATCAAGCATTTGAGAAAGCTTTTGAATTCAACCCCAGAACTCACCTGAAGGGATGATTAATATGACTCAAACTAATATCACCTGGATTGAAGGCATGATTGTTGAAAATGAAATCCATATGAATCTGGTCGAGCTATCTCAAGCAACAAGCACTAGCGAAGAGCTCATCATGGCATGGGTGACCGAAGGCGTGCTAAGCCCTTCTGGATCCTCACCAGAGGATTGGCGGTTTAGCGGGGATTCACTTAAGAGAACTAAAACTGCTATGCGTTTAAGCGCGGACCTAGAAATTAACACCCCAGGTTTGGCGCTAGCATTGCAATTACTGGATCAGATCTCTGATCTCAGGGCACAATTAGTTCGAATTGGGAATCGCAGTGATCTTGAAGGGTAAAAAGCAGCGATCGAGACAAAAAACTAAGCCTCCGCCCTTTGCAATAAAGATTCCCAACGCTGCATCTTCTGCTCTAATTCGGCCGTAACCTCAGATAGACGAGCTTGCATGCTAGCTGCCAACTCAGGCTCATTTTTATATAAATCAGGGTTACTCATTTCAATCCCGATATCTGCCTGCTCCGTTTCAAGACTCTCAATCTGCAAAGGTAAAGTTTCGAGCTCTTGACGCTCCTTACCATTGAGTTTTTGCACGCCGCTACTGACTGGCGCTGACTTTATTTCAGCCTTCGACGCGGGCTTCTCGGCAGGTTTAACAACTTGCTCGGGCTTTGCTGAGCTATTGGCTGCGCGAATCTTATCCGAACGCGCTTTTTGAATCTTCCAATCCTCGTAACCGCCCTCATACTCACGCCAAAAGCCATCACCTTCATTGGCAATGATGCTGGTAACCACATTATCCAAAAAATATCGATCGTGACTCACCAGAAATACAGTGCCCTTATAGTCTTGCAATAACTGCTCGAGCAAATCTAAAGTATCAATATCCAAATCATTGGTTGGTTCATCAAGCACCAATACATTAGCCGGTCTTGCAAATAAGCGCGCCAGCAATAAGCGGTTACGCTCACCGCCAGATAAAGTGCTTACAGGAGAATTTGTACGCTCCGGAGAAAACAAGAAGTCACTTAAATAACTTTTTACATGTTTGCGATTGCCATTAATCTCAATCCATTCACTACCAGGGCTAATGTAATCTTCCAGAGAAGCATTAAGATCTAAGCCCTCGCGCATTTGGTCAAAGTAAGCAACCTCAATGCGAGTACCCATAGTCGCCGTACCAGAATCCGGTGCAATTGTCCCCAGAATTAACTTGAGTAAAGTCGTTTTACCCGCACCATTAGGGCCCAAGAAACCAACCTTGTCACCACGTAAAATCGTTGCTGTGAAATCCGCTACGATTGGTCGGTCGTAAGCCTTGGAAACATTTTGCAGGTCTGCAACAATCTTGCCGCTACGATCCCCTGCTGATACAGCCAACTTAACCTGACCGATAGCATCACGTCTTTGTGAGCGACTCACGCGCAGGTTTTCTAAGCGAGCAATGCGGGCAACGCTTCTTGTGCGGCGCGCCTCAACCCCTTTGCGAATCCATACCTCTTCTTGAGCAAGTAATTTGTCAGCCCTAGCATTAGCCAGCGACTCAGAATTCATTTCCTGATCTTTGAGAACCTCATAGGCAGAGAAATTACCCGGATAGGAGCGCAAAATACCGCGGTCGAGCTCGACAATTTGTGTGCACACATTATCCAAAAATGCACGATCATGAGTAACTAATATGACCGAACCTTGATATTCTTTCAGGAGTTCTTCTAGCCACGCAATCGAGTCCAAGTCCAAGTGGTTGGTAGGCTCGTCCAAAATGAGTACATCGGGCACCTCGACTAAGGCGCGAGCTAGAGCAACGCGTTTTTTAGTTCCGCCAGACAATGTATTAATCTTGAGATCAGCTTCAAGATGCAGTCGATCTAAGGTTTCGTGAACACGCTGCTCCCAATTCCATCCACTGACAGCCTCCAATTGGGACTGAACCTCATCTAAGCGATGATGGGATGCATCATCCCACTCGCCAATACTTAGGGCCTCGTATTCCTCACGCAATGCCTTGGCCTGCGCAACGCCCTGAGAAACTGCATCAAAGACAGTTTCATTAGCTTCAAAAATCGGCTCCTGAGGTACATAAGCAATCCGTAGACCTTGCTGGTATTGCAATAAGCCATCATCTAGCTTTTCTATGCCAGCCAGAATCTTCAACAAGGAAGATTTACCAGTGCCATTGCGGCCAATTAAGCCTACACGTTCGCCAGATTCCAAAGAAAAAGCGGTGTTTGCGAGGAGGTCAACATGGCCAAAAGCCAGTTTTGCATCAGTAAGTACGATTAAAGCCATGGCGACATTATCATCGCTTCAGCAAAAGACGGGATATTTCCCTTAATTTCTGCGAGACTACCTATAAATGAGTTCCACAACGTTTACCTCCTTGTCCCCAGCAACGCCCTATCTGATTCTGTTTTCAGGCCATGCTGGAACTGGAAAATCCACACTAGCCAAAAAGGCTCTACCCCTGATTATTCAAAAAACAGGGAAAGATTTTTTCTTTCTAGATAAAGATACGGCTTATGGCGCTTATAGCTCCCATGTCATGGAACTCACCACTCATAACCCCAACGATCGTGATAGCCCCTACTACCTTGAGAACCTACGAAATTGGGAATATTCCGGCCTGATAGATATTGCCCGAGAAAATCTCTTGCTTGGGGTAAATGTCATTCTTGTTGGCCCATTCTCGAAAGAGATTCAAAGTGGCAAGATTTTCGACCCCGCAGCATTGGGAATTCCACCAGAAACTCACATCCGAGTTGCTTGGATAGATCTGGCAATGGGGGAGGCAAAGTTCCGCATGGAGAAACGCGGCGATCCACGAGATGATTGGAAGCTTGCAAACTGGGATCAGTATGCCAAACGCAGAATTGAGCCCCCAACTCATCCGGCTATTTTTCGATTCGATAATCTTCAGTTCAACGAAGAGCGCTTTGAGGAACTAGTTGATCAACTGACTCAATAAAAAAGATGAAAAAAATAGGGCTCCTTCAGGAGCCCTACCCCAAGAACCAAGAACTGAATTCCTAGAACTTGTATGTCACACCTATAGACGGTGTCCATGGGTTGAGGGTTAACTTACCCGCATTAGCACCTGAAGAAACCACCGTAACATCAGTGGCCATCGTGATGTATTTAACATCAATATTCAGACCCCAGTTCTTATCGAACATATAGTCAGCGCCCACTTGACCAGCAAAGCCAGTGCTAGAGCTAGCCACAGAATAGGTTCCATTACCCAAATTGCTACGACTACTAAAAATAGTGTAATTGATACCAGCGCCAACATAAGGCTTAAATGCACCCAATTCAGTGAAGTGGTACTGCAGTAAGAGTGATGGTGGAAGTGCTTTAATGGTTCCAAGCTTGCTACTGCCAGCATTAATTTGAATCGCTTGTGGGTAAGTCAAAACCAATTCAGTTGCAATATTTTTCGTAAAGAAATAGGAAACGTCGAATTCTGGAATAACTTTATTTTCCGCCTTAACATTGAGCGTACTGACAGCATTGGTCTGGCCATTCTGCCAAATTAAGTCTGTTGCACGTACACGCACCATCCATGGATTTTCGCTGGATGACTGGGCCTGAGAAGCAGCCGGTGCCAATGAAGCTACAGCTGCCATAGCCACCACTAGTGATTTGAGACGCATGATATTTCCCTCTTTTTTTCAATTTGATGGATTCATTTTCAAATTGGGAGGAGGAAATGGATTTGACTTGTATCAAACCCACTGTCATTAATTTATCAACGCTTGCTTAAAAGCAACAATCTTTTGTGGAGTTTTTGATCTACATCAAACTAGGCAACTTTTGATATTTTTATAGGACTTTCGAATAAGTTCCGCGTGCTTGAGATTCTCGTAAATGACGATCAAAGGTCATGGCTACGCGCCTAGCAAGTAGGCGACCTTTAATAGGCACCACCATTCGAGAGCCCTGCCACTCAAGAAGCCCAGCATCTTCCAAGCCCTTGAGCTCCTCAAGTTCTACTTTGAAGTACTTAGAAAATTCAATCCCATGATCTTTTGCGAATTGCTCAGTATCGAGTGCAAATTGGCACATTAACTCCCCAATGAGTTCGCGACGCAATAGATCGTCTTTATCTAAACGCATACCCCTTAGAGTAGGCAGATGACCATCATCAATTGCAGCGTAATACTCATCTAAGGTTCTCACGTTTTGAGAATAGCAATCATCAACCTTACCAATCGAAGAAATACCAAAAGCTAATAAGTCACACTCGGCTTGAGTTGAGTAGCCTTGGAAGTTGCGATGCAACTTACCCTCTTTTTGAGCAATGGCCAACTCGTCATCGGGCTGAGCAAAATGATCCATACCAATAAAGACATAACCAGCCTGACCAAGGCGCTCAATCGTATTTGAGAGAATAGTGAGCTTATCGGCAGCGGGCGGTAATTCCGCCTCAGAAATTCTGCGCTGTGGCTTAAAGATGTGTGGCAGATGAGCGTAATTGTAGACAGATAACCTATCGGGATTCATTTGCAACACTAAATCCACTGTTTCTTTAAATGTCTCAGGCGTTTGCTTTGGTAACCCATAGATTAAATCCACACTTCTAGATTTAAAACCATACTTTCTGGACCAGTCCATAACCGCACGAGTTTCCTCAACAGTTTGAACACGATGCACTGCCTCTTGCACCGCTAAATTAAAGTCCTGAACTCCCAGGCTAATTCGATTAAATCCGAGCTCAGATAATAATTTAATGTCCGCCTCGGTAACGCGGCGTGGATCAATCTCAATCGAGTATTCCCCGCCTGGAAGTAAGTCAAAATGTTCACGCGTATGGAACATCAGCTCAGTCATCTCTTCATGCGACAAGAAAGTCGGTGTGCCACCACCCCAATGCAATTGGGTAATGGGAATTTTTTTCTGGGCTCCCATTACCGCCGTAACCATAGCCATTTCTTTGGCTACGTACTTAATGTATTTAGCGCTACGACCGTGATCTTTAGTAATAATTTTATTGCAACCACAGTAGTAACAAATGTTGGGGCAAAAGGGCAAATGAAAATAAAGCGATAAAGGCTCATCAACTTTAGCAACACGTTGTAGTGCACCTAAATAGTCTGCCTCGGCGAATTCGTTATGAAAGCGATCAGCGCTTGGATATGAGGTATAGCGCGGACCATTAATATCGAACTTTTGCAAAAGCTCTGGGTGGAATAACACTTCTACTTCATTATTTGAGGAATTAACCACTGCTATACCCATAAAGACGAATCAATATTAAATGAGAATTATTGAGAAAGACAATCAAGCGCGACTGCTTCTGCCACTTTAATCCCATCGACGCCTGCCGACAAGATTCCACCAGCATACCCAGCGCCCTCACCTGCAGGATACAGACCCTTGACGTTCAAACTTTGAAAATTTGGACCTCGTGTAATGCGCAATGGCGAAGAAGTTCTGGTCTCCACACCCGTTAAAACCGCATCTTTCATGGAAAACCCTTTGATTTGCTTTTCAAAGGCGGGGATTGCCTCTCTGATTGCCTCAATAGCATAGGGTGGCAAGCTGTCTGCTAAATCCGTTAAATGAACACCAGGCTTGTACGAGGGCGTAACACTGCCGAACTCAGTTGAAGTCTTGCCTGCCAAAAAGTCTCCAACCAACTGGCCGGGAGCTTCATATGTCGAGCCACCAAGAATATACGCTTTGGATTCAATCGCTCGTTGAAATTCAATACCAGCCATCGCCCCGCCAGGATAATCATCAGGGGTAATGCCAACAACGATCCCAGCATTTGCGTTACGCTCATTCCGAGAGTACTGACTCATCCCATTTGTAACTACACGATTTGGCTCCGAGGTAGCCGCAACGACTGTACCGCCTGGGCACATGCAAAAGCTATAAACCGAGCGGCCATTTTTAGCGTGATGCACTAACTTATAGTCAGCAGCGCCAATCATAGGGTTACCAGCATGCGGACCTAAACGGGCTTTATCAATAAGTGATTGGGGATGCTCTATACGAAAACCAACCGAGAACGGCTTAGCTTCCATATACACTCCGGCGGCATGTAATACTTGAAAGGTATCGCGAGCACTATGCCCAAGGGCGAGAACTACATGATTAGCCGGCAGGTCATCGTGACCTTCAATTTTGACGCCCTGAATTTGATCATTCTCAATATCAAAGCCAACCACCTTTTGGGAGAAGCGAATCTCGCCACCCAAGGAAATAATTTCTTCCCGAATTTTTTCAACCATCCCTACTAAGCGGAATGTGCCGATATGAGGTTTGGCAACATATAAAATTTCTTCTGGCGCCCCAGCTTTTACAAATTCATTCAATACCTTGCGACCGTAGAACTTTGGATCCTTAATTTGACTCCAAAGCTTACCGTCTGAAAATGTACCCGCTCCACCTTCACCAAACTGCACATTGGATTCTGGATTGAGGACATTTTTACGCCACAATCCCCAAGTGTCTTGAGTGCGCTCACGAACTTTTTTGCCCCTCTCGAGCACGATGGGTTTAAATCCCATTTGCGCTAGAACAAGAGCAGCGAATATTCCGCAGGGCCCAAAACCAATCACTACTGGTCGGAGGAGCTTTCCAGACTGAATGCTCTCTGGCGCCTTGGCAACGAAGTGATAACTTGTGTCAGGTGAGAGTCTAATATGAATGTCATTTGAAAATTGCTTCAATACACCTTCCTCATCTTTAACAGAGAGATCAATGGTGTAAATAAATGCTAGCGCAACATTTTTCCTGGCATCGTAGCTACGCTTAAAAACAGTAAAGTGATGTAAATCTTTTGGGTCTAAATGTAGACGCTTCAAAATTGCAGCCTCCACCGCCTCAGGCGGGTGCTCAATAGGTAAGCGCAGTTCAGTAATACGGATCATGGGACTCTACGATACACAGAAATTAAGTGGTATTTTAAACAAAATCATACCCTAGGGGTTTGGACTCGGTTTTAAAGGCGATAATGCGCCATGGCTCTCCGCGCAACTATCCACAAAGCCGACCTTCATGTCGCAGACTCTGACCGCCATTACTACGGCAGTCACTCCCTCACTATTGCCAAACACCCCTCAGAAACAGAAGAGCGGATGATGGTCAGACTGATTGCCTTTGCCCTACACGCGCAGGAGGAGCTAACATTTACCAAGGGGCTAAGCGATACTGATGAACCCGACCTCTGGATTAAAGATTTAACAGATGCCATCAAACTATGGATTGAGATTGGTCAACCAGATGAGCGTCGTATTCTCAAAGCATGCGGGCGATCAGATCAAGTCATTGTGTATTGCTATGGTGGGCATACGAGCAAAATTTGGTGGGATGGCATTGCCAATAAACTTACGCGTGCTCGCAACTTGCAGGTGATCTCCATTCCTGCCGAACAGGCTTATGAATTAAATAAACTGGTTGAGCGCAGCATGGTTATTCACATCAACGTTCAAGATGGCGAAGCTTATGTCTCGAGTGACAAAGGTCAAGTTACCATTACTCCTGAGGTCTGGCGCAGTAATAGCTAACAATAGGTATTGGCAATGAAGCACGTTATCTTGGATACCAATATCTTGCTCGATATTTTTGTCTTCAAAGATCCTAGGGCGGCTAACTTAAGTAACGCCTTGCAAAATCGAGAGTTTGCAGCCTACGCAAGCTTAGCCACCATGGAGGAGTTCAGCGATGTCGTCTCGCGCCCCCTCTTTTCTCTGGAAGATCAACAGCAGACAGAGATGACTCGGCAATGGCAAGCATTAAGCCAATTAATAGATGCAGGCCGTATAGAGGGTGCGCCATGGAAGTGCCGCGATTCTGATGATCAAATCTTTTTAGATATTGCCTTTACAGTAAGACCCTCCATCCTAATCAGCAAGGACAATGAAGTTTTAAAGCTGGCTAGTCGAGCTGCCGAGCAGGGCATTCTCATCACTGCTAACTACAATGACTACGCTCTAGACTGACAGGCTTAAACGCAAGCTCTGAGCCGCCTGAGCGGCAATATCAAAGGATTTCAATCGCGCTTGATGATCAAATATTTGACCAGTAACAATGACTTCATTTGCCCCGGTCAGATCCATCCAGCGCTGCATTTCTTTTTTAACTGTCTCTAAAGAGCCCACGGCGGAACATTGCAAAGCATGAGCAGCAGTTGCTTTTTCATATGGCTCACAAAAGTCATCCAGATTGTCGATGGGCGGCGGAAATTGGCCGCGAGTATTGCGTCGCATCCGAATTACATTCTGCTGCAAGCTTGTGAAGAGATGCCGCGCCTCTTCATCTGTATCCGCAGCAACTACATTCATCACAAATGCAGCATAAGGGCTAGCGAGCTTATCCGAAGGCTTAAACAAACCGCGATAAGTCTGCATGGCATCTATCAATTGCTCAGGGGCAAAATGAGAGGCGAAAGCATAAGGTAAGCCGAAATGAGCCGCTAACTGGGCGCCATACAAGCTGGAACCTAAAATCCAAATAGGTACCTCGGTATCTGCGCCTGGAATTGCCCTAACCGCCTGACCTTCTTGGATCGGCCCAAAGTAATGTTGTAACTCACGCACATCCTGAGGAAAACGATCATCACCACCCAATAAGTCTCGGCGCAACGCTCTTGCCGTCATTTGATCCGTGCCGGGCGCACGACCAAGCCCAAGATCGATCCTACCCGGAAAGAGTGATGCGAGGGTGCCAAATTGCTCTGCAATGACTAATGGGGCATGATTAGGAAGCATCACGCCACCAGAACCAACCCGAATAGTCGAAGTGCCTGCTGCGATGTAGCCAATGACCACTGCGGTCGCTGAGCTAGCATTACCAGTCATGTTGTGATGCTCGGCCAACCAATAGCGCGTATAGCCCCACTTCTCTCCATGCTGGGCAACATCCAATGAGTTGCGCAAAGCATCGGTCGC
Source organism: Polynucleobacter sp. Latsch14-2 (assembly GCF_018881925.1). Classification (GTDB taxonomy): domain Bacteria; phylum Pseudomonadota; class Gammaproteobacteria; order Burkholderiales; family Burkholderiaceae; genus Polynucleobacter. The sequence continues at coordinate 29,035 of NZ_JACVPL010000008.1, read as the reverse complement.
AGTAAATCCTTGTGGAATCGGAGATATATCTAGAATGGAGTATGGGACATTGTTTGGCATCCCAAGATCATACCGAGAAAGCAGAGTTTTGACATGGAAAAACCCCGAATGGCAGCGGCTGATGATGGCTTATTTAAACCCGGCAGCAAGCTGAAACATAAAAAGACTGGTGGCTTTTATAAAATAGTTCTTCTGGCAAATATAGAGGCTAACCTTGAACCAGCCTACGTTTATGAATCCATGCAAAGTCATGATTTTTGGATCAGACCACAAGCAGAAATGGAAGATGGGCGTTTTGAACTCATCTCCGAATAAGATACTGGAGCATTCAATGACCGAAGACCGAATTACCAACCTAGAAATCAAACTCAGTTTTACTGAGGATCTCATCGAAAAACTCAACCAGATTGTTTACAAGCAACAACAACAGATTGAATTTTTATATCGCGAGCTCAAATCTATTAAAGAACAGGCCGGCAGTAGCGGAGGTGGTGGGTCAGGCAATCTTAAAGATGACATCCCGCCACACTATTAAGCCGCTGTTACCATTAAGATTGGATTGTTAGCCCTCATTTTATTACCATCTCAAAGGAGTTCATTATGGGTAACCTTACGCCATTTCTAGTTCAGTGGGCCTTAACCTCTTTATCCCTCTGGGTAGCCAGCTATATTTTTAGCGGTTTACGCTTTGCAGATGGCGGCTCACTCTTGGTGGCCGCTCTCTTGCTTGGTTTTGCTAATGCAATTGTGAAGCCACTACTGATTTTATTTACACTGCCGCTCACGGTTTTAACTATGGGCTTGTTCTTATTAGTTATTAATGCACTGGTATTAATGCTGGTTTCTCAGCTAGTCAGCGGCTTCTCCATCTCCGGCTTCTGGACTGCATTTTTTGCCAGTATTTTTATTTCATTATTCAGCCTCTTTGTAAGCGGAATACTGTTTTAAGGACTAATTGGCACCAGCATGAATATCAGACCAAGGATGCAGCGCCGTTTTACAAGGCTGCGACTTGGTTGTCATGGATTTAGCATTTTCAGCCAAGATAGAGACGCCGCCCGTCAAAAACCCCAAGCCAATGGATACAGCACTTTTAACGACCGCAGCCCGATCAATTCCAGCGCTTGGGTTCTCCAATGTGCCTTGCAATTTAATTAAATTAGCCAAATCTACCCCCAGAGTAATGCCAGATTTTTCACGCGGGTAAATATTGAGATTAATCAGCTCATTATTCAAATTAATTGAGCCATTGAGTAAAACATCCAAGCGATCGGTCTCAATGCCCACAGAATCAGTAACGCTGATCAAACCATTATTGATTGGCAAATATGCTACCGCGCACTCCAAGTTGGTGGTGTTGGCTTTTTTACGCAATGGGTTGACTGCATCTAATACCATAATGACAAAATCACCACCTTTGTTCAAGAAGGTAGAAGCTAGCGTTGCCTTCCCGACAGAAATTTGAAACTTACCATTAGCCTTGCTGGCAAGTTGGTGCAAGCTAGTGCCGGAACTCTTCAACTCAAATGCAATCTTGGTATCGCCACCGCTGACCTTAGATTTAGCATCCACCATGATTTGCTCCAAGGTAAATCCACTTGCAAATCCCTTCATGGTTAGAGCTGGAGCCGAGCCATGCAACTGACTCAAGTAGACATCACCTCGCGCGTGCCCGCTGCCCAAGTCAAAGTTGAGGTCCTGTAAATCAATTCGATCACCAACAAATCTTAAAGTGGCTTTCAAATTCTGAATAGGCAATTGATATGGCAGACCTAGTTGAGCGATATCAACATTAAGCTTGCCGTTTGCCTCGGGTAGCAAATCAAAAGGTAGCCGATCTTCATTAAAGAAGTATTTGGACTGATGATTTGACTTCTGGGTGATGCTAGGAGACTTGCCGCTAGATGCCGCCACAGTAGAGCCAGCTATAAGCGAAGCTAAATCAAAGGATTTGGATCTCAGATTAATGTCGAAGCTAGGTAATTGCTGGGGTAACTTCTGAATCTGACCTTGGACTAAGAGTGACTTCCCATTCAAATCGACAGTAAGGTCTACGCCCACTTTTAGCGGGGCAACACCCCAGTCGTTCAGAATTTTCCTGACTGAAGTAATGGTTCCCTTGACTCCCAAAAGAGCATTCGCATGTTTCATCTCTAAGTGAATTGCAGTCTTATCACCATTCCCCGTAAAAGATAGTCGCTTTACATCAAATATCTTTTGAGATCCAGCGCCCTCTTGATAAGAAATATGAGCATCGGTAACGATAACATTTTCAATCGAGATAAAACTATCACTATCGCCGCTTGATGAGGTATTTGCTGCCCCCTGAGCGAGTGGAGCAGCAAGCACCCAGTTGCTCTGCCCTCCAGTATTGGATTGCAAATGTGCATCCAAACCACTTAACTCAATGCGCCCAATCTCTATGCGCTTCTGCAATAGCGGAAGAAGGTGGATGCCCATCTCAATACGTTTGAGAAAAACCATATCAGGTTCGCTTGCCCAAGCCGCATTACTTAGAGAAACATCTTCGGCGTAAACGCCAATAGATGGAAAGATAGATAGACGTACTGGGCCTGCAATCTTTAGGTCACGGCCCGTAGCCTCCTTAACGGAAGAGCTTAATAGCTGAGTAAGTTGCGCTGGATTAACCGATGAGATGGCATACCAGGCACCAAGACCGAGCAGACTGGTAATCACCACAAAAGCGGCTAATGCGATCTTCAGCTTTTTATTCATTACCAGACCATTCTAGTGCAGACTTGGTCACTAGACTAGAATTAGATTTGACCTACTAATATCTTTTCAGACCATGACCACTTCAGATAACTCACCTAAATGCCCGGCCTGCCAAGAGGATATGAGCTACCCTGATGGCGCAAATTTTGTATGCGCACAATGCGGGCATGAGTGGCCAATCATGGCAGCGACAGATGAAATAGAGGCTGGATTAATCGTCAAAGACGTCAACGGCAATCTATTGGCTGACGGGGATAGCGTAACTCTTATTAAAGACCTCAAGGTCAAAGGCTCTTCAACCACCCTCAAAGTTGGCACCAAGATCAAAGGCATCCGCCTAGTTTCAGGTGATCATGAAGTAGACTGCAAAACAGAAGCGGGCAATATGCTGTTAAAAGCGTGCTTTCTTAAAAAAGCTTAGCAAAGCGCTCATTAAGGCCGAGTGAATTAAGCGCTAGCTTTCTTTAAAGCAGCATAAATCTGATCCTTCAAAAGCAATTTCTCTTTTTTCAGGATTTCAATTTCTTCAGGAGTGCCAGGTTCTTTGTGGGATTCCATACGTAGAATCTTTGCGTCTAAATTATTATGTTTATCAAATAAATGGGAGAAGTGACGATCTGAAGTTTTAAGGTGGCTAATTAATTCGCGGTATTCAGGGAACATGGTTTCTCTTAATTTAGAGGTTATTCATAACTACCGCCTTCAGTGTAGCAAGCTAATACCCAGTTTCTAGCACTAAAAACATATTTTTTATAAAAGCCTCAATGCTCTTGAAATTGCCCGGTAAACCCTCATATAAAAGCAGCAATTCTTCATAGAAATTGCAGTAATATCAGACAGTGCACTATGCACGCTAACTATCAAAAGAAGGGTAATAGACCATGGCTACAAAGAAGTCACCAGCAAAAAAGAAAGTAGCTACCAAGGTGGTAAAAAAAGCCCCTGCTAAGAAAGCTATTAAGAAGCCTGTTGCTAAAAAAGCTGCGGCTAAAAAGGCAGTGAAAAAGCTAGCGAAAAAACCAGCAACCAAAAAAGTGCTGGCCAAAAAGGCTCCGACCAAGAAAACGGCTACTAAAAAGCCGGCGGTTAAGAAACCTGTTGCCAAAAAAGTAGCAAGTAAAAAAGTGACTAAGAAGCCAGTTAAAAAGGTTACCAGCAAATCCCCTAAGGTTGATCAATATGGACTAGAGTCGGACGATGAGTTTTATGGTCTTTACTTTGCCAAATCGACTGAAGAAGGCTTGGTAGAGGTAAAGCCATGCACTTTCTCTCTAATGTATTGGTGGAAAGGTCTGCTCGGCTACCCAGATATGATTGAGATCTCAAGAGATAGCAATACGGCGATGCTGCAGTTTGAGTCCACCTTTGGTGGCGGCGACTCAGGTGAAACTGAACTAACGGAGCAAGATACTTTAGAGATTGATCACATCATTGAAGTAGATGAAGAAGAAAAGCTGGTATCGCTCTACTCCTATGTACCAATCCCAGTGCCAGATAAGCTGATCGCTGCTTTGGGTTTAGCAATTCTGAACATCAATCCAGAGACTCGCTATGGCAGCCTAGAAATTTGCTCCACAACCAATGAGGAAGGTGAAGACGAGCACTTCCTGCGCTATCGTGTTGCAACTTACTTGCGGGGAGTTAAATCCGGCAAGGTAGAGGCAATCGAAAGTATGATTACCAATGGGTCTGAATTCTTTGGTATTGCCTTAGATGCTATGTGTGTGGATAAATCTATTAAGAAGTGGTTACTAAGTTGAGAAGTTTTTTCTTAACCGCCACATCGATATAAATAGGTCATAGGAAAGCGATCATTGGCTGTTTGACGACCCTCTAAAATAGTCGCCGTTCGCTTTCCTAATTTTTTACATTCCTCTACAGCGGCAACTTGAGCCTCCTCTTGAGTGGCTGACTTTGGAGAGTGCACCCCAACTGTTCCGTCTGACTGCTTATAAACACCAAACTGACTGACTGGAGTTCCACAGGCCAATAGACCTAAGCTCCCCATCATTACTACCGCTATATACATTCTGTGCATTAAAAACCTATTTCGTGAGTTTTTTGAGTGAATCTGCTGCATCCATATTAACGGAGCTTTAATATTAGCTCTTGGCAACCAAAGATTAAATTTACATGACAACCCTTCCCTGTATTGAAATAGAAACCGCCCCTAATCCCAGCGCCTCTGTGATTTGGCTTCATGGCCTTGGGGCTGATGGCAATGACTTTGTGCCAATTATTCCTCAGCTCAAGCTCGAAGACTCTCCAGCCATTCGGTTTGTTTTCCCAAGCGCACCGAGCATGGCGGTTACTGTAAATGGTGGCTATGTCATGCCAGCCTGGTATGACATCACCGGTAGGGGTCTGACAGATCGAGAGGATATATCTGGAATACAGAAATCTGCTGCCGCTATCACGGCCCTGATTGAGCGCGAAGCAGACCGTGGTATAGCCTATGACAATATTGTCCTAGCTGGATTCTCACAGGGCTGCGCCATGTCGTTACAAGTGGGTTTGCGTTTCCCGCATAAGCTTGCCGGAATCATGGCGCTATCAGGCTATCTCCCGCTTGCTAAATCCTTACCACTCGAAAAGAGCGAAGCTAATTGCAACACGCCTATTTTTATGGCTCATGGTATTTGGGATGCGGTAGTTATTCCGGAACGCGCCGAAGCATCTGTTGATATTTTAGAGAAGCTTGGCTACCAGGTGGACTGGCATACCTATCCGATGGAACACTCCCTACATCCAGACGAGCTCAGGGATATATCCAACTTTCTCACTTTAGTACTTCATTAACTCCATCTTGAGGGTTTTAATAAACATTGCCCCATCCAATAAATTAACAACATCCAAAAGATTGACTTGATAACTACCGGAACCACCATTGGTTGCCATAGTGTTCTGCTCTGCAATTTCCCCAGCAACCCCCAAATACGCCATTGCACCGACTGTTGCCCTGAATACATCCGGCTGAACCGCAGAAAATGCACCAATTATTGCGGTCGCCGAGCAACCTACACCAGTAACTTTTGTCATTAAGGCGCTGCCATTTGATAAGGTAATATGTCGCCCCGCTCCATCCATCACATGGTCAATAACCCCTGAGATGCATACAACACCACTGGTCTTTTGAGCTAGCGCCATGGCAGCCCCAATAGCATCATCCGAGCTAGCAGAGCTATCGACCCCTTTTGTCGCTATAGATAGGCCTGCAACACTCATGACTTCTGATGCATTACCACGAATGATATTTGGTGGATCAACTGCAAGTAATTCAGCAATACAAGAATTTCGATAGGAGGTTGCACCAGCACCAACGGGATCGAGAATAACAGGAATACCCTTCAGTCGAGCCCGCCTCTTTGCCAGAGTCATTGCTCGAATCCAGCCTGTTTCTAAGGTGCCAATATTCAACACCAAGGCTTGGGCAATTTCAACCATGTCTTCCACCTCCTCAAGGGCATGCGCCATCACAGGAGACGCCCCCAACGCCAGCAGCATATTTGCATTGAAATTCATGGCAACAAAATTGGTAATACTATGAACCAGTGGAGATTGGGCACGCACAGCCAGAACATCCTCCCACAAGTTTTCTGCCGTCAATGCATGGCTCATCATCACTCCATAAATTGATGTAATGTAAGGCCAATAAGCAATTGAAGGTTTGCTTTATATCAACAATTAAGTCGAATTCATCATGAAAACTAAAGCTCCATAACCGCAACAGAAAATGCTTTCTGATCGAACGCAATCAAGGCACAGCGTTCTTAGACAAGCTTAGGGCATTAAAAAACCCGCTCAAAGGCGGGCCTGTCAATCTAACAAACACCTCTTATGCGGTCGCGGCCTTAATCAGTAGCATTGATAGATTTTCATAATGCTGTTGCGCCAACTTTGTTGGAAGAAGTTTTTTTCTTCTGCCATCACTAGCATCTGAAATGGAGTTGATATAGCCAGCAGTAATAAGATTTTTGACTCGGCCATGCAATGTAGCCTGCGAACCAATCTGTCCCAAGGAGATTAAATCTCCGACTAAAATTTCACGCCCTTGAGAAGATGACCGCATTACCTGTTCAAGTAACTGCTCTTCAATGGCATCAAGTCTTTTATCTGCACCCTGCTCATCTATGGCATTTATCAAATTAAGGAAGCGAATGTACGCAGAATTGTGTTTTTTGGTCATTTTAGTTATACCGTTCAAGCCGTCTTAAGCTCTATTTTTATGTACATCAAGTTAGTTGCTCATTTTATATTAGATCTTAACCTGGATATAAAACCCAATATAACTCGCTTTTGTTTGAGAATTACTACCAAGGCACATACAAATAAAGCACTTCCAGCAAAGTTAGCCATGATGATTAGGAAGTTATGGTGAAAGGCGCCACCATCCATGTGATGACCGGTCATAAAGTTTACGCTCTGCATGAAGCCAACACCATTGGCCACGCTGGCGATAACCGCAAGAATGACTATTTGATAATAATTAATATTAGACAGATTTTTATCTATCTTTAAGACCTTCAATGCCAATTCAATTGCCAAAAATAATATAGAAGTTGTCACCAGAGAGACAATCAACCAAGTGCCCCATGGAATACTTGGATCGACCAAGAGCAAACGTACAAAAGTACCCAATCCAATCCCAATAGCACCCCGCCAACTAAAAATCAAAATAGAAAAGAGTTTTACCCCCGCCGGAATAAACAGGTAAAAAGTCAGTGGCCCACTTTTTAATTGAGGAAAGCAAGATATTACCCACGCAAAAAATCCGTAGAGCAAAAATGAGATAAGAACCTCAATTAAATTCGATTTGAGATTCTTCAAATAAATCACCAATAAAATAAACTTGCATGAATTATTACAGCAATTAGAAATATCTGCTGAGCTAGCCCCGCCCAAAAGACCCACGGAATAAATATTAGATTGATATGAAATTGGCGGAGAGGGAGGGATTCGAACCCTCGGTACCTTTGACAGTACGCCTGATTTCGAGTCTTCTGTACATCCCATGCAAATCAAAGACTTAACATTAAATCATTTCCGCAGGGCGCCTAAATTAACTAACGCCAACCCCCCTGTTTATGAGGAAGTAATTAAGAATGCGGAAAGGATTTTTTAGATTTTCACAAACATAAAAATTATAACCATTAATCAACCAGGTAAACCACAATAAAATGCGTATGTTGAGCGATTTAATCGTACCGTCAGATATGGATGGTTGCCTTAAGGTGCATGCAGGTAGCGTTGGTATCAAGATATTTGGTGGCATCATGCTGGGTATGTGCTTCCTGCTTTTTAACTCTCTCTTGTCCAGCATGGGACCCTTAGTCTCCTGGCCGGCACTGCTAATGGCCTTAACCCTGCCCTTGCTGTGCTTTCTTTTGGCGCTCGTAGGATTGCGCTGGGTTTCTAAGGCTTAGGGAACTCATGACCGGGACCTACAAACGCCTTATAACGGCCTTCATGGCCAGCTTGGTATGCCTAGCGGCGCAAGCCTGGGGCATGAGCTTTGAGAAGCAAGAGCGTTGCATGGATGGGCTCACGCCAAGATGCCAGCTGATGATTTTGGCCACCGGGCAAATCGATAAAGATAGTCCGAAACAATTTAAATCTTTTGCGCAAAACTTTCCAAAAGGTACCTGGGTTGCAGTCTCTAGCCCTGGAGGCAATCTTGTGGGTGGCATGCAATTGGGGCTTGCGATTCGCGAACTCGGATTTAACACAACAATTGGCAATACCGACTACAGTCCACCCGATTGCTTATCCGCTTGTGCCTATGCTTTTGCGGGGGGCGTATCCCGCAAGCTGACTCCGGGCAGCCGTTATGGCTTGCATCAATTTCGAGGCGCTGATCAGGTGATTAATACCGAAGACACCCAAAAGATTAGCGCTACCTTAGCGAAGTATTTAGATGCCATGGGAGTGGACCGGCGTTTACTAGATTACGCCCAAATGACCACCAGCGATAAGGTCACGGTCCTCACCCTGACTCAAGCACAGATTCTTAAAGTAGACACTGCCGGTCAAACGAGCTACGCGCGCTGGAAAGTAGAAGTCACGCCCGACAGTAAATTACTCGCCATCAATAGCAGCCTCTTTACTGTAGGTAGCCAAATCCCCATTACCTTAGGAATTTTGCCGGTACCTGGTCAAAACAATAAAGTGGCTTGCCTGATCTATTACAAAAGTAATGATGCATCGGCATTTAGCGCTAGCAATCCCCAGCATTTCGAAATCGGCAAAGAAGTCTATCCCCTAATTCCTGCGGGTAATTGGCAAGAAAAAACAGGTGGCTATCAAGCGACTTACCTCATTCCAGACAATTTACTCAATGCCTTACTGCAAGCGCCGGATGACACAGTAATTACGCTATCGGGTAGTTTTAGCAAGCCACCCCAAAGCAACACCACTACAGCAAGCACCAATCCCCTCACCGCCTACTTTGGCGTGGGTAATCTTAAAAATAGTTTGCAAGCACTCTTAAAGCGTTAAACAAAAGAGAATTCAAAAAGATAAAGGGTAAGCGGACTAGCTTTCGCAAACCGTGCGTAATAAGCCAGCCAAATCCTCTTCAGATAGCTCATTAACAACCGATTTGACTATCCAGTCGCCTAAATCGGTATTCTCAATCTTGGGCTTACATTCGTGGGCAATCAAAATTAAATGTAGTGCAGCGGCAGCAGTTCTTTTATTGGCATCATTAAAGCAGCGTGCCTTTGCAATAAAAATACCCATGCAAGCTGCATAATGAAACACATCTGTGATTAACCCAAAATCTAAGCGGTTTTGCAAACGCGCCAATACTGCAGATAAGGACTTGTTCATTGCCAAGCCCTGAATTTCATTTGGCTCGATCACATTCTTATGAATCTCAATAAGATCAGACTCATCTAGCGTTAAATAGTGCACTAATTACTTATCTTTCAAGTAATTAATCACGTGCTGAATTTGAGGTAATCCAGTTTTGAGGTATTTGTGTAAACCTTCTTTGCCCAGCGGACTGGTAGAGATCTCAGCAATTGCGCCAACTGGAACCAAGTAAGCCACTACCTCATTACGATTCAAAATAGCCACAGACTCATTGCCGGCTTTTGCCAATACCTTCCCCGGCTCTCTAAATTCGGTTAACGATGCGGTGACACGGGTTAATAAAGTTTCCATCAAAAACTCCTATTGTTCTTTAAGAATTATCGCTTAATTTATATATTAGCATGTATTTTAATACATATTTAAATACATATCAACAGGGTTATTTAAGGAAAAAGCCAGTTAAATCAGGCTTAATGCAGGTTTTTCTTTTCTTCAGCTGGAGGCGCCGCGACCTCTGCTTCCGTAGACGCAACTTGTGCCGGTACATTCAGCTGCAGTTGACCCCAATTGCCTTGGGCGGCGAGTCTTTCCAATAACAAACGCATGGTTTGCAATATGGGTACTGTGAGTTTGAGGTTTAGGTTCGCACCTCCAGGCATCACCAAATCCAAGGAGAGTACATCGATATTTTCTACTTGCATCATGGTGCACTTCACATCCATCACCAATACAGGATCAGCGCCTATCGGATATTTACTCGCAGGGGCATAGTCGTGAGTAAATTTAGTTTGCTCCTTTACCGCGTCTTGCTGAAACTGCGCGATGGCTTTAGCGGCAGGCTTGTCATGTTTTTGTTCTAGCTTCTTCTCAACCAAGTGATCGGTTGCCGCCAAAATGAATAAGGTTACACGGCGCGTAAACCAGAAGCGATATTCATCATCTTCCGCCGTATTAAAGCGAAACATCAGTCGATCTTCATTTGGCATGTAGCTGCCGTTAAATTGTTTGATGCTCATGCGGGCTCGCTTTATTGGCTAATGTTTACTTGCCTCAATGCTAGCGCATCCGCAGTAGATTTTGCGCTATTTTTTGCTCGATACCGTTTAAGGTCTTGCTGCGAATAGGCATACCTTTGCTGTAAGCGCCAAAAGATTCTGCAACCGCGCAAATGCGATCAAATATGTCCAACACTCTGGAGTGCTTTAGGCTATTAGCTGCCGCTAATTGTAAGAGATGGCTTTTGCCTGGGGCCTTACCTTCGCCTTGGATATCCATTTGATGCTCCCCAGCCGGACCCTCATTAAAGGTGAGGTCATAGCAAGGGGAAAGCTTCCACTGAAAACTTTCATTCATGCGATAAGAGAAGTTCTTAGCGTGGTCATCTCGATTATGAAATATCACATTAAATACGCAACGCTCAAATGCCCGCTCAACCTCTTGCTCGCTTCGCGTAATAAGGCGTGTTGCACGTAAAAAGGTCTCATAATTGACGGAGGGAATACGAAAATCGGTATCTAATAAACCTGCCAGCGTTAGCGTAGGAATGCGCATACCTGCATGCCGATCAAAACGCTGAGTACCAAATGCAGCAAGCTGCGCACTCAACTCGAAGTATTGCGTTAAGGGCATTTCTAAGCCGCAGGCACGCGCGAGCCCTGCATAGAGGCTTTCGATAGCACACACTTCGGGATGCTCATGATTTGCCTGAAACTTCATTAGCCACGGCTCGCCAGCACTACCCAAAAGAGTAGAAATTTGCCTACTCTGCTGATCGTAGTTCACCAGTACCTTGGGTCTGGCACCATGGGGTGATCCGCCTAAGATCAAGAGCTCTCTGAGTACTTCACTTTCTTGACCGCTGATTTCTTTTTGGGCTTCGGTAGCCAAGGTGAATAAGCTTAAGTCATCTAGAGAAATATCTAGACCTTCAGCAGATGGCGGATAAAACGATAAAGCCCCCATAGCGCGCTCACCAATAAAGGCAAGGCGATCTAATGGCGAGATTTCATAAGCGGGTTTACCGCTCTTGGCAAAGAGGCGATCCATTAAATGCAATCCCCAGCCATCAGGCAAGGCATCTGCAATGAGCCCTGGTAGACGTAACTGATGGCCCGGAAAATCCCCATAAGCATCAGCACGTAATTTCAACTTATAGGGAGAAAGCTCAATTCCTTTATCGATTGCTTCTGGCGCATACTCAAAAAGCAGTTGCCTGCCATCATCTGCTAAGTTTCCCAAAGACCATGTTTGCCCCCAAGCAGAGCAGCTTACTGCGAGCTTTTTCATGGCAACCTCACAAGCGGATTTTTTGTGGTGATGCGCTTTTGTCGTGGGGCTCTTTGCGCTGAAAATTGCTGCGCACGTTCGAGCATGGCAATCGATTTGGGTTTAAGCACAAATAAATCTTGCATCTCGACCACTAAGCCCAAGGCGATCAACAGCCGGACAAAATTTTCTAGAGTGCACTGCTGTTTACTTTCGATGAGCTTGACGGTACTAACACTAAGCCCCGCCATTTCTGCGAGGGTGGCTTGCGATAAACCCTGAGAAAGGCGGATAGTGCGCAAGCGCTGGCACAACTGGCCTCGCACCTCAGCTTCAGTTGCCAAACCAAAATCAAGCACATGACCCCCTATTGCACGTTTGACGATGAAACTCTAAAGACGAATCTTGAAAAGCGCTGGAGAGCCAAAATACCGCCTCACGCGCCTGAAGTCTTGATGTTTTCGCTTTTCCCAATTAGCTCATTATAGCAAATAAAGACTGCCTGAGAGAAATTAATAGACTATATTTAATCTATTAATACCTATAAAACCTATTAAAAGACTAAATATAAGCCATTAATATTATAGGCTTCATGCAGAAATTGACCTTCAAATGTCCGCTCGGAGCGCTGATGGGCGTTTACAAAGATAATGATAAAAAAGCATCGATCGAAGCCATAAAACCAAACGCATGCAAGCTAGTTATTACGACATCCTTGGCGTCAGCCCACAAGCGGAAGACATTGTGATCCGCGCGGCTTATCGCGCCCTTGCCCAGCGTTACCATCCTGACAAATCGAGTGAACCTAAAGAAGAAGCGGCAAATCGTATGCGCGCTATTCAGGAAGCTTATCAAGTTCTGTCTGACCCTGTCAGTCGAATAGCCTACGATGCTAGCCTTTTGAGCCTTGAGAATACACAGCCCTATTTTCCCTCTACGCAGCCCCACTCTATTGCCAATCTAGAGGCTAATGCCTGGGAAATCTTGCTGCGCTTACACCCGGAACTGGGAAGCAATTTAAGCAAGCTCGAAACCAAGCAAATGTATTTGGCTAAAACCTATCGCTCCTTACTGCTGGAGTTGATCTCAGAAAAACTAGTAGCAAATTTGGTTCAATCGATCGTTGAAGAAATCAAAGATATTCAAGCTGAGTCCCGTCTCGAGCAATCAAGAAAAACGGATCTACAGTAACAGCCAATAGATTGCCCCCGCAGCAATTACCAAGAAAATCACGGGCAGCAAACTTTTTGCAACTACCTTGAGATCTTGCCAGCTGGGTAAGCAAAAGAGCAGAATCGGTGAAGTACAGCCCCAATACCAAAGATCCATTTGGGAAAAATTCCAGTTTGAATACTGGGGCGCAAGAAGAAGCAAAAAGGCAAAGCTGACTAAAGGAGCTAAGCCAATAAAGATTCCGTTATACCAAGTCAGATTTTTAATTCCCACCGTTCCTAAAAGCCAATTCCCATTTTCAAGACGCCTGGGCCAAATCGAGAATGAGGCGGGCTGACCGTTGAGTAAAAAAGCAGCCACCCAATGTAAGCCCTCGTGAACGATCGTTCCCGGCAAGAATAAGAATGCCCGAATATGGGCTGAGGTAATCGCTCGATTGAGAATCATCCCCAGCAGAATTGCAGGGACTTGATAGGCGATGGCAAATAAGATTTGCTGCTCGATGGTGGAATATTGCAAGGCGAGATGTGCTGCTAAAGCTTAGTTAATGACTTATTTAATGTGATTAAGTAAGGTTGGGTTACTAACCCTGCCATCAAAGCCCTTTTTCTTACGCTCTAAAAATAGACTTCGATCATCAGCATCTACGGCAGATGCGTCCTTATCCCAGTCAACCTCGACTAGAAGACTATTGGGCTCGTATGCGTAAGCGTCTGCCTGCATTGCTAAGAGGGTAAGCTCAGCATCGGCGTAGTGTCTTTTATAAGCCGGGTAGAAAAAATCACCCCCGTAGTTTTGGGTAGCCCAGCTTCTGCGGGCCAAACCAAAGCCCGCTAGAGCACCCGCCCACTTGCCATCATTAAAGCCTAAGAAGTTTTTACGATCACCCATTGCTGTTAAGGCTTCTTTGAGCCAATCTCTACCCGCCAAGGCATCTTGAGCAACATAGGCAAAGTAAGCGCTTTGGGTTTTCACAAAAGCGCGATTGATCAAGGCAATAAAACCCTCCTCTGCCTGATCATGAATACATAAGATCATGCCAGGAGCACTAGCACGACTTGCCATTAGCTTGGCAGCACGCTGGGCATGGTCGGCGTTGGTAAAGGGCATCGCGACTAATACTCCACCAGCAAGTAGGGGGCCATTCTCATAGACTGCGAGTTCTTTGCTGGTGAGATATTGGATTTGCATAGTCTGTCCCATTAAATGAGTAAATACACTTCATTCATCGATATCTCATTACAACGTTCTTTTAGCTGCAGCTTTATAGACCTCATCACGATCCCGCTTTCCAATTGCAATGACTGTCACCGTGACCGTCTTATTGATAACCTCATACACCAGGCGGTAACCCACTTGTCTGAGTTTAATTTTGTAACGATTGTCACTTCTTCTTAATTTGGCACTTGGGACACAAGGATTTTCCAAGCGCTCAATTAATTTAATCCTGAATTGCTCTCTAACAGTAGCGTCCAACTTGTTCCACTCTTTATAGGCATCCTCATAAAATTCAAGCTTATAGCTCATCGATGGATACTCGAATCTTCTTTTGTCCTTTTCTAGCATCAGCTATCGCATTGAGTTCTAAATCCTCTATTCTGTCCATAAGTAATTCATAAGCTTTGCGTGGAACGCAGTAAAAAACCGGCTCATTTCGGTTGAGAATCGCAATCGGAAAACCCTCCCCAGCGGCCACGGTGTTCATGGGATCTTTCTTTAATTCGGTAACGCTAGCAGAGGTGCTGGTCAAAATGAGATGTGCCATAAAGTCTTTCCATTTTGGTGGATATAGGATAAAGTTGTAACCTATATTAGCACTTTTAAAAGCACTTTTCAAGACACCTTTAATATCCCTTGCATGACGAAATACTAGGCATTTTTGCCGGTTAAATTAGCGTTGAGTTGGTGATTTATTTCTCAATATAAACAATAGCTTAAGGTAACATCAAGAAATCTGATTTTACCTATTTTTGCCGGTTTATTTGCCGATACAGAGAGTACCGCGCCGCCCTAAAGAGGCTATCCCACTCAGAGTTCCAGCAAATCCGAGAAAATGACCTGCTTTATTTCCCACCCCGAATACCGGTCCAATCTAAACCAATTTTGCGGTATGGCGCTCACAAAACAGTTCACCCACATGTAACACCCTAACTTTAGTGCCCATTGCTATAGCTTCACGTGCGGTAAGGCCGCTACTATATGGGAAGGTATCGATCATGGTGGCGTGACTATTGACCGCCTGCAGCGCTTCTTGATGAGATGCGGGAATGACAAACTCTGCATCTTTACCCAAGACTGCACGAATACGTTCTTGTACTTGTGGGTAGCGATACTGATTATGAATAAACACCTTAGTGCCCTGAATCTGTTTAATCTCTTTTAGAAAGGCGCGCGAGACTTTGGCAGGATTAGCAAATACGCAAGGCGTCTTCGACTTGGTTGCTGCTGGGCTTGGCAGATAGTCAGGCGGCGTGTAAGTGCAATAGCGACCACGGATATTAATTAGAGGTTCGCTATAAAGCCCTTGATAACGCAATGGCGACTGGGTAGCATCCCCAATCCAACCATCAAAAGTATCTAAGCCGGTAGTTACGCTCTGCCCACCTACCCATTTAAATTGTTTGCGCGCTGGTTTAGTCGATAAGGCCTGCAAACCAATGGCATCCATCCAGCCGCCTAAGTCATACAGCACATCAATATCAGCAGCATGAATTTGCTTAGCCAATTGAGCCCCATTCAAATGCTGGGCATTGATCCATTCACTACTGAGTTCTTTAAAGGCCTGCGTTGCCCAATCGGATTTATGACCACGATTGAAGATCACAATATCGCAGCCTTTAGCAACATGACGCCAGCCGGCAATCGTTAAAAAGTACACTGGAGAGACGCAAAAGAGCGGCGAAATTAATCCTACCCTAGGACGAAAGCGTTTGCTACGGTATTTTTGTCGATGATCTGGCAAGGGATCGAGTTGCAAATTCGGAAGGCGCAAATGCTCGGCAGAAAAATCTTTCACGCGCTGCGATAAATGCTGGGCGCTCCCTTTTTGACTCCAGTCATCTCGATCGTAAAGGCTTGCCATTAAAGTAGTTAATTGCGCATCCATCGCAAACCGGGGCTGACTTAACAGCGGCTCGACAATTTGCATTGCGCCCAGCGGATCGCCAAACTGATTCATGGCCAGATCTGCAATGCCCAAGCGGGCTTGTGCAGAGCCATCGGGCGAACTCAATGCAGTTTGGTAGGTGCGCTGCGCTGCTTCCATTTGCCCTAAGGCATAGTGAGACTTAGCCACTAGAATCTCACTTTGCCATAAATCAGGCTTTAAGCTCAGGGCATGGGCGCAGCGGTGCAAAGCCTGCTCTGGCTTGCCCCAGCCAAAATAGCAAAGCCCAAGATTATGTTTTAACTCGGCAGACTCTGGGGCTAACTGCTCAATTCGTTGATATAGGGCAATGGCTTTTTCCCACTGAGCAGCATCTCGGGCTGCTTGGGCTTGCGCCAATACTTCTTGAGCCGTATATGTAGTCTCTTGACTCATGAATGCATTACTTAAAAGAATTTAATATCAGCAGGATTGATATTGCGTAAGTGTTTCTCGCACCACTCTTTTGAGTTTGCTTGCGTCATATACAAGTTACGGTAGTTGACCCAACAAGCAGCCAGCCATGCTGAATTGGTTTTATGCGCAACATCCTTCATCTCACGCAATAACTTTAAATGCACATTTAACTCGCGCTCGCGCTCAGGCAAAGCGATCTTAAATGGCTTGAGATTTTTACCGGCAGTCTTTAAAAAGACTGGGAACAAACGCTCCACAATAAATGGGACATAAGTAGCCCCATTGTGTAAATCGCGCTCATCAGCCTGCTTGGAGTGCATTAGATCACGCACCTTAGGCGGCAACTTTTTATTAGCCAAGCTCAAAATATTGGCAACCCAAGGCAAATAGGCTGCCCAAAATTTAGGGGAGCCTACAAAATAATTGGCAGCTGAAAACTGATTCGATGGATAAATATTGGTGAGCTCTTCAACAGGCAAGCCCGCCACCTGAAAGACTGCCTGGCATAAGGCCATAAATTGAGGATGGGTAGTATCACCCTGCATCCATAGGTTATGAAAAAGTGCCTCGTTATGCGGGAATGGATCGCAGTAGTAAATATCGTATCCGGGATTGGCTTCAATGGCTTTAACCCAATCAGCCCCACTCATGCCCGTCTTCTCGCTAAAGCGCCAAGACAGAGCGCCCCAGAGTTGAGCACCCTTCACATACTCACTTTTAGCGAGCTTTTCAAATACCGCAAACTCCAATAACTCTGAATCGCTTTTGCTATTGTCTAGTGCTGCAAAATTGGGATCGAGTAACTCACGCTGCCAAGGCTCGTAATAGATCTGAAATAAGCGCAAGGGAGATTGCAAAGAACCAGCAGGTTTTTTAGCCAGGTTTTGCTCAAGCTTAGCCTCAGTCTTAGGGATTTCTTTTGTAGCAGCTTCTGGCACTGGTGCACGCTTTAATTCAACTTTAGAAGTAAATGGTGGTTTTTTAACGGGTGGTGCCTTCACCATAGATTTGGCAACCTTAGCAATGGTTGCGGATTTAGCACTTGATCGCGGGGTCGACTGGGGGGTTGATACCTTTTTGGTGGACGGCGATTTGGAGGCTGCTTTACTTTTTAAGACCATTAGATGTCACACCTAAGTACGTTTATATATATGTATTGTTCTAATAATAGCAATATTATTGGCTACCCTACTACGATATATTAGCTTAAGCTATTTATCGATACTGATAATGAAAAACTAGGTGTAATAACTAATTTTTAGGGTGAATTACGATTAAACTCAATCTGATTGAAATTGGAATCCTAGCTAGAATATGGTTAAAAAAAAATTAAACGATTTTTCCGATTGGGTAAGCTGGCTCCAAGGCAATCTGGAGCGAAAATGTGATCCTTCTGTTCTGCGGTCAACTTTAATTGAAAATCAATTTTCTGAAGACTCTATTGATCAGCAAATAGCGATCTTTGAAAACCAGCTTTTGCTTGAACCAAAAGATGCATTAAAAGTAATTGACTTAGTTGATTATCGCCAAATTGCTAACCCTAAGTTAGTTCAATCTGATAATGGACTCAATGCATTAAAAGTGCAAACCAATAAACTTCAGCTATATTTAATCGAGGATTTTCTGTCTGATTCTGAATGCACAGAAATCATAACGACAGGAGAAAAACAGCTCAGACCATCAACACTCACATTAGATGATATTGAAAAATCCTACCGCACCAGTCAGACATGCGATCTAGGTTTATTGGAAAACCCTTTTATAGAGGCCATCGATAATAAAATTTTTAATGCCTTGGGAATTGGGGAAGAATTTTCAGAAGTGACTCAACTCCAAAAATATGAAGTCGGTCAAGAGTTTAAAAAACATACTGATTATTTCAAGCCAAATACCAAAGAATTTGAAATGAATGGCCTGGAATATGGCAATCGTACTTGGACTTTTATGATTTATTTAAATGATGTACCCGAAGGCGGGGGAACTCATTTTTATGCAATCAATAAAACGATTATTCCAAAACGAGGAATGGCAGTTGCTTGGAATAGCCTCTATGAAGATGGGGCCGTAAACCCAGATACATTGCATGCTGGACTCCCTATTGAAGAAGGCCAAAAATACGTCATCACCAAGTGGTTTAGGGAGAGAGCAAATAAAGTAACTAGCCCCCCTCAAGATCCAACGGAAGATCAATTTGCAAAAGGCAATCTTTTGCTAGGAGAAAATAAGCACCAGATGGCAATCGACTGCTTTAATAAGGCGATTTCAATCAAACCAGATCATCCGGCAGCCTTTTATAACAGAGGCAATGCGCTTCTAGGCCTTAGTCGCTTTGATGATGCCATCAATAGTTTTGATCAGTGCATTTCCTTCAATCCTAAATCTGCGGAAGCTTACTTTAATAGGGGCATCGCTCAAGTTGCCCTGAAACAGTTTGCAAGTGCTATTCATAGCTTCGATCGAGCTATAGAAATTAAACCGAATTATTCTGGCGCATTCAATAATCGAGGATTAGCTCAACAGAGCTTGCTACACCTCAAGGATGCAGTCTCGAGCTTTGATATGGCAGTTAATTTGGATCCTAAGCTATTTGGCGCAAGACTTAATCTAAGTCTATGCCTACTCTTAAGTGGGGACTTTAAAAGGGGCTGGAAAGAATTTGAGTGTCGCTGGGATGAGGGTGGTTACTGTAACTTGGAGAATCGAGATTTTTCAATACCTCGATGGGATGGAAAGGAATCTCTTAAAAATAAAATGATCTTTTTGTATGGGGAACAAGGGTTTGGGGATGCCATCCAGTTTTCGAGATATATTCCGCTAGTTGCGCAATTAGGTGCAAAAGTCATTGTTGAGGCGCCAGCCTCATTACTTGAGCTATTTAGCAATATAGAGGGCATCAGCAAAATAATTAAAAGGGGAGATGCTGTACCAAACTGCGATTTTCATTACCCATTGCTAAGCCTCCCA
Organism: Polynucleobacter sp. Latsch14-2; assembly: GCF_018881925.1. GTDB lineage: Bacteria > Pseudomonadota > Gammaproteobacteria > Burkholderiales > Burkholderiaceae > Polynucleobacter. The sequence continues at coordinate 9,522 of NZ_JACVPL010000008.1, read as the reverse complement.
CATGCCTTAAGCACCGATCTATTGAATATTCCTTTCCCACAGGGCTATCTGAGGGCTGACAAGCAAAAGATAACTCACTGGAAGAAAAAAATCGGCAAGAAAAATAAACCACTCATTGGACTAGTATGGAGTGGTAATGCTGGGCATCACAATGACCAAAATAGAAGTATTGCATTAGAGAACTTTATCTCTGTTCTAGGCCCTGAGTATGGCTTTGTGTGCCTACAAAATGAAATCAAAGAGACGGAACTGCCCACCTTACTAGCGCACCCAGAAATTCAATATTTCGGCTCTGAGATAAAAGATTTTGACGATACCGCAGCTATATGTTCTTTGATGGATCTCGTTATTTCGGTTGATACGAGCGTTGCTCACTTAGCGGGGGCCCTAGGCAAACCAACTTGGCTTTTATTGCCACAGCTTCCTGACTGGCGCTGGTTGCTTGGCAGGGAAGATAGTCCTTGGTATGAATCCATGAAACTCTATCGCCAAAAGACGTTTGGCAGCTGGTCTGACACGCTGGCGGAAGTGAAGACTGACCTTCTAGCTATCTAAAAATATTCATCCGCCCGCTATTAAAGGCCCAACATGGGCCTTTAATCATCCGCATTTATTTAAAGACTCTTTTCGAGTCTTTTATACCAAACATCATCTTTATCTAAGCAGAAAAATACTAGCTTGGTAGGCAATAAATCGTACAAAAATGAAACGTCTAGTTTAGTTTGCTCACCAGTGAGAATGAGTGGATTACGGGTGAACTCAGAATATTCCGAGGTTCCATTTATATTGTCAAAGCCAATATAAATTTGATCTGGACTCTCAGCAATTAACTGCTCCTTAAGATCAGACCAATCCACCGTTCTTTTATAGGGAGCTTTATGCTTGCCCCAATCCGAATCGCCTGTTGTAGGCGGCTCAAAACCACTGATCGCAAAAGGATGCAGTTTGCGCTCAGAGTAATCAATACCTGCATATTTTTCATAATCAAGGTGAGTGCGAACACTTCCCAGGCCAAAGCACTCCAGGTCCACACCAGAGTCCTCCTCACCCAATACTTGTCTTACACGCTTAAAGCTAGATTCATTTCTTTCTGCCCAGCTTTTTAAAATATTCGCATGCTTTTCTTTATCGTGATCCTCCCAATGTTTTGGGCGTCCAGCTGTATGAAAGTTGTGGGCAATCAAGGATCGATGTGGGTGATACAAATCGTATCCTAAGGTATAAGATCGCAGCGATAAGGTATCTTCCTCACCTGAAAAATAAATATTGGGATCATATTTACACTCTAGGCAATGCTGCCCAATTGTAAAAAAGAACCCGCCAGCAATAAATCGGGCAGGAATTGGTTTTGTCAATTTTTCCCATTGATCTATATATACGGGGCGAAAGACAATATTTCCGCTAGGAGTGAAGTATTCCGGAATCATCTTAATCGGGGCTGGACTCCACTCCTGGAAGTTGGCTGGGTCATACCCAGGGCAGTAGGTAGATAAAATTGGCTTGGGAGAGTCAATCAATCCTATCATCTCAATAATTTTTTCATCCCAGTCCTCCACAAACCGGTGATGCGAATCTAATTGCAAGGTGTACTTTTCCCCAGCATACAGTTCTTGGATTTTTGATCTAGCCCAGCAAACGCCTAGCGCTTCATGCCAGGGGGTATCTAAAATCCGAAAGCGGGAGTCCCCCCTGAATTGATCGACATTATCAAACTCGTCCATTTCATGAAACTGTCTACAGATACCAAATCGTAAATTTTCTGGATGTTTAGCCTTCGCAATGCAGTCGAGAATGGTTGGAACTAACTCTGGATCGCGATAAGACGCTATCTGCACAAAAATGGTGTTTGGACCATCATTTCTCATTACACCTGAAAAATCATTAGTAACTTTTAATGGGGCTGGCTTCAAGGGGGTTAACTTTTGCTTTGGAATAGCTTTCTTAACACTTGCCTTCTTCGTAACTTTCTTTGCAGCAATCTTCTTGGGGGCTACTTTTTTTGCAACTACTTTCTTGGCAACTACTTTCTTGGCCACAACCTTCTTGGTAATAGCCTTCTTTGCAACAACCCCCGTTTTCTTAGGGGCTAGAGTTTTCTTATTAGCATTTTTTTTGACAATCGATTTTTTAGCAGTCAATTTAGTTTTTTTCATATTGATATATTAGCTTTAATGAGTTTACGGAATGTATAAATGTTATAACTTTTGTAATATAAATTCAATTGCGCACTCACCTATTGGATTCATTGTTTGATCGTACCTACTTGCAGGATCCAACTTGCGATATTGAAAGGTGCTATCTAATAACTCTATTTTTTTGATGGCTACGTTGTAATCCAAATTCTTAATCAAGTCAAAGATGTTGATACTCGCATTTGACCAACTTCTCTTTTTATAAATAGTTAAGGTATGTTTATGGTCTGAGTTAAATGACGAAGGAAAAACCCCTTGTTCATACAAGTCCTCATCAGGAACAATACAGACTAAATAACCATTTGGCTTTAAGATTCGCATCCAATTAGATAAAGCAATATGTACGTCTACCATATGCTCTAAGCAATGAGATGAGTGTACAAAATCTAGACTTGAATCATCAATTGAATCCATCAATTGTGCATCGCCATCATCGATATCCCACGATCGGCAATATTTCATGAGCGGAAAAAATTCCCCATACTCACATAAGGGGTCTGATCCAGACCCAATATCAATGCCTTCACCAACAAAATACCGGGTTGCGTAACGAGCATCCTTTAGTCGATGGAATATGGATTTACTATTTTCGTGCATATATATGAAAGTCAGGATGAGTACTAACTCGATCTACCTTCCCTTCCCTGCTCTATTAAGTCAAACTAAGAAAAATGCTTAACGCCTAAACCAATAATACCAATCCATCCCAATCCAACAAAATACAGATTTTTAGCGTCCAAGTTACCCGCCTGCCATCTGAGCCAAGTATTTTTAGATTGCCAACTCAGCCAAATAACAATTAAGCAATAAACCAAAAATTCCACAATATTCATCAATTTACTAGTAAATCTTAGCCCTAATAGCCTGCTTTAATACTTCTCGATAGTCCGTGGTCACCGCTAAATCAACACCACGATCAAGCTGCGCCGCACTTAAACCCGGCCAACGACCATATGTCTCTCCTCCAACCACCCCAGAGCCCATGATTAAAGCAGTGCTGGCATGGCCATGGTCTGTACCACCACTGCGATTGGTACGCAGTCTTCTACCAAACTCGGTCATTACCACCAAGGTGTAACGCTGCTGCTGTGCTTGCATATCCTCGTCAAACGCGCCCAAGGCATTCGATAGATCTCTGACTAAATTATCAATTTTGCCATTTTGGTACTCATGCGTATCCCAGCCCAGATGATCAACACAGGCGTATTGCAAGCCAACATTAGATTGCAATAACCTTGCAACCGATTTGAGCCCTACCCCAGGATCGCTATTGGGATAAGGTGTCGAGCCACCGCTGACATATGACATCACTTTATTCGGATTGCTAGGGTCTTTAGGAAAAGACTGATTCACTGCGTTGATAGTATCGGCAGTTTCTTTCATGAGGGCGCTAGCTGGGTGACTCTGCTCCAGCGAACATAAACTTTGTAAAGCACGCAATGCCGCAGGACCACCCGGATAGTTAATGCCATTTGTGAGATCACGCGCAGCCATCACCCTGTTTGAGCCTTGCATGACTCCAGGCAAATTATTGTTACCTGCAAAAAGCGGCAATACGGATTTACCAAGTGGTTGATGCATGCGCGCTAATTGGCGCACCATCCAACCATTATTATCAGGCAACTTTTGTAATGAGCCCACACCACGATCCATGATCTCTTGCGCCTCAAAGTGTGAGCGTGTTTCATCGCTAAATCCTACCGCCACCCACGGCGCTAAACGGCCAGAAACATATAGCTTTGCTAAAGGCTCCGCCTTTGGGTGCCAATAGAGCGAAGTACCATCAACCATAAGAGGCTTTTCGTTAAAGCCACTGAGGGTAAAGCGATATTCCGGTGGACGCGCCGCAATAAAGTCGGAATCATCCAAAGGAGATAGCAAACTGAGAGTATCGGCGCCGCCTCGTAAAAACACCAAGACAAATGGTGTGCGAGCGTTTGGCAAACTAGCAGGCGCAGTTAATGGGCTATCACCAGCTAGCGCGAAATCACTAATTCCTGCAAATGAAAGAGCTACGCCCCCTTTTAAGAACTCGCGCCGCCTCATAAGGCAACTCCAGCTTTAGCCATCGCCCACTGCTGCGGTGTTGGCAAACTGACCTGCGTATGAAAGGATGGCGCGCAGGCCATTAGCCCTACCAAGCGGCACGCTCTCTTGGCATCGGTCACCACATCATTTGGATTGGTATTTTGCGAAGTCAGTAATGTAGCCGTTAATTCAGGACGAGTAGAACCAAATAGGGGCATTTGCCAGCGCTCTAAGACCTGCGCAAAGGTGCGCTTGGTAGGCAAGCCATCAAAGGGATTCCACTCTCCCGTGCCCCACCAGTTTTCAGCCAATCCTTGAGTCAGTTGCATGCGTCCGCGTAAATACACTGACGATAAATGTAATGCCATGGCCTGTGGCGGACCCTCAGGGCTTCGCCATGCATAGAGCGCAGGGGCGGCCTCATTGATCGGGCCCATGATGCGGCCTTCTTCTAAAGTAGGTGACAGATTTACCGCTCTGGCAAAGCTTGAAACCAAGAGCATTGGTGAACGCACTTGCTGCTTTTGCATTAGCGGTATTTTTTGCGACTCTTGTACTAAGTGTGCATAGACTAAAGAAAGCTGTGAAGGTGAATTCCGATTCTCCCAAAATACATTGGCCGTACTTACTTTTAAAGATGGAGGTGCAGCACTACCAACTAAGCGACTCACCATCTTGCTCGCTAAATGCTGCGCTGTGGCGCGGTGACTAGCGCACAGACCCAGGACCTTTTCGCCATCCTTCATAGGGCCTGCAAATGAATTGAACTCATTAGCTAAGACACGCTTTTGGTAGTTGTCATGCCATGAATCGACATACGTAAAACGCCCAGTCTTGAGTAAGTTCTGACCTCCACCAATACCCGCACCATTCTCTACTGTCCAGCCTGTAAAAGCTCGAGCCGCCTCATACACATCCTCATCAATATAGCCAGAAGGTTTGCCATCAAGAGCTCCAGGGACTTTTTTCCACTGCGCGTATAAATTATTGAGGTAGGCAGAGCGGCCCAAGGTGTGCAATTCAAACAGTTCACGCGCGTAGTTTTCATTGGGACTGCCTGCACGAGAAGATTGGTTATTCAGGTAATAAAGCATGCACGGATGCTGTGACGATGCTTTGAGCATCTCGGCAAAATTACCCCAGCAATGCTCACGAATGACGGCTCTCTCCCAATGCGGCAAGAAGGCTCGAACAGTACCATCTTCTCCGTAGACTGAAAAATGATCGCGCCAAAAGGAGACCCACTCTTCTTTCCAAGGATGATTAGTAGCGACCATTTGCAATAAATTTGCCATCCGCAGCTCGGTTAAAGGCCGTGAGCGCTCAGGAGGGGGTATCAGATCCCCATTGCCGGTATAAGGAAATAAAGTAGGTAAATCAGCGCCCAGTAAAGATAGTGCTCGATACTCGTCAACGGCAGGATATTCCCTGCCATCGCCATACTTGCCGGCGTCATAGCGCAGGCGCAATTTAAGTTCGGGGATATTAAGCTGGCTATTGATCATCCCAGGAGGCGAAAAATTGAATTAATTAAAGCCGTTGGGGTTTTGACTTTGCCAACGCCAGCTATCGGTACACATCCGGTCAACGTCATGTTTTGCCTGCCAACCCAAGACCCTTTTTGCATAATCAGCTTGGGCGTAATACTCAGGCAGATCACCGGGGCGACGCCCCACAATCTGACGAGCAATAGCCTTGCCACTGGCACGCTCAAATGCGCTTACTAGCTCTAACACTGAAGTGCCCTTACCCGTTCCTAAATTGACAGTGACTACACCAGCATGCTGATCTAAATAAGTGAGCGCTGCTAAGTGCCCGGATGCTAAATCATCTACGTGTATGTAATCACGCACACCTGTGCCATCAACCGTTTCGTAGTCATCACCAAAGATCGATAGATACTCACGCTTACCAACAGCCACCTGTGCCAAAAATGGCATTAAATTATTCGGAATTCCAGAAGGATCTTCTCCGATGTGGCCAGAGGCATGGGCTCCTACAGGATTAAAGTAACGCAATAGTGCGATACGCCACGCAGAATTACTGGCTGCAAGGTCTTGCAAGATTTGCTCAACCATCAATTTACTCTGACCGTAGACATTAATGGGCTTGAGTGGATGCGCCTCGGTATAGGGCAAAAAGACAGGTTCTCCATATACGGTCGCCGAGGAAGAAAATACCAAGGTATAGATATTGGCGCGAGCCATTTCTTCAGCCAAGACAATACTACCGCTCACATTATTGTCATAATAAAGCAAAGGCTTGACAGAGCATTCCGCTACGGACTTTAAGCCTGCGAAATGAATTACTGCAGTAATCGCAAATTTAGCAAAGAGTTCCTGCAATAACGCACGATCACGCACATCACCTTGAATAAAATGTGGGCGCTTTCCAGCAATTTTTTCAATGCGATCAATCACAGTTGCTTTGCTGTTACAAAGATTATCGAGAACCAGAACTTCATGGCCAGCATCAAGCAGCTGCACTACAGTATGTGAGCCGATATAGCCCGCGCCGCCAGTGACCAAGATTGTCATTTAACTAATTTCCTGTAAGAGAAAAGAATTGCCATCCAATCGCATTATTTGCTACGTGCCTCTAATAAGTGCTTGCGAATAATCTGATCGACATAGGAGATCATCCAGTAACGCTGCATCACAGCAGTAGTAAGTGCCTCTGGTGATAGTGCAATATTGACTTGCTGTACGGTCCAGTTTGGCTGACCTCGCAAAGATAAAGCACCGGCCACGCATTCCATTAAGGCCTGCTCAATTGCTTCATTTGCGCCACTGACAATCATCGCATCAACACCGGTAGTACCTGCATATTTTTCGGTAAAGTACTGAACGATATCGGCAAAGCCCTTAAAGTCACGATTAGCAAGCACTACATTAGTGAGCTCAATATATTCGGCAGCCTTGCCTGCTAACTGGGGCGAGCGATCCTCGCTGGTCCACTCTACTTGTGGGAAGTAGTTATCCTCATCGTCTAACTCTTCTGGCTCAGGTGCTTTTTCACTAGTAGTGGGTTCGGGCTCCTTTATCTCAAGAGCCTCTTTCACATCTGCAGAGCTTGCCTGCGTCATCTGCATAGCAACATCAATATCCTCCTCTTCACTGCGGGCAACAGGAAGAGGCTCTGGCCTTTGAAAATCAATCTTGAGCTGTTTATAGCCACCGAGTAAGAAAAGTGCTTTTAGAACACCCAATCTTTGAGTGATTGCTTTTTTATGGGATACCTGTGTGTTTTCTCTCAGCAAACTGTTAATAAACTCATTAATTTGCGCCGGAATCTTACTTCTAAATTCGTCTTGCCAAGCACCCCAGTTCAGCGCAGCCCCACTCTTTTTCACCAGATTAGTACGTGCGGTGTTTTGCACCGCATCTTCCGGCTCAATCAAAATCATCACGCGGTTGCGGCCCACCAAGATGCCAAAGTGCGCCAAGCGATTCGAGCGCGCATCACTCACATCAAAGACCTCACCCTGATTAATGAGCGCTGTTTGACCGACTAAAGTGGCGCCAGGCTTGAGAATCCACCAATGGGCTTTAGCACCCTCCATTTGCAACTCTCCTTGTGCCTGGGATTGCTCCTTAGCCAAAGCGGCAAAGCCGGTTGCTTTAGTTAAATAATGTAATTTGGGATTGGTTTTATCCTTGCTATAGCCTACGCGAACTAAGAGCTCAATTTGCTCGGGCAATGTGAAAAAGCGGCGATTCAAATAATCTAGTAGCCAAGAGTCAGGATCGCCTTTCATGCCATTAGGTGGCGCCATCGTGTCTTGCTCAAGCGTCATTCCAAAGAGTGTTACGCAGGTACCATGTCCATCCATCATCGCCGGTTTACTCGCCAAATCTAATTTGCGCGAGTACATGATGCCGTCCTTACCATCCGGAAAGCCTTGAATGCCAAAGACATCAAACTTGGGGTTGTATCGAATCAGGATGGAGTGACCTTCACCGCCCTTCCAAGATTCATAATGCACGCCAAAGTGGTTGCGAGTTAGTGAAGCAATCTTGGCGCCAACCCCATAATTGGCATGTTCATTTGACGTTGCGCCAGATGCGGATAAGTTATTGAGTAAATTAGTCATCTGCTCCAAACTCATGCCATCACCATTATCGATAAACGACAACTTATAAATATTGCTCTTGTTAGCAATACCGTGGTTCATGTCCAGAACAATTTTGCGATTAGGAAGACCGGTGCGCTGACAGGCTTCAATAGAGTTTTTGACAAACTCACGGATGTACTGATCGGGGGTGCAATCACGACCCAAATTACGAATCAGAGCAGATAAACCCATTGGATTTACTGCGGTCGGTTTAAAGCCCACTTGGTCAGCCATACATCACCCTCTTATATATTTATTCCATCTTATTACGAATAGCGGCTGGATTCTAAAAAATAATAAGTGCTTGATTTAAATGAAAAAAATGAAACTCGACCTCATATGAAAATCCGCTTTTCAGTCAAAAATGAAATGAAATCTTTGGGGCCCGTCACCATGAAATCGATAAAGATCTGTAGTATCCCCTTAGATTCGTACATTTAAGAAGTTGAGTTTTCTGTTGTTTATGGCAGTATTTACAACAGGAGAATCAATATGAAGAAGTCACGATTTACAGAGACCCAAATCGTCGGGATTTTGAAGGAAGCTGAGGGCGGTATTGCGATGGCAGACATATTGCGCACGCATGGCATTAGCGGCGCTACCTTTTACAAATGGCGATCCAAATACGGCGGCCTTGAAGCTTCTGAGCTCAAACGAGTAAAGGAGCTAGAGCAGCAGCTCTCCGAATATAAAACGATGGTTGCTGAACTGACCCACGATAACCGAGCTCTAAAGAACCTCATTGAAAAAAAGCTCTAGCGCCAACCGGTAAAAGAGATGCAGTCGATTACCTGGTTGGCGAAGAAGCAGTACCCATTACTAGAGCTTGCGTTCATTTGGGACTGGCCAGGTCATCGTATTACGAGCGCCCAAGGAGTAAAGCTCAAGCAGATGAACCGGTCATTGAGGTGCTTAATCAAGTCGTTGCCAAGAATGGGCGCTGGGGTTTTAGATTATGTTTTGATTGGATGCGCAATCAGGGCTACGAGTGGAATCACAAGCGGGTATGGCGTGTGTATAAGGAGATGGGTTTGAACTTACCCAGAAGAACCAAAAAGCGTATCCCCAAGATGCCCAGAGTTCCACTTGTTGCCCCTACCGAGGCTAACTCGATGTGGGCCTTAGATTTTATGTACGACACCTTGCATTACGGCCGGCCTTTTAGGACCCTGAACGTCATTGACGAAT
>NZ_JACVPL010000007.1 GCF_018881925.1 Polynucleobacter sp. Latsch14-2 | reverse complement strand
GTTTTAAAACCACCCCTACCGGAGAGGTAATGCTCAATGACTACTAGCTTGAACTCTTTGCTGTATTTGGACATGAGACTGACCCTGTTGAGTTGGATTGGGTGTCCAACTTTTGTGGGTCAGTTCACATTGACTGGGCCTTTTTACTTTCTTAGCTAATTGCTGAAACTTACTTCAAGCTCTTACCCAACATTTCCCAGGTTGCCACTACGCTATCGGGATTTAATGAGATTGAAGTGATCCCCTGTTGCACCAACCAGCGAGCAAAGTCTGGGTGATCTGAAGGGCCTTGACCGCAAATGCCAACATATTTATTTTGCTTGCGACATGCTTCGATTGAACGGGCAATCATAAATTCAACTGCGGGATCGCGCTCATCAAAGTCAATCGCCAAAAGCTCCATACCAGAATCGCGATCCAGACCCAGGGTTAACTGCGTCATATCGTTAGAGCCGATTGAGAAGCCATCAAAGTGCTCAAGGAATTGATCGGCCAGAATCGCATTCGATGGAATCTCGCACATCATGATGAGGCGCAAGCCGTTAACACCGCGCTTAAGGCCAAGTTTCTCCATCATGCTGATGACACGCTCAGCTTGCTTGATCGTGCGCACAAATGGGACCATGATTTCTACATTATCAAGACCCATATCTTCACGGACACGCTTCATCGCAGCGCACTCCATCGCAAAGGCGTCCCCAAAGTCTGCGGAAACGTAACGGGATGCGCCACGGAAACCTAGCATTGGGTTTTCTTCATCGGGTTCATAGCGGGATCCGCCGATGAGCTTCTTGTATTCATTTGACTTAAAGTCAGACAAACGCACAATCACTGGCTTTGGATAGAAGGCAGCCGCAATCGTTGCTACCCCCTCAACTAATTTATCTTCGTAGAATTGACGTGGGCTTGCATAGCCTCGAGCGACACTCTCAACAGCACGCTTGAGATCGGGATCAATATTTGGATACTCCAATACTGCGCGTGGATGTACGCCAATGTAGTTATTGATAATGAACTCGAGGCGGGCCAAGCCAACACCAGCATTCGGAATCTGACAGAAATCAAATGCCAATTGAGGGTTGCCAATATTCATCGTGATTTTCACTGGAATATCGGGCAATACACCACGAGAAACTTCGGTGACTTCAGTCTCAATCAGACCATCATAAATATGGCCTTCATCACCCTCGGCGCAAGAAACAGTCACCATCATGCCGTCTTGCAAATGCTCTGTAGCATCACCACAACCGACTACCGCGGGAACACCTAACTCGCGGGCAATAATCGCAGCGTGGCAAGTACGACCGCCACGATTAGTCACAATCGCAGCAGCACGTTTCATGACAGGCTCCCAGTTGGGGTCTGTCATATCAGCAACCAGAACATCACCAGGCTGCACCCGATCCATCTCGCTCGGATCACGAATCACGCGCACAGGACCAGCCCCAATCTTTTGCCCAATTGCACGACCTTTAGCCAAAACCTTAGAGCTACCCTTCAACTTGTAGCGCATTTCCACCTGGCCAGCAGCCTGGCTCTTTACGGTTTCAGGGCGAGCTTGCAGAATATAAATGCGACCATCTTGACCGTCTTTACCCCACTCAATATCCATCGGACGACCGTAGTGCTTTTCGATGATGACAGCATATTTGGCCAACTCAGTAATATCAGCATCCTCTAAAGAAAAACGATTGCGCTTCTCTGGAGTGACGTCAACTGTTTGCACCTTCTCGGTAGAGCCTGCTGGAGCAAACTGCATCTGAATGAGTTTTGAGCCCAAAGAGCGACGAATAATGGCTTTTTTATCTTGCGCCAAAGTGGTCTTAAAAACATAGAACTCGTCAGGATTTACTGCGCCCTGAACCACAGTCTCACCTAGACCATAGCTTGAAGTAATAAATACAACGTCCTCAAAGCCGGATTCAGTATCCAAAGTGAACATCACACCAGCGGCACCCAAATCAGACCGGACCATGCGCTGAATACCAGCAGACAAAGCTACTTCAGCATGTGCAAAGCCCTTGTGAACACGATAGGAAATTGCGCGATCGTTATACAGAGAGGCAAATACTTCACGAATTTTTTTAAGGACATCATCAATACCCTCGACGTTCAGGAAGGTCTCCTGCTGTCCAGCAAACGAAGCATCAGGCAAATCCTCCGCAGTAGCAGATGAGCGAACTGCAAAAGAACCTTTACCCGAATCATCTAGCCTCTTAAAGGCGGTGCGGATTTCTTCATCCAAACGCGCTTGAAAAGGCGCAGTCTCAATCCAGTGACGAATTTCAGCGCCAGCTTGGGCAAGTGCGCGCACATCGTCAATATTGAGATTTTCTAAGCGCTTCTGAATACGTTCGGTCAGATTGTTATGCTGCAAGAAATCACGAAAAGCGAGCGCCGTCGTCGCAAAACCAGTTGGCACCCGAACGCCAGTGGTGGCCAATTGAGAGATCATTTCACCCAGTGAGGCATTCTTACCGCCAACGGACTCAACATCCGTCATCCGAAGTTGCTCAAAAGGTAAAACGTAGGCATTTACGGCACTACTACTTTGCTGCTGTTGGTTGGACATAAAATACTCTCTAAAGATAAGGAAACTGGTCTAGCAGCCACTCAAAATGGGGCATACTTCATTAACTTTCTATTGTAGTGCTGACCTCGACTTTTAGGCCATTCTGATGACTACCCAAACCCGTATAGTTTTTATTGTTTCTGATGGCACCGGCATTACCGCCGAGAACTTCAGTCAGTCGATTTTGGCTCAATTTGAGGCCACTTTTAAGCATATTCGTATCCCTTTTGTGGATAGCACTGATAAGGCACATGATGCGGTCAGCAACATTAATCAGGCAGCCTCCAAATATGGGGTATCCCCAATCGTTTTCACCACTTTGGTGAATCCCGAACTCAATGCCATTGTAGGCAAAGCAAATGGCTTAATTTTGGACATGTTCCAAACCTTTGTGGCCCCACTTGAAAATGCCTTAGGCATCAAATCTACTCATGCCATGAACCGGCTCCACCACAATGCGGATACCGATGCCTATAGAGACCGTATTGAGGCAATTAACTACTCCCTAGCCCATGACGATGGTCAGTCCAATAAAAACTTGGCAGAAGCCGATGTGATCCTCGTAGGAATATCTCGAGTAGGTAAAACACCAACCAGTCTCTACTTGGCCATGCAATATGGACTGAAGGCGGCAAACTACCCCCTCATACCGGAAGACTTTGAGCGAGGTCAACTCCCCAAAGACCTGATTCCCTACCGCACAAAAATCTTTGGCCTCATGATTGACGCTGAAAGATTGTCACAAATTCGGAATGAGCGACGCCCCGGAAGCAACTACGCCAAGCTTGAAAATTGCCGCTATGAAATCAATGAAGCTACTGCAATGATGAAGAAAGAATCCATTCCCTGGGTTGTCACTACTAGCAAATCTATTGAGGAAATCGCCACAACAGTTTTACAGGCAATTAAATCCGACAAAACCATTTTGGGATAAGGCTCGGTTTAGCGCCTTACGCGCACAGTCTCAAACAAACATATAGCTGCCGCCGTCGAGACATTTAGCGACTCAACGCGTGGGTCAATAGGAATTGCTACACCTTTAGCCTGTGCCAAAAATTCTTCAGATACACCCTGTCCCTCGCTACCCATCAGCCAGGCAACCGGATGAATCAATTCTTTTGTGAGAGTGTAGAGATCGCTTTCACCATCTGCAGTAGCAGCCATCAATGGGGCAGTAACTGCACTCAAGACTTGCTGGGTTGACCATCCCTCATAAAGGTCTAGCAGACGGTGTGCGCCCATGCCAGCGCGTAATACCTTGTTTGACCAAAGGTGTGCGCAACCCGATACTGCAATCACTTGGGCAAAGCCAGCTGCCGCAGCAGTCCGCAGAATTGATCCCACATTACCGGCATCTTGAATGCGATCCAAAATTAATACATCACCAGCCAAAGTAGAAATAGCTTGGGGAGGATTGATAGAAGACTGCGGGAGCTTGAGCAATCCTGCAATATGAGGTGCATTCACCAACTCACTCAATTCATCCCATAAAGCTACATCCAATTGATATAAACGTGTGTCTGGGCATGTCTCTAGATGCGAATAGACTGCCTCAGCGATCTCTGGGTTCTTTAAACCAGTTCCGGAAGTCAGTAACACCTTCAGATTTGGATCGCCAATCCAGGTTTGAATAAGATGAATTCCCTCCAGTAGCGCCTGACCACTAGAAGCCCGTGCCTTCTGCCCTTTTGAACCAGTAGCCTGCAAAAGGCGTAACTCTTTAAATAATGAATTCTCTGTTGAAGAGATGATCTCTGTTTTCATTTATCTTGCCATTGTCTCTAAAACATTTCGCACCGGAGAAAAACTACGGCGATGCTCTTCACAAACACCAAATTCTTTTAGGGCGGCAAAATGAGTGGCAGTTGGATAACCCATATGTTGAGCAAAACCATACTGCGGAAAACGCTCGTGCAAGATTGCCATTTGCCGGTCACGCGTGACTTTTGCCAAAATAGATGCCGCTGAGATAGCCGGCTCCTTTGCATCACCTTTGACGATCGCCTCCATCGGAATCGGCAAATCAGGGCAACGATTACCATCAATGAGTGCTTTATCAGGCCATACACCCAATCTAACCGTCAAATCCTCAACCGCACGTTGCATTGCCAGCATTGTTGCCTGCAGTATATTGATCTGATCTATTTCCGCAGGGCTAGCTTCACCAATACCCCAGGCTTTTGCTTTAAGCATGATTTGCTCAAATAAATACTCTCTTCTTGCTGGAGTAAGCCTCTTTGAATCTTTTAAACCTTCAATCGGATTGCTTGGATCTAGCACTACCGCACCAGCAACCACAGCACCAACCAGGGGACCTCGGCCAGCCTCATCTACACCACAAATCCAAATGGCACTCATGCGTTGCGATGATATTGATGGTCATGAATGGTCTGGGCCACTGCCTGAGCAACTAGCAAGCCCGTTGGGCGGCGCAAGGTTTCATGCATTTTTGCAAAGCGCGCTTTGAGCTCGCTCACCTTAACTGGGCTGTTAAGCCAATCTAACACCGCATTGGCCAGCTTTTCTGGGGTAGCTTCATCCTGCAGTAGCTCAGGCACAACAAACTCCCCGGACAAAATATTAGGTAAACCAACATAAGGTAAGTAGCCTTGACGCTTCATAATTTGCGCTGTTAACCAAGGTACCTTGTAAGAAATTACCATGGGTTTTTTCCAAAGCGCTGCTTGCAAGGTAGCGGTGCCACTTGCAATCAAGACAACATCAGCCGCTTCAAGAACAACATCAGCTTGGCCATCCATTAAGTGAATCTGAATATCGGGTTGCTGCTCATGCGTTTGCTCTAACAGCTGCTCAAGAGGTTTACGTAAATGAGGCGCAGCAATCGGAATTAAAAACTGCAATTTTTCTCCGCGTAATCGCCCAGCTAAGAGTTTGATAGTGTCAAAAAAGATTGGGGCAATGTGCTCAATCTCTGAGCTTCGACTTCCCGGCAAAACTGCAATCACCTTTCCACCTAAATCAGAGGGAGCAATCTTTAGAGTCCGAGCAATGCGTTCTCTGGCACTGGCAGAATTAGGCTCCGCAGGAATATCACTTGCCAGTGGATGACCCACATAGGTAGCCGCAACCCCAGCACGATCATAGATTTCCGTTTCGAATGGAAAAATGCACAGCATGCGCTCAACAGCCTGAGCAATTTTTTTGATCCGACCTGCGCGCCACGCCCAAATAGAAGGTGAAACCAAGTGCAGGGTCGGAATGCCTGCCTTGCGAAGTTGGAGTTCAACCCCCAAATTAAAGTCAGGCGCATCAATACCCAAATACACATCTGGGCGACCCTCATTGAGGAGATGCTCAATGAGCTCTTTACGAAGCTTCAGAATCATTGGAAGCTGCTTAATAGCCTCAACGTAGCCACGCACGCTTAGGGTTTCCATTGGCCAAGCAGAGCGCATCCCCTCCGCTTGCATTAGGGGACCCCCAATGCCATATACCTCTAAACCAGACATATCTGGGATTTGGTTTAAGGCACTTAATACAGGGGCAGCCAGCAAATCGCCAGAAGGTTCACCAGCTACGCAGGCTAATTTAGGCAAGGTGACCTATCGTTATCGAATAATGCCGCGAGTTGAGGCGGCGATAAAGTCATGAAACTCTTGCAATTTTGATGCGGTAGCTAGGTCAGATCCGCTAGCAGCAGCCATTTTCTGAATTTCCACCTTTGCCTCTTCAAAACTTAAGCTATCTTTGTAAAGGACTTTATAGGCTTGACGCAAGGCGGTAATAGTCTCATTGGAAAAACCCCGACGCTTTAAGCCCTCCACATTAATGCCGTGTGGGGACGCTTTATCACCCGCAGCCATCACAAATGGTGGAACATCCTGCACTAAAGCTGAAGCGCCACCGAGCATGGCGTGCTGACCAACCCGAACAAATTGATGCACACCAGACATGCCCCCCATAATTGCCCAATCATCCACGCGAACATGCCCAGCAATCTGCGCGTTACTTGCAAAAATAGTGTTGCTACCAATTTGGCAATCATGGGCAATATGCACATAAGCCATGATCCAGTTATCGTTACCAAGCCGAGTAATGCCCTCATCTTGAGTTGTGCCAGTATGAATTGTGGTGAACTCGCGGACAGTATTACGATCGCCAATAATAAGTTGTGTAGGCTCACCGCGATACTTCATATCCTGAGGTGGGCCACCAATTGCGGCAAAGTGGGCAAAGGTATTTTCCTTGCCGATAGTTGTGTGACCCTCGATCACTGAGTGTGACCCTATCTTAGTGCCCGCCCCTATCTTGACGTTTGGGCCAATCACAGAATAAGGTCCGACCATAACATCGCTAGCCAACTCTGCCTTGCTATCAACTACAGCGGATGCATGAATCAAAGTCATTAGTTGCCTTTCGAGCGCACGGCACAGGTAATATCCGCTTCAGCAGCCAGTTCACCATCTACCGTTGCTTTTACATGAAACTTATAAATACCTGCTTTTTCACGCTGATAAGTTGCAACCATAACCAACTGATCCCCGGGAAGTACTGGCTTTTTAAAGCGTGCGCCATCAATACCTGCAAAGTAATAAACGGCATCATCTGCCTTTGATTCTGTAAAGGTTAGCAAAGCAGCGGTTTGTGCAAGTGCTTCGATAATTAAGACGCCGGGCATCACTGGAAAATCTGGAAAGTGCCCCTGAAAGAACGGCTCATTAATCGTGACATTCTTAATCGCAGTAATACTTTGTCTCGGAGTAAATTCCAGCACTCGATCAACCAACAAGAATGGATAACGGTGCGGCAACAACTTCATGATCTGATTGATATCAATAGCTATATTTGTACTCATAAGATGATCCGCAAAAAATATTTAATAAACTGGTTGATTAAGAGTCTAAGACCCATTACTTACTTCTTATCTAGCAAACGTAAGCGTTGCCGTATTTTATCTAGGCCACGCAAGATGGCTGCGTTTTTCTCCCAAGCGCCATGCAACATCGATGGGTACACACCCGTGAAATGCTGTCCCGGCTCAGTAATAGAGCGAATAATCGAGGTATTACCAGAAACTGTTGTTCGGTCGGCAATAGTAAGGTGACCAGCAAAATTAGCCGCCCCGCCAATAATGCAGAAGTTACCAATCTTAGTGCTGCCTGAGATAGCCGCGCAGCCAGCAACTACGCAGCACTGACCAATCACAACATTGTGGGCAATTTGTACCTGATTATCAATCTTCGTTCCTGAACCAACTTCAGTGTCACTCAAGGCGCCACGGTCAATGGTTGTCGATGCTCCGATTTCTACATCATTACCGATCACTACCCTGCCAGTTTGCGGAATCTTAACCCACTCACCGCCAGCAGCAGAAAAATCAGGGGCAAAACCAAAGCCATCCGCACCAATCACTGCACCGCTATGGATAATGCAACGCTTACCAATTTTGGTCGCGTAATAAATAGAAATGGATGGATAAAGCAAGGTATCTTCACCAATCAGACTATCTCTGCCGATAACAGTATTACCCAAAACAACCACACGCTCACCTAACTGGACGCCAGCTCCAATTTGTACAAACGGTCCAATGTGGCAAGAAGCGGGAATGACTGCTGTTGAATCTATGACAGCACTAGGATGTATTCCAGGAGCATAAGTTGGGGCACTTGTTTTAGCAAAGTGCTGCGCCATCCTTGCAAAAGTTGCATAGGGATTATGAGAAACAAAATATGCTCGCTGTGCAGAATTTTTGCCGGGATGGGCTTGCAAAAACTCTAAATCTGCTTTACTTACGATGAGTGCGCCTGCATCGCTGTCGCTTGCCTGTTGGCGATACAACGGGTTTGAAAGGAATGAAATTTGATTTGACTGCGCTCGCTCCAAAGGAGCGAGGCCAAGAAACGCGTGGGAGCTACCCCCCACCAAGCTTACTTGAAACTGTTCGGCCAGCTCGATGGCGGTGGGCATAGAACTTACTTAAGACTATTGAGGGCCTTGATGACATCGTCCGTTACGTCAGCTTTAGGGCTAACATAAGCAGCTTCTTGAACAATGACATCAATCTTTCTTTGTTCAGCGATTTGTTTCAGCACGGAATTTGCCTTCTCAGCAATCTTGGCACGCTCTTCAAATGTGCGCTGATTTAAGTCTTCAGTAAATTCACGTTGCTTACGCTGTAATTCGCGATCTTGGTCGGCTAACTCGCGTTGACGACGAATGCGTTCAGCCTCATTCATAACCGCACCATCACGGTCTAACTTTTCAGCGGCAGACTTAATTTTTTGTGCGCTGTCACGCAAATCATTTTGGCGCTTTGTGAATTCATTTTGCAAGCGTGTTTGCATTGCCTTGGCAAGGTTAGATTCATTAAAGACTTTTTCAGAATTCACAACAGCAACACGTGTGCCAGTATCTTGGGCAAACACCTGAGGTAAAGAGATGGCTGATGCGCAAGCAACGATGCCCAATTGAACCCATTTAGAAGAGAAACAAAGCTTCATAAAACTTTCCTTAAACAATTAAAACGCCGTACCTACCTGGAACTGCAAACGCTGGATATTATCCGTTGGCTGAGACTTGACCGGTATACCGTAGCTGAATTTTAGCGGACCCAGTGGTGATATCCATGATAAACCCAAGCCGTAGGAATACTTCAAAACTAGGTTGATATTCGTGCCAAACGCATTACCGCCATCCACAAAAGTGAAAAGACGCAAGGTTTTATCAACCCCGGAACCCGGCACGGGGAAGGTGTATTCGACGTTGGTCACAATTTTGGATTGCCCGCCAGTTGGCTGATAAGTGCCTGTATTGGTATTGAAGTATTGGGGGCCCAATGAGCCTGGCGCATATCCACGCACAGAACCGATACCACCTACATAGTAGTTTTTAGTGATTGGGAAAGGATTGCTGCCATATGCCTCGCCATAACCCAGCTCGCCATTGAATGACAGGATATTACCCTTGGAGAATGAATGGTACTTTTGGTACTGCCCATACAAACGGTAAAAAGTCATATTTCCAACCGGGGTCCCAACCTCTCCGGAAAGTTGCTGCAAAGAACCGTCAGATGGAATCAAAGAACTATCTCGGCCATCGCGTGACCACCCTACCGTCAAGGGAACGTTGTAGGTAGTTAATGTTGCAGGGTAACCAGGCGCTGCGATACCGTAATTTTGCGCATAGTTGAGGTATGGCGTTGGGGTATTTGCAGTTGTCGATATCCTAAAAGCTTCAATACCTGATCCAAAGAAAACCCGGTCAACCTCGGTATAGGGAACACCAAATTTTATGTTCGAGCCAACAGACTTAATTTGGTAATCAGGGTCGCCAACATAGTACAAAGGCTTGGATGAACGGTAGTACAAATCAGTGTAACGACTGATGCCATCCTCAGTGAAGTAAGGGTCGTACTGAGACAGGGTTAAGTTTTGATTGATCTTACCGAGCGAGGCATTTAAACCAATCGCAGTACCGGTACCAAAGGCATTATCCTGATTAATACCGGCAGAGAGAATTACCTTCTCGGTCGAGGAAAAGCCAGCGCCAATCGTCACTGCCCCAGTGGGCTTTTCTTTTACAGCAACGTTAACATCCACCTGGTCTGGCGACCCTGGGACATCTTGAGTTGTAACGTCGGTTTCAGTAAAGTAACCCAATCGACCCAGACGTTTTTTAGACAGCTCAATCTTGTCGCTATCGAACCAAGAGCTCTCAAACTGACGCATCTCGCGACGAATCACCATATCGCGCGTTTTAGCATTGCCACTAATAGCAACCTGACGAACATACACTCGACGACCTGGATCAACCACCAAGGTTAAGTCAACCTCACTTAATTCACGACGAATATCAGGCTGCGGATTAATGGTGGCAAATGCATAACCATAGGAACCTAAGATCTCAGCAATAGCCTTGGTACTCTTCGTCAACTCTGCCGAGGAAAAAGTATCGCCAGGCTTGAGAGTAATCAACTGCATTAACTCAGCTTCCTTGCCCAGTAACTCACCAGCTAGACGAACATTTTTAACGGTAAATTTCTGTCCTTCACGAATACTAATTGTGAGATAAATCCCTTTTTTATCAGGCGTGATAGATACCTGAGTCGATTCAATAACAAACTCTAAATAACCGCGATTGAGGTAATAAGATCGAATGGTCTCAAGATCGGCCGTTAACTTTTGCTTGGAGTACAAATTGTCTTTGCTATACCAAGATAACCAGCCACCCGTTTTGAGCTGCATCTCGCCTAGCAAAGTGCTTTCACTAAATTCCTTATTTCCAATGAAATTAATTTCTTGGATTTTGGCAACAGGACCCTCATCAATGTTGAAGTAAATCGCAACCTGATTACGCTCTACCGGGGTGACGGTTGCCACAACCTCGGCGGCATACATACCCTTACCAATATATTGACGCTTTAACTCTTGTTCGGCCTTATCGATCAACGCTTTATCGTAAAAGCGGGCTTCTGCAACCCCAACCGCCTTCAGGGATTTACGCACAATCTCCTGATCAAACTCTTTCATCCCCGTGAACTCGATACGCGAAATGGTTGGTCGCTCATCGACGATCACAATTAAGACATCCCCTTGAGCTTGAATTTGTACATCTCTAAAAAAGCCAGTGCCATACAAAGCTTTAATTGCTTCAGCACCCTTCTCTTCTGTAAATGTATCGCCTACCTGAACAGGTAAATAACTAAATACAGTTCCAGGCTCTACCCGCTGCAAGCCTTCAATGCGAATATCTTTAATAACGAAAGAATCAGCCGCATGTGCGTTTACAAAAAATCCAGCGGCAGCAATCAGGATCACTTGCGCAAGAAATCGAACAAAAAGGCGAGGTATTGAGGTCAAAAAATTCAAGGCGAAAGATAGCGTTGTAAATCATTAAACAAGGCCAGCAGAGAAAGTGAAATCAACAAGAAAAAGCCCACTTTTTGGAGCTGCTCTTGCATTGAAACCGAAATTCGCTTACCGGCAACCAACTCCCATGCATCATACAGGAGCTGACCCCCATCTAACATCGGTAACGGCACTAGATTGAGCAGGCCGATACTAATACTCATAAGTGCTAAAAAGGCTAAAAACGGCTGCCAGCCAATCTGCGCAGACTTGCCCGCCATATCAGCAATACTTAAAGGGCCGCCCAACTGTTTCAGGGAGGTATTTCCGGTGAATAAACCCAACATCAGGCGGGTAGAGACTTTGGTAATCAACCAGACTCGCTCAGATGCATAAACAAGGGCGTCCAAAGGCCCCAGCTGAAGCTTTAGCCACTCACTTTGAGGACTTGGCAGAGGGCGCACCCCCAAGGCCATAAAAGGGTCTGATTCAGGGCTGATTTGAGGCAAATCAACACCTTTAAAGACCTTAAAAGAATGGCCGCCTGACGGGTTGCGTAACTCCAAAACAAACCCCTCCCTCCCAGTAACAGCATCAAGCAACTTCCAGCGCAGGATATTCCAACTGGGAATCGCGTCAAAACCTTCGGCATTCAGGGCATTTTCAGAGCCATCGGGAATAGACTTCCAGCCGACCACCTGATCACCAGCAATCACGCCGAGGTCGGCTGCCAAGGAAGTTTCAGGAGGGGCATCAAGGCGTGCGGGCAATTGAGCTACCCCGCTTATATAAATAATGGCAAATAAGGCCACTGCCAAAATAAAATTTGCTAATGGTCCAGCAGCAACAATCAATGAACGTTGCCAGAGCGGTTTAGCATCGAAGGCTTCAAACCGCTCCGACTCTGAAATCCGCTGCTCAATATCCCGCCCATCTAATAGCTTAACGTACCCACCCAATGGAATGGTCGCCACAACCCACTCTGTTCGATTGCGCGCTACGTAAGTAAAAAGTGGTTTGCCAAACCCAAGAGCAAATCGCAGAACACGAACCCCGCAAAGGCGAGCCACTAAGAAATGGCCAAACTCGTGAAAACTAACTAGTACGCCGAGAGTCAGCAAAAAGGCGGCTAATGTAATCAGAGTTTGCAGAGGATTCATGCCACTAATGATTCATCTGACGAATAATATTGCTGGCAACGTGACGAGCTTTAGCATCAACATCGAGAATAAGTTCAAGCGAGCTTGCTGAAACCGACGAGATGTGATTAAGGGTCTTTTCTACCACTTCTGGAATTCGCAAATAAGGCAAGCCTGCATCTAAAAATGCTGCCACTGCAATTTCGTTAGCAGCATTTAAGATCGTGGGCGCTGTCCCACCGGTATTCGCCGCTGAAAAGGCCAAAGCCAAACAGGGGAAGCGTGTTAGATCTGGCTCAGCAAAACTCAGTGCAGCTAGTTGCGTCAAATTCAAAGGACCAACCCCAGCATGGATCCGCTCCGGCCATGCTAAGCCATAAGCAATCGGCGTTCTCATATCCGGCTGCCCCATTTGAGAGATCACAGATCCGTCGCGATAAAGTACCATCGAGTGCACAACACTCTGAGGATGAATAAGTACCTTAATTTTTTCTAGTGGCAACCCAAATAACCAAAATGCTTCGATGACCTCAAGCCCTTTATTCATCATCGTTGCCGAATCGACCGAGATCTTTCTACCCATCACCCAATTCGGATGGGCGCAAGCTTGATCGGGTGTAATCGATGAAAGTTCACTCATTGCCGTATCTCTAAATGGCCCGCCAGAAGCAGTTAGCCATAATTCTTCAACACCTAAGTAATCGTGGGGTGCTTTAGTAAATTGCTGTGGAAGGCACTGAAAGATTGCATTATGTTCGCTATCGATTGGGAGCAACTCGCCGCCGCCCGATTGCATTGCCTGCATAAATAAATCGCCAGACATTACTAGCGCTTCTTTATTTGCCAACAATACCCGCTTGCCCGATTTGGCTGCCGCCAAGGCGGGCACTAAACCAGCAGCGCCAACAATAGCAGCCATGACCGTATCGCAATCTGATTGCGTCACAGCGCTTACCAAGGATTCGGAGCCACATAACACCTGTGTAGCAATCCTTTTTTCCTGAAGAGCCGTGCGCAGGCGTGAGGCACCAGCTGCATCACCAACAACCGCAATAGTCGGATTAAATTCTATGCATTGCTCCGCCAGACGATCTATTTGTTTGTTAGCAGTCAGCGCAACGACTTTAAAGCGCTCTGGATGCGCACGAATGACATCAAGCGTATTGATGCCAATCGATCCTGTGGAACCTAGAATCGCAACCCGCCTCAATGACATTAGACTAGTCCCGCAAGCAACGCAGCAATTGGCATGACGGGCAGCAATGCATCGACGCGGTCCAAAACACCACCATGACCAGGCAACAGGTGACTGCTGTCTTTTACACCAGCCAAGCGTTTTAGCTGAGACTCGAATAAGTCACCAAAGATACTAAAAGCTGTTAAGACTGTCACCATTAGCAGCATTGGCAACCAGCCGTAACGCATTGCCCAAGAGCCAAATAATGTGGCATCCAATGGTAAATAAAAAACACATACAACTGCGTATACATAACAAAGCAAGAGACCACCTAAAGCGCCCTCAATAGATTTACCAGGGCTAATTTGTGCTGCCAAACGATGCTTACCAAAAGCTTTACCCATAAAGTAAGCGCCGATATCAGCAATCCACACCATGACCATCGTCGACAAAAGAAAGCTTAGGCCAATCTCACGCAAAAAAATCAAAGCAAACCAGGTTGCCGGCAGCAAAATAAATCCCAAAATAGAATAGAAGTAACGCCATTTATCAAGCGATAGATTTAAGCCTCTCGCCAAAATAAAAGGGGCATTGAAGAACCAAAACAGGACAGCCATGGCGAGTAAAGCAAACTGCCACTCGGACCGATTCAGAGCCAGCAAACCCAAGATGATAAGCAAGCAAAATGTGGAATATAGGATGGCACCAAGTTGTGAGCCAGGAGCAATCAAACGGCTCCACTCCCATGCAGCTAGCAACACTACCAGAAGAAAAAAACCGCTTAAGTAAATTCCTGGGAGTAAAAATAAAATAGGTAACAGCACCGCCAAAAGAACGAGGGCGGTAAAAATTCGGGTTTTTAGCATTGGGTTACCGGATGTCTGATCAAACTGCATCACTCATTGCCTGCGAAGCAAGCTGAGCACTTGTGCGACCAAAACGACGTTCGCGCTGACCAAACCATTCAAAAGCTTTATGTAATTGCGCTTCATCAAAATCAGGCCACAATACATCAGTAAAGTAGAGTTCGCTATACGCCAACTGCCACAACAAAAAGTTACTAACCCGCTGCTCTCCGCCGGTTCGAATAAATAAATCCGGTTCTGGAGCATAAGCCATGGCTAAGTATGGTTGCAGCAACTCTTCGGTAATCTGCTCGGATCTCAAGTTTGGATTTGCATCTAAGCAGCGACGCATCGCCTGCAAAATATCCCAGCGACCGCCGTAATTTGCCGCAATGGTAAAAGTTAAACTCTTGCAGTCGGCAGTCTTCTCCTCAGAAAACTGCACCATCTCCTGAATGGCTACATCAAAGCGACTTAAATCACCAATTAGGCGAAGAGCAATGTCGTTTTCAGCAAGACGGGATACTTCACCCTTAAGTGATTTGAGAAATAGCTTCATTAAAAAACCCACCTCCTCTGGTGGGCGGCGCCAGTTCTCTGAGCTAAAAGCAAACACAGTCAAATACTCGACGCCAATACGACGGCACTCTTGGACGATTTTTCTAACCGCGCCCAATCCCTCTGAATGCCCAGCTACTCGCGGCATATGGCGCTTACTTGCCCAGCGTCCATTGCCATCCATGATGATTGCCACATGGCGAGGGATAGCACTTACTTCGGGGACAACTAAAGTAGAGCTAGTGTGCAAGGTCATAAAAACAGATTAAAAAGAATTCAGTCAATCGGGTTACTAAACCGTCATGATCTCTTTTTCTTTTTCGGCAATGATCTTATCAACATCGATGACGGCCTTATCAGTCATCTTTTGGATTTCATCAGTAGCACGACGCTCTTCATCTTCCGAAATTTCTTTCTCTTTAGTGAGACGCTTTAAATGCTCATTGGCATCGCGGCGCAAATTACGCACAGCAATTTTTGTTTCTTCACCTTCGTTTTTAACTACTTTAGTTAAATCACGGCGACGCTCTTCTGTTAAGGCAGGCATTGGTACGCGTATGATGGTACCTTGAGAGGCGGGATTTAGCCCCAAGTCAGAGTCACGGATTGCCTTTTCAATCGCTGCCACCATTGTCTTTTCAAATGGTTGAACGTTAATCGTGCGAGCATCCGCCAATCCTAAACTGGCAACCTGGCTCAACGGTGTTGGGTTGCCGTAATAATCCACTTGAATATGCTCCAGAATTCCCGGGTTAGCACGACCAGAACGAATCTTTGCTAAATTGGTTTTTAAGGCATCAAGAGACTTTTGCATCTTTTGATCGGTAGTGGTTTTAATTTCTGCTGCAGACATCAAGCCTCCTATTAAACGTGTACTAGTGTGCCCTCAGGCTCACCCTGAACCACGCGCATTAACGCGCCCGGCTTAAGAATTGAAAATACTTTGATTGGTAGCTTACGATCACGGCACAAAGCAAATGCAGTGGCATCCATAACTTGTAAGTTTTTAATTAAAGCCTCGTCGAACGTAATGGTCTTATATAAAGTCGCGCTAGGATCTTTCACAGGATCAGCACTATAAATACCATCGACTTTGGTTGCTTTCAACATAATTTCCACCCCCATCTCAGCACCACGCAAGGCAGCAGCAGTATCGGTTGTGAAGAACGGGTTGCCGGTGCCAGCCGCAAAAATAACTACTTTGCCCTCGCTCATCGCACGAATAGCGCGCGGACGAATGTAGGGCTCAACTACTTGGTCCATACGAATAGCCGATTGAACTCTTGCTTCAACACCCTTTTGACGCAGAGCATCCTGCAGTGCCAAGGAATTCATCATCGTTGCAAGCATTCCCATGTAATCTGCAGTTGCGCGATCCATTCCTGCTGCACCACCCGCTACACCGCGGAAAATATTACCGCCGCCAATGACAATAGCAAGCTCAACACCGCTGTTGACCACTTGCGCTATTTCGGCAACCATGGAATCGATCGTTATTGGATTAATGCCAAAAGCATCATCCCCCATAAGGGCTTCACCAGATAGCTTCAGTAGGACTCGTTTGTAGGCTGGCATTATTTTCCGTTTTCCGTAATTTGCCAAGTAACTTCACTACTTAGCTTATTGATCTTTAAGTACTTTTTTAATATCTTTGGCGAATTATAAAGGTCTTAAGCCAGATAAAACAAAAGGGCATAGAAACCAAGGTTTCTATGCCCTTTTGAGCATGACAGATACCAGGGTTACCCTGGCTAATCGCTTAAGCAGTTGCTTTAGCGGCAGCTACCTGAGCCGCTACTTCAGCCGCAAAGTCATCCTGACGCTTCTCAATGCCCTCACCTACAACAAACATCGTGAAACCTTTGATTGTTGTATTCGCAGCCTTGAGCATTTGCTCAACAGTTTGTTTATCGTTTTTAACAAAGGTTTGGTTCAATAAAGAGACCTCCTTGAGGTACTTCTGAATAGAACCTTCAACCATTTTTTCAACGATTTCAGGTGGCTTGCCAGATTCAGCAGCCTTCTGAACAGCAACACTACGTTCAATAGCAATAGATTCAGCAGGAACATCAGCCATTGATAGAGCTACTGGCTTCATTGCCGCAATATGCATTGCTACGTCTTTAGCGGCAATCTCATCACCCTCAAATTCAACCATTACACCAATACGAGTACCGTGGAGATAGGAGACCAACTTACTGTCGCCCATAAAGCGCTTAAAGCGACGCGGCATGATGTTTTCACCAATCTTACCGATCAAGGCAGTACGCACTGCATCAACAGTAGAGCCGTTCATAGGCAAGGCAAGTAAAGCAGCAACATCCACTGGACTCTTTTCAGTAACCAATTTCACGCACTCGTTTGTAAATGCCAAAAAGTCATCGTTCTTGGAAACGAAATCAGTTTCGCAGTTCACTTCGAGCAATGCACCAGTAGTGCCGCTAATAAATGAAGCAACAATACCTTCAGCAGTTACACGAGAAGCGGCTTTACCAGCCTTACTACCTAGCTTTACACGCAGAATCTCTTCTGCTCTAGCCATATCACCATCGGCCTCGGTCAAAGCTTTTTTGCACTCCATCATCGGAGCATCAGTTTTGGCGCGTAACTCGCCAACCATTGCAGCGGTAATAGCGGCCATTATTCAGCTTTCCCTTCTTCAACAAACTCTTCTTCACCTTCTTTAACAGCAGTCAAGATTTCTTGAACGGAGTTCGCTTTGCCTTCGAGAATCGCATCAGCAATACCGCGAGCGTAGAGAAGAACAGCCTTACTGGAGTCATCGTTACCAGGGATGATGTAATCAATGCCTTCTGGCGAGTGATTGGTATCAACTACAGCGATCACTGGAATACCAAGCTTATTGGCTTCGGTAATTGCAATTTTGTGATAACCGACATCCACGACAAAAATTGCATCAGGAACGCCATTTAAATCTTGAATACCGCCAAGTGCTTTTTGTAATTTATCGAGGTCGCGATCATTGGTCAAAGCTTCTTTTTTGGAAAGCTTTTCCCAGTCGCCAGCTTCTTTAGCAACTGCCATATCTTTTAAGCGCTTTAGCGAACCTTTAACGGTCTTGAAATTGGTGAGCGTACCGCCCAACCAACGACTGTCAATGTAGGGCATGCCGGCACGAGCAGCTTCTTCAGCGATGATTTCGCGTGATTGACGCTTTGTACCAACAAATAAAATCGTGCCACGATTAGCAGCAACTTGCTTTGCAAATTTCAGGGCATCCTGAAACATTGGCAATGTCTTTTCCAAGTTGATGATGTGGATTTTGTTGCGATGACCGAAAATATAAGGGGCCATCTTTGGTGACCAGAAACGGGTTTGGTGACCAAAATGGCAACCGGCTTCTAGCATTTGACGCATAGTTACTGACATAACTTCTCCTAAGGGTTGTGTTCTAAAGTTGGATCCTAGCTGCACTAAAAAGTGCCACCCTGGAAGGTCCAACTCGCGATTTCAAGCCAAAAATAGACCTGATGTCCAAATTATAGCTTAAATATCAATCACCTAGCTAGCTTGAGCCGCCCTCAGCCCTCTAGTTTTGAATTGAGCTACGCACCAAAATGAGTAATATGCTTAAAAATTAGGCATTAGTCATCAACTGAAATATGCCAAGTCGTTGATAATCAAGGCATGAATAGTGTATTTACCGCAGAAAAAGACATCCAAGGGATGCGCGAAGCTGGCCGCTTAGCCAGCGAAGTCATTGATCACGTAGCACCCCATGTAAGGCCAGGGGTGAGCACCGGTGAGTTAGACCGTATCTGCCATGAGTACATGGTAAACGTCCAGAAAACCATTCCTGCTCCACTCAACTACCAACCGCCTGGCTACCCACCTTTCCCGGCCTCCATTTGTACATCAGTCAATGATGTGATTTGTCACGGCATTCCCGGGGAAAAGATTCTGAAGGCAGGCGATGTCGTAAACCTAGATATCACCGTGATTACACCTGACGGTTATTACGGTGATACCAGTCGAATGTTTATGGTCGGCGAAGTTTCTGTTATGGCAAAGCGCTTGACTCAAATTACGTTTGAATGTCTCTGGCTTGGAATTGCTCAAGTTAAACCAGGCGCTTCGCTCGGCGATATTGGCCATGTCATTCAGACGCATGCTGAAAAAGCAGGTTATTCCATCGTACGCGAATATTGCGGTCATGGCATTGGCAAAGTATTTCATCAAGACCCACAAATCCTGCATTACGGGCGTCCTGGTACCGGTGAAAAACTGGAGGTAGGCATGACCTTTACGATTGAGCCAATGATTAATGCTGGACGCCGCGAAATCCGCACCATGCCAGATCAATGGACAGTCAAAACAAAAGATCGCAGCCTTTCTGCGCAATGGGAGCATACCCTTTTAGTCACGGCTACAGGGGTAGAAGTTCTCACATGGTCCGAGGGTAGCAACCCTCCGCCAGATTGCGTTGCAGGTCTTTCATTTAGACCCACCCCCGCAAGCACTTAACCATATGACCAAGGAAGCGCAGCCCTTGTCACCAATTACCGATGCAAAAAGCTTGCGTTCTGCACGTGAGATTGCTTATGCAGAATTTCGTGAGCATCAATCAGTTACGAAACTGACAAAGCAACTAAGTAAATTAAGCGATCAGCTTTTGATGAGCTTGTGGAGCTCATGCGACTTAAATAATGAAGCAACTTTGGTTGCAGTTGGCGGTTTTGGTAGGGGGGCTTTGTTCCCATTTTCTGATATTGATATTTTAATTTTACTTCCGGACAACAAAAAACTCATCGAAGAAGTCCTGTCTAGCAAGATTGAAAAATTCGTTGCACATTGCTGGGATACAGGCTTAGAGATTGGCTCCTCTGTCAGGACAGTAGCCGAATGCATCAGTGAGGCAGAACAAGACATCACAGTTCGCACTTCACTACTGGAAGCTCGCCTGATTGGCGGAAAAAAAATACTGTTTACTGACTTTGCAAAAACATTTGAAGGCTCGCTTGATCCAAAAACCTTTTTCCAGGCTAAGCTGGCTGAGCAAATTCAACGTCACTACAAGTATCAGGACACCCCTTATTCATTGGAACCTAACTGCAAAGAGAGTCCTGGCGGTTTGCGTGATCTCCAGGTAATTGCTTGGGTCAGTAAAGCAGCATTACTGGGCAATACCTTTAAGGATTTGCATCAAGCAGGGCTTCTAACAAAACGTGAATTAACTGAGCTTAACCGCAACCAAAGATTCCTGGAAACTCTGAGAGCTAATTTGCATTTACTTGCTGGTCGCAGACAGGATGTTTTGGCTTTTGACCTTCAAGCACCATTAGCGAAGGTTATGGGCGTTACTGAAGAGTCCAATCGACTTGCAAGCGAGGCCATCATGCGGCGCTACTATTGGGCCGCAAAAGCAGTTGCCCAATTAAATGATGTGCTGCTACAGAATATTGAGGCACTGCTCTTCCCACAGGAATCTAAAACCACCCGCCCAATCCCTGGCGAAGGAAATGAATTCTTTATTGAGCGCCAGGGCGTGCTAGATATCACTGACCCTCAGCTTTATCAAAAACATCCCGAACAAATTCTTAGGACCTTCCTAGCTTTTGCCCAAACAGCGAATGTAAAGAGCTTATCCGCCACTATCTTTAGAGCGCTTTACAACGCACGCCAGACTATGGATAGCAAATGGCGCGCAGACCCAGTTAATAGAGCACTCTTTATTGAGCTCCTAAAACAACCTGAAGGCGTCAGTCGCGCATTTCATTTAATGAACCGCACTAGCGTTTTAGGTCGCTACTTACCAGCATTTAGAAAAATTGTCGGCCAGATGCAGCATGACTTATTTCACGTATACACAGTAGACCAACATATTTTGATGGTGCTGCGTAATATACGGCGCTTTATGGTGGTTGAGCACACCCATGAGTTTCCATTTTGCAGTAGCCTCATTGCCCACTTTGAAAAACCTTGGCTGCTGGTGATTGCTGCACTCTTTCACGATATTGCCAAAGGTCGAGGTGGCGACCACTCCGTCCTAGGTAAAGCGGATACCCGCAAATTTGCAAGAGAGCATGGCATTGATAAGGTCGATACTGAATTATTGGTCTGGCTAGTATCTGAGCACCTCAATATGAGTCAAGTGGCGCAGAAACAAGATATTACCGACCCTGATGTCATTAAGGCCTTCGCCAAAAAAGTGGGTGATGAGCGCCACCTCACTGCGCTGTACTTATTAACCGTAGCAGATGTGCGTGGCACCAGTCCTAAAGTGTGGAATGCCTGGAAGGGCAAACTACTAGAAGACCTTTATCGGGCAACACTCAGAGTGTTGGGTGGCGCTAAACCTGACGCATCATCAGAGTTGGCGCAACATCAGGAAGAATCTCGTATCAAGCTACGCCTTTATGGCATAGAAGATTCAAGCTATGAACAGCTATGGAAGCAATTAGATGTTGCCTTCTTTCTCAGGCAAGATGCTGGGGATATTGCTTGGTTAACGCGTCATCTCTTCAATAAAGTCGATAGTGAAACGCCGATTGTCAGAGTGCGCCTCTCCCCTATCGGCGAAGGTTTACAAATTGCCGTATACGTCAAAGACCAAGAAGATTTATTTGCTCGTATTTGCGCTTATTTTGAGCGCCATGGCTTCTCTATTTGGGATGCCCGCATTCATACGACGCGCCATGGCTACGCATTGGATACCTTCCAAATCTCAGGCAGTAATCTAGTAGATGAAGGTGGCAGCTATCGAGATCTGATTCAATTGGTTGAATATGAACTCACTGAAGCTCTACAAAGTAGAAATGCTTTACCCAACCCAAGTATGGGGCGCCTGTCTAGACAATCCCGAAGCTTCCCAATTCAGGCTCGCGTTCATATCGCCCCTGATGAACGAGGTCAGTACTACTCTCTTTCCTTATCTGCAAGTGACCGTACTGGATTGCTCTATGCCATCTCTCGAGTATTAGCTAAGCACCAAGTTTCATTGCATACAGCCAGAATCAATACCTTGGGTGAACGCATTGAAGACGTACTGCTATTGGATGCAGCAAATCTAAGTAAGAATCCAAAGCTACAAATCCAGTTGGAAACCGAATTGCTAGAAGTGCTGGGAACTTAAGCGCTACTTGAGCAACCCCAGCATCGCGACTTCATCTATGACGGCAATACCCAGCTCTAGCGCCTTAGTGAGCTTGCTACCAGCATCCGATCCAGCAACAACATAGTCCGTCTTCTTTGAGACGGAGCCAGCAACTTTAGCACCGGCTTTTTCTAATAGATCTTTTGCTTCATCTCTTGTCATAGTTGGAAAGGTACCCGTCAGGACAAAAGTCTTTCCTACTACTGCGACACTTATGATTTTTTCTTCAACAGATAGCTGCATACCGGAAGCTAAGAGTTGTTCGATCACCTCACGGTTGTGTGCTTCTTGCATAAAGCTAACGATAGAGTCAGCTACTACCGGACCAACATCCTTAACCGTTAAAAGATCCTCTAGGGTGGCATTCATGACGGCATGCATCGATTGATAATGGTTGGCCAAGTCTTTTGCGGTAGTTTCTCCCACGTGACGAATACCCAACGCAAAAATAAATCTAGCAAGACTGGTACTCCGGGACTTGTTAATCGCTTGAATCAGGTTATCAGCAGATTTATCTCCCATACGCTCTAAATTGGCCAAGGCGGTAAAACCTAGGCGATAAAGATCTGCAGGAGTTCTGACGAGGTTTTGATCTACCAATTGATCGACAATCTTCTCGCCTAAGCCCTCAATATCTAAGGCCCTTCTATGGGCAAAGTGAATTAGCGCTTGCTTGCGCTGAGCGCCACAAAAGAGTCCGCCGCTACAACGTGCCACCGCTTCATCAGCAAGACGCTCAATATGAGAATCGCATACTGGGCAGTTTTTTGGCATGATAAATTCAGCTGCATCAGCTGGCCTTCGGTCTTTAATTACCGAAACGACCTCTGGAATAACATCCCCAGCTCTGCGCACTGAAACTGTATCCCCAATTCGCACATCCTTGCGCTTAACTTCGTCCTCGTTATGGAGTGTGGCATTCGTTACAGTCACGCCACCGACCTCAACTGGAGAAAGTCTTGCAACCGGAGTAATGGCACCCGTACGACCCACCTGAACATCTATTCCTAAAACGGTAGTAAGCGCTTCTTGCGCAGGATATTTATGCGCTAGCGCAAATCGGGGGGCTCTTGAGACAAAACCTAATTTAGCTTGATCCGCAAAAGAGTTGACCTTGTAGACAACTCCATCAATGTCGTATGACAAAGAATCACGTTTGACTCCGATCTCGTTATAGAAGGCTAAGATATCTTCTACAGAGTGAAGGACTCTGCGCTCCGCACAAACCGGCAGACCCAATTCTGCATAAGTATTAAGTAATTCTTCATGCGTTTTTGGCAACCAAGATTGCGGCTCAAGCGCACCAAGACCATAGGCAAAGAAAGAAAGTGGTCTTTTAGCTGTAATCTTAGAATCTAACTGACGCAAACTACCGGCTGCGGCATTACGAGGATTAGCAAATTCCTTTTCGCCAAAGGCTGCAGCCCGTTGATTCATCTTCTGAAAGTCTTTAAGATACATAAAGACTTCGCCGCGCACTTCCAATACCGTAGGAATATTTTTTCCCAATAACTTTAAGGGAATTGCTCGAATGGTTTTGATATTAGAGGTTACATCCTCCCCAAAGGCTCCATCGCCACGAGTAGCAGCCCTAACTAAAGAACCATTTTCATAACGCAAAGAAATTGCCAGTCCATCAAACTTTAACTCACCCGCATAGTCAACTTGACTAAGGTGTAGACCTTCTCGGCAACGGCGATCAAAAGCAACGAGTTCAGCATCCTCAAAAGCATTATTAAGGGATAGCATTGGCACAGCATGCTCAACAGAATCAAATTCTTTGAGAGCGCTCCCGCCTACCCGCTGCGATAAAGAATCAGCAGTAACCCACTCCGGGTGGGCAATTTCTATCTCAAGCATCTCTCGATAGAGACGGTCATATTCGATATCTGGCAGCAAGGGTGTATCAAGTACATAGTAGGCATGCTCTAAACGAGCCAGCTCTTCTTGCAAGAACGCGTAACGATCCGCTAAATGTGTCGGACTGGAGGACTGCAAAGCACTTCCTTAACTAAACAATCGACTTGCGGTAGAAGAGCCAGCGGCAACGCCACTTCGCTCAAGATTGGCATACAAAACATCCAAATGCTGACGAATACTCACTACCGCAGCCTCTGTCAGATTAATACCATTGTCATCAACCAAACGACCATGAAGCGATTGGGCAATTTCAAAGCCTTCGCCCAGCATTCTCTCGAATGGGCGTTGCGCGTGATCCACTAGAGGCACTTCCAAGAGTAAAGTCAACTGGGTAACAGAGGCGCTGGGATCTAGATCGGCGCTATTAAACAAGAATTGATCGTTACCGAAGAAATTAAACTGTCTACCATTTGGGGCAAGTTGAAATCCTCTATGCAACATAAACGCCTGTAGCACCGACCAAGATAGCTTCTCATCAAACAAAATGTTGATGCTTAACTGGATGTCGCTTTCAGCAGCCATCACATCCAACTCTTTTGCACCATCAAGCATCGTATTGACGCTCGGCATATCGATTTGCGAACCTAGCGTTTCGGCAAGCACTTGGGCGCGGGAGCAAAAATCAGATAACTCTAAAACGCCAATGGGACCAAGACGGCTAGCCAATTGAATAGCTAACTGCAATTCAGCATAAGAAGCACTTTCACGCAACTCTTCCCAGTCTTCCGCGGCATCTACATCCGCATTTAAGCCTTCGCACATCCACTTTGTATTGGTCTGCCCATCCAGACTGGTCCAAGCATTGAGTTCGTGCAGGATTTCAGACCCACTAATTGGCTCATCAAAACGCAAGGTAATCACGCAATCAATGCGAGGGTCAATAACTTGCTTTTGCACAGGAAGAATAGCTGGCTTAAGGGCTGTCACGAAACCGGGCTCCATTCGCGATTGCGAATCAGCGGTAGAAGCCCCGCCGAAACTTGGCTCCCGAACAAAATACTCGTCCCGAGAAAGGTTTTGCTCCTCTCCTGCTTTGCGGCGAGCGCGGGCGTATTTCAAATTTAAAACCGCAACGGCTAACAAAATCAGTAAGCCAATGGCAGCAAGCGCTAATTGCAACTCAGACAAATCTAGGGTTGTCATGATTTGCTCTAATGGCACTTAAGCGGCCTCCACCATCGATACCGCAGAAGAAATATCGACCGCCACAATTCGGGAAACACCCTGCTCCTGCATGGTGACACCGATTAACTGATTGGCAATTTCCATAGTGATCTTGTTATGCGAAATAAACAAAAACTGCGTCTTATCAGACATTTTGGCGACTAACTGGGCATAGCGCAAGGTATTTGCATCATCCAATGGTGCGTCAACCTCATCCAATAAGCAGAATGGAGCTGGATTTAGGAGGAAGAGGGAGAACACCAAAGCAATTGCAGTCAAAGCTTTCTCACCACCCGAGAGGAGATAAATAGAGCTATTTTTCTTGCCTGGAGGTTGCGCCATCACCTGTACGCCAGCATCCAAAATCTCTTCGCCAGTCATCACCAATTCAGCGTGACCACCACCAAAGAGCTCAGGGAATAACTTGCCAAAATGTAAATTCACCTGATCAAAAGTACCCTGCAATAAATCACGGGTCTCAGCATCAATCTTGGCAATCGCATCCGTTAATGTCTGCATTGCTTCATTTAAGTCTGCAGACTGAGCGTCTAAAAATTGCTTACGTTCGCGAGAGCTTGCTAACTCATCCAAAGCAGCCATATTGACTGGGCCCAATGATTGGATCTCAGCATTCAAGCGATTCACATCGGTCTGCAATGCACCCACCTTTAAGTCGGCGCTGAAGTTCGCCTCTAGGGCAGTTAAGTCAGCCTCTGCGTCAGACAATAAGGTTGCAAACTGCTCAAAGTTCAAACGAGCAGCCTGTTCGCGCAACTGTAAATCAACCACTTTATCGCGCATTGGCTGCAAACTACGTTCAATTTGCATGCGGACCTCATCAGCCTCACGCAACTGATGTAATAGGGCATCCTGCTCTGTCCGAGCATTAGCCAAGGAAGCTTCACGGGCACTGCGAGCAAGTAATAGGCCCTGCAATTTATCTTGGGCCTCTTCGTCACTTAATGTTTCAAGTTCTTGCTCAGCAAGAGCGTGCTTATCCTGAATTTCCATGATCTGTGTACGGGCAGTACTCTGATCACGCTGCAAATCGGCAATGCGTTGTTGTAATGAGCGAGTAGCGAAAGCGGCTTCTTGCGCTGACATTTCAGCCACTCGCAAGGATTCACGCAAACGATCGCGCTCCTGTGTTGCAAGCTCCAGCTTTTCCTGGGCAAGCGCTAGATTTTCTTGTAAGCCATTTTTTAATTCTTCTGACTCAAGTAACTCGGATGAGGATTGTTCCCGAGTAATAGTCAGTTGCTCCATCTGCTCGCGCAACTCACCCAACTCTCCCTGAATTTGTGCAGCACGTTGGCTATATTGCTCTTCAGCCTGAGTCAGTTGCATTTTCTCTACTTCAAAACCATGAACTTCTTGAACAGCATGCTCTGCGTTAATGCGAGTTTGCTCTGCGGCTTGATGCGCAGCCTGATAATTCGCGATGCATTGATCTAACTCACCTTGTAACTCGCTCTGGATTAAGCGCTGTGCACGCAACTGCTTCTCAAGACCTTCCATTTCTTGAGCGCGCGCCAACATTCCAGCTTGTTCAGAGTCGGCAGCATATAACTGCACACCAACACGGCTGACCAAATGGCCCTGCTGAGTTACAAATGCCCCGCCTGCTGGTAATTTTTCACGACGATGTAAGGCATCTTCGAGGCTATCGGCGATATAAATATTATCGAGCCACTCTTGCAAAACAGCGGAAACTCTTGGTGCGCCAGCGCTCTGCACTCTTGTTAGCAATTGGATAAAATCCGCTGGTACGGCAGTATGCGCAGGAGCAATTTCTTCGGTCAACAAAATAGCTAAGCGACTCGGCGGTGCATCATTCGCCAAAGCCAAAGTCTCTTGGACATTCTTTGCGGTAACAGCAGCAAGGCGCTCACGCAGAACAGACTCGAGGGCAGACTCCCAGCCACTCTCTACTTTTAATTCTTGCCAGAGACGCTTACTCTCTTTGAGACCCTTGCTTTCCAACCAAGGGCCAATCTTTCCTTGCGCTTGAACGCTAGCCTGTAAGGCTGTCAAGGCAGTTAACTTTGCTTCTGTTTGAGCCAAGTCCTGATTTGCAGACTGAATTTGCTGTTGAGCTGTATTGCGCGCCTCATCTGCTGCAGGCACGCGCTGCTGAGCTTCCCCGGCACGCTGTCTGGCTTCTTCAACTTTGCGTTGCGCCATTGAATGACGATCTAACGCCATCTGCAAGGCCTCTGCATCTGGCTTACGCATGCCAGCAAGTTCGCCGTCGAGACGCGCTTCGCGCCCTTTCAGTTCATCTAGCTGTGCAGTGATTGCTCTAGTGCGCTCACCCAAGCTAGCCAGACGCTGCTCGATGATTGCCAAACTATCACGAGCATCGGTTGCCGCCCTTGCGCTCAATTGATAAGACTCTTCATGACGCGGCATTTGATCCTGAAGACCATTGAGATCCGCAAGCAAGGATTGCTCTTTCTCAGAAGCAAGACTGAGTTCCTGCTCTGCTGTACGTTGTGCCTGTGCAGCATCCGTTTCTTGAACAGTCCAGCGCTGAAGCTGAGCATGCAAATCTTGAGTCTGTTGTTGCAAGCGCTGGCGCGCTTCTTGCACATAACGAATTTGCGACTCTACTTGGCTTACATCAGAATTGGTTTGGTATAAATCACCTTGCGCTTCTGAAACTTTATCTTGCAATGCGTACTGCTGTGTCCGCATTGTTTCGAGTTCTGTTTCAGCATGACGCAATTTTGCCGTCTGCTCCTCCAAACTCACTTGGGTATCACGAATACCATTAGCATGGCGCTCTTGCTCTTTACCAGCCTCAGTTTGGCGCACAAACCAAAGTAACTGTTGCTGAGATTTCATCTCAGTAGAAAGCTCTGCATGACGTTCTGCGACAGTGGCTTGCTTCTCAAGGCGCGTCAGTTGCTGATCGAGTTCACGCAAAATATCTTCGACTCGGACTAAATTCTCTCTAGTATCTTCTAGGCGTGATGCGGTTTCTTTGCGACGCTCTTTGTATTTAGAAACTCCAGCAGCCTCCTCCAAGAACACGCGAAGTTCTTCAGGTTTGGCTTCCAAGATACGATTGATAGTGCCTTGACCAATAATGGCGTAGCCTCTTGGACCCATACCAGTGCCCAAGAAAATATCTTGAATATCTTTACGACGCACTACTTGATTGTTTACGTAATAGCTAGAATTACCATCGCGAGTTAAAACGCGCTTTACGGCCAGCTCAGTAAAGGCACTCCATTGGCCTTGTGCACGACCATCAGAATTATCAAAAATAAGCTCAACGCTAGCGCGACCAGACGGTTTGCGCAGACCCGATCCATTAAAGATCACATCCTGCATAGACTCGCCACGTAATTCGCTAGCTCGGGACTCACCCAAAACCCAGCGGACGGCGTCAATAATGTTCGACTTTCCGCAACCATTAGGACCCACAACACCAATTAATTGGCCTGGCATTTCAAAATGCGTGGGATCGACGAAAGACTTAAAGCCGGAAAGTTTGATGGAGTTCAGTTGCACGGCGTACTTTACAGGGTAAAAAAGGGTTCAAATAAGGGGGTAAAAATTAAGACTAAAGTGGGAAGATGATAGCAAGCTTAAGGCTAGTCGCACGGGTTTTTGCCCCATCGATATAATGATAAATCTACCTTCGGGGTCAAAACCCCTTAACAATCTGATAGTTAACTGAAAAGCATGAGCCAATCACCACAAAGCATCATCGAACAAGCATGGGAAAACCGCGCAAACCTCTCACCTGAGTCTGCTCCAACTGAGATCCGCAATGCGGTTAGCGCCGTCCTGGAAGGCCTAAATTCAGGGGATATCCGTGTTGCTGAGCGCCGTAGCATTGGCAACTGGGAGGTAAATCAATGGGTTAAAAAAGCCGTCCTGCTTTCCTTTCGCCTAGAAGATAACAAACCAATGGGTGCTGGCGGCTATACCCAGTTTTACGATAAGGTTCCGAGCAAGTTTGAAAACTACACTGCCGATGACTTTGCCAAGGGCGGCTTTCGCGTTGTTCCCCCAGCCATGGCTCGCCGAGGCTCGTTTATTGGGAAAAATGCCGTTTTAATGCCCTCCTACGTCAATATTGGTGCATATGTTGGTGAAGGTACGATGGTTGATACCTGGGCCACAGTAGGCTCTTGCGCCCAAATCGGCAAAAATGTTCACCTTTCTGGTGGCGTTGGTATTGGGGGCGTTCTAGAACCAATCCAAGCTGGCCCAGTCATTATTGAAGATAACTGCTTTATTGGCGCCCGCTCAGAAGTCGTTGAGGGCGTGATTATTGAAGAAAATGCCGTATTGTCGATGGGCGTCTATATCGGTCAAAGCACCAAGATTTATGACCGAGAGACTGGCGAAGTGCATTATGGTCGCGTTCCTGCAGGCTCAGTCGTAGTCCCAGGCTCCTTACCTTCCGCATGCGGAAAGTACAGCCTATACGCGGCTATTATCGTGAAAAAAGTAGATGCTCAAACTAGAGCTAAAACTGCCATCAACGAATTATTGCGCGATTAAGTCTGTCTAATATGAGCGCCACCCTCGAACTAACAGAAGCTCTCATTGCCTGTCGTTCAGTGACGCCTGCTGATGGCGGCTGCCAAGATTTGATTGCCAAGCGACTGCAGGAAATCGGTTTTCATACTGAAAGTGTTGTTAGCGGTCCCGAAAATTTTCAGGTAACTAACCTTTGGGCAATCAAAAAAGGCACATCTGGGGATCAGGGCAAAGTTCTGATGTTTGCTGGCCATACCGATGTCGTACCCACCGGCCCGCTGGATAAGTGGGAAAGTGATCCGTTTACACCCACCATTCGTGATGGACTGTTATACGGCCGTGGTGCTGCTGATATGAAAACCTCGCTCGCTGGTTTTGTGGTGGCGACCGAAGAGTTTGTTATCACCCACCCCAATCACCAAGGCTCGATCGCCTTCCTCATTACCAGCGATGAAGAGGGGCCTGCCAACGATGGCACCGTCATCATGTGCGATCGTCTGCAAAAACATGGGCAACGCCTAGACTATTGCGTGATTGGTGAGCCTACTTCAGTAGAGAACATTGGCGACATGATCAAAAATGGTCGTCGCGGCTCACTTTCTGGAAAGCTCAAGGTCAAGGGCATTCAGGCTCACATCGCCTACCCCCACCTTGGTAAAAATCCCATTCACATCTCCGCACCCGCTATTCAAGCACTCGTTCAGACTGAATGGGATCGGGGAAATGAATACTTCCAACCCACTAGCTTCCAAATTTCTAACGTGCACGCTGGCACAGGCGCAAACAATGTCATCCCCAATGAGTTGGTAGTCGATTTCAATTTCCGCTTCTCAACTGAGAGCAAGCCAGAGCAATTGCGCGAACGCCTTGAAAGCATCCTCAAGACTCACAATCTCGATTTTGAAATCGATTGGGTTTTAGGTGGCAGCCCATTTATTACCGGCAATGGTGACTTAGCAAATGCTCTGCGCAATGCCATCAAAGCAGAAACACAAATTGACACAGAACTCTCCACTACTGGCGGCACAAGTGATGGGCGCTTTATTGCCAAGATCTGTAAAGAGGTAGTGGAGTTTGGCCCACTCAATGCCACTAGTCACAAAATTAACGAGTGCGTCATCATCGATGATGTCGAGCCTCTGAAGAATATTTACCGCAAGACCCTTGAGCAATTGATTGCTTAATTACCTCACTTAAACCACGCCATCATGGACCCTGAGCCTTCACAAGCAGCCACAGTCAATCAGTGTATTGATCAAGTTACGCAAATTCTAGAAGCAGCCGATTTGCACTATGGTCACGGTGCTATCGACGCTCAAAGCGAGGCACTTTGGATTACTAGTAAACAACTAGGCGTGAGCCCAAGTGACGCTCTTGATCAGCTAGATCAAACAATCGCAGCAGATCAACATCAAAAAGCATTGGAAATTGCGCAGATGCGCATCGAGACCCGCAAGCCTTTGGCTTACATATTGGGTGAGGCCTGGTTAATGGGTGTGCCTTTTTTCTGTAGCGAACAAAGCATTGTGCCGCGCTCCTGGATCGCAGAGCTAATTGTTGATGGCTCTCTAGAGACATGGTTGCCAGCCGATGGCAAAGCATTAGACCTTTGCACTGGCAATGGCTCCTTGGCCATCTTACTGGCGCTCTCCTGTCCAGATATTCACGTGACCGCATGTGACATTAGCATGCCCGCACTTTCGGTAGCCTCACGTAATCTTGATCGTCACGGCTTAAGTTCTCAAATAGACTTGCTCAGCGGTGACCTATGGAATGCACTAGAGGAGCCTAATGATGAAAATCGTTTTGATTTAATCATCTGCAATCCGCCTTATGTGAACTTAAGCTCCATGAATTCCCTCCCCGCTGAATACCATGCAGAGCCTGTACTCGCTTTATCTGGTGGCGATGACGGTATGGACCTAATTCGACGCATCATTGCATCAGCGCCCGACTACCTTACAGACAGAGGCGCCATTCTGATTGAAATCGGCAATGAGTATGCGAACTTCAAAAAAGCTTTTCCCCAGATTCCAGCCATTTGGATGGAAGTATCAGCCGGTGATGAGCAAGTGCTACTCATTCAGGCAGAAGACCTGCATTAAGCATTGAAGAGATGGCTTAGCTTAGCTCAGCAGCGGCAGCAATAGCCTGATCAATACGTTCCACCGGAATCATCCGCAATCCAGGAATCTTCGCCTTGGGCATATTTGCCTTTGGGATAATAGCAATAGTAAAGCCGAGCTTTGCAGCTTCCTTAAGCCGCTCTTGGCCGCGTGGGCATGGGCGAATCTCCCCAGCCAGACCAACCTCACCAAATACGATCAACTCCTTTGGCAAAGCGCGATTACGTATCGATGACTGGATTGCTAGCAGTACAGCCAAGTCTGCAGCGGGCTCAGAAATCTTGACGCCACCTACAGCATTTAAAAAGACATCCTGATCAAAGCAAGCTACTCCAGCATGACGATGCAAAACAGCCAAGAGCATGGCGAGCCTGGCCTGCTCTAGGCCAACTGCCAATCTTCTGGGATTAGGAATATGTGCCGTATCTACCAAGGCCTGAATCTCTACCAACAATGGACGACTGCCCTCTTGTGTTACCAGGACGCATGCGCCAGGCACCATCTCAGCGTGCTGGGAGAGGAAGATCGCAGAAGGATTGGCAACACCTCGCAAACCCTTTTCTGTCATAGCAAAGACACCAAGCTCATTGACTGCACCGAAACGATTTTTAATCGAACGCACTAGGCGGAAAGAGGAATGGGTATCACCCTCAAAGTAGAGAACAGTATCAACAATATGCTCTAACACTCGCGGCCCAGCAAGGTGACCATCTTTTGTGACATGCCCAACCATGAGTACACAAATGCCACTAGACTTAGCCGCTCTTGTTAACTGAGCAGCACACTCCCTCACCTGAGCAACAGATCCAGGTGCGGAACTCAACACTTCTGAATACAGAGTCTGTATAGAGTCGACCACTAAAACCTGAGGTTTAACTGTATCCATAATGGATAGCAATTTTTCCAACTGGATCTCAGCAAGCACCTCAAGCTGAGGTGCATCCAAAGCAATTCTTTTCGCTCGCAATGCGATTTGAGCCGCAGACTCTTCGCCACTACTATAGAGTACATCCATACCAGCAGCACTCATCTCGGCACAAGCTTGTAACAACAAGGTTGATTTACCAATTCCTGGAT
Source organism: Polynucleobacter sp. Latsch14-2 (assembly GCF_018881925.1). Lineage (GTDB taxonomy): Bacteria > Pseudomonadota > Gammaproteobacteria > Burkholderiales > Burkholderiaceae > Polynucleobacter. The sequence continues at coordinate 75,891 of NZ_JACVPL010000007.1, read as the reverse complement.
CGCCGCCTAAGAGAACAACACCACCCGGAACTAAGCCGCCACCAAGCACTCGATCAAACTCTTCAACACCAGTACTAAACCTTGGCAGATCTTCAGCAGTAATTGCAGAAAGTTTTTGCCTTGGCAAAGATTGAGCTAGGCCCTGAAAACGAGAATTAGAACTCACCTCGGGCAAACCCTCTTCGAGAGTATTCCACGCCTGACAAGATGGGCATTGACCCTGCCACTTGGCAGATGTTCCGCCACATGACTGACAGATGTAAATCGTCTTAACCTTAGCCAAAGTATTACCCTTTTGTATAGCTGCTTGATATCAGCCGAAATTAATCGAGCTGTGTTCCTGCTTTATTTTCCTGCGCTCGCTTGGGTGCATCCTTGCGCCGCTGCTCTCTATCGGCTGCACGAGTTGCGGCATCCTTTTGCTTTTCTTCGAACTCACGTTGATTGGCGGTACGTTCAGCAGCTTTTTCTGGTGCTGCACGTTCAGCGGCTCGCTTAGAATCACGCTGGTTCTTTAGGCTCTCGCGCAATTTACGCTGGACCTCATGCAGTTCAACCTCTTGAGCCCTAATAGGGTCAATCTCTTTACGGTAATCAGCCCTAGCACTCGATAGGCAGTAATTCACCCAATAGTTTTTATAGCAGTCAGCAGAAGCTTTTTCCCAGCGATATTTTGCCCAGTCACGCTGAACCTCGAGCTCACTCTCAATCTTATCTAGTTGCTGCAACTGATCCTCTTCAGCAGGAGTAGCTAAAGCCACCCCAGCTGTCGAACCAAGGAACAAAAATATCCCAATGAATATTTTTAAGCGCAGAGAATTGACCTCTCTCAAATTTCTACTTTCGCACCTAATTCAACTAGGCGATTAGCTGGGATCTTAAAAAAGTCAGATTGACGGCCAGCATTTTGATACATCCAACAAAAAAGACGCTCGCGCCACATGGCCATCCCTGGGAGTTCCGTAGAAACAATTGTGTCACGTGATAAGAAGAATGAGGTATTCATTAAGTCAAATGTCAGGCCTGAAGATTTTTCAATTAATTCAATAATATTACCCATGTCTGGCGTTTCATTAAAGCCGTATACAGCTCGAACAATGTGGATATTATTTCCCAGATCACGCAAAGTGATGCGCTCATCATCCTTCACATATGGCACATCCCAAATGCTAACTTTTAAGAAAAATACGCGCTCATGAAGAACATGGTTGTGCTTTAAGTTATGCAAGAAAGAAACGGGTAAATAATCGACGTGGGCAGTCAAGAAAACAGCAGTCCCCTCTACACGATGCGGGGGATTTTGCATTAAGACATCTATAAACCCCTTAAGCTCAATACCCTCTTCTACTGAGCGCTGGCGCAATAACTGACGCCCCTGATACCAAGTCATCAGCAGCAAGAAACAGGCGGCTCCGAGCAATAACGGAAACCAACCACCCTCCATGATCTTCAAAAGATTTGCCATTAAAAATGCAAAATCCACGACTAAGAAAGCGCCTATTACCAAACTTACCAGAAGCGTATTCCACCGCCAAACTACCCGCATCACAATTGCCGCCAAAAATGTGGTGACAATCATCGTAGTAGTCACAGCAATACCGTATGCAGCAGCCAGATTTTCAGATTTCTTAAATGCCAAAACAACAGCGACAACCAAAATTAATAAGGTCCAGTTCACAAAAGGCATATAGATTTGACCAATCTCACGATCGGAAGTGTGTCGCACCTTCATCCGTGGTACAAAACCCAGAAGAATAGCCTGGCTCGTCATTGAAAAAGCGCCGGAGATTACTGCTTGAGATGCAATAACTGTAGCTACAGTAGCAAGGATCACCAATGGGAAGACAAAACCTTCTGGCACCATCAAAAAGAATGGATTGGTAATAACCTCGGGATGACTCAAAAACATTGCACCTTGACCAAAGTAATTTAAGATCAAGCAAGGCATCACAATAAAGAACCAACCCATCCTAATTGGTTTAGCGCCAAAATGCCCCATATCTGCGTATAGGGCCTCAGCGCCAGTGAGCACCAAAAATACCGCACCTAAGACAATAAAGCCTTGAAGCGCATGCTCATTCATAAAATGAATAGCATGCATTGGATTAATCGCGCCAAATATCGCAGGATTCTGAATCACTTGGTGCAAACCCATCAATCCAATCACTGCAAACCAGATCAGCATCACTGGTCCAAATAATTTTCCAACAATATCGGTACCTGTTTTTTGAATAAAAAATAGGACGACCAAAATAAAAATAGTGACAGGTATAACGTATCTAGTGAAATCACTTGAGATCACCTCCATGCCCTCAACAGCAGATAAGACTGAAATCGCTGGTGTAATAATGGCATCCCCATAAAACATGCAGGCGCCAAAAACACCCGCCATGATGATGAGTAAGGATCTTTTAGATCCCGCTGGAGCCGTCCGCAGCGCTAAGGCCATCAGAGCCAAGATGCCACCTTCGCCATGGTTATTGGCGCGCATCACAAACAAAACATACTTTAGGGATACAACAATCGCAAAAGCCCAGAACACCATTGAAATAACCCCGTATACAGCACCAGGGGAAAATGGAATGCCATGGTCAGGACTGAAACACTCCTTCAAGGCGTATAACGGACTGGTTCCAATGTCGCCAAACACAACCCCAATAGCCGCAATCATGAGCGTTAACGAGGCGCCCTTCTTATGCGCATGATTCTGGCGGGTAACCTCAACCGGTCTTAAAAGCGAAGATTCAGAATACTCTGGGTTACTAAGTGACATCTACAGACCTCTAATGATTGTTGCGTGGCAATATGTTACTCCTTATGCAGGTTGGCTAAGGACGCTGTAGAAGCCCTAAAAGCGCTTTATTTATGCAGTAATTGAAGGTAAACCTCGACAGATAGACCCTAAAAATGGTAGAATTGCAGCTTCAGACGCGGGGTGGAGCAGTCTGGCAGCTCGTCGGGCTCATAACCCGAAGGTCGTAGGTTCAAATCCTGCCCCCGCAACCAAATTTAAAACCTTCTAATTCATTGAGTTAGAAGGTTTTTTACTTTGAATCGCCATAACTTAGATCGATTTGCCATGCCGAGCTAAAAAGTTACCGCCGGCTGCATAGGGGTATATGGATCCGCCGACTGGGTCTCAAGAGCTTCAGCCTGCTCCTCGCCTAGAGGCTGTTGATAGAATTTTGAATCCCTCAAATCTTGTGGCCTCTGAGTTTGCCCATCAACCTCGTTCACAGAAATTGCTGGTGCAATGGGTTGAGAGTTAAATTGCTGTAATTGTTCTTTGGTATACGGAGAGAAAGTGATCGCCTGAGCTAAAACATTCAGAGGGCTTAAACACAAACTGCCCACAGTCAGGCAAACACAAAATCCTTTTAGTTCAGTCATTGGCTCTATTCCTTTCATTTATTAAGACTACGCCATCAGGACTAAGTGAGCAATAAATGTAAAGATATTTTTACCTACTCACGGCGATGCCAGAGTCTTTTAGCCTCATCCCTCCAAAATATTCGTTTTTTTGGCGCCTCCCCTGTGTTGGGAAACGTCCAAATCTGCGCACCTGTAATTGGAGACTGATAAAACGGAATGCCGAGAGTGCGGTAGCGGGATGTCACTATAGGGTGAGGATGGCCATAGCGATTACGGTATCCATTTTGTGCAAATGCCTGATCTGGGCTCAAACGTATTAATAAGGCTTCCGATGAAGAAGTTTTACTCCCATGATGTGGCGCCATAAAGATAAGCTCTTTATCCTCAATCTCTTCAAGTGCCGCCATGTCTAAGCGCCCTACCATTTCAGCTTCAGCTTGCTTCTCTACGTCACCCGTTAGCCAAAATGAAGTGGTCTGGTTACGAACCTCAAGCACACAACTCATTTCGTTTGGTTTAGCTGGGTATTGGAATTCAAAAATGGTTTCCTCATGTGGATGCCAAACATGAAACTCCACCCCATCCCATACCCAGCTTTGACCAAAACGACATGGTAGAGTTGAAATCTTTCGCGCCTGTACATTTTTTAACAGAGGATTTGAAATCGGTAATGAGCCCATCATCAAATCAAAGCGTACCTCTTTCAGGAGGGTTGCGGCACCACCAACATGGTCGCTATCGCTATGACTGATCACCAGTCGATCAACGCGATCGATTCCCCGTCCTCTAAGGTAAGGCAAAATTACTCGATTGCCGGCATCATCTTTTTTACCCTGAATAGGGCCGGTGTCATAAAGCAATTTTTTGGATGCGGTCTCAATCAACACTGAGGTGCCTTGACCGATATCTAGAACCGTCGCCCTAAATTCTCCATCTCGTAAATTGAGTCCTGAGTTGGGCACAAGAAATAACAGTGCTGGTAAGGACACCCCCAGGATTCTTGATCGCCAACTCTTCTTAATTGAGCCCGGTCGAATAGCAGCAATGATCCCGACCCCAGAAACCAACATTACCCACCACGTAGGCTGACTTGACCAAACTACAGCCCATTTCCAGCTCGCCATCCATCTCAACATGACTGCCAGATACTCCATCGATGCATGCGCTGGGAGCAGTAGCCATTTACCGATGAAATCTGGCAAAAGCGCGCCGCCAATTGCTAGCGGTGTGACGATATAACTCACCAAGGGAATCGCAAATGCATTTGCCAAGGGGGAAACTATTGATACTTGATAGAACCAATACAAGGTAAACGGCAATAAGGCTATGGTGACTATTACTTGCACACGACAAGCCTCTCGCAGCGCCTGTATTATTCGCTGCCTCCAATGCACCTCTAATTCTTTACCCGTTGGAATACCTAGCAAACCAGCCGAACTACCCATGCCGTAAAGAATGGCGGCTACCGCCCCAAAAGACAACCAAAATCCCGGGGTATAAGGCGCCATGGGGTCAATCAGCACAACAACTGCAAGGGCCCACCACCAGATGTCAAAGGATCGAGGGTTACGGCCAGACCACAAAGCAAAAGCGACCACTCCAACCATATACATAGTTCTTTGCGCTGGAATTTGAAAGCCAGCCAACCACGCATAAAAAAATGCCGTTACAAATCCTGAAACAGCGGCTAACTTGCTGACAGGAATTAGGAGTGGTAAAGACTTGCGACGCCATAACTTTGCGGCCAGTCCGGCACCAAGCCCTGCGAGCATGGTGACGTGAAGTCCCGAGATCGAGATTAAGTGCAATTATTACCCATCATTTTGGGCATGTTTTTAGCTCAATGGGTACCGGGGGCTTCTTTTATAACCAACCCCGACTTTTCAGGTACCCCACCCCCTCGATCGAGAGGCTCCGACAAGAAGCAAACTCAGATAATTTTTTTGAAAATATCTAGGAAATTGAATGCTTAAACATCGTTGGCACCAAGCTATCGTCCGAAGGATTCCAGCATTCAATGCGATTAATGGTTCCGCCAGTAGCCTTGGATTCAACAACTTTTATTGAATGGAGGATAAACAAATCTGTTTTTACTCCTGACATTCTTGCCTCTTTAACTTCGTTGGCAGTTACCAGAACCTGCTTCCCTAGACTGGCCGTACCCTTCACCTCAATCTTTAATACCTCACTACCCTTGGCACATAGGAGGTCAAATGACTCATTGGACGATGTGTCAACTACTTCATAGCCTAAATTTTTATAGAAGTCTATTGCCGCCCTCATAGCATGCAATTCAGTCGCCACTTTAGCTGCCCGATCTTTTGCGTAACCTTGCCCGCCTGATCCACTTTGTTTAACAGCCTTAGCATTGGGTGCAACGGTCACATAGTTCGCCGTTCTGGGTTGATCGCCCGAAGGTATCCAGTCATAAATCTTGGCAAGTTGAGCGTTTGGCTCCTCTTCGTAGTCAAGGCAAGTAAAAATTATGTGGACAGGTTTGGAGGTATCGGGGTTATGAGACTTATATGAAAGCCTTCCACAATAAATAAACGCGTTAGTTTTTGATTTTGTTTTCTCATGGACTCTCGCAAATAAGAGGACCTCAACCTCACCTTTTACGATTTTTTGAATGCGTGGAGTGTTGATAGTTTGGGTGGTTTGAGAATCCCAGTGAAATAAATCATTCTCGAAAAAATCGTTGTACTGTAGTTTGGCATTCAGTTGCTTGGTTTTATCAAGCGTTACAAACAATAAAATATTGTTACCGGATGAAATAATGCCTTCGCGACTAGTTTTTAGTCGATCATCATTTATAAGATCGCCAATAGATATGCGGGTATATGGTGCGCCGTGAGTGAATTCCATAGATTAATTATTTTTTCTTAGTCCGCATGTCAATGCTCTCAAATACTTTAAACATTATGTAAATAAAACTAAAGATAGCAAAGCCTTTGGCGACCCAAAAATAATGAACTTTAGAAGCAAGCCCGGCAACTATTTCATTCCAATAGGTTCCGAATAAATAAAGGGATATAAAAAATATAATCCCCTTAAGAACATCGCTCACTATTAAACGAATAGACATCTGTTTCTTTATGAATCCTTTGGCTACGAATATTAGCCAAGGAATTGAAAAGATTGAAATACAAATTAAATAACCTAGCACTTTATTCTCGTGCACCCAAAGCTCGGTCGACTGATAAATCAAAACATAAACAAAAAAACCACCCGTACTACAGAGGCATATAAAAGACAACTTAAAGAATTCTTTACGAGATTCATAAAAAACTCTTTTAGCCATGGCGCCTTTGTCAATAAACAACAAAGCAGGAAAGCCAAAAACCCAAAACAATATCGTCGGCCAGTAATACCAAGATTGTTCTGAGGTCTCTGAGTCTGAGAGGGATAAAAAGAGGCCAAAGTAGTAAAGGCACAAAGAAATAAAAAATAAGGTGAAGGCTGCAGCTGTAAGTGCTGGGCTTTCACCGATAAGCCAACCCCTTGGCTTATCCTTGATCAGAGCCCAAAAAATTAGAGCCAAAAGGATCGCAATAACAATAGTCAAAATCAGTCCCTCTTTTTAAAAATTAATTGCGTTAAAACATTTGAACCTAAAATTTTCTCACGCCACCAATAAAACCCTATTAAATTTTCTTATCTTTTTTCTTCCTAATGGCTAACTTACTAGCTGACTTTCCCATTTATAAACTCAGAACCATCCGACTGTTTCATAACATTATTTAGGCCAAACGTAACTCCAAAAAAGCCTGAAACCTCATTATTGCTTGCAGACCAAATTCTTCATCACTTCATTCACCGAACCTTCGCCGCCTTTGTACCAATTAGTCTCCGTCACCATAGCGACATTTACTATATTTCCAGTACCTTTGTGACCGTCATAATCCATGAAGTCACCAACTTTATATCTATTATTTTTACAGTCTTGAATGATTTTAGATTTTGAAGATGCGACTATCAGATGACCTGATTTTAGGGGTTTCGAGTAGTCAGATAACTCCCAGTATGTAACTATGTCACCCTCCCGTTTAACTGTTGTTGGATCGTATGAGTAAACAGAACCATCATCAGACTCGACAACAGGTTCCCATAGCTGTCCAAAGGTATTGACGGATATAAACAATAGGCTAACTATAAGCAACTTTTTTATTGACTTCGAAATCATCCCGCTATTCACCATTTTTTTCTATCAGCCCAATATAAATAACACGCATCACAATAGTGAAAGCCACGATGCTTCTTTGATACAAGTCCTAATTTTTTAGTACATTGATAGCAATACAGATTTGAAGCCTCTAAGGGATTGCTTTCTTCGTTATGTCCAATGTCATGATCCTCAATTGGCATTTCTTCGATAGTAAAATTATCGCAAGAGTTATTCTCCAATTTAGATGACATGCCTCTATTAGCTAGATATTTTCCAATCATAATATTTATCGCAAGAGTTGCGCCAAAAACAATAACTCCAGGTAGCGCATACTTCCACCATGGCCAAAAGTTTGTGCTATTAGGTCGAGAAAATAAGAGAGATAAAATTGCAGTAAAAATCTCTATAAATACCCAAAGCAAAGGAACCAGATTCCAAAATGAGTTTCTAAATCCAATCTTAATTAAGTGTCTCCAAATACTATTAAAAACACTGCCTAGGCTATTAAAAATTATAGGGAAAAGGTCGGAAAGTATTGACTGAAAAAGTTTGCCGATGTCTGCGAGAAATTTAGCAAACCCGCCAATCATTCCAATGATCCAAGCAATAATGACAATCGCTATAAATACTTTAAATATAAAAATAATAATGTCAGCAATGCTTACATCAGCTAAATTCATTTTTAACTCCTAAAACTCTTTAATTGCTATATTGGTTATACATATTACATGCATAATTGATAGAAACCTATTCAACCAGCCCAAGCTGTCTAGCTATCATTTTTGTAGATTGGATCGTCTCAAATGCCCTCTCATTTGGCGCGGTCAAATCATTGCCCAAGTCCACGGCTTCCTTCTTGAGACGCTGGGTTAATCGGGCTACCCTATCTCTAAAGTAGGAATTTAAATTCGTGCGCATCATTGACTTGTTGATGTATTCGGAACATTCCCAAAGGGTTAACGCCATATCGGTTACTTGCCTATTTGTTGTCAATTTGTTCTTGTTACGACCTGTTTTGGCCTGTTTTTTGTCCATTTCTTATATCTCCTATTTGGTTTAATTAAATGGGTGACAATCCCGTAGCTGGGAAAACTGCGGGATTGTCGTTTTACTACTTAGATTGATGTTGAAATTGCCGTGGCTTATTGCTGTGATAGCGCTAAGTGCATATCCAATAGCCACGGATTTTTGTTTGAGGGGCTTTTTATAAGGTAAATCACCGCCTCAGCCCCTCGCGCCCGCCTAGACTTGATCACAACCTTGCAGCGATAGTCGTGTTCCAGTTGATGCGGCTCGAGTTAGAGCCGAACGAAGCAGATACCCGCCACGGTCTTTTATCAGATCAGTAGCCTCAGCCATTACCTCAAGCGTCTGCATGCCGTAGTGGGTAGCTAATATCGCCCTAGATTCAGTTTTTTGGTATTCAAGTAGCACGCCGCAGACGCGCTCACCCTTTACCATTTTCTGCTCTAGAACTGGGCGCCAAAGAGGGCAAATCGCGGCACTGCATCGCTGATAACGGGGGCAATTGATTTGATTCATTTGTCCTCCTGCGGATCAAACAAAGCAATCAGCCACTCTGGTATTGGCTCGTAGTCTGTTTCCGCAAGCGTCATCATCATCCGATAGGCTTGCTTTTGACTAAGCTTGGCGGCAGGTCGGCTGAGCTTGACCTTAATGAAGCGATAGTCGTCTGGGTGAAGCTCTTGTTTTTGCTGTTCCCAAATTTGACGCAGCTCAGTTGTCTGGTTAGGCGTTAACGAAAGGATCGGATTATTTTGATCGTTCATTGTTTCTTTCAATAAGTAGAGTTATTTCCACTCTTTCGTACTATTTCTAGCTGTTTCCGAAAGAGCGAAAAAGAGATAAGGAATGGGTGTGCTTTGCACCCCATTCTTTCGAGGTTGTTTCTTCCATTTCCATTTATTAGAGGAAAAAACTACTCGTGGACCTTAAAATCTGGCCCGGGCTTGATTCGGTAGACCTCTTTGGTATTTGCGGATACATTGGCGCCATTTGCCTTTGCATCTTTTGTACTCATAACTTCTAATACCTGATCAGCAACCAACTTAGCCAAGATCCCACCCAGTCTTTGATAGCCGTTACCAGAGGCCATTCCAGTCAAAGTGCCAATTAATGTTTTTGGTAGGTAAATACTTCCACACTGGCGAATCGCATCAAGAACAATGTTCTCATCGCGAGTTAACTGAGCTTGCTGTGAGGAGGCCTTGCGATTTTGCTCTGATGATTTTTCAATTGACCCAATTCGGTACGACTCAGATAAGGTTTGTCCTAATCGGTTTTTAACAAGGAGGTCATATTTTTGAGTCGTGAATGAAACCTCATTGAAATTAACCTCGTATCGTTTTTTACCCAGTATTAGAAAGCGTTTCCCTTCATCGCCCCCTTCGCCAGCAATTACAAATCCAGTACCATTGGCATCAGCACCGAATGCAGAGGCACCTCTGGCACTCATATCATTTACATCCGCCCGATTCATGGCCTTACTGATATGGGCAATTAGCCAAAGACTTGCTCCAGTATCCGAGCATGCTGATTTGATTTTGGATATGAACTTTGAGACTTCTGAGTTATTGTTCTCGTCATCCAAGTCTAGTGTGGCAGCAACTGTATCAGCAATAATGAGTACTGGAATCAAGACGTCATTGCCATTAACATCTTTCATATACATCTTGTTCTCATCGGCAAACTTACGAATAAGCTGAGCAATCTCATCCTTATTCATGCGATGCGTTTCCCGAATCTTGAACCACTGGTTCATTTCCGTGGCACTCATATTGACGCCACAATGCTTCCTCAAGCCTGACAGAATCCGAACAGCCTGCTTTTTATCCTCAGTTAAATACAGCACTGGGCGACGCAGATTTGGTTTTAATGGATGATCAACGGCGCAGATATGTGCTGCTAAAGCAGCTAATGGAAGTAATAAGGTCGTCTTACCTATTCCACTTTGTCCAGATAGAACAAAAATTCCCTCAGCAATAAACCCGTCAATCACATACTCTGTTGCCGTGGTCTCCTCTAAATCGTATTCAGCGTCATTAAATACATCCTGATCAACTGGCGCATCCTGTTTTGCCCAGTATCGTAAGGTTCTGTGTGTTACCGATCGACCAGCGGCTGGAGACTTTTTGAAGGAATGCCACTGGTATTGCAGTTCGGATTCACTTGCTGGGGAGCCATAAATTTCAGGATGCTCACAACCCTGAAGTGAGTAGTCCCGCCAAGCATCCAGACCATCTAAATCACCACGCGTCTGGTGATGACAAATCATCCCAATTCTGATCCACGTATCTCTACCCGGATCAGGAGGACGCACAGACATCACCAAATCATGAAGCTCATCAGGCGACATATTTGGATCGCGCTCACTTTCTGTGGCAAACGCATCGTACTCCTGCTTCCAAATACGCTGATAGAGTAAAAGATGGCTTGCATCCAAACTAGGACCATCTAAGGCCTTGCTAAATTGAGTGTCAACATCTCCTGTTAAGGCGATAAATCCATTACTAGCAAATAGTTCGACGCCCAACTCATGATTTTTAAAGTCCTGCAGCGGTTCATCGGCCAATACAAAAATATGCTTTCCAGAGCCGCTAATGGATGTCTCAACAAACCCCTGAATGCCGTTCAATAAAGATAAGTGATGTGCTTTGATGCGTTGATCGCCATCGTAAATACCATCAAGGTCGATACTAACCAAATATCGTCCATCAATTATTGGCGTACCAGCAAAGCAAATTCCGATACCATCAAACTTAGGGTTGGCTTTTAGTATTTGATCTGCTTCTTTAAGGGTTACAAAATCAGCAGGATTGTTCCAGTCAAACGCTTTTAACGTACTAGGGTTTATCGCCTGCTTGCGCCATTTGGTTTTACCCTGCTCTGGCGCCATGAGTTTGTAGGGTACAAAGGCCCTAAGATTGCGCATAGACGCTGGCAATAGATCATAGGATGGTTTTTGAGGTTGTGCGGCTCCTCTTGCCGTTTGTGAATTAATCATTCAATCAGTCCTTCAAAACACTTGAAGTCGTTTAGAGCGACAAAAGTTTTGCTCTTCTGATTACGCCGTGGATCCCATCTCCACCCATAGTCTTTGCGACAGCGTTTTGGTTTGAATTGCCAAGCCTAATAGAGCGCCCGCCCTACCGCACTTGTTTGTCTACTTGACACACCATACCCGCGTCTAAAGCGCGGCGCCTGTACTACCGGCTAGCCACATGTCGGGGTCGTTAATTTCCGCCATCAGCTATGATTTTGAGTTTTGGCGACTAACACCAAGGCCGCAGCCTCTAAACGCTCAACGCAGCGCCGTATAACTTGTTTATTTTAATGCTTTTAGGTATTTCTTTCAACTTCTGGCCAAAGTGGTTTAGCTTGATTAAAAAATACCGCTCATACATACTAATACAACAAAAACGCGGTTCCCGCCCTAAATAATTCACTTTTAAACACAAATTCTTAGGTTACAGCTAATAGTACGTATTTATTGAGGAATTCACACCATACGCATACTTATGTAAGTTGCAGAGAAAATCTGCCCTCGAAAAAATAAGAAATAATCATTTACCGCCTTACCGATGTATAAGCTCGTTTTGCCTCATCCTTCTCACGCTGCTCACTGTCTTTAAGAACTAACCCCGATATAGCGCTGCCATCGTGTCCATAAATATCTAATAGCGCTTTCTTAAAGTCAATCTCACTACGTTTAATTGCCTGTCTCATTAGCGCATTATTGACTTCGCCCTTTAGGATAGCTTTTCTAGCACCCTCTATTAACCTTTGGTTCATTGGCCTACGAATCTCAACTAGTTCATCAATTTCTTTTCGCAAGCCATCTAATTCAACAAACATTTTTGATAAATTAGCTTTAGCTGTTGCTGTCACCTTAACGGGTCTGCCATCTGTAGGCGCAGTAACAAGATCAATCAAATCCTGTAACTGTTCCACCCTACTTCTTTTTGTGTGTATCTGTTTACCGATCTCATCTTGCGGGCTAAATTCCGCCATCTGATCGAGCCCAATAATTACTGAGTGTAGTATCTTGTCGTAAGAAATGGATCGGTACTCGCATTTAGATGCGTGTGATACGGATTTTGCACAGACTAATGTTTTCCAGCTGTTCTTCGTGCCGTCCTGCCTCACCCTTCCTGTCTTACCGCTACGCTGTGCTGTTGCTCCACAGCTCTTACAGAACATCAGCCCACTCAAGGGATGAACGTCAACCGTACTTCTAGCCGTCTTAGAGCTCTGACTAGTAATTCTTGATTTACTCCAAAGTCTTTGACCAATGATTGCAGGGTAATACTTTTCATGTTTACCTCCATCTGACGTAACCAACGTACCCAATACAGCCTCGGACGCCAGCACCTTCTTAACGCTGGAAATCGCCCACTTCTTGGATTGCTTGCTTGGGGTTGGTCTTTTATTAGCGTTTAAATCTTGCGCAATACGCATCGCTCCAATACCTTTAGCGCTCATCTCAAAGATTTCCTTAACGATGGCAACCTTATCAGGAATTGACTTGCTTTTATCCTCTTTATTGATCCAGAAAGGTACACGAGCTGTGAGTTGCACACCATCTTTAATCTTGGCGAACTTATTACTCCATGCCGCTTTGATACGCTGACCTTTTGTGACAGACTCTTCGTGTGCCCTAGCCATGAGCATGATGGCAAAGATCAAAGACATTCCGTGGTCACTGTCCAATATCTCACGGGTGTATATCTTGTTGTCAGTTAGCGTAACCACAACAATCCCAGAATCTACTAGGGTATTAAGTTGGTTAAAGGCTTGACGTGGCGTCTGCCTGCTCAACCTGTCTAGGGCCTCAACCAGCAGGTAAGATCCAGATGCTATTTGCTTATCTTCCACCAATCGTATGAATGCACCTAGTGCGCCCTTAGTCTGGGCAACACCCTTATAAGCACTAAGACCCTCATCAGTAAGGTTTAGCGTGGTGTCCAGATCAAGCTCTAGCTCTGGATTACGTTCAATGAACTGGAGAGCTAGATCACGCTGGCGACGGAGGCTATCCCCATCCTTCTGCTTATCTGAGCTAAAGCGGGCGTAACTATAGGCAACTGGCATATCTGTTTCCCTCTAATGATAGGTAAATTTTATACCTAACTGAAATGAGATGCCCAATGCCAGTGGCATTAAATACTCGCCAATCATCTTGGTTTATCGCATTTTGATCGCCCATTACAAGGGCAACAATCACGCCGCTATAAGCTGCATCTTCTGGAAGTAATCGCTGAATCTTTTTCCTCAACTTCCAACGTTGATACTCTACAGCTAATTCAAAATCGATGAAGCCAATATCTCTGTCAAGTAGTAGCTCACCTGAACGAACTGATCCACTAGCACCAAAGTTTTGATGAAAGGACCAGCGCTCGAAATCAAAAGCGTAGGGATTGAGCGCGCCATAAGGACGCTTTAGTTTTACCTTGAACTCCCAACGTTGTCCGGGAATCACCTCCGGAATCTTTTGCGCATCTCTCCAAGCGGGCTGCCAGCTTAAATAAATTCTCTCGGGGAATTGCTCGATCCTATCACCACCTAATAAGACATGTTCAATCTCAAAGGCAAACTTAGCCCCAGCTGAATTACTTTGAGGCAAGGCAGCTACTCGACCTTCAATACTCAACTCCCGTCCCTCCAACTCTTGCGAGAGAATATTTTTCAACCTGTGGTCTGCATACTTTGCATTCCAAGCAAAACCAAGTGCCACACAAAGCAAGATGATGAATATATGCTGGGAGCTGGTAGCCTTTGAAAAGAAGCGCAGTCCGAGTAGGGCAATGGCCACCGTAAAAATAGCTGCAGACAACCAATAGTCAGGCACTGTGGGTAAAAATAGCAGAAACGAACCCCCGGCGATAAACGCCGCAATTGCTAAACGCAAGACCTTAGGAGGTTAAGTGGAGATTTGCATTACCAGCTAGTAATGCTGACCAACGGGGTAAGACATGCATGGCATTACGCCACACAGCAATAGCAAACTCATCACTACTGACGCCGCGAACCTCTGCTAATACAGCAGCAATACGAGGCAAGAATGCCGGCTCATTAAAACCAATACCCTCTTCACGCAACCATGCAGGGGGGATATCGGGCGCATCTGTTTCAGTAACAATGCTATCTAGGGGTAATTCTTTTAACAGTCGACGAATCTGCAAAGCGCGCTCGAATGTAGCAGCGCCTCCAAATCCCAACTTAAACCCAAGCCCAATAAATTGCTCTGCCTGCTGAAAGCTACCATTAAATGCATGGGCTATTCCACCGGGAATTTTTCTAGAGCGTAACGCCTTCAAAATAGCGTCCTGGGAACGACGTACATGCAAGACGACCGGCAATTGATATTGCTCCGCTAGGTCCAGTTGTGCATTAAAGAACCATTCCTGCTGCCGCGGATCTAGACCTTCAACAAAGTAATCCAAACCAATCTCGCCAATACCAACAAAGCGAGGATCAACGAAAGATTCTTCTATTTGATGCTTCAAAGTAGTGATGTCAGATTCTTGCGCCTGGTTGATATACAGGGGATGAATACCGAGCGTATAAACGAAACCTGGAATTTTCTCAGCATACTCGGAGGCAAGCGCTCTAACATGGTCGCAATCAGAAGCCTTCACTGTTGGCAGCAAAATTGCCTTAACGCCATTCTGGGCTGCAGCATTAATCACTTGGGAAAGGTTTTTCTCAAACTCAGGTGCGTCTAGATGGCAATGGGTATCAACCCAAGATTGACACAGACTCACGCAGCCACGTTCTTTAATATTCCGCGCTCTAAGTGCAAAATACGATCGCAACGTTTGGCGCGAATAGGATCATGGGTCACGATTACGAAGGCTGTGCCCTGTTCACGTGCTACGTCTAACATTAAATCAAACACACTGTCAGCTGTCTCTGTATCGAGATTGCCCGTTGGCTCGTCCGCCAGAACGCAAGCAGGATTACCCACCAAAGCTCGAGCTACAGCAACGCGTTGACGCTCGCCCCCAGACAACTCTCCAGGAGTGTGTAGTTCTCTAGCAGCTAAACCAACCGATTTCAGAATCTTGCTTGCCCTATCCATAGACTCTTCATAACTCAGTCCACGAATACGCAAAGGCAAAGCCACATTCTCTTGCGCACTAAATTCGTCTAAGAGATGATGAAATTGGTAGATAAAACCCAAACTTTGATTGCGCAATTGGTCTAATTTAGCAACCGGTAAGTTATTCAGATTGAGTCCAGCCAAAACAACTGAGCCAGCACTTGGTATATCCAAGCCGCCCAAGAGATGCAGCAAAGTGCTTTTGCCTGAACCAGATGAACCAATAATGGCAACCTTCTCCGATGGAGCAACATCGAGGTTAATACCCTTGAGAACTTCTACTGCAGACAAACCATGACCATAGGTTTTAGCCAAATCCTTTGCACTCAGCACCAAACTATTCGCCTGCTTCATAAACTCACTCATAACGCAGAGCCTCCGCAGGTTGGACCTTAGCAGCGCGGCGACTTGGATATAGGGTAGCTAAAACGGAAAGTCCAAATGCCATCAACCCAACAGTAAGAACGTCTGCAAACCTCACATCCGATGGAAGTTCGCTAATAAAGTAAACATCGCGTGGCAAAAAGCGCACACGAAAAATGGCCTCGATCGCCGGAACAATCACATCAATATTGAGCGCAATGAGCAAGCCAAGAGCAACTCCAGCTAATGAACCCAATAAGCCAATTGCCAAACCTTGGACCAAAAAAATCCTCTGAATCAATCCAGGGCTTGCACCCATGGTTCTTAAAATGGCAATGTCTGCCTGTTTTTCATTCACAGTCATCACTAAGGTTGAGACTAAGTTAAATGCAGCAACAGCAATAATCAAAGTGAGAATAATGAACATCATTTTCTTTTCGGTTTGCACGGCGGCAAACCAGTTGCGGTTTGATTTTGACCAGTCAGTCACCCATAAGGCCTGAGGCACAATTTGAGCTAACTCAGCAGATACCTCGGGGGCGCGCTGCATGTCGTCTACTTTCACACGTAGGCCTGAGGGCTCATGCAAGCGCAATAAAGCGGCTGCATCTTTCCAGTGCATGATAGCCAAAGAACTGTCGTACTCATAGTGACCACTATCCACAATGCCAACCACTTGAAGGGTGCGCATTCTGGGCATCGCACCTGCTGGAGTCAAATCACTTTCTGGCACGATCATATTGATACGATCGCCTACATGCGCCCCCACCATAGAGGCAAGCTGCGCACCAAGGGCAACCCCAAAGCCACCTGGCTTTAAATCATTAATGCTGCCGGCAACAAATTGCTTTGGTAGAGCAGATACCTTACCCTCTTCCTCTGGTGAGACTCCTCTAATGGCTACACCACGCATGACACTCTCTCGACTCAATAACCCTTGAGAGCTCACCATTGGTGCAACCCCTACAACGTGCGGCTGCACTGCAACTTTGAGGGCCAGCGGCTCCCAATCAACCAGCCCATCTGGAGCGGTAATTTCAACATGGGATAGCACTGAAAGCATCCGATCGCGCACCTCCTTCTGAAAACCATTCATCACAGAGAGCACGACAATCAAAGCGGCTACCCCAAGAGCAATCCCTGCAGTCGAAATACCAGAGATAAAGGAAAGAAAGCCATCACGCCTACCAACCGTCTTGCGACGCTTTGATCGTGTATAGCGCAGGCCAATTTCTAACTCAATAGGAAGTCTTAACATAGCCACAGTTTAGTGAATCTGGCAGGCGACTGATGGAATATCGAGTGAAATAAGGAATTGCCACATAAAATCAAGGGAATGACCACAAATATGACTTCCGCCAAACGCTTTACCCTCATGCTCCCTGGAGACGATGCGGCTGAGCCTGAGGGCGATCACCCCATTAAAAACACCCCTCAAAATGGCTTGCCTCATGAGCGCTTCCTGCTTGGGGAAAAGGTCCCTGCGGCACCCATACTACTTTTAGGTCAAACCAATCTGACCGTTAATCCAGATGAAATCCTTGCCTGCTTGCAACCAGTCCACCTCCATGCTACCCGCGACCATCTGGTCTTGATGAGTCACAACCAAGTTGAACTCAGCAGCGAGGAGTCAGGAAAATTATTGGAAGCTGCCCTTCCACTGATTGAAGAAGATTTTCAAAATCCAATTCTGTTTCAGGGTGTGCTCAATTGGTTTATCGCTGCCGGCACATTTGCCAGTCTTGCAAGTCATAGCATTGACCAGGCGCATGGACGCAATATTGATTGGTGGATGCCACGCGATACGCATGCAGAAGGAGTAGCAAGAAACTGGCGAAAATTGCAGAATGAAATCCAAATGCTTTGGCACATTGATCCAGTCAACGAGATCCGTGAGCAACGAGGGGCACCCATGATAAATTCCATTTGGATCAGTGGTATTGGCAAACTCAATGATGTCCATACGCCCGCACCATTAAAACAAGCAAAGACCATCTATGGGGAGCATCCACTCTTAGCTGGGCTCTCAAAATTTCTGGGAACTCCACATCTACAAGAACTCAACTTATGTAACGCCTCTGATTTTGTTAATGGTTTTGCTTGGTTCAATCAACCTGAATCTATTTGGCCAAAACTAAAGCAAGCATTGATTGATAAAGCACTTGATGAAATTATGATCATCGACTTCCCCAAGGGTGAAACTCGTGAACGCACTTTTAAAGCCAAGGATCTTCAGAAAAAATCTTTATTGTTTTGGCGTAAAGCAGAAGAGTTAAGCTGGAAAGAGCTCACCCAATCATGAATCCATTTTCTCAACGTCCCGCCTCCGAAAGAACAAGTGCTTGGTTAGCGCAAAGTGGTCTTCATCCGTTACTCGCTAGACTCTTTGCGGCACGCGGCGTCCAATCGCCTGATGAGCTGTCGCTTGATCTTAAAAAACTTTTATCACCCGCGGATCTTAAAAACTGCTTAAGCACTGCAAGTCTTCTGGCAGATATCTTAGAGAGAAAAGAGTCGATGCTGGTGGTTGCCGACTATGACTGCGACGGCGCAACTGCTTGTGCAGTAGCTGTTCGTGGCTTAAAAATGCTGAGTGAGCCTGAGACGCCTATCCAGTTTTTGGTCCCCAATCGCTTTACTATGGGTTATGGCTTGACTCCAGAGGTAGTTGAATTGGCCGCCCAGCAAAACCCAAAACCCAAATACCTCATTACCGTTGATAACGGTATCGCCAGCGAAGCTGGAGTAAAACGCGCTCGTGAACTTGGCATGGAGGTCATTGTTACTGATCATCACCTACCAGGCGACCGCTTACCTAAAGCCTGTGCGATTGTGAACCCCAATCAACCAGGATGTCATTTTCCCAGCAAAGCACTAGCGGGTGTAGGTGTGATGTTTTACTTATTAGTCGCCCTTCGCGCTGAACTGCGTAAGCGCGGTAAGTTTACAAACGAGACTCAACCGAAGATTGAACATCTTTTAGATTTAGTTGCGTTAGGCACAGTTGCTGATGTTGCTCAACTTGATCGCAATAATCGTATTCTGGTTTTTAATGGTCTGAAGCGCATTCGTGCGGGCATTTGCCAAGCAGGTATTGGCGCGCTATTTCAGGCGGCGGGACGTGATCCTCGCAGTGCCAATACCTTTGATCTCGGTTTTGCGATTGGCCCCCGACTTAATGCAGCCGGTCGACTTGCCGATATGACTCTCGGTATTCGATTACTGCTAAGCGACAACACTGATCAAGCGCTTGAACTTGCTCAAGAGCTTGATCGCATTAACCGCGAACGTCGGGTGATTGAATCTGGGATGCAAGAAGCGGCTCTGGCTCATCTAGCTGAAGACCAATTAGCTGGAGTGATGACTGACCGTACCAGTATCTGTCTTTGGAATCCAGGGTGGCATCAAGGGGTGGTCGGGATCGTTGCCTCAAGATTAAAAGAACGCTTTAATCGACCTGCAATTGTGTTTGCGCCAGGCGAAGGAGCTACTGGCGAAGAACTCAGGGGCTCAGGCAGGTCTCTAGCGGGATTTCATTTACGAGATGCCTTGGACTTGGTTTCCAAGCGCGAGCCAGGGCTTATCTTAAAGTTTGGTGGTCATGCAATGGCTGCTGGCCTGACGATACGTAAAGTAGATTTTGATCGCTTTGATACCCTATTCCAGCAAGTCGCTAGCGAATTATTAAATGATGAGTTATTGGAGCGCCGCCACATTCATGATGGCCCCCTTGCCCTATCTGAATTCACCCCTGAAATCGGCGACCTTCTTGCTGAAGAAATCTGGGGGCAAGGCTTTCCTCAACCCATCTTTTATGGCCAGTTTGAGATCTCCCAACAAAGTCTGATGAAAGATAAACATCTTCGCCTGCAATTGCGACCTCTAGGGGAAGGTTCGCTCAATAGCAAACCATTTACTGGCGTTTGGTTTAACCACACCCAGACCCTGCCAGAAACAGCCAAACTGGCATATCGCTTGGTGACTGACCGCTACCAAGGGCGAGCTAGGGTCCAGCTCATGATTGAAGCGCATGACGAGAGCTAGGGACTCCGGAGTAATAACCCCCTTATAATTAGGGGATGGAAGCTGAACAACTAAACACAATTTCAAATACCCTCTCTGACCTGCTCACCCGTGAGCATGCGCTTCGGGGGTATCTTTGACTTCGAAGTAAAGTCACGACGCCTTACTGAAGTTAACTCTATTCTTGAAGATCCCACTATTTGGGATGATCAAAAGAAGGCCCAAGCGCTCGGCAAAGAGAAAAAATTGCTCGATGGCGTGGTATCGACCCTCACCGATTTAAATACCAACATCACTAGCGCCCTCGAACTGTTCGATATGGCGAAAGAAGAAAGTGATTTTGAAACTATTGCCGCAATCGAAAAAGATGTTGAAGGCTATAGCAAGATCATTGGCGATCTTGAATTTCGTCGAATGTTTCATAACGAAATGGATTCA
Source organism: Polynucleobacter sp. Latsch14-2 (assembly GCF_018881925.1). GTDB lineage: Bacteria > Pseudomonadota > Gammaproteobacteria > Burkholderiales > Burkholderiaceae > Polynucleobacter. The sequence goes on along the minus strand of NZ_JACVPL010000007.1, from coordinate 55,408 downwards.
TGCAACTGCTTTATCGATATTCAGGCTGGTGCGGGTGGCACCGAAGCTTGCGATTGGGCCAGCATGCTTTATCGCCAATATTTAAAGTACTGTGAACGCAAGGGCTATAAAACAGAAATTCTCGAAGAGTCGGATGGTGATGTAGCAGGCATCAAGAGCGCCACGATTAAAGTGGATGGAGAATATGCCTATGGTCATCTTCGCTCTGAAACTGGTGTTCACCGCTTGGTGCGCAAGTCTCCATTTGATTCTTCAAATGGTCGCCATACTTCTTTTGCCAGCATCTATGTTTATCCAGAGATTGATGACTCGATTGAGATTGATGTCAATCCTGCAGATATTCGAACAGATACCTATCGCGCTTCTGGCGCTGGTGGCCAGCATATCAATAAAACTGACTCCGCCGTTCGCCTAACCCATTTACCAACCGGTATTGTGGTGCAGTGTCAAAACGACCGTAGCCAGCACCGCAACCGCGCCGAAGCCATGACCATGCTCAAGTCCCGTTTGTATGAGCATGAAATGCAAAAACGCCGAGTGGAGCAGGATAAGTTGGAGGCCAGCAAAACAGATGTGGGCTGGGGTCACCAGATCCGCTCTTATGTTTTAGATCAAAGCCGCATCAAAGACCTACGCACCAACGTTGAGATCTCCAATACTCAAAAAGTATTGGACGGTGATCTTGACGCATTTATTGAAGCCAGCCTAAAGCAAGGCGTCTAACCCCCCCCATTACTGCCAATTCCAAACATATGAACGATAAGACTACCCCTACCCCAGCTACTGAAGCAGTTGATGAGAATCACATCATTGCAGAGCGTCGTGAAAAGTTGGCAAAACTGCGCACAGATGGCGTTGCCTTCCCCAATGATTTTGTGCCTACCCATTTAGCAGCTGACCTACACAATCACTATGATGGCCTTACCAAAGAAGAATTAGCTGCCAAGAAAATTCACGTAAAAGTCGCAGGGCGTATGGTACTCAAGCGCGTCATGGGTAAAGCCAGCTTTGCAACCATCCAAGATCGTAGCGGGCAGATTCAGTTCTACATTAACGATGAGATTAGTGGCGCCGATACTCATGGAGCATTTAAACACTGGGATATGGGTGACTTCATTGCCGCTGAGGGTCATCTTTTTAAGACCAATAAAGGCGAGCTCTCGGTTGAATGCAGCAATTTACGCTTACTCAGCAAGTCATTGCGCCCTCTACCAGATAAGTTCCACGGCCTTTCGGATCTCGAGACCAAGTATCGCCAGCGTTATGTAGATTTAATTGTTAACCCAGAAAGTCGCAACACCTTTAAGGCACGTAGCAATGCCATCGCCTCCTTGCGTCGCCATATGTTGAATGCCGACTTCATGGAAGTCGAAACACCGATGCTGCACCCTATTCCTGGTGGAGCCACTGCCAAACCTTTCATCACCCACCACAATGCTTTGGATATGCAAATGTTCTTGCGTATCGCTCCAGAGCTTTACCTCAAGCGCTTAGTAGTTGGTGGTTTTGAGCGTGTGTTTGAAATTAACCGCAACTTCCGTAACGAAGGTGTAAGCCCGCGCCATAATCCAGAGTTCACCATGATGGAATTCTATGCGGCGTATACGGATTACCGCTGGTTGATGGACTTTACTGAAGGGATGATACGTGCAGCGGCAATCGATGCGCAAGGTACTGCAGTATTAACCCATCAGGGTCGTGATCTCGACCTTAGCAAGCCATTCCATCGCCTCAGTATTACCGAAGCCATCCTGAAGTACGGACCACAATCGAATAAGACTTACGAAGCAGCTCAATTAGAGGATGCTGATTTTATTCGCGCCGAATTGAAAAAAGGTGGGGAGAATCCGGATAGCCCAACCCTGAAGAACGCTGGCATTGGCGCCTTGCAATTAGCACTGTTTGAATTGGTTGCTGAAGAACATCTTTGGGAGCCAACTTACATCATTGATTACCCAATTGAAGTCAGCCCCCTCGCCCGTGAATCTGATACACGCCCAGGCATTACTGAGCGTTTTGAACTCTTCATTACCGGACGTGAAATTGCTAACGGCTTCTCGGAATTAAATGATGCCGAGGATCAAGCTAATCGTTTCCGCAAACAAGTAGAGCAGAAAGAGGCTGGTGACGAAGAAGCGATGTACTTCGATCATGACTTTATTCGCGCACTTGAGTATGGCATGCCTCCAACCGGTGGTTGCGGTATTGGTATTGATCGTTTAGTGATGCTGCTGACTGATGCACCCAATATTCGTGATGTGATTCTGTTTCCACATCTGCGCCGCGAAGAAGATTAAGTCTCGCTTACAGAAATTAGGTAGTCATCAGAACAAAAGCCACCCATATACCAATATCGGTGGCTTTTTCATTCGGGGCGCTTAGGGGTGATACAAAGAGAGGGGCGGGAAAGCATTCTCGTCGCAAATAACATCAATGACAGTCGTCGTCTTAGAAGCTTTAGCAAGTTCTAAAGCGGGTGCCAGCTCCTCAGGTTTCGTCACGGTAATCCCCTGACATCCACATGCCCGAGCAATAGCAGCATGATCTACAGGAGCAAAATGAACCGCACTGGTATGTAGTCCATACTTAATGTTTTCAGCATGCTTTTGAAATCCAAGGATGCCATTATTCAGAACAATCAGGACAACCTTAAGCCCCATTCGGACGGCCGTTTCCTGCTCGGACCAAACGTGTGCAAACCCTCCATCACCAACAACGCAATAGACATCAGCTGCAGGCTTGGCTACCTTGGCACCCAATGCCATTGGAAAACCCCACCCAATTCCAGCTAAGCCACGGGGGGCCAAAAACCGCATACCCGCCACCAGCGATGTGAGATAGTTAGCCGTCCATACAGAGGCGTAACTCGCATCCGACACGACGATACTATTTTGCGTTAATACTTGGTTTAACTCATCCATCACGCGCTCGGGACGAATGGGAACTAAATTGGACTCACGAATAGATTTCGATTGCTCTAAATAAGCATTTCGGCCTGCATGAATTTTTTTCTCCAACGCCGAACGTGCAGCCTTACGCTCACCAAGATCCAAAACCAGCAATTCCTCAGTCAAGGCCAAAATAGTTTCACGTGCATCGCCAACTAAACGCGTTGCCTCATAATTCCTGCCCACCTCATTCCCATTGAAATCAATGTGAATATATTTAGCCGTAGGAGGATAAAGCTTCCAAGAGTCTGTGCCATTTTGATTTGTGCGGGTGCCAATCAATACTATGACGTCAGCCTTTGAAACCAAATCTTTCTGAAAATGGGCATTTCCATTAGGCCCCATGAAATAACCGATGACACCAACAGATAGCGGATGTTGCTCATCAACGGCCCCTTTCCCCATCACCGTTGTTGCAACAGGCAAGTTAATTTGTTCTTGCAACTGAGCCAGCGCATCTTGCGCACCCGATAAATGAATGCCTCCACCCACAATAATCAAAGGATTTTTGGCTTTTGCTAAAACATCAGCGGCAATTTTTAATTCACTTCTGACTGGAACTGTTCGATCTAACGGGAAATAACCCAGAGTATTCAAACGTTTTGATTTGGGCGCCAGCTCTAAAAGCAAGTCCGCTGGCAACATTAATGCCACAGGACCGGGCACACCCGAACATGCTGCAACAAAAGCCTGGTCAATGTAATCCTCAACGCGACTTGCCTCCGTGACACGACGCGCCCACTTTGTGCAAGACGAAAAAAGCGCAATGTGATCAAATTCCTGAAAAGCGTTGCGATCCGTCTCTGACCGGTTCACATCCTGCACTAAGGCAATTAGCGGAACTGAGGCCTTTAAAGCCTCGGCCAAAGGTGCAACTAATAAAGTTGCGGCAGGACCATTTTGAGCCGTCACAATTCCAGGAAAATTAGAAATACGGGCATATCCATCGGCCATATAACCGCCCGCATTCTCAGAGCGATAGGCAACTTGCTTTAAGCCCATCTGTTCACAAGCCAAATGAAGCATCGATGGTAGGCTCTGTCCAAATAAGTACTCGACTCCATGACGCTGTAAACATTCTGCAACCAAATGCGCAACAGTTCCAGAAAACTTCAGTCCAGGGGCTAATAGCGCCGGATTAATTTGCTGATCACTCATTTCGCTTGCTTCCAATCTGAAATAGAAAAACCACTATCAACTGGCAGTATGAGGCTTTTTCTAGGCCCAATTAATTCGCGTGCCTTATGCCCCTCACCCTGCAGATCCTCAGCAAACAAAATATCGCCCGGTCCAAAAATACGAGAAGAGCCATCGCCGACTGAAATCTCAACTGCGCCAAAAAGAGTAATTACGAATTGTTTGCGTGGCGGACAATGAAAATCCTCATTACCCTCCAGAGGGTTTTCACGAAATACAACTCCCTCAACCGGAACCAACTGAGATTTCAATGAAAAAAGTGATCCGAGTCGAAACTCGCTCATTTCTAAATGAATATCTTCAAAATGGGATTTCTGGTCAGGCCCTGTAAATACACGTACTATTTTTGTTGTAGTCATCTCCGCTTTACTTTTCTTTTTTAGTATTTCTTGGTTTTAAATTTAATCTGCCTTTACATTTGCTTTCTCAACTACCTTAGCCCATTTAGTGGCTTCCGATTTAATGTGCGCCGAGAACTGGCTGGGGCTTCCGCCATAAATACGGATTCCTTGATCTTCAAAGATTTTTTTCACTTCTGGATCCGTCAGCATTAAATTAATTTCATTATTCAGTAGTGCAACAATCGAAGGTGGTGTGCCAGTTGGAGCAACAAGCCCATACCAGCTGGTTGATTCAAAACCAGGGAAAGTTTCTGCAAAAGTTGGAACATCCGGCAGAACACTTGATCGACTTGCACCAGCCACCGCAATGCCAATTAATTTGCCAGATTTAATATGCTCCATCACCGATGGCATGCTGACGAACATTAATGGCACCTGGCCACCAATCACATCGGTAACGCCCCCAGCCGCTCCTTTATAGGGAATATGAACAATATTAATTCCTGATTGCGTTTTGAATAGTTCGGCAGTGAGATGGGCAGTTGAACCCGATCCGGGAGAGGCGTAACTGAGAATGCCAGGATTGGCGCGAGCATATTGAATTAACTCAGCCAGACTCTTAAATGGTGCGTTAGGGTTGGCAACTAAGATATTGGGCACTCCGCCGACCAGGATGATTGGCGCAAAATCTTTTTGCGCGTCATAGGACATTTTTGGGTAAATACTTTGATTGACCGAAAGCTGAGCTGATGATCCAAAAAATAAAGCATAGCCATCGGGCAACGCTTTAGCTACCTGCGCAGCAGCTAACATACCCCCTGCTCCTGGCTTGTTCTCAATCACAACGCCTTGACCCCATTTCTTCAAGATACGCTGTCCAATCGTGCGCGCCATTAAATCGGTTGCACCCCCGGGTGGAAATGGAACGTATAGGGTAATTTGACGATTTGGATAGGGTTTTGTAATCGACTGGGCACAAGCAATATCAACTGCGCTCAAAAAAATCATGTTGACCAACAGGCCAATACTCAAATATTTACAAGTCAATGCTCTGAACATAAGTATGTTTCCCCTAGGCGAAGCTACTCTTGGTATATGCCGTTATAGCACATACCTCTTATAGAGTAAGGCCGGTATATTTGGCGCCCTTACCTCAGTTAGGCATGCAAACCTTTCTCATCAAAGACGCTCTCAAATAAAGCTGAACTTAAAAAACGCTCAGTAGTATCCGAAAGAATCACCACAATGCTTTTAGCTGACTGCCCTGACCTCTTGGTCATCGAGCACCCTTAAAGCAAAAATAATCAACAGGTCTTATAGGAACGCCGTCATCTAGCAAACGAAGTTCTTGTTGTAAGTTCAGCACATTAAGTTCTAACGGGGCCTTCTGAAGAAAGTCACTATCAGCACAATTAAGAATACCGAAAACCACGCTAAGGACCACTCCGGCACCTGCAACCCTAAAATGGCTGGCAATTGAGCAGAGCAGAGCCCATCTGCCTTAAATAGCCAAGGCAAGCCCTGCACTATCTGAAATTGATTAATCCAGAGTTCTAGAGGGTCAACTCCACAGGATTCTCCCGGGTGAAAGAGTAACCAAACATGGTGGCCAGCTACTGCCACTCCATAACCTGCAGCCAAAATTGCCAATCCATGAAAAAACCTTCTCATGGGGCTAATGCCACCAGCCAACAAACAAGCGAGCGCAATACCCAAATAGCCCACTCTTTGCAAAATGCATAAAGGGCATGGCAGAAAACTCACCCCTTGATAGCCCACCTGCTGAAGAATGACAGCAAAGGCAACCAAACCTAGGCAAATGAATGACAGGAATTGGTATTGACTTCTTTTCATATAGAGATAATAGCTAATAGGCTGTGCACAGCATATAAATCGCTTCTTTATTACCAAAAATCTGACCTATATCACTAGTGAGTCCTATTTTTGCAGGATTCCTACGAATTTTTCATCTCAAGAATGGGATAATTAAGGTTTTGCTATCTTCTAACTAATCCGTATTTATGGCCGCATATCAGACTGAAACCGTTCTTACCGTTCACCACTGGAACGACACCCTGTTTAGCTTTACCACCACCAGAAATAAAGGTTTACGATTTCGTAGCGGCCACTTCTTGATGATTGGCCTAGAGGTTGAAGGAAAACCACTTGTCAGAGCGTATAGCGTTGCAAGCCCAAATTATGAAGAGCACCTCGAGTTCTTAAGCATTAAAGTGCAAGACGGTCCACTCACCTCACGCTTACAAAAAATCCAGGTTGGCGATCCCATCTTGGTGAGCGAGAAGTCTGTGGGCACATTGGTGATCGATGACTTGAACCCAGGAAAACATCTTTACCTGTTTAGCACCGGCACAGGCCTTGCGCCATTCATGAGCATCATTCGTGATCCAGAAACGTATGACAAATTTGAAAAAGTCGTACTCATTCATGGCGTCCGCTTGGTGAGCGAGCTTGCTTATGCTGACTACCTTAAAAATGAACTTACACAAGATGAATTCTTAGGCGAAATCATTCGCGAGAAATTAATCTACTATCCAACCGTCACTCGCGAAGCATTCAAACATACCGGCCGCCTAACGACTGCAATTGAATCAGGTCAGTTGTTCAAAGATATCGGCCTACCCCCTTTGAATCCAGCAGTCGATCGCGCCATGATCTGCGGCAGCCCCTCAATGCTCAAAGAAACCTCCGAGATGCTCGATGCCAAAGGCTTTAAGGTTTCTCCAAGTCTTGGTCAGCTAGGTGACTACGTCTACGAACGTGCTTTTGTTGAGAAGTGATAATAAATCTATATATCTAAAAGTAATTTAGATATCTCTATATATTTCTTGTAGATATATAGACCCCTTGGTACATTGTCTCTTACGAGATATTTACCAAGGAATCGATGTGTCCCCAGCTAGAGAGCATTACAACCCCGTTATCACCAACCTACTGCGTGAACACGATCGTCTACCACACGACAAGATTGACGAACGCAAAAGCTTTCAGCGCCAAATTCTGTTTCTCATGAATGCCATCAAGCTCGATGAATTTGAGCAGTCTTTTTCTTAGGCAACCGCGAGCCCTTTTCTTTTCTGCGAATTCTCTAACTAAGCTTGCGCTTGCTCAAATGCACTGAGAGCATCGGCTGCATACATGAGTGATGGTCCGCCGCCCATATAGGTAGCCATGCCTAAGGTTTCAACCACCTCTTGTTTGCTTGCTCCTAACTTAGACAAGGCTTGAGTATGAAAACCAAGACATCCATCACATCGAGCTGCCACGCCTAGCGCCAATGCAATGAGCTCCTTAGTTTTCTTATCCAAAGCGCCATCTTTTGTTGCAGCTGCTGCCAAGTCGCTAAATCCCTTCATCATTTCCGGCGCCTCAACCCTTAATTTCGCCAGCGATCCAGAGATATCCTTGGTGATTTGCTTGTAATCTTTTGACATATGCATTTCCCTTTTAAGGCGTTTATTTACAGCAACCGCCGCCACCACAACCTGTTCCACAGGAATTAATCCCAAGCAATGGGTACAGCGGGCAGAACTTGAATAATCCTGTTGCCAAGGGAACAATACCAACCCATCCCCATAAGCCAACGACATTACTTGCAGCCAAACCAACTAACACTAAACCCACAGCGATGCGTAGCACGCGATCGATACCGCCAACGTTACATTTCATTTGATTCCCCTTTTTTATTTCTTACAGAACTGCTGATACAAAACCTCGATGACCGCCATCGCTGAATCACTCCACAGCGAGTAATAAATCTGCTTACCCTCTCTGCGAGCCTTCACTAGCTTTGCTGTTCTCAAGCTAGTTAAATGCTGAGACAACATTGGCTGATGAATATCCAAAATCTCTTCCAATTCTCCAACGCACTTCTCTCCTTGACTTATTTCACACAAGAGCATCAAACGATCTCGGTGAGTTAATGCCTTCATCAACTTACAGGCGGAGTCTGCAGAGTTGCGCATCTTCTTCAGGTCAAGTTTTTGAGCGGCTGATGTCATTTATATATTTACTATTTATTATGTATATTAACATTATGTAATTTAACATATTATTTAGGAAATAAGCAAGAAAAAAGCCACCCCGAAGGATGGCTTAAAGAAAATCTATGGAGGTACAGCTAAAAAATGAACAACAAGTTCATATTAATCCCGTACGCATCAGCAATTTATGACAAATGTGCGATTAAGGTGTCTAATGCACCAATTTGATGCATACAGTGAGTTCTGCTTTAGTGATTCTCTTTGGCATGGTTAATCGAATACTTCGGAATCTCAATAACCAAATCTTCACGAGACACAATGGCTTGACAGGACAAACGTGACTGAGGGCTGAGGCCCCAAGCACGATCGAGCATGTCATCCTCATTTTCATCCGCAGGATTGAGGCTATTAAACCCCTCTTTAATAATTACATGACAGGTAGTGCATGCGCAAACCATATCGCAGGCATGCTCAATTGGAATGTCATTCTCCAATAAAGCCTCACAAATGGAGGTGCCTGGAGCAACTTCAACCACCGCACCATCTGGGCAATATTCACTATGAGGAAGAACAACGATTTGGGTCATGACTTGGTTTCTAGGGGTTTTTAAACTTCTTATATTTCTGCAACATTCTTACCAGCCAGTGCTTTTTGAATGCTTGCATTCATGCGCATCTGAGCAAATTCATCAGTAGCTTTTGCAGCTCTATCTACCGCTTTCCGAACTACAGCGCTATCTTTCTCTTCTTTCAGAATTTTTTGCAGCGCGCTCATCTCTTGATCAATACTAGCTTGTTCTGCCGCATTCAGTAATGCACGATCACTATCCAATGCAGTCTGTACAGCATCCAATAAACGCTGCGCATTCACTTGCTCTTCACGCAGAGATCTGGAAAGCAAGTCTTCTTTGGCAGAAGCAAATCCATCTTGCAGCATGCGAGTAATTTCAGTATCAGTTAAACCATATGAAGGCTTGATATCAATCGAAGCTTGAACGCCGGAGCCTTGCTCAGTAGCGCTTACTGATAAGAGCCCATCGGCATCTACTTGAAAAGTCACTCGTATCCGTGCCGCACCAGCAGCCATTGGAGGGATGCCACGTAATTCAAATCGCCCTAAAGAGCGACAGTCTTGCACTAACTCACGCTCACCCTGCACCACTTGAATTGCCAATGCAGTCTGACCATCTTTAAAGGTTGTGAAGTCCTGAGCGCGCGCAACAGGGATAGGTGTATTACGCGGAATAATTTTTTCCACTAAACCACCCATAGTCTCAATGCCAAGGGATAGCGGAATGACATCCAATAATAACCACTCATCATCCTTGCTTTGATTGCCGGCTAGCAGGTCGGCCTGCATCGCGGCGCCTAAGGCGACCACCTGATCAGGATTTAAATTATTTAAAGGCTTAGTACCAAATAATTCACCGACTGCACGCTGTATATTGGGCATACGCGTTGCGCCGCCAACCATCACAACACCCTTAACTTCATCAGCCTTAAGGCCGGCATCACGCAGTGCTTTTTTGACAGCAACCAATGTCTTATTAACCAAGTTCTGCGTAATCTCAAAGAACTGAGCCTGACTCACGCCAACATTCACTACTGTGCCATCAGCAAGTGTCACATGAACGCGCGCAAGAGGATTGTGACTCAGTGATTCTTTGGCATGCCTGCAAGATTGTAAGAGAGTGGAATGGTCATACACCGACAAAGGCGGGAGTTTGGCCTGCTCAATAACCCAGCAATACACTCGATGATCAAAGTCATCGCCACCCAAAGCAGAATCGCCGCCTGTGGAAAGAACCTCGAATACCCCTTTGCTCATTCGCAATATAGAAATATCAAAGGTACCACCGCCTAAGTCGTAAACAGCATAAATACCCTCAGAGGCATTATCCAAACCATAGGCAATCGCGGCCGCAGTTGGCTCATTCAATAAACGCAATACTTCAATGCCAGCTAACTTTGCCGCATCCTTAGTTGCCTGACGCTGTGCATCATCGAAGTAAGCGGGAACGGTAATGACTGCGCCAACGATATCATCAGAAACAGAGTCTTCGGCCAACTGACGTAAGCGTGCCAAAATTTCTGCTGAGACCTCAATCGGGCTTTTATCGCCAGCAACTGTTCGCAACTTCAACATGCCAGGCTCATCTACAAAATCGTAAGGGGCACTTTCAAGATGCTCTACATCCAGCAAGCCCCGCCCCATGAAACGCTTTACAGAGACAATCGTATTCTTAGGATCTAAAACGACACTCTCTAGCGCCTCAAAACCAGCTTGAGTTCTACCATTTGACAAATAACGCACCACGGAAGGAAGCAATTCCCTTCCCTGTGAGTCGGGCAAAACTTTAGGTAGCGCGTCTCTGACGACTGCCACTAAAGAATTGGTAGTTCCCAGATCAATGCCTACAGCGACCCGTCGCTGATGTGGGGCTAGAGATTTACCAGGTTCAGAGATTTGTAATAAGGCCATAGTTAATCAGTGTAAAGCTATGCCAAATCCGAGATAGCATCATCTAATTCAATAGCAAACTTATCAATAAAAAGCAGGCCTCTCAATAACTCAGCAGCTCGCATATAATTTTTGGCACCATCAATAGCTTGAACTACCTCGGCGATAGTCTCTCGCTTCGCTTGGTCAACCTCGCTCATCAGCACTTCAAGCCCCGGAAGATCCTCGGATTGCTCATCAAGATTTTCACGCCACTCCATTTGCTTCATTAAAAAAGCAGCTGGCATGGCAGTATTAGTTTCCAATTTAGCATCTACACCATGCAGCTGACAGAGATAAAGACCGCGCTGGATTGGATTCTTGAGCGTTTGATATGCAGTATTAGCGAAGGTCGCCATCTGCATTGCAAGACGTTGTTCGACATCACTCCCGCGAGCATGGCGATCAGGATGCACTTCTTTTTGAATCGCTAGATACACCTGGTCTAATGCAGGCAAATCAATTTGGAATTGCTGATCTAAACCAAAGAAACGGAAGTAATCGTCAGACGCGGAAGGATTCGCCACAACCACACTCATCTTTTACGTTTGGATTTTGAAACTTAAATCCCTCGTTCAAACCCTCACGCACAAAATCTAATTCTGTTCCGTCCAGATAAGCCAAGCTCTTAGGATCCACAAATACTTTGATGCCATTGGACTCAAATAGAGTGTCTTCAGGGGCGGCCTCATCAACATATTCCAATTGATAGGCTAAGCCTGAACAACCCGTGGTACGAACACCTAGGCGCAAGCCACAGCCTTTGCCACGCTTATCTAAATTGCGTTGAACGTGCTGGGCTGCTTTGTCGGTTAAGGTAATTGCCATGATTTGCTTACTTCGCTGGATGTTTTTCTTTGTAATCTGCCACCGCCGCCTTAATCGCATCTTCAGCCAAGATTGAGCAGTGAATTTTTACTGGTGGTAAAGCCAACTCTTCAGCAATCAGAGAGTTCTTAATCTCTAAGGCTTGATCTAAGGTTTTGCCCTTAACCCACTCGGTTACCAAAGAAGAGGAGGCAATTGCCGAACCACAACCATAGGTCTTAAATTTCGCATCCTCAATCACGCCTTGATCATTGACACGAATTTGCAGTTTCATAACATCCCCGCATGCGGGCGCGCCCACCATCCCAGTGCCAACGTTGTCATCTCCCTTGGTAAACGAACCTACGTTGCGGGGATTTTCATAATGGTCGATTACTTTGTCACTATATGCCATGATATTTTCTCTTTATCGTTTCAATATTTTTTTAGTGTGCAGCCCACTGAATCGTACTCAGATCAATTCCGTCTTTAAACATTTCCCATAATGGCGAAAGTTCACGCAACTTAGCAATCTTTTCTTTTACGAGCTTGATTGTGAAATCCACTTCTTCTTCAGTTGTAAAGCGTCCTAATGTAAAGCGAATCGAGCTATGCGCTAGTTCATCATTACGACCCAAGGCACGTAATACATAAGAAGGCTCCAACGAAGCCGAAGTACAAGCAGAACCCGATGAAATCGCCAAGTCTTTCAAGGCCATCAACATCGACTCACCTTCAACATAGTTAAAACTGATATTGAGGTTATGTGGAACGCGGTGATCCATATCACCATTCACATATACCTCTTCGATATCTTTTAAACCTGTCAGCAAACGATCACGCAAAGTCCGAATACGCGAATTCTCTTCGATCATCTCAACGCGGGCAATACGAAATGCCTCCCCCATGCCAACAATTTGGTGAACGGCTAATGTGCCTGAACGCATACCGCGCTCATGTCCACCACCATGAATCTGTGCCTCAATCCGAATACGTGGCTTGCGACGTACAAACAATGCACCAATACCCTTAGGACCATAAGTCTTATGAGCAGAAAAACTCATGAGATCTACTTTGAGCGTTTCTAAATTAATTTCTACCTTGCCGGTAGCCTGCGCTGCATCCACATGAAAAATCACTCCGCGTGAACGGCACAAATCACCAATGCGTGGAATGTCTTGCACAACACCAATCTCATTGTTAACAAACATTACTGACACAATGATGGTGCCAGGCGTCATGGCTTTTTCAAGCTGCTCAATGTCGATCATGCCATTAGGCAATACATCCAAGTAAGTTACTTCGTAGCCTTCGCGCTCTAGCTCGCGACAGGTATCTAAAGTAGCCTTGTGCTCAGTCTTTACAGTAATGATGTGCTTACCCTTGTCTTTATAGAAATGGGCGGCACCTTTTAAGGCCAAGTTAATACTTTCTGTGGCCCCACTAGTCCATACGATCTCTCTTGGATCAGCATGAACTAATTGAGCAACTTCTGAACGCGCCCACTCAACCGCCTCTTCAGCCGCCCAGCCATAAGCGTGACTGCGGGAGGCGGCGTTACCAAACTGCTCACGCAAATAAGGCAACATCTTATCCACAACCCGTGGGTCAATCGGCGTTGTTGCCGAGTAATCCATGTATACCGGAAAGTGTTTAGGACTAAACATGGGAATTGCTTGCGCTGGAATGTCTTGTGGTGCGTTCATGATTTACTTATAGAAATTAGCTCGCTAGCATTTAGCTTTGCTGGGCTAGATTAAAAACGGAGTTCACGAGGGGTCGCTTAGGTGCAAGCTCTTTTTTTACCGCTACTACTGGTGCAGCCTTCTCAGGCTTCACACCTTCAATTTTGATTTTTTTGTGGCGCAAGTCATGCAGCACAATACCGCGCCCTTCCTGCTGCTGCACTAAGTCGCGCAAAGAAACAGAGCTTAAATAGTCAACCATTTTGGAGTTGAGGTTTGCCCATAGGTCATGAGTCATGCAACGACCTTGATTTTCTTCGTCACTGTGACAATTCCCCTTACCGCCACATTGTGTAGCATCCAATGGTTCATCAACGGCAACAATGATGTCAGCCACGCTAATCTCATCAGATTTACGCGCTAGGGTATATCCACCTCCAGGACCGCGAGTGCTCTCTACGATATTGAAGCGGCGTAATTTGCCAAACAACTGCTCTAGGTAAGAGAGTGAAATTTTTTGTCTTTGGCTTATGCCAGCCAGGGTTACAGGGCCATGCGTTTCACGCAGGGCTAAATCGATCATTGCAGTTACAGCAAAACGGCCTTTAGTTGTAAGTCTCATATGTCACCTTGGTAATGGATTGTTATGGACAGCTAACAGTCGAATGGGTAATACCCGACTATTCCTGTCAACTATACCATATACCCTACCAATCCGCTCAAGAATTATCCCAAAAAACTAAAGGGCATCTCTGGATCGTGCTCCAAAAGCCATTTCCTTGACCTTTGTGAGGCGGTCTCGGGTGGCGGCGGCCTTTTCAAACTCTAAATTTTTGGCCTCAGCGTTCATTTGCTTCTCTAGACGCTTGATTTCTCCTGAGAGCTCGCCTTCGCCCATATCCTCATACCGCGCCCTCTCCTCAGCCACCTGCATCTCTGAACGCTTCTCATTGACGTCATAGACGCCATCAATAATGTCCTTGATCCTCTTAGTAACGCCCCTGGGCTCAATGCCGTGCAGCTTATTGAAGGCAATTTGCTTTGTTCTGCGGCGCTCAGTCTCTCCCATCGCACGCTTCATAGAGTCAGTTACTCGATCAGCATACAAAATAGCCTTACCTCGGATATTGCGAGCAGCGCGCCCAATGGTCTGAATCAAACTGCGCTCAGAGCGCAAGAAGCCCTCTTTGTCGGCATCTAATATCGCCACCAAAGAAACCTCTGGAATATCTAAACCTTCGCGCAATAAATTAATACCGACCAACACATCAAATACTCCTAGGCGGAGATCTCGCAAAATCTCCACACGTTCAACCGTATCAATATCGGAGTGCACATAACGCACCTTCACATTGTGATCTGATAAGTAGTCGGTTAATTGTTCCGCCATTCGCTTTGTGAGCACGGTGACTAAAACACGTTCACCCACTTTGACGCGCTCATGAATCTGACCCAACAGATCATCTACCTGTGAACTAGCTGGCAGAACTTCAATCTCAGGATCAACTAAACCGGTTGGTCTTGCAACTTGCTCGACCACTTGACCAGTGTGTGTATTTTCATAATCAGCAGGTGTCGCTGATACAAAGACTGTTTGACGCATCTTTGTTTCAAACTCAATAAATTTTAGTGGTCGGTTATCCATCGCAGAAGGCAAGCGAAAACCAAACTCCACTAGGGTATGTTTGCGAGATTTATCACCGTTGTACATGGCATTCAATTGGCCAATTAAGACGTGGCTTTCATCTAGAAACATCAGTGCATCGTTTGGCAAATAGTCCACCAGAGTTGGCGGTGCCTCGCCGGGCTTAGCCCCAGAGAGATGGCGAGAGTAATTCTCAATCCCCTTGCAGAATCCTAACTCGTTGAGCATCTCTAGATCAAATCGGGTGCGCTGTTCCAGACGCTGCGCCTCAACTAGTTTGCCGTCTTTGATGAACTCGTCCAAACGACTGCGTAGTTCAGTTTTAATAGTCTCAATCGCCTTGAGAACAGTCTCACGAGGTGTTACATAGTGAGAGCTTGGGTAGACAGTAAAGCGTGGGATTTTCTGGCGAATCTTTCCAGTCAAGGGATCGAAAAATTGCAGACTTTCAACTACATCATCAAATAACTCTACACGAACCGCCAATTCATTATGTTCGGCTGGAAAAATATCAATCGTGTCACCACGCACTCTAAAAACACCGCGCTTGAAATCGGTTTCATTGCGATCGTATTGCATAGCAATCAAGCGCATCAAAATATCACGCTGACTCATCTTGTCACCAGGACGCAAAGTCATCACCATGCTGTGATAATCACCAGGATTACCAATGCCGTAAATAGCAGATACAGTGGCAACAATAATGACGTCACGCCGCTCTAACAAACTCTTCGTTGCAGACAAACGCATCTGCTCAATATGCTCATTAATCGATGAATCTTTTTCAATGAACAAATCACGCGTGGGAACATATGCCTCGGGCTGATAGTAATCGTAGTAGCTAACAAAGTACTCAACCGCATTGCGAGGAAAAAACTCCCGAAACTCGCTATAAAGCTGCGCCGCCAAGGTCTTATTTGGGGCAAAAATAATGGCTGGGCGTCCTGTTCTAGCGATCACATTGGCCATCGTGAAAGTCTTCCCGGAGCCTGTTACCCCCAAAAGCGTCTGGAAGGTCAGACCGTCCCCAATTCCCGCTACCAAGGCATCAATTGCGGCCGGCTGGTCGCCAGCCGGCGGAAATGGCTGGTAGAGCTGAAATGGAGAATCCGGGAAAGAAACAAACTTTGCTGGATCTAGGTCGTGACCTGACTCGCCCAATGGGTCAGCCACCGGAGTTTTTGAGGCGTCGGCAGCTTGGGTTTTTAGAGCAGTTTTAGGTGACTTAGGGGGCATCTCAGCTATCATTTCACCTGTGAGACATCTTCACAGCGAATTTTGTACAAACAATGATTTTGCCGTTTTTATTTGGAAAAAGTGGAATTTGGCTTCAAAACCCAGAAATTACCCCAAATTAATCCGAATTTATGCATAAATAACACCAAAAACCCCTTCAACCATCGTATACGACCCCCAAATGACACTGTTTTCCTCTGTTCAATTAGCCCCCAAAGACCCTATTTTTGGCCTCACAGAAGCCTATGTTGCCGATCAACGTCCAGATAAAGTGAACTTGGGTGTGGGCGTCTATTACACCGATGAAGGCAAAGTACCCCTATTGAAGGCGGTCATTCAAGCGGAAGAGGGTATTGTTGCCAAACATTCTCCTCGCAGCTACATTCCAATCGAAGGCCCAAATCCCTATAACAGCGCCGTTCAAAACCTGCTATTTGGCGCAGACTCTGCACTCATTAAAGATGGGCGCGTTGTTACTGCTGAGTGTTTAGGTGGCACGGGTGCCTTACGCGTTGGCGCCGACTTTATCAAACGCCTTGATCTCAATGCGCCTTGCGCTATTAGCAACCCAACTTGGGAAAACCACCGCGGTATTTTTGAATCCGCCGGCTTTAATGTTGTCGAGTACACCTACTTCGACGATAAAACTCGTGGCGTTGATTTTGATGGCATGGTGAAGTCTTTGGAGTCTTTTCCAAAGAACACCACAGTACTACTCCACGCTTGCTGCCACAACCCGACTGGTGCGGATATTACTGAAGAGCAATGGCGTCAAGTGATTGAGATCTGTAAAGCAAAAGGATTTATTCCCTTCCTGGATATGGCTTACCAGGGCTTTGCTTCTGGCATTGAGCAAGATGGTGTTGCCGTTCGTCTCTTTTCTGAATCCGGCCTGTCCTTCTTTGTGTCCAGCTCGTTCTCAAAATCTTTCTCACTCTACGGTGAGCGCGTTGGCGCATTGTCAATCGTGACACAGAGTAAAGATGAATCTACTAGAGTACTTTCTCAATTAAAACGCGTGATTCGCACCAACTACTCAAACCCCCCTACTCATGGCGCCGCAATTGCTGCCACCGTGTTGAATTCACCAGAACTCAGACAGCTCTGGGAAGATGAGCTAGCCCAAATGCGCGATCGCATCAAATTGATGCGTCATTCGCTGGTTGAAAAACTCGCTGCTGCAGGTGCTAAGCAGGACTTTGCTTTCATTGAAGCACAACGAGGAATGTTTTCTTACTCTGGCTTGACTGTCGAACAAGTTGAACGCCTGCAAAAAGAAGATGGCATTTATGCCCTCTCTACCGGACGTATTTGCGTTGCTGCACTCAATACCAAAAATATTGATAAGGTAGCGAAAGCTATCGCCCGCGTTCTAGCGTCATAAGCGGTTACACTGATTTACTGGAGGCACCATGCTATACCAATTGCACGAGTTTCAAAAAGCTTTACTTCAACCCGTTAGTTCATGGGCTCGCGCCGCTTCTGAGGCTTTTATCAACGCCTCAAATCCCGCTTCAATGGTGCCTGGCTCAGAGCGCTTAGCTGCCAGCTACGAATTACTCTACCGCCTAGGTAAAGACTATAAGAAACCTGAGTTTGGCATTCGCTCCGTACAAGCCCATGGCCGTGAAGTCGCCATCCATGAAATGACTACGTTAGCTAAGCCCTTCTGTAAATTAATTCGCTTCAAACGTTTTTCCGATGATGTCGAAGTCATCAAGAAGTTAAAAGATGATCCGGTGGTACTTGTGGTTGCCCCGCTCTCCGGCCACCACTCCACACTATTACGCGATACCGTGCGCACCTTATTGCAAGATCACAAGGTATACATTACCGACTGGATTGATGCCCGCATTGTGCCTGCTGAAGATGGTAGCTTTAGTCTTGATGACTATGTTCACTACATTCAAGAATTCATCAGAGCCATTGGTGCAAAAGATTTGCATGTCATTTCTGTATGTCAACCAACCGTGCCCACCTTAGGTGCCATTTCTCTAATGGCATCTGCAGGCGAAGAAACGCCTGCATCGATGATCATGATGGGCGGTCCAATCGATGCGCGCAAATCCCCCACCGCTGTAAACAATTTGGCAGACCAAAAATCCTACGAGTGGTTTGAGAGTCACGTGATTTATAAAGTACCGCCTAGCTATCCCGGCGCGGGGCGCAAGGTCTACCCTGGGTTCCTACAGCACACTGGCTTTATTGCAATGAACCCACAGAATCATTTGCAATCCCACTGGGATTACTTCCAGAACCTAGTGCGTGGCGACGAACTAGATGCCGAATCACATATCCGCTTCTATGATGAATACAATGCTGTGCTGGATATGGACGCTCAGTACTATCTTGACACCATCAAAACAGTCTTCCAAGAGTTCGCCTTACCAAATGGCACATGGAAAGTTTCCGGTGAATTAGTAAGGCCGCAAGATATCCAAAAAACAGCCCTACTCACAGTTGAGGGTGAGCTAGACGATATTTCTGGAAGTGGTCAAACGCGCTCCGCCCATAAATTGTGTGCAGGCATTCCAAGTGCGCACAAAGACCATTACGAAGTTGCTGGTGCCGGCCACTATGGCATCTTCTCAGGCCGTCGCTGGCGGGAAAAGGTCTACCCAAAAATTAAGTCCTTCATTCGTGAACATCAACCTGCCCAACCCAAGACTAAAGCCAGGCTTCCTAAATTGGGAGCTAAGTAATCCTTCATGATTAGAGGCCCTTGAGGCTTCTAATTCTTTCGGGGTCCGTAATATCATGAAGCTGATGCAGGCACATACACTTACCGACCGCCTAGAAGATCAACTTCCCCAAACCCAATGCACCAAATGCGGCTACCCCGATTGCAGAGGCTATGCTCAAGCCCTTGCAGCCGGAGATGCCAAGCCTAATCGCTGTCCACCTGGTGGAGTTGAAGGTATAGCCAGACTCAGTGCTCTGCTTGAGCCGATTTACCCACAAGATGCTTTTGCACTAAATTCCAGTATCGATCCAGAATGTGGCATCGAGCGCCCAAGGCCTGTGGCCAAAATTGACCCGCAGAAATGCATTGGCTGCACTCTGTGCATTCAGGCCTGCCCTGTTGATGCCATTGTTGGCGCATCAAAACAAATGCATATTGTTCTACAGGATTGGTGCACTGGTTGCGACCTCTGCATCCCGCCTTGCCCAGTAGACTGCATCACGATGATCGATGTCACCAATGATCAAACTGGCTGGCAAGCGTGGTCACAAGAGCTGGCCGATGAAGCGCATGATAGATATCATGCCAGAGAACTCCGCCTTGAACGTGAAAGGCAAGATAACGACGCACGCCTAGCCAAAAAGGCAACTGCAAAGCTAGCGGCCATTAATGCTGAATCTCCATCCTCCGATGAAGAAAAAAGAGAGCAAGAACGTAAGCGCGCCATCATTGCTGCGGCGATGGCAAGGGCAGCAAAAACAAAATCACAGCTATGAATTTAGATCAGCGCCGTGCTTTTTTTGAGCAACTGAAAGCCAACAACCCCCACCCAGAAACTGAACTAGAGTACAGCTCTCCCTTTGAATTGCTCATTGCTGTATTGCTCTCAGCCCAAGCAACCGATGTCTCAGTCAATAAAGGTACTTGCAAGCTTTTTAAGATTGCCAATACCCCGCAAGCATTACTGGATTTGGGTGAGGAAGGTGTCAAACCCTACATTCAACATATTGGTCTATTTAACTCCAAGGGCAGGCATATTCAAGAAACCTGCCGCCTCCTACTAGAAAAGCATCATGGTGAAGTACCGCAAAATCGTGAGGCACTAGAGGCACTTCCCGGTGTTGGCAGAAAAACAGCTAATGTCATTCTCAATACCGCTTTTGGACAACCCACTATCGCCGTAGACACTCATATCTTTCGTGTCTCGAATCGTACTGGACTAGCCCCAGGCAAAGATGTTGCCAAAGTCGAGGAGCAATTACTAAAACGGGTACCAAAGGAATTTCTGCAGGATGCTCACCATTGGCTTATCTTGCATGGCCGATATACCTGCAAAGCTCGCAATCCCGCATGTGCTCAATGTATTGTGGAGCCCTTATGTAGCTTCAAACAAAAAACAAGCAAAGGAAAAGTTCGTGGCGATATTTAATCCTACTCGCGAAGATGTACGTCGTTTTTTTTGTGATACCTGGGAGAAAAAAACTACAGGACAAATTTTGACGCCATTAGAGACAATCGCGGGGGACTGGATGGGGCAGCATCCTGAATATCAGAGCCTTCTTGAGGACCCTGAAGGTGCACTGTCTCGACACTATACCCCTGAGGATGGCGCGACCAACCCCTTCTTACACCTCTCAATGCATTTATCCATTAGCGAGCAAATTGCCATCGATCAACCGCCAGGAATCAAATCAATCGCTGAGAATCTTGCTAGAACACTAGGGTCAGAACATGAAGCTCAGCATCGCATCATGGAATGCTTAGGACAAGTCATGTGGGAGGCGCAGCGTGAAGGCTCCCCGCTAAACCCAGAGAAATATCTCGAATCACTCAAGCAGCTAAACTAATCCTTTAACAGAACTAAAATCAGTATGGAGATAAAAAATGGAAAATCAAAAAGGCGCAATTCGAAGAATCATTACTGGGCATGATGCTGAGGGGCAATCTATTTTCACGGAAGATGGTATCGCACCCTCAATTCACGATAATCCCAAGAGAGTGGGTTACTACCTCACTGATCTTTGGCATACCGATGAAACCCCTGCAAAAATTAACAATAATCCAGACACCACCAGTCGCCCTCTCCAACTCAT
The DNA here is from genome assembly GCF_018881925.1 of Polynucleobacter sp. Latsch14-2. GTDB lineage: Bacteria > Pseudomonadota > Gammaproteobacteria > Burkholderiales > Burkholderiaceae > Polynucleobacter. The sequence continues at coordinate 34,272 of NZ_JACVPL010000007.1, read as the reverse complement.
CCCCCCAAAGAACGGAACTGTAGTGAGGGTTGTTGAATTTGGTCCTGAAGGTGAGTGGAGTCAAAACTTAAGTGCGTCTGATGCCCAAATTGCTTTTGGGGCATTGGGTACTGAAAAAGCATCAACTTTTAAAAAAGGTGGCCACCCTTTTATGCATCGAACTGAATCAGTGGACTACGCGCTGGTTCTAGAAGGTGAGATTTACATCGTATTGGAAAAGGGGGAGAAGTTGATGAAGCAGGGTGATTTTCTAGTTGAGCGTGGAACCAATCATGCTTGGAGCAACCGCTCTGGCAAACCTTGCAAAATGCTGTTTGTCTTGATTGATGGAAAATTTGATCTTTAGTGGTCGACATCTATCAATAAATATGAAAACTCCTCTTTCTATCTCGCAATGGATTCTCAGCGGCTTGTTTGCCGCATTTAGTATCACCACTAACGCGGCAAACTTCCCCCAGAAACCGATAACCTTAATCGTTCCATTCGCCCCTGGCGGAGGAACGGATAGCATTGCACGAGATCTCTCCAAGACCCTAACGGAAAGATTGGGTCAAGCAGTGATAGTGGATAACCGCGGCGGCGGCGGCGGCTCGATTGGTGCCGCTATGGGCTCAAAAGCTGAACCCGATGGGTATACCCTTTTATTTGTTACCTCAACATTTGTAACGCATGCGGCAACCGATCCAAATGCCGGATACAACATTGAAAAAGATTTCTCACCGGTAGCAATGATCGGTAGAGGTCCGCTACTAGTGGTGACCAATAAATCACTCCCAGTAAAAACTTTGCCTGAATTAATTCATTTGAGCACACAAGTTCAAGAAAATCTAAATTACTGCTCGGCAGGATTGGGAAGCATTAATCACCTTTCAGGAGAGCTGTTTAAGCAGAAAACTGGCGCTCAATTAACTCATATCCCCTATAAAGGCAGTGGGCCAGCCACCATCGATCTTCTAGCGGGAAGGGTACAAGTATTTTTTGCCACCATCCCCACCATTCTGCCTTATGTGGAAACAGATCGAGTCAACGTTTTAGCCATCACCAGTGAAAAACGCTCTCCCCTCTTTCCTAATATACCAACTGCAAGCGAGTCCGGAATTCCAGGATTCAACATCAGCACATGGTGGGGTGTTGTTGCGCCACCCGGCACACCACCCGCTATTGTTAAAAAGTTAAATGAAGAAATTAACTACGCCGCAAATAAAGACCCCCTAAAAGCCAGGCTTGCTAAAGAAGGTGCGCAATCCTACAAGCTCTCCCCTGCTGAATTTCAAAAGGCACTGAATAGCGAGCTCAAACTTTGGCAGGGCGTTGTTAAGAGCGCCAATCTTAAAATTGAATAATTCAATACCTACTGAAAGTAAGCAATGAAAATCATCATGATCGCTGGCGACGGCATTGGGCCAGAAATTTCCGCCGCCACTAAAGAAGTACTTCAAGCAGTTAATACCAAATTTAAGCTCGGGCTTCAAATAGAAGATGAAATCGCTGGTCACGCCAGCCTGAAAATGCACGGAGCAACAGTAACCGAAGCATTGCTTAACAAGGTAAAACAGGTGGACGGCCTCATTCTTGGGCCAATGTCTACTTACGACTTTAAAGACGAGGCTAAGGGGGAGATAAACCCATCTAAGTTTTTTAGAAAATCCTTGGACCTCTATGCCAACATTAGACCCGCTAAAACTTATCAGGGGCTTCGCTCTCCGGTTAGTGATTTTGATTTAATCGTAGTTCGTGAAAACACTGAAGGTTTCTATGCTGATCGCAATATGGAACAAGGCAATGGTGAAATCCTAGTCACCCCCGATGTTGCCATCTCTCTACGCAGAATCACCCGTCAGTGCTGCGAACGGATTGCACGCACCGCCTTTGAACTCGCACAATCCAGAAAAAAGCATGTCACTATTGTTCATAAAGCGAATGTTTTGAAAATTGCCGATGGGATGTTTATCGACATCTGTCATCAAGTCGGCAAGGAGTTTCCGGAAGTATCTATCGATGACTTTATCGTTGATGCCATGGCCGCCCATCTTGTCAGGGCCCCTCAAAAATTTGATGTCATTGTGACAACTAATATGTTTGGGGACATCCTCTCAGATTTGACTGCTGAACTATCTGGAAGTCTTGGCCTGGCAGCATCGGTGAATGCGGGTACTCATCACGCAATGGCACAAGCAGCACATGGCTCGGCTCCGGATATTGCCAACCAAAATATTGCCAACCCTTACTCGCTGATTCTTTCGGCGGCTCAGTTGTTAGAGTGGTACTCACATCGATCTGGGAAATCTGAATTCGGTCAGGCTGCGAAAGCAATTGCAGATGTTGCCACCTCTTTAATCCTATCTAAAGAGGTGACTAAAGATATTGGTGGACACCTTGGCACAAAAGAAACAGGTGCAGCCCTAGCAAAAGGATTGCTAGCCTTAGATTGAACTACTCAATCGTAATTTGTGATTGCGCAATCAGCTTTCTCCAGCGCTCGATTTCACTTTTAATCAGTTGAGAAAATTGCTCAGGTGTGCCGGGCATAGGATCGGCACCCTGCGCAATTAATTTGTCTTTAAATTTTGGATCAGCCAAAATGCTTTGTAATTCTTTGTTTAGGCGATTACGAATTGCGACTGGTAAGTTTGCTGGTGCAACTAATCCATACCAGGTAGCCATTTCATACCCAGGCAGACCCGACTCAGCAATAGTGGGTATACCAGGGGCAGCAGCTGAGCGTTTGGCAGTTGTAATGCCTAAAGCACGCAAATTACCCGCCTTTACTTGGGGGACTGCGCTAGGTAGATTTGGAAAGCTCATATCAACTTGACCCGAAATAACATCGGGCATAGCGTTGCCAGTTCCTTTATAAGGAATATGAATCATATCAATTTTAGCCATCTTCTCAAATAACTCAGCAGAGAGATGCACCGAGGTACCGCTACCACTTGAGGCAAATGTTAATTTTCCAGGATTCGCCTTGGCTGCACTAATCACATCCGCCACCGATTTATAGGGCGAATTGATTGGCACTACCAACATATTTGGTGCCGAGAACACTCCACCAATCGCCGTGAAATCTTTTACAGGATCGTAAGGTAAATTTTTATAAAGGGATGCATTTACTGCATGACCAATGGATGGAAAGTAAATCGTATATCCATCAGGCACAGCACGTGCCACCATCTCTGCAGCAATATTACCGTTAGCTCCCGCCTTATTCTCAACAATCACAGGCTGTCCAAGACGGGTTGATAAACCCTCTGCCAAAGCTCGTCCGACAGTGTCAGCTGAGCCACCAGGGGAAAATCCCACAATGAGGTGAATTGGTTTATTAGGGTAGACACTTGCAGAATCAGCGGCGTGCGTAATGCCACCAGCCAAAAGAACGAAACCTAAAAGAGAGGTCAGAAGGCGCAATTTCATTTTTGGGAATTGATCAATGGAACACCGCTAATTTCCTGCAACTCGTCAAAACTTAAGCCATCTACCCAATCTACTGCAAGTAAGCCCTCGGGGGTGACCTCAATCGTCGCCAAATCAGTGTAGACACAACCAACAGCAGCAAGAGCAGTCAATGGATAGGTGCATTCCTGAACAAGCTTAGATTGACCTTCTTTCGTGAGATGCTCCATCATCACAAAGGTCTTCTTTGCGCCCAAGGCTAAATCCATGGCGCCGCCTACCGCAGGAATAGCCCTAGGATCGCCAGTACGCCAGTTGGCAATATCGCCCTTAACTGAGACCTGAAAAGCTCCCAGAACGCAAATATCTAAATGCCCGCCACGGATCATCGCAAAGGAATCTGCATGATGGCAAATTGAGGCGCCAGGCAGCATAGTGACTGGCTGCTTTCCTGCATTCACAATTTCCGGATCGATTTGGTCACCAGTAGCCAATGGCCCCATACCCAATAAACCATTTTCACTATGGAGCAATATCTCCCGATCGCTAGGCAGATAATTAGAAATAGCCATAGGCTGACCAATCCCTAAATTAACCGTAGCCCCTTCTGGAATATCCTGAACAATCCGCCTGGCAATATCAGCGGTAGAGCGTCTTGTAATTTTAGAAAGATCGATCATGACGCCCCCTTTACCTGTACAACGCGTTTTACAAAAATTCCCGGGGTCACAATAATTTCCGGATGAAGAGACCCTAACTCAACCACCTCATTGACTTGAGCAATCGAACAGCGGGCTGCAGTTGCCATGACCGGCCCAAAACTTCGTCCAGTACCGTGATAAGTCAAATTACCCCAACGATCACCTTTATCCGCCTTAATTAAGGCATAGTCAGCCTTAATAGCTTTCTCAAAAATGTAATTAACTCCATCGATCTCGCGCGCTTCTTTGCCCTTGGCCAACTCGGTACCAAATCCAGTGGGCGTAAAAAAACCGCCAATACCAGCACCACCTGCGCGAATCCGTTCTGCCAGGGTTCCCTGTGGAACTAGCTCTAATTCAATTTTGCCAGCACGATAGAGATCGTCAAAAGCAACAGATTCAGGCTGACGCGGGAAAGAACATAAAATCTTTTTCACACGACCAGCACCAATTAATTTGGCAATTCCAACCCCTGAACTCCCAGCATTGTTACTGACAAAAGTTAAGTCTTTGGCGCCCTGCTCATATAAAGCATCCAACAAAAAGACTGGCGAGCCAGCATCACCAAACCCAGAAATTAGGATGGTTGAACCATCAGCAATGTCCCGCAAAGCCTCAGCAACGCTAGGAATAATTTTTTGAATCACAAAAGTCTCCGTCTATTTTTATTATGGGCGCTACGAATCCAATTTTTAGCACCAATAGTGCTAATTTAATGCAATTGTGAAATTGCGGCTCGAATTGCTGCAGGCAGACCACTGGCCTTGGCTTTACGGGCCTGCAGTATGACGGCGGAAGTCTCCCGCACCTTTGCCGACCATGCAGATCCAGGAAAAAAGGCATCATCTTGATAACGGGGGATCACATGCCAATGAAGATGGGGGACTTGATTCCCCAGCGAAGCCAAATTTACCTTTGCCGGCTGCATGATATGGCGCACAGCCTCCTCAACCACCAAGACTAGTGACATCAATACTTCACGCTCCCCAAATGTGAGCTCGGACATCTCGCCGATGTGGCGATTCCAAATCACCCTGCAAAAACCAGGCAAATCTGGGTCATTGACTAAGATAACGCGACAATCATCGCCACGCCAAATGAGCTCACCCTCTTCCGACCTCAAATGCTCTGCACAGAGTACACAATTTTTCATCTAATAAATGTATACGAAAACGGCACCTAAGTCACCCTTGTGAGGTAATTTAGGCGCCGCAGCAGTACTGGTATTACTGCATCAACACACTACTGGGATGTTTTTAGTGGAACTGCTCTTCTTCGGTAGAGCCTGTCAAAGCAGTTACAGATGATTTGCCTCCCTGAATAACGGTAGTGACATCATCAAAATAACCGGTGCCAACTTCTTGCTGATGTGAAACAAAAGTGTATCCACGATCACGGGCAGCAAACTCCGGCTCTTGTACTTTCTCGATATAAGCAGTCATGCCACGCTGCATGTAATCTTGAGCTAGGTCGAACATGTTGTACCACATAGAGTGAATGCCCGCGAGAGTAATAAATTGATACTTGTAACCCATCGCTCCTAATTCACGTTGGAACTTCGCAATCGTGGCATCGTCCAAGTTCTTCTTCCAGTTAAAAGATGGCGAACAGTTATACGCCAACATCTTGCCTGGAAACTTCGCACGAATTGCTTCAGCGAACTTACGAGCAAAATCCAGATCAGGAGTACCCGTTTCACACCAAACCATGTCGGCATATGCTGCATATGCCAAGCCACGGGAGATCGCCTGATCTAATCCCTTACGTGTCTTATAGAAGCCTTCTGGGGTCCGCTCACCTGTTAAAAATGGCTTATCGTTAGCATCATAGTCAGATGTCAATAAGTCAGCAGCTTCAGCATCGGTGCGAGCCAAGATAATAGTTGAAACACCCATTACATCCGCTGCCAAACGTGCTGAGATCAATTTTTGGACAGACTCAGCTGTAGGCAGTAACACCTTGCCACCTAGATGCCCACACTTCTTAACGGAGGACAATTGATCTTCAAAGTGAACGCCAGCCGCACCTTGCTTGATAAGTGCCTTGCTTAATTCAAATGCATTCAATACGCCACCAAAACCGGCTTCAGCATCAGCAACGATGGGGGCAAAATATTCAATGAAACCCGCATCTCCGCGCTGGATACCTTTAGCAGTTTGAATTTCATCAGCACGTTGAAACGAGTTATTAATGCGCTCGACCATTTTAGGTACTGAGTCCACTGGATAGAGCGATTGGTCTGGGTACATCGCCGCATAGGAGTTCCCATCAGCAGCCACTTGCCAGCCAGATAAATAAATTGCCTGAACGCCAGCCTTAACCTGCTGCATTGCCTGACCGCCAGTCAAAGCGCCTAAGCAATTTACATAAGCCTCATTGTTGACTAAGTTCCAAAGTCTTTCAGCGCCGTGCTTAGCTAGCGTGTGCTCAATCTTTAATGAGCCACGCAAGCGCACAACATCTTCTGCGGTGTAGCCACGGGTAATGCCGTGCCAACGTGGATTAGTGTCCCAGTCTTTTTGAAGTGCTGCGATTTCTGCTTTGCGGTCTGTCATGCTTCTCTCCCTAAGTTAAACAAATACTTCTTAAATTGAGACATTTAAGTCTTATGTCTTATATAAGAGTTTAGGGAAATCTGCCAAGCAAACAAGTCTAGAGAAGAAAAATAATCAAATAATTAATTCTATTAAAATTAGATGCTTATGATATTAATTTCATAATACAAAATGAATATTCACTGCCTGAAATCAAAGCATTAGTAAATTGTTGCAGCGCATTTTAAGGTGAAAAATGACTTTCCACATTGTGAAATAAGAGAAATACCAAACCCTTAAGATCCCGTTGTTTTATTTGCGACCCTAAAGGCCATAAAAATAATCATCAACTGAAAAAACGCTACTCCAATAAAGAGCAGTTTTGGAAGATTCGCATCCATAAATATTCCAAAGATCAGCGGTCCAAGTGCGGCGCCTAAATCAATCCCGGAATACACAATTCCATACACCCTGCCCGAAACCCCAAGGGGTGTTGCGGCCCGAATCATTAAGTCACGTGAGGGCGCAGCTATGCCAAGTCCGGTACCAAGCACAATAAATAAGACCACTATGGTGTAGATTGGCATCCAGCCACTAGCCATCAGTAAGCTCATCGCCATGCCAACAGACAAGCAAGCAGTGACCACCCTCTCAGAAGCTTTTACAAGGGCAGCAATGTAACCACCTAATAAAACCCCAAAGACACTACCTAAAGACATTAAAGTCAAAAAATAACTACCGGTACTGACAGGTAAGGCATAAATTTTAAATAAGGCGCTTGGGGAGAAAGACTGCAAACCCGATGTCGCTGCCATACTAAAGAAAAAGAACAGCCAGCAAAACCAAACTGCAGGCAACTTTAAAAATGCAAAAGCACTTACAGGAAGGCCGCCCGGGTTAGAGGCCTCTGCACTTGCCTGCGTTGTAGCGTGGCGTTTCTGAACATCATCGAATAACTCATCTTTATTGAGCCACAAAACGAATAAGACGATGGCCTCTAAGGCTGCTGCTGACAAAAAAGCAATTCGCCAATCAGCAAGCTCTGCTATGGCCACCATGAAGGCAGGAGCTAAAGCCCAACCCAAGTAACCTGTAACACCATGCAATGAATAAGCGTAAGGCAAATTAGGCGGGGAGATTTTATGGTTAATCAGGGTGTAATCTACTGGATGGAAAATGCCATTTCCACACCCGGCAATGATGGCAGCGATAACCAACATAGGGTATCCATTGCTTTGGGAATACAGTAGTGCTGTAAGCACCAATAGGCCAACGCCAGAAAATAAAACGGGGCGAGCCCCCACTCGATCAACTAAAAATCCCGAAGCAGCCTGCACCACGCAGGACACCACAAAAAATATGGACATGAGCAAACCAAGCTCAGCGTAGGTAAAGGCGAAATCCTTCATCAACCATGGGAACATGGGAGGAAGAATTAGATGAAAGAAGTGAGAGCTGCCGTGCGCTAGGCTAATGAGACCAATAACCCGGACATCACTGGCACGCCTACTAAGCGTATCAGTCATGTACCGAGTTTACTGGCACAGGAATTTTCCTGCTTGCTATTCGATGCTAGTGTACTTGTCGAGTAAAGCTAAAGTCACCTTTCTTATCTACATCAACCGGCACTACATCCTTGGGACCGAACTTGCCTTCCAAAATCATCTTGGATACAGGGTTCTCAATATGCTGCTGAATGGCTCGTTTGAGAGGTCTTGCGCCAAACACCGGATCAAACCCAACTTCAGCAATCTTATTTAAGGCGGCATCACTTACCTCAAGCTGCATATCAACCTTAGCCAACCGATCTGACAAGTTTTTAAGCAATATCTTCGCAATATTGGCAATGTTGCCCTTATCTAAGCCGTGGAACACAACAATCTCATCAATTCGGTTTAAAAATTCCGGACGGAAATGATTCTTTAGTTCTCCAAATACGGCCTCTTTCACCTCTGCCTGTTTTTTGCCGGTCATCGATTGAATCAGTTGCGATCCAATATTGCTGGTCATGACAATCACAGTGTTTTTAAAGTCAACTGTTCGACCCTGACCATCGGTTAAGCGACCATCATCCAATACCTGCAAGAGTACATTAAATACATCAGGGTGCGCTTTCTCGATTTCATCAAACAAGATCACGCTATAGGGGTGACGGCGTACTTTTTCAGTTAAGTATCCACCCTCTTCATAGCCAACGTAGCCTGGAGGCGCACCGATTAAACGGGCGACACTGTGTTTCTCCATGAACTCACTCATGTCGATACGAATTAAGTGATCCTCGCTATCAAATAAGAAACCGGCTAACGCTTTACAGAGTTCCGTTTTACCAACGCCTGTAGGCCCAAGGAATAAGAATGATCCATAAGGTCGATGCTCTTCAGCCAAGCCAGCACGCGAACGGCGGATAGCATCAGAGACTGCACGAATAGCCTCTTCTTGACCAACCACACGCTGATGGAGCAACTCTTCCATCTTTAGCAATTTATCGCGCTCACCCTGCATCATCTTGGAAACCGGAATACCTGTGGCGCGCGAGACCACTTCAGCAATTTCTTCGGCGCCAACCTGAGTTCGTAAAAGCTTATTCTTTACAACCCCATCTTTGGCGCCCTTTGCTTCAGCAGCAGCGGCAGATTTGAGCTTGGCTTCAAGTTCAGGCAATTTGCCATATTGCAACTCAGCCACCTTTTCTAACTTACCCTCACGCTGAAATTTAACAATGTCGGCCTTGATCTTCTCGATCTCCTCTTTAATATTGGCGGCACCTAGAACAGCGCCCTTTTCAGCCTTCCAGATTTCCTCTAAATCAGCGTACTCTGCGCCGAGGCGCTTGATTTCATCCTCAATCAAAGCAAGACGTTTCTGCGAAGCTTCGTCCTTCTCCTTCTTAACGGCTTCACGCTCAATTTTTAATTGAATTAAACGACGCTCCAACTTATCCATCACTTCCGGCTTGGAATCAATCTCCATCCGAATGCGTGAGCCCGCTTCATCGATTAAGTCGATTGCTTTGTCTGGCAAGAAACGATCGGTAATATAGCGATGAGATAACTCTGCAGCTGCCACAATCGCCGGATCCGTAATTTCAATGCCATGGTGTAGCTCATAACGTTCCTGCAAACCACGCAAAATGGCAATGGTTGCCTCTACGGTAGGCTCGTCGACCATCACCTTTTGGAAGCGACGCTCTAAGGCAGCATCTTTTTCGATGTACTTGCGATATTCATCTAAAGTAGTTGCGCCGATGCAATGCAGTTCACCCCGAGCCAAGGCAGGCTTGAGCATATTACCCGCATCCATTGCGCCATCACCCTTACCGGCGCCAACCATGGTGTGAATTTCATCGATGAAGATTATGGTTTGACCTTCATCTTTAGCAACATCACTGAGTACAGCCTTCAAGCGCTCTTCAAACTCACCGCGATACTTAGCACCCGCCAATAGCAAAGCCATATCCAAAACTAAGACGCGCTTGTTTTTTAAAGTTTCAGGCACTTCGCCATTCACAATGCGCTGCGCCAAACCCTCCACAATCGCAGTCTTACCTACACCAGGCTCGCCAATAAGTACGGGATTGTTTTTGCCACGACGCTGAAGAATTTGAATAGTGCGACGAATTTCATCATCACGACCAATGACAGGATCGAGCTTACCCATTCGTGCACGCTCGGTTAAATCTATCGTATATTTTTTTAAGGCCTCACGTTGCCCTTCTGCATCTGCGCTATTCACCGACTCTCCCCCGCGCACTAAATCAATAGCCGCTTCTAATGATTTACGATTTAATCCATTCTCACGAGCAAGCTTACCCAACTCACCCTTATCATCGGCAACCACGAGCAAGAACAATTCACCAGCGATAAATTGATCATTGCGTTTATTGGCTTCTTTTTCACATAAATTGAGCCAATTACTTAAATCGCGCCCGACCTGAACTTCGCCACTCGTGCCCTGCACCTCAGGCAAGTTGCTAATCAGTTTTTCAACGCCTTTTTCTAAGCCAGAAACATTGACCCCGGCTCTTGTTAAGAGGCCCTTAGCGCCAGCATCAGAATCACGCAACATAGCCAGCAGCAAATGGGCTGGCTCGATATATTGATTATCTTTAGCTAAGGCGAGGCTTTGAGCCTCACTCAACGCTTCTTGAAACTTAGTTGTTAATTTATCTATTCTCATTTTTGTACCTATCCACTCTATGTGTATCTACCTATAGAATATAAGGACAATATGCCGAATTTCAAGGCTTTATCACCCTTTTTGAGACGGATTTACCCCTACTTTGACTTGGCTTGTATACCTTCTTGAATGCTCCGATGGCAGCTTTTATGCTGGCATCACCAACCGCCTTGAACATCGTCTAGAAGCCCACAACTCGGGGCTAGGTGCTCGCTATACAAGATCGCGCAGACCAGTTAGCCTGTTAGCAACTCAAGCGCACCCAGATCGATCTGAAGCCTCCAGGGCCGAGGCTAGATTGAAGAAGCTTCCGCGATCTGAAAAGCTGGATTTTTTTAAAGGCTAATTCAAAGACGAAGGTTTTGAATTTGCAGCTTGAAGTTTCTCAACGAACAACACCTTCTTGTCTATGATGAGCATTTGCTCGCTAGGGCAAATCAGTACTTTACGATAGCGTAAAGGAATGAATTCATAGGTACCACCGCTACTTACCTTCCATTTACTATTGTCATAGAGCGTGAAGCTATCTAGCGGGTTGCCATAAAAGGTTAATGGCTCTTTAATGGCCGTTTTATAACAAAGAATGGCATCCTCTTTTGGGGCTTCTGCAGAGCTTACTAGTGGCATGAATAACAATACGCATGCAATCAATAGGCTACTCCTGAATACCAATCGCATCATTTTTGACTCGCTGAAGCCAAGGCTTCTGAGCAGTCATTTAACCAAGACATCCCCAATTTGGTTGGCGAGACATATTTGCGCCTTGCGTCGGTCTTGGAAACTTCAGTCTTAATCAACTTTAAATCCATTAACTGCCTTGTAATTGAATGGAGGGTCGCTTGGGAGGCGATCTCGTTTTGCAGTATTAAATCCAGTATTGATAAGGAAACTTTTTCTGAATGGGCAAAAAGAACGGCCTCAAGCACCATGACCTGTTTATATTCGGTCAACTTGTAGCGTTTATTAATTCTCCTAATAGAATTGGAGAAATGAAGGTATTTAAAGCTTAATTCAGACATGCGTTTATCGTATTCCCTGTTAGGCTATTCACCTAAGGGAATCGAAAATAACTTTTATATTTAAAACTTATAGCTATGCTGAAAAATTAACCTACTGTAGTCATGGCAATAAATACTTATATCTTCCAGCGAGCCATTGCAGCCCCATCGGCCACGCGGGCGTCTACCCAGCGTCCACCCTCTGCCGTCTCTTCTTTTTTCCAGAATGGGGCAGCATTTTTGAGGTAATCCATGATGAATTCGCAGGCTGAGAAAGCTTCACCACGATGCGCGCTTGTGACGGCAACCAAAACAATTTGATCTTCCGGCAGCAATGCTCCCACCCGATGAATCACCAATGAATTGCGTATATCCCAACGGACTCTGGCTTGATCCATGATGTTTTGGAGGGCCTTCTCGGTCATCCCCGGGTAATGCTCTAGTGTCATTGCCTTAACCTCGCTACCCTCATTCATATCGCGCACAGTACCCAAGAAACTCACTACTGCGCCAACTTGAGGATCAGCGTTACGAAGATTTTTAATCTCTGTGGTGAGATCAAAATCAGCTTCCTGAACACGTATGAAGGTATTGGCCATCCTATCCACCAGTCACCGGGGGAAAGAAAGCTACTTCAGCACCCTCTTCCAGAAGAGTGTTGCTATCCACCATATGATGATTGAAGGCGCAGCGGATCACTTGGTTATTACCTAACACTTTTGCCCACACCTCACTTCGTTGAGCAAGGTGGCTGCGTAGATCCGCAATCGTTTTCACTTCCACAGGAGTGGTGATGCTCTCTTGGGAAATACCAAGGGCCTCGCGTAAGGAAGCAAAGAATCGTAATTCGATTTTCATGGGGGAATCGTAATCCGATTAACTCAAAAGTGCACTAAATGGAATGTACTTGACCAGATCGCCAGTCTTAAAAGTGACTCCAGGAGGGCAATCTACTAAGCCATCACCCCAAGAAGCGCTGGTGAGGACGCCTGAGCTTTGATTAGGGAACAAATCCAGACCACCCTGAGGATTGATTTTGACACGCAAGAATTCATTACGGCGATCTGCCTTAAGCCAATCAAAATCAGCTCGCATAGGATAAGGCTGCGGGGCAATCATCTCTCGCCCCTGAAGCTTCAGAATGAAGGGTCTTACAAATAATAAGAACGTAACGAAACTCGATACAGGATTGCCCGGCAGACCCATGAACCAGGCCTCGCCCTGTGCAGGATCATCAGATTTACGGACTGCACCAAAGGCCAATGGCTTCCCTGGTTTAATAGCAATTTGCCAAAGATCTAAACGCCCCTCTGCAGTAACGGCAGGCTTAATATGATCCTCTTCACCAACCGATACACCACCTGAGGTAATGATCAGATCATGATCTTTGCTTGCGCGACGTAAGGCATCCCGAGTTGCATCCAAGCGATCGGGAATGATACCTAGATCAGTAGCATCACACCCCAGAGATTTGAGACATGCCAATAAAGTATCGCGATTAGAGTTGTAAATGCCACCGGGTTTCAAAGACTCGCCCGGCAAGGCCAATTCATCGCCCGTAAAGAACGCTGCCACCCTAACGCGGCGCTTGACATTTAAATGCGTTAAACCTGCTGAAGCGGCAACACCTAACTCTTGTGGGCGCAGAAATGTTCCCGCAACTAATGCTGTTTTGCCTGCCGTCAGATCTTCGCCCTGACGACGAATCCACTGTCCAGCAACTGGAATAGTGTTGACTTGGACTTCCTCGACCTGGCCTTCAGGAATGGCGCAATCTTCCTGCATCACTACCGCATCCGCGCCAGCAGGAATAGGGGCGCCAGTAAAAATACGTGCCGCAGTACCCGGCTCGAGTTGAGTACCAACGGATCCTGCTGGAATACGTTGTGCAATCTTAAGAATACTTCCTAAAACTTGGGTATCAGCCGTTCTCACGGCATAACCATCCATTGAAGTGTTATTGAGTGGCGGCACATCGACCAGACTGCTGACATCCTCCGCCAAGACTCGCCCAAGAGCAGCCTGCGTAGTGACCATCTCCCACTCACTCACGGCATGCGCATGTGAGAGCAAATGATCTAATGCCTGCTGAGCGGTCAACATTGGTGGCTTAGTCATAGCAATAGGGAGTAATACTTTAGATGAATTGGTTATAAATCTAGTTGAGATGTGTCGTAATGAAATTCTTAACCTGATTAATATCAGCGTCAATGTTTTCAACGCGCTGCGGTAAAGACTTGATGTTTTTAAATGCAGGAGGGCACTCAGCAGGACGGCCAAGAGCGATCTCGATAGTCTCTTCAAATTTAATTGGTAACGCCGTTTCCAACACAATCATCGGAATACCCGCCTGCAAATGCTCGCGGGCAACCTTCACGCCATCAGCAGTATGCGTATCGATCATCGTTCCGTACTGTTGATAAACATTACGAATAGTTTCTAAGCGATTTTCGTGAGTGCTACGACCCGATTGAAAGCCATATTTACCCATCTCTTTAAAGATGGGCTCGTGAGAGATGTCAAAGCCGCCAACCTCATCAACCTGCTTAAATTTCTCTGCAGTCGCTTTGCCATCCTGACTGAGGAGATCAAAAACAAAGCGCTCAAAGTTACTCGCCTTGGAGATATCCATTGAAGGACTAGAGGTATGGAGCGTTTCAGCTGACTTGCGAGCACGATATACCCCTGTGCGAAAGAACTCATCTAGGACGTCATTCTCATTCGTGGCTGCCACTAAATGTGCAATTGGCAAACCCATCATGCGCGCTATATGGCCAGCGCAGATATTGCCAAAGTTACCGGATGGCACAGTAAAAGATACTTTTTCACTACTGGATTTAGTGGCCAGGAGATAGCCTTGGAAGTAATACACCACTTGAGCAACAACGCGACCCCAATTAATGGAGTTGACCGTCCCAATATGGTTATTTGCTTTAAAGGCGTGATCATTACTCACCGCCTTCACAATATCTTGACAATCATCAAATACGCCTGCAACTGCTAAATTAAAAATATTGGGGTCTTGTAAAGAGTACATCTGCGCAGACTGGAAGGAGCTCATCTTGCCGCGGGGAGAAAGCATGAAAACTGTCACGCCCTCTTTGCCACGCATCGCATATTCAGCAGCACTACCAGTATCTCCAGATGTGGCACCCAAGATATTAAGCTTTTGACCAGCGCGCTTTAATGCGTACTCAAAAAGATTGCCCAATAACTGCATGGCCATATCTTTGAATGCCAAGGTTGGCCCATTAGAAAGACTTAGCAAACCAATGCGAGTGCCGTGCTCTTCACCCAGCCAGTGTAGAGGCGTAATGTCTTTAGCGCTATCTTGTGATCGGCCATTGCAGTAGACCTGCTCTGTATAAGTTTTACGCAACAAGGTACGTAAATCATCTTCAGGAATGTCATCACAGTACAAACTCAAAACTTCATAGGCTAGATCGGCATAAGACAAGCCGCGCCAAGAATCAAGTTGTGCAGTTGTTACTGTGGGGTACTCTACAGGCAAATATAAGCCGCCATCTGGAGCTAAGCCGCCCAGCAGAATTTCTAGAAAAGATTGTTGCGGGCTATTACCGCGTGTCGATTGGTAACGCATCGTGTATTAAGAAAGATTTTCTAAACGGATCTTGACCACTTCACCGTCAACTGTTTTTAGATTCTGAATCTCTTCAATTGCCGCCAGCATATTCTTTTCTTTGGTTTCATGGGTAAGCGCAACTAGATCAGTCTGACTCTCACCCTCGTCCGCCTCTTTTTGCAAAAGTGCATCAATTGAAACGCCATGTGCCGCCAAGATCTTGGTGATATCAGCTAGCACACCAGCTTGATCAGCAACCCTCAGCCGCAGGTAATAACTAGTAGTAATCTCGCCCATGGGCAGTACCGGTGTATCGCGCACTGAATCACGCTGGAACGCTAAGTAAGGAACGCGGTTTTTAGGATCAGCGCTCAGTAAGCGAGTAATGTCGACCAGGTCTGCAATCACCGCCGAAGCAGTTGGTTCAGAGCCTGCGCCTTTGCCGTAATAGAGGGTCGTGCCAACAGCGTCACCAAAGACTTGTACCGCATTCATAGCGCCTTCAACGTTTGCAATCAAGCGTTTTGTCGGAATTAAGGTTGGGTGAACGCGCAATTCAACACCGGTTGTTGTCTTTTTAGCGATACCCAATAATTTAATGCGATAGCCCAACTGCTCGGCATATTTAATGTCAATGGCATCTAATTTTGTAATGCCCTCGACGTGCGCTTTTTCAAATTGCATAGGAATACCGAATGCAATTGCACTCATGATGGTTGCCTTATGAGCGGCATCAACACCTTCGATATCAAAAGTGGGGTCAGCTTCTGCGTAACCCAAGCGTTGCGCTTCCTTTAAGACGGTAGCAAAGTCCAAACCTTTGTCACGCATCTCCGACAAAATGAAATTAGTTGTGCCGTTGATAATGCCGGCAATCCACTCAATACGATTCGCTGTCAAGCCTTCACGCAAGGCTTTAATAATAGGAATACCGCCAGCTACGGCAGCTTCAAACGCAACCATTACGCCTTTTTCATGTGCAGCTTTAAAGATTTCATTGCCATGAACTGCAATTAACGCCTTGTTAGCAGTGACCACATGCTTGCCAGCAGCAATTGCCTCAAGCACCAAGTCTTTAGCAATGCCGTAGCCACCAATCAGCTCGACAACAATGTCAATCTCAGGATTATTGATTACAGCGCGAGCATCGTTCACAACCAGCGCATGGTCTTTGACCAACTCTTTGGCTTTTTCTACATTGAGGTCGGCAACCGTATGAATCCGAATGCCGCGACCAGCGCGACGCAGAATTTCATCTTGATTACGCTCGAGAACAGTGAATACACCACCACCAACAGTGCCAATACCTAATAGACCTACTTGAATCGGTTTCATGATGCCTTTGCTGCAGTTGAAGAAGCCTTGCGGCCATACTTTTGACGATAGCGCTCCAGAAAACGTGCAAGGCGACTAATTGCCTCCTTCAACACATCCTCATGGGGCAAGAACACTACACGGAAATGATCAGGCTTGGCCCAATTAAATCCAGATCCCTGAACGAGTAATACCTTTTCCTCCTTCAAGAAATCAGCAATAAATTGCTGGTCATTCTCAACCGGATACATCTCTGGATCCAATTTTGGAAAGAGGTACAAAGCAGATTTGGGTTTGACACATGTCACACCCGGAATATCTGTAATGAGCTTCCAGGCAAGATCGCGCTGCTTAGCCAAACGCCCACCCTCACTCACAAGGTCATTAATGCTTTGATATCCACCAAGCGCAGTTTGGATTGCGTACTGACCTGGGACATTTGCACACAGCCGCATAGAGGAGAGCATATTAAGCCCTTCAATGTAGTCGCGGACCATTTCTTTATCGCCGGACACCACCATCCAACCAGCACGATAGCCGCAGGAACGGTAGTTTTTCGATAAACCATTAAACGTGATGACAACCACATCGGTAGACAGTGACGCCAGAGAAACATGTCTCTCCTGGTCATACAACATCTTGTCGTAAATCTCATCGGCAAACAAAATTAAATCGTGTTCGCGTGCAATCTTAGTTAACTCCAGCAATATTTCCTGGGAATAAATCGCGCCCGTTGGATTATTGGGGTTAATCACCACAATCGCTTTTGTGCGAGACGTAATCTTTTTACGCAAGTCAACTAAATCGGGCGCCCACTCTTTTGATTCATCACATAGGTAATGCACGGGGGTGCCACCTGAAAGACTTACAGCAGCCGTCCATAAAGGATAGTCAGGAGCAGGAACCAACACTTCATCGCCATTGTTGAGCAATGCATTCATGGACATCACAATGAGCTCGGAAACGCCATTGCCAGTATAGATATCATCCAAAGTGACACCTTGGATGCCTTTTTCCTGGGAGTACTGCATGATGGCCTTACGTGCCGCAAAGATTCCCTTGGAATCAGAGTACGCTGAGGCATTGCTTAAATTACGGATCATGTCCCGCTGGATTTCTTCGGGCGGATCGAAGCCAAATACCCCCACATTCCCAATATTTAATTTGATGATTTTTTGACCCTCTTCCTCCATGCGCTGAGCAAGCTCAAGCACCGGCCCACGAATGTCATAACAGACGTGATTGAGTTTTTCGGACTTTAGGATCGGTTTCACAATAAATTAAAGGTAAGTTCTTGAAATCTAGGAAAAAACAGCTGGCTATAATCAATATAATTATGACAGAGAGTGCACGTGAAGCTTCAATCTGACCCCCACTTCGGATCGAATACGATCACTGGCTACGGTGATGGCTATGTCGAAATCAACAAGATCCCCTATAGCCATGCCGTCTTGATTAGCTCCGCTGGAGCTATCTCAGAATGGCCAATCAAGGCATTTAAAGACCTGGAAACCAGTCATTTTGAGCAAATGGTTACGCTTCAGCCTGAATTAATCATTATCGGCACCGGCAATAAACAGCATTTTCCCAAGCCTGAGCTCATGAAAGCCCTCATTTCAGCCAAGATTGGCTTTGAAATCATGAATTCCCAAGCAGCCTGTCGAACCTACAACATCTTAGTTGGCGAAGGTCGTCAAGTTCTATTAGCTTTGATTGTGGAACCCAGTTGATGGAATTAGAGCAAACCAAACGGCTGAATCTCTTAAGCCCCAGCAAAATTCTGCTGCTTGCTCTGATTTATGCGCTTCTGTGGTTTGGTACATTAAATTATCGACACTTAATCCCCTCGGATGAGGGTCGTTATGCAGAGATGGCGCGAGAAATGCTGGTTACGGGCGACTGGGTAACGCCCCGCTATAACGGCTATAAATATTTTGAGAAGCCACCACTGCAGGTGTGGGCTACCGCACTTGCCTTTAAAGCTTTTGGGATAGGCGATTGGCAAGCTAGGCTGTGGACTGCGCTGACTGGTTTCCTGACTATCATTGCAGTTGGTCTTACCAGCGCCAAACTCTATGGCTCAAGAGCAGGGTTTTTATCAGCTGCCGTCTTGGCATCTAGCCCCATGTGGATTATCAGTGGGCACATGAACTCTCTTGATATGGGCCTATCGGCATTTTTAGTAGCAGCACTATGCAGTCTATTGCTAGCGCAGTCTTCGCAAAGCAAATCATCTACTCGTCATTGGATGTGGCTTTGCTGGACCTTCATGGCGCTCGCCACCCTATCTAAAGGTCTAATTGGTGGGGCTATTCCCGCTATGGTGTTGATCGCTTATTCCTTTACCAACTGGGACTGGAAGATTTGGAAACGCCTGCACATTGTGAGCGGCATGCTCCTTTTCCTAGTCATCACGGCGCCATGGTTTCTGTTGGTAGCTCAACGCAATCCTGAATTCTTAGAATTCTTTTTCATACACGAACATTTGCAACGCTTTACGCAGAATGCTCACAGCAGAACAGGACCTGTCTACTATTTCATTCCTTTACTAGTTGTCGGTTTTCTGCCTTGGGTCATGCAGTTATCTGGAGCATTCAGAAAAGCCTGGAGGACTCATTGTCGTGACTTCTCCAGTAGCTGGTTATTGGCATGCTGGTCCGCTGTAATCTTTGCCTTTTTTAGCGCCTCCCACTCTAAGTTGCCGGGTTACATCATTCCTATTTTTCCCGCATTGGCAATGCTGGTTGGAATCAAGCTTGATCAACTCCTTGGTCAATCTAATTCACTTGGAGTGTCATGGAAATTGCAAGCCATTGCTTTTGCCATCTTGAGTGCAGTTGGCTTTGGCTTCCTGTCTGAGATTGGCCGACAGGCGAGACCAGATGAAATCATGGCTTATGCGCAATACACTCAGTGGGTCGTTGCAGCATTAATAGCGCTCATGATCTTTAGTCTTCTAGCCGCATGGCAAAGCAAGCGCAATGGCCTACTGAGTATCGCTAGCTTTGCTGGGGGATTTTTCCTCTGTGCCATTATCGCTGGCACAGGTCACGAAACTCTGGGTCGCGCAGTTTCTGGGGTTGATTTAGCTGAGCGAGTCAAAGTAAACCTTCCCGAGAAGGTGAATTTCTACTCGGTCAATATCCTAGACCACACAATGCCCTTCTACTTAGGTAGGACCATGATCATGGTCCAATCCCCGGATGAGCTAGAGTTTGGCGTTCATCAGGAGCCTGGTCTATGGCTAGCAACTCTAGCTGCTTTCATTACTCGCTGGAAAGAAGACTCCACCGCTTATGCATTAATGGTGCCCGAGCAATACATTGAACTGCAAAAACAAGGGCTGCCAATGCAAGAGGTTGGCAGAGATTCGCGTAGAGTGATTGTGAAACACCCAGATTTTGCAAACCCCACAAAACCATAAGGCTCCTTATGTCAGAACTGCCATTCATCCCCTTCACCCGCCCAAGCTTCAATCAAGAAACAATTGATGCAGTAAGTGAAGTCTTGCGTTCCGGTTGGGTAACTTCAGGTCCAAAACTCACCGAATTTGAATCCACATTAAGCGAATATTTTGGTGGCAGACCAGTTCGCTGCTTTGCCAATGGCACTGCCACCATGAAAATTGCCCTGCAAGTACTGGGTATCGGCGCAGGTGATGAAGTGATCACCACCCCCATCTCATGGGTTGCTACTTCCAATGTGATTTTAGGCGTTGGGGCAAAACCTGTTTTTGTGGACATTGATCCCATCACTCGCAACATCGATTTAAGTAAAGTTGCTGCTGCCATTACCCCCAAAACACGTGCTATCATGCCGGTCTATCTAGCTGGGCTGCCTGTGGACATGGATCAACTGTATGCGCTAGCCAAGCAATACAATCTGCGCGTGATTGAAGATGCTGCACAAGCCTTTGGCTCTCGTTGGAAAGATCAAAAGATTGGCGCCATTGGAGATCTCGTGAGCTTCAGCTTTCAGGCAAACAAAAACCTCTCTACCATTGAGGGTGGTTGCTTGGTTTTTAATACCCTAGATGAAGCAAAAGTAGCAGAGAAATTTCGTCTGCAAGGATTAACGCGTCAAGGTATCGATGGGATGGATGTAGATCTACTTGGCGGCAAAGATAATTTAACCGATGTTAACGCTGTTATTGGTCTACATCAACTCAAACAACTGCCCGCGTTTCAAGCGCGACGAACTGATCTAGCGCGCGAGTACTTTAGCGTCATCCGCGCTGAAATGAAATCCGCTGGCATCGGAGATCTCAAATTAGAATTGCCTCCTGAAAATTTCACGGACAGTAATTGGCATATGTTTCAAGTCATCCTGCCACTGGATCAACTTACCGTAGATCGGGCTCAAGTGATGACAGAACTCAAAGACCTGGGAATTGGGACCGGCGTTCATTACCCAGCCATTACGGGCTTTACTCTTTACAAAAATTTAGCCTATAAAACGACAGACACCCCAATTGCAGAGCGCATTGGTCGCTCCATTTTGACTCTCCCCTTATTTCCTGGGATGGTAGCTGGGGATACCAGTCGAATTGCCCAAGGACTATGCGGCATCCTGAAAAAACACCATAAAAACTAGCCACTTGCGATAAATAGGCTTGATTGCCAAGATCAGGCAAAATTGCACCATGACAGCCAATTTAGATGCCGCCCCAAAGCTCAGTATTGTTATCCCCGTTTACAACGAGGAAGATGGCCTGCAGGCACTCTTTGATCGCCTCTACCCAGCGCTAGACACTCTATCCGCAAAGCACAACATTAACTACGAAGTAGTTTTTGTTAATGATGGCAGCAAAGATCGCTCGGCCGGAATACTGGCCAAACAAGTTGAACTTCGTCCCGATGTCACGCGTGCAGTGTTATTTCATAGCAACTTTGGACAACACATGGCCATCATGGCTGGCTTTGAGTATGCTCGCGGTGAATACATCATCACCTTGGATGCAGACTTACAAAATCCTCCCGAAGAAATTGATGCCCTGACCAATGAGCTATTAAAAGGTCATGATTATGTCGGCACTATTCGCGCAGATCGTCGCGACAGCTTGTTTAGAAAATTTGCCTCACGCGCGATGAATCATCTGCGCCAAAGCATCACTCGCATTACGATGACCGATCAAGGTTGCATGTTGCGGGGCTATAGTCGTCGGATTGTGGATCTAGTACGCCAGTGTGATGAAAGCAATACGTTTATTCCGGCGCTGGCATATACCTTTGCAGCAAACCCCACTGAAATTATCGTTAAACACGAAGAGCGCTATGCCGGGGAATCTAAATACAGTCTGTATCAGCTCATTCGTCTGAATTTTGACTTGGTAACTGGTTTCTCGGTAATGCCCCTGCAGATCTTCTCGGCGCTTGGGATGCTGCTCTCTTTAGCGGCAGGTAGTTTATTTATCTACTTACTTGTACGGCGCTTTGTATTGGGCGCTGAGGTGGAGGGTGTATTTACACTCTTCGCCCTTACCTTCTTCTTAATTGGTGTAATGCTCTTTGGTCTAGGTTTACTGGGCGAATATATTGGCCGAATCTATCAACAAGTAAGACAACGTCCACGTTATGTTGTACAAACTGTTTTAGAGAAAAAATAATTGCACGCAGTCGTCTTTGCCTATCATGACGTTGGCGTCAATTGCTTAAAGGCCTTAATTAACGCTGGCATCCGGATTGATTTGGTATTAACTCATCTAGACGATCCAAATGAAAATGTGTGGTTTGGAAGTGTAGCCAAACTCTGCGAAGATCAACGCATTCCCTTCCTTACTCCCTCGGCACAAGAGTTAACGGGACTTATTCCCAGAATTCAGAATCTAGCACCAGACTATCTTTTCTCTTTCTACTATCGCCATATGATTCCAGCGGAGCTAATTGCTTGCGCCAAAATTGCCGCCCTAAATATGCATGGCTCTCTACTACCCAAATATCGTGGTCGAGCGCCAGTCAATTGGGCGATCCTTCATGGAGAAATTGAAACTGGTGCCACTTTGCACATTATGGAAGTCAAGCCTGATGCTGGAGATATCGTTGGCCAATCTGCCGTCTCAATTGGCCCTGATGAAACCGCTACGGATGTCTTTGGCAAAGTAAGTGAAGCTGCGGTTGAGGTTATTCAGCAGGCATTACCGGAGCTCATTCAAGGACGGGTTCCCAAAAAACCAAATCGAATAGATCAGGGCAGTTATTTTGGCGGTCGCAAGCCAGCAGATGGATGCATTCATTGGGAGCAAAGCGCCAAACAGGTCCACAATCTCGTGCGGGCTGTAGCGCCCCCGTATCCAGGGGCTTTTACTGATAATTTAGGTCAGAAGATGATTGTGGCGCGTACCACACTAAAAGGACCATTTCCAGCCAACCTAGATCTTCGGGCGCCAGGTATACAAGTGGTTGATAATCGGGTATTCGGCGTTTGTGGCGACCATCAGGCAGTTGAAATCCTGGATTGGTTCCCTGCTTTAGATCAGTAACAAATGCAGCAACAAACTTATTAGATTAAAACGAGGCAGTAAAGATGAAAAAAGTACTCATTCTTGGCGTAAATGGCTTTATTGGCCACCACCTATCAAAGCGCATTCTGGAGACAACCGACTGGGATGTCTATGGCATGGATATGCAAAATGATCGCCTTGGAGATCTCATTGAACATCCGCGCATGCACTTCTTTGAAGGTGACATCACCATCAATAAAGAATGGGTGGAATATCACATCCGCAAGTGCGATGTGATTCTCCCTTTAGTAGCAATTGCCACTCCGGCAACTTATGTGCAGCAACCATTAAAAGTATTTGAGCTCGACTTTGAAGCAAATCTTCCCATCGTTCGCTCAGCTGTGAAATATAAAAAGCATTTGGTATTCCCATCCACCTCTGAAGTTTATGGAATGTGCGAAGACGGTGAGTTTGATCCAGCTGCTTCCAATATGGTTTATGGCCCCATCAACAAACCACGCTGGATCTATGCCTGCTCTAAGCAATTGATGGATCGCGTGATCTGGGGTTATGGAATGGAAGGTCTGCGCTTCACCCTATTCCGCCCATTTAATTGGATAGGACCCGGCCTAGACAGCATCTATACACCTAAAGAAGGTTCCTCACGCGTAGTAACTCAATTCCTAGGTCACATCGTTCGCGGTGAGCCCATTAATCTTGTCGATGGCGGAGCTCAAAAACGCGCCTTTACTTATATCGATGATGGCATCGACGCCTTGATGAAAATTATCGACAATAAAGATGGTGTTGCTAACGGCAAAATCTACAACATCGGCAACCCAAAAAATAATCATTCCGTTCGCGAACTTGCCACACAAATGCTAGAAATTGCCACAAGCATTCCTGAGTATGCAAAGACTGCCAATGAAGTCAAGATTCAAGAAACGACCTCCGGTGCGTACTATGGTGAAGGCTATCAAGACGTTCAGAATCGCGTTCCTGCTATCGATAACACGATGAATGAATTAGGCTGGAAGCCAACAACCAATATGACTGATGCGCTAAAAAATATATTTGAGGCCTACCGTGAAGACGTCGAAAAAGCACGTCACTTAGTAGACAACGAATAAGTCCCAAGGTCCATGGCAAAGATCGCCCTCAAGGTAGATGTTGATACCTTACGTGGCACCAAAGAAGGTGTTCCGAACCTAGCTCGCACCCTGGAGCGCTTTGGTCTAAAGGCCACTTTCTTATTTAGTCTTGGGCCTGATCATACTGGCTGGGCTCTCAAGCGTGTCTTTCGCCCAGGATTTTTAAAGAAGGTAAGTCGCACCTCCGTTGTCGAACACTACGGCATCAAAACACTGCTGTATGGCGTCCTACTTCCTGGGCCCGATATTGGTAAAAAGGCTGCTGCTGAAATGCGCGCTATTGATCAGGCCGGTCATGAAGTAGGTATCCACACTTGGGATCATGTGGCCTGGCAAGATGCAGTCCGTTCTAAAGATGCCGCGTGGACTAAGGCTCAAATGCAAAAGAGCTGGAATCGCTTTGTTGAAATCTTTGGACATGTACCGGCAACTTACGGTGCAGCTGGCTGGCAAATGAATGAAGCGGCGTTCGAGCAACTGGACCAATGGGGCATGAAATACTCCTCCGATGGCAGGGCGGAGCCGAACCTTATGCCCTACCGCTTAACCCTCCCTCACGGGAAAGCTAAACACGTCCAATACCCGACCACCCTCCCAACCTTTGATGAGTTGATTGGGATAAATGATGCCGATGAATTCGGAGCAGTCAGAAAGCTACTAGAAATAACCCAAAGCAACCCAAATGATCAAGTCTTTACCCTCCATGCTGAGCTCGAAGGTCAAAAACTACTTCCGGCATTTGAGCAATTGCTAGCTGGCTGGCTAAACCAAGGCCACGACTTGGTCACCATGGGCGAGCTACACCATTCTTGGGACATTACCAAACAACTCGATAAAATAGCAGTATTACCCGTTAGCTGGGGCGAAATTCCGAACCGCAGTGGCGAGTTAATTATTCAAAGTAATTAGAAGCACCCGCGACATTTTATTTTTCAAGAGGATTAATATGACAGTAGCTATTGGCCAACCCATTCCCGAGTGTGCAATCCCTGCTACTTCAGGTCTTACATTTACACCCGCATCTGCGCAAGGAAAAAAATTAGTCATTTATTTTTACCCCAAAGACATGACCCCTGGATGCACTGCTGAGTCAGGTGAATTCCGCGACAATATTGAAGCCTTCACTAAATCCAACACCTTGATAGTGGGCGTATCACGCGATAGCCTTAAGTCACACGATAACTTCCGCAGCAAGCTGGATCTGCCCTTTGAATTGGTGGCCGATACGGAAGAGAAGCTTTGCCAACTCTTTGGTGTTATGAAAATGAAGAATATGTATGGCAAACAAGTTCGTGGCGTCGAGCGCAGCACCTTTCTTTTTGACTCTTCCGGAAAGCTGGCAAAAGAGTGGCGCGGGCTGAAAGTTCCTGGCCATGTGACAGAAGTATTACAAGCAGCCCAGGCCATAAAGTAATTTATTAATAATTTTTGATTGGGAGCTTGCAAAGCCCAAAATTTGGGGTAAAGTAAAGTCATATGCACCGTAAACGACGGGAAAGACTAACAATCCGTTTGAATCAACAGCCTGAGCACCTAACAGGCACGGCCAGCAACCCCCTTCGTTTTACCAATCAGCGCTTCAAGTCCAGTTTCATCACAAACCGTCAAAGCTCTGCCTGACGGTTTTTTCTTTTAGGAGAATCTGCATGCCACTACCCCCCATCCCAACTCAAATTGCTGATCAGGTGAAATTGGGTCGTAAAGATACTCCTGACTTAAAGAAACGCCCTTCTCCAGCAAAACCAGTTGCTATGGAAAGTCATGCCTCTGATTGGACAAGCGGCGCCCAAGAAGACCTCTCTGCTGCAGAAGTGGCTCTGGAAAAAATTAAAGCAGATCACCGAGATGTTGGCCCTGAGCGCAATAACGGTAAATCCGTCAGCACCCCAGAAAAACCAAAGCGTGTAATTCGCACTGGCCCCCCAAGTTTGTTTGTGCTTGATACCAATGTATTAATGCATGATCCAAGCTCTCTGTTCCGCTTCTCTGAACACGACCTGTTTTTGCCAATGACCACACTCGAAGAGTTGGACAACCATAAAAAAGGTATGACTGAGGTTGCACGTAATGCTCGTACTGTTAGTAGATCCTTAGATCAACTGGTAGCCGGTACTAGTGGTTCGCTGGATGAAGGCATTCCCTTAAACAAGTTGGGCAACCAAGATGTATCGGGACGTCTCTTTTTCCAAACCAAACTGACTACTCAGTCACTCCCTGAAGGTCTGCCCGAAGGCAAGGGCGACAATATGATTCTGGCAGTAGTTAGCGAGCTGCAAAAGACCCGCAAGGGTCAAGAAGTAGTGCTGGTATCCAAGGATATCAACATGCGCATCAAGGCTCGCGCCCTGGGCTTGCCTGCGGAAGATTATTTCAATGACCAGGTTTTAGAAGATCGCGACCTGATGTACTCAGGCGTCATGACTTTACCGGCTGATTTTTGGCCTAAACATGGCAAAGCAATGGAAAGTTGGGCTGATAGCAAATCTGGCACTATGTTCTATCGCGTTACTGGACCGAGCGTACCGAGTATGCTGGTAAATCAGTTTGTATATCAAGAAAATCCTGATGGCTCTACCCCCTTCTATGCCCAAGTTCGAGAAATCAATGGCAAGACCGCCCTCCTGCAAACACTAAGAGACTTCTCGCATCAGAAAAATAATGTCTGGAGTGTGACTGCGCGTAATCGCGAACAAAACTTTGCCATGAATTTACTGATGAACCCAGATGTAGACTTTGTAACTCTCTTGGGTCAGGCGGGTACAGGAAAAACCTTGCTAGCACTGGCTGCCGGTTTAGAACAAGTCCTCGACAGCAAGCGCTATAACGAAATTATCATTACCCGCGCTACCGTACCCGTTGGCGAAGATATTGGTTTCTTACCAGGCACCGAGGAAGAAAAGATGCAGCCTTGGATGGGTGCGTTTGACGATAACCTTGAAGTACTGCATCGCAATGAAGATAATGCGGGTGAATGGGGTCGCGCTGCTACACAAGAGCTAATTCGTTCACGAATTAAGGTGAAGAGCATGAACTTCATGCGTGGCAGAACTTTTGTCAGCAAATTTGTAATCATTGATGAGGCGCAAAACTTAACCCCCAAACAAATGAAAACCTTGGTAACCCGTGCAGGCCCAGGAACCAAGATTGTTTGCCTGGGTAATATTGCCCAGATCGATACGCCGTACTTAACCGAAGGCTCTTCAGGCCTTACTTATGTAGTCGACCGCTTTAAGGGCTGGCGTCATGGTGGTCATGTCACGCTTGCTCGTGGCGAGCGTTCACGTCTTGCGGATCATGCAGCCGACGCACTCTGATAGACCTCTCTCATGCCGCACTCTAATAGGGTGCGGCATTTTTATTTGCGCTCTATTGACGCTATCGGGCTGCGGCACATTTGGCAGTAAATCGGCCTCCTCAAAGCTTGTTCAGTTCAAGCAAGACACGAGTGTCGGCACAGAAGATATCTCTATTGCAGCAGTTGGTCTCGTAGGTGTGCCCTATGTGTATGGTGGCAATACCCCCAAAGGTGGTTTTGATTGCAGCGGGCTGATTGTCTACGTCTATAACAAAGCGGCTGATATTAAACTGCCGCGCACCATCCAGTTAATGAGCGCCAAAGGCAGAGGAATTGACAATCAGCCGCCTGCCCCAGGCGACCTTGTATTCTTTAACACTACCGGCGAAAAATACTCTCATGCTGGAATCTATGTAGGTCAAGGAAGATTTGTGCATGCCCCAAGCGCTGGTGGCACAGTTCGTTTAGAGCAAATTGATAGCCCATACTGGGCGGCAAGATTTACCGAGGCAAGAAGGCTAACACCCCCTTAACTAGAAGGGCTCGTAACCGCCTGAGGAGTAAGCAACCGAGCCCATCGCCAGGTTATCAAACTTGGTATATGGCCCTTGCCAACTTAAGCGCACAGTGCCAATCGGGCCGTTACGTTGTTTGCCAATGATGATCTCTGCCATACCTTTATCAGTGGTGGTATCTGGGTGATACACCTCATCGCGATAGATAAACATAATCAAGTCAGCGTCTTGTTCGATCGCTCCTGACTCGCGTAAGTCAGACATGATTGGACGTTTGTTAGGCCGCTGCTCTAGACCACGATTTAACTGTGACAAAGCAACTACTGGACATTGCAATTCTTTTGCGAGAGATTTTAAAGAACGTGAAATCTCAGAGATCTCGGTTGCGCGATTTTCAGAGCCCGAGCCACTCATTAGTTGTAAATAGTCGATCACAACAAGACCGAGTGTTCCACCAAAGTTTCGGGCAATCCGGCGTGCGCGCCCACGCAACTCCATGCTTGATAAAGAGCCAGTCTCATCAATTAAAATCTGGGTATTGCTAAGCCTAGCTATAGCATCCGTTACACGTGGCCACTCATCATCTTGCAATTTACCAGTACGCATGCGACCTTGGTCAACTCGCCCTACTGAACCCAATAAACGCGCGGCCAATTGCTCGCCTGACATCTCCATGGAGAAAATAACGACTGGCAAACCTTCTGCTAGGGCAACGTTCTCGGCAATGTTTAGGGCAAACGCAGTGTTGTGAGTCACTACATAATCATTGGTTACGTAAGTTCTAGCGGGATGACTGACGGATATGCACTGAGCTTGGGCGACTCGAACGGGCTCAATGCTTTTGAAAGTTAATCTGCGCTGTCGATCCCAGCTCATTCTGAGTCTTTCTTTCTTTTGTGGCAAGGTAAAGGCTTGAAATCCTGCCTTAAAGCTCATATTTAAAATATAGGCCAAACGACCCTGCTTGAGCTCGCCTTTATAGGAATAGCTCGTTTTCTTGGTTGAGATCGAACAAAATCCACCCAGAGATCTCGCTAAAGATGCTACATCTTTCGCTAATTGCTCGCTCACAGAACAAAAACGAATAGAGCCCCATTTTTCAATCCATCCATCGGTATCCATCAAGCCCTGAAATAAAGCTAAGCGAGAGGCCTTATCTGACTCTAAGTATTGCGAAGGAATAAATTTATCAAAACTCCTGCAGCCCAATACGCCTAAGCTATCCAATGCAGCCCTAAAGTAATTAGTTTTTACTGCAGATCTTTGACCATTAACAGCAACTCTGGCTTTTGAAACTAGCCTCCAGTCGTATGCACCAGCATGAACCAATTCCATCTCATATCCTGCCAGCGCATTCATGCGCTCTAGCGACTCAGGAGAGTTAGTGGAAAATGACACGCTCCCATGAGACAAGGCTAAAGTTCCATCCCCCAAAAGAGCGCCCAGTACCCAAGGATTAATAGGAAGATCTTCAGAGCAGCCAAAATCTCCAGTGACTGGCTCAATCCATAATCTATTTTTGTACCGAACACATTGCAACATTTCAATTAGGCGAGCGGTATTTATCACGCGCGGCTCAGACCAATCGCGATACATCACTTGCCATAAATGCTCATCGCAACATTCGGCTTGACGCCCATCTGAAAAAGTGACTTTGTATATTTGCTTGAGGCCTTGAGGATAGATACCCGTAACCATGGAGCGCTCACCATCAACAGAGGCAAGTTGATCCCCATACTGCAATTCCCCCATAAGCTTCCAGCCATCTAGGGTTTTAATCTTTGCATCTAGCGGTTGCGCTTTTCCCATCGAGGGCCTTCCAGCAACAATCACTAAGTCGCCTTTTTGCAAGCCACTAGTCTGCTTATCCAAATCAATAAAGCCGGTAGCAATGCCCGTAATGTCACTGCCACCTTGGCGGTTATAAAGCTCATCGATACGAGCAACTACTGTTCTTAAAAGCGGTTCAATCTCAAGATAGTCTGCCTTACGACTACCGTCTTCACCGATTTGCAGAATACGGGCTTCAGCTTCATCCAAAAGTGTTCTCACCGAACGACCTTCAGGCACAAATGCAGAGCTCACAATATTGTCAGAAACTTCAATCAAGCGACGCAAAATACTGCGATCACGAACAATATCGGTATAGCCTTTGATGTTCGCTGCACTGGGGGTGTTTTGCGCTAAGGAATTAAGGTAATCAATCCCTACCAAATCACCACCCTGCTCTGACTTAACAGCCTCATGAACAGTAATGACATCAGCTGGATGGTTATCGCTAATTAAACGCTGAATCGCCTTAAAGATGAGAGCATGTTCTGGGCGATAGAAATCTTTATCGGTTAAGACGCCACCCAAGCGATCCCAAGCTGTGTTATCGATCAGTAGA
This sequence comes from Polynucleobacter sp. Latsch14-2, assembly GCF_018881925.1. Lineage (GTDB taxonomy): Bacteria > Pseudomonadota > Gammaproteobacteria > Burkholderiales > Burkholderiaceae > Polynucleobacter. The sequence continues at coordinate 3,787 of NZ_JACVPL010000007.1, read as the reverse complement.
CCGCCCAGCAAAGATTGCTCGGCTTCTACAGAATGTGGTGGGACTTTTAAAGCCTGCACGACTGAATCCCCAGAGCCCATCATGCCAGGATTGAGCATAACGGAACGTGAGCGGGATTCAGCCATGAGGCTAGTGTACAGACTTTAAAATTACGCTTGCTCGCCAACCACACGGATAGTGATATCAACCACTACATCGGTATGAACAGCAACCGCTACAGGGTGATCACCAACCATTTTCAATGGGCCAGTAGGCATACGCACTGAAGATTTTTCGATTGCAAAGCCTTTTGCCTTCAAGCCATCAGCAACATCGTGATTGGTTACGGAACCAAACAAACGACCATCAACGCCAGCCTTTTGACCGATTTCGAGAACGAGATCTTTAAGCTTTGTACCTACTGCTTCAGCAGCAGCTAATTTCTCAGCAGCTAACTTTTCCAACTCAGCACGACGGAGTGCGAAATCAGCAATCGCTGCTTCAGTTGCACGACGCGCTTTACGTTGTGGGATTAAGAAATTACGAGCAAAACCGTCTTTAACGCGTACTACGTCGCCGAGGTTGCCCAGGTTTGTTACTTTTTCTAAAAGAATGATCTGCATTGAGGGCTCCCAATTATTTCTTATGTTGGTCAGAGAACGGCAACAGAGCCAGGAAACGAGCGCGCTTGATAGCGGTGTCTAACTGACGCTGATACTTAGCTTTTGTGCCTGTCAAACGAGCAGGAGTAATTTTGGCGTTTTCGCCAACAAAATCCTTCAATGTATCGACATCTTTGTAGTCGATTTGTTCAACACCAGCAACGGTGAAACGGCAATAACGCTTACGCTTGAACAATGGGTTCTGAGCTGGTTTCTTTTTGAAATCGGGTTTCTTTCCAAACGCCATGATGATTTCCTCTTTAATTTTTCAATTGAATATGGGTGATATGGAAAACAAGTCTTTGATTACGTAGGGTCTTGGGTGCCAAGAATCCTTCAAACACTGCCTTGGCCCCTAAATCCATTTGCTCAAGACCCTTTTGAATCGGGCCAATCGCTATGGCTTCAACACTCATCTGAATTTTCCTTGCCACTCCTACCTCGTTTACCTCGCCGCTATGTTCTAGCTGACAATGCATCACTGGTATTCCTGCAGGTGTAAATCGAATCGCGTCTTTAGCTACCAAGCATGCAGTTAGGGTGAAATGATTCAACGCCGTTCCGCCACTCTGATACGTTTTCTAGTCTCTGTATTCCTCTTCAAATTTCTAACTTATTCCGCTGCTACAGGAGCTTCGGATTGAGCTGATTTGCGCGCTTCTTCACGTTGCACTTCTTTCATCATGATCGAAGGCTCGGTTTCGGCTTTCTTTGTCTTAATGATGAGGTGACGTAAAACAGCATCGTTAAATTTGAACGCATGCTCAAGCTCTTCCAGAGTTTTCTGGTCGCACTCAATGTTCATACAAACGTAGTGGGCTTTAGCAAGCTTGTCGATCATGTAAGCCATCTGACGACGACCCCAATCTTCAATACGATGAACTTTGCCGCCCGCAGCTGCTAATGTAGCTTTGTAACGATCAATCATCGCTGGAACTTGCTCGCTTTGGTCCGGATGGACGATAAAGACGATTTCATAATGACGCATCAAACGCTCCTTAAGGATAAAGTCACCTGGGCGTCTTGCTAACTTTCGATGGTTTTTAAAGTTAGAGCCAGTGTGACAAGGTAGTAACAAATTGTAGGTAAAACTTACAACACACTTTTAATACTCATTTAACAACGCTTACCGAATTTCAGGTAAGTCCGCTATTCTAGCAAAAAAATCCTGCCAAGTCAGGGGTTTACCAACCAAGTGTGCCTGTTTTGCCGCATAGATAGCCAATTGGAGCGCAATCCGAGCTCTAGGTGCAGAAAGTACGCCCGCAGCCATACTTCCCTCCAGATCCTTCTCTGGAATATCAGGGCGGGTTCTGCCAGCTCCAGTCCGGCTAGTCCTGATGAGTGCAATGCCCATTGTTAAGGCCTTAGCCAAGGGAATCTTCCACGCCTCATGAACTCCCCCCATCCCCGAGCCGGCTATTACAAAGCCTTGAACCTGACTAGCTAACCAATGATCAATTGTTTCTGAGCGAGCACCTGCATGACTCGTCAGAATCTCTACCCAAGGCCATTGAGCTGCCTGAGGGATCGGCAAATCCTCATGCCAGGCTGACTCAACAGCCTTGACACCAGATAACCAAGATGGATTAATCAAACCAATTGGACTGGAGGGTGAATCCATTAAGGGGGCGCCTAAGGCGGTGCCATGACGCTTAGCAAGATCCCTCGCCATACAAACTTTGCCAGAAAACACGCCATAAATACCTCCCGGGCAGTTTTCTAGAGGGGTGGAGGCCCACCGAATGGCGCCCAATAGATTATCTGGGCCATCAGCACCACTTGCATTGCTTGGCAGCATAGCGCCCGTCAAGACTACCCTCTTGCCCAATTGTTGAGCAGCCTTTCCGCAAGTTGCTTGAAGAAAGAATCCAGTCTCTTCAATGGTGTCCGTGCCGTGGGTAATCACAATCCCTTGCACAGCCGAATCTTCTAGAGCAGTCCTAACAACACTCCCAAGCTGAGTCAACAGGGCCTCACTCAGGTCCTTGCTGTTGATATTGGCAAGCTGTTTAGAGAGCAGTTTGAGGCTGCCTGGAATCAACTCTTGAATTTGCTCCAACAAACCCTCGATACCAACCTGACCAGCTTGATACTCCAAAGGCTTACCAACAGGCTCCTTTGCCAGACCGGCAATGGTTCCGCCCGTGCCCAAAACCAAAATATGGGGAGATTGCGTTGCTTTTAGGTCAATAGAACTCATAAGCCATTATCTACCGCCAGAAAAGTTCTTGAAATACCGAAAAAGCTGTATACAATCCCAGTATGGACATAAATACAGTCGATTTAATTGAGGAGCTAACTGCCCTCCCAAAACTCACCGCACGTCAAAGTGAGATTTTGGATTTAATTACCAATGCCATTGGGGAGAGTGGACTTCCCCCAACGCGTGCAGAAATTGCCACTCAACTAGGCTTTGCATCTGCCAATGCCGCTGAAGAACATCTCCGCGCTCTCGCAAAAAAAGGGTATATCGAACTCACGCCAGGAACTTCGCGCGGCATTCGGATTCCACAACGCTTTAATCAATCGCACAACCCAAATAAATACCGTCAGATGTCGCTCCCTTCTGGCGCACTTCAACAACTCACGCTTCCACTCATTGGACGCGTTGCTGCAGGTTCGCCCATCATGGCAGTGGAGCATATTGAAAAGCATGTCCCCATTGATCCAAGCTTATTTAGCAAGGGTGCAGATTATCTGCTCAAAGTTGTCGGCATGAGTATGCGCGATGCGGGAATTTTGGATGGCGATTATTTGGCAGTCAGAAAAACTACTGAAGTGCGCAATGGCGATATCGTGGTCGCACGCTTAGATGATGAGGTAACAGTAAAACGTTGGAACCAGAAAAAAACCTCAACTGGCTTAGTAATCGAATTGCAAGCCGAAAATCCCGACTTTAAAAATATCTTGGTTGATGAGCGACAAGCCAACTTTGCAGTAGAAGGTCAAGCTGTCGGTCTGATCAGGGCTGAGGGCTTGTAAATAGCTACAAACATCAATAAAAAAGACCTCAGTTTGAACTGACCCACAAAAGTTGGACACCCAATCCAACTCAACAGGGTCAGTCTCATGTCCAAATACAGCAAAGAGTTCAAGCTAGTAGTCATTGAGCATTACCTCTCCGGTAGGGGTGGTTTTAAAAC
>NZ_JACVPL010000050.1 GCF_018881925.1 Polynucleobacter sp. Latsch14-2 | reverse complement strand
CTTCAATTAAAGCTAAGCCGCCGCAAACACCCGAGCAGGCTAGGGTGGCTAGCTTACAAAATCAGAAAGACACTGCTAGTAAGGCATTAAAGGCAGAGCGTAATCGACAAAAGATTAAACGAGCCCAACAGCAGATTTCAGCTGCTCGTGCAAATATCTAGCCGCGTAGTTTTTTGCGCCGCTCGAGATTGCATCCCCCACCTGATTTACGCTAAGCCCCATCAAAATAGCTAATGTGCAAAATCACGCCAAAAT
>NZ_JACVPL010000049.1 GCF_018881925.1 Polynucleobacter sp. Latsch14-2 | reverse complement strand
TTCATGGGGACGAGAGGCATAGTAAAAATGGTTTGCCAAGGCTTGCTGTGGGGTCGCCCGATTTAGTGTCGGTTTAACCGACCCTCAGCCTGCGAATGCCACACACCATATAGTCAGTTCCACCCAACACCAAGATTCTCGGTGCGTATAGGACACCAGATTTAGCCAGGCTTATGCTATTGTGTAAGTTATTGTTTTTGATCATTTTTACAGCTTCTAAGGCGTAGGTCGCACGTTCGAATCGTGCTGGGCAGG
>NZ_JACVPL010000048.1 GCF_018881925.1 Polynucleobacter sp. Latsch14-2 | reverse complement strand
CTAAATCAGACCATAAGATGAATTTATTTACTACTGAAAACAAAATTACGGATGAAGAAGCAAAGGCACTAACGGCTTACTTAGCCTCTACAAGTCAATGTCGAGCAATATCTAGTCATTTTCCCGTGCCGGAGTTAGCGGGTATCTACCAGAACTTTTATAGCCAAGTCGATGTGGTTTATCAGAACTTGTTATCTAGGAAAATTTCCATAGGCGAGGCAAATAAAGAAAAGTATGAGCTTATGCAGACTGCTC
>NZ_JACVPL010000047.1 GCF_018881925.1 Polynucleobacter sp. Latsch14-2 | reverse complement strand
TCGTTTGTGAGGCGTCAGCACTGATGTAGATCGGACGTGCGGTAATCCCCATGGCCTGATTAGTGCTATCAAAGGTAATGGTGTAGTTAGCTGCCTTAGTGCCTGAACCTAAGAGGATGTTGTAGTTACCTACGTTCTCCCCTGCGCTGCGAGATAAGGTACCTGTCACATTGGCTAGGGTGTCAGTCACTGCTACTGATGCTAATGAGCCAGCAGTAATAGTGACAGCCAAGCTTGGATCGGTTTCACCATAGA
>NZ_JACVPL010000046.1 GCF_018881925.1 Polynucleobacter sp. Latsch14-2 | reverse complement strand
CAGCGAACACCGTACTAAAGTGAATCTTCTTACCATCTAAACAGATGCGTCCGCAGTTAGTCACGGTCACTGTCTTATCGTGGAAGGGATAACTCACATCGGGTAGCCCTTCATATTTTCGGGTCGAAGGAACATAGAGCTGTGCCGGTTTTTTCATCTCCAGGGCTTGATGGGGCCGCTCATAGTTGTACTCATGGATAAAGTCTTCAAACTTATCTTGCTGTTGCAAAAGTGTTTTGGCAGGGGGTTTAGTCGTCGCT
>NZ_JACVPL010000045.1 GCF_018881925.1 Polynucleobacter sp. Latsch14-2 | reverse complement strand
TATGGCTACAGCTAGAAATAGTGCTGAAGCCAGGGTCGCTGGATATGAATCTGGCGCTGATATTTATTTAACCAAACCTTTTTCTAGTGCTGAGTTATTGGCTGCAATCGGTAGTCTTGCAAGAAGATTTTCTACTCAAAAAATGACGTATCAAGCGCATCTTCATTTGCCGACAAGCACTTTGGTTGGCAAGCACGCTATAGATCTAAATAAGAATGAGCTTGCAATTCTCAAGGGATTGGCAGAAGCGCCGTCTCAAAA
>NZ_JACVPL010000006.1 GCF_018881925.1 Polynucleobacter sp. Latsch14-2 | reverse complement strand
CAGTTTGGCTAAGGTGTTGATAGGTCATGGCTACTTTGACTTGGAGGTCTAGAAGCTTTGGATACTAAAACATCCTTAGCCTCCTTACCTAGTTGTTCAAAGTTGCACTTCGTGGTTGAATCCACCTTTGATTAACTACTTGAAGTAACTGATTTTCAACAAGCATTAATGATGTACAGGGTTTTACATAAAAAAAGCAAGACTCCCTAACTACAATACAAATAAGGAGCAGTATGAATAACAAAACCATCCAATTACTCCAGGATCCCTTTCTCAATACTTTACGTAAAGAGCATGTACCTGTTTCTATCTACCTTGTAAATGGCATTAAGTTGCAGGGCAATATTGAATCATTCGATCAATATGTTGTTCTTTTGCGCAATACAGTTACGCAGATGGTTTACAAGCATGCGATTTCTACAATCGTGCCAGCGCGTGCAGTGGAGTTTCGTTTAGAAGAAGCTAACCCTGTTTAAAACTGGAGTAGATGCGGCACTCGCTGTTCTGGTTGGAGTTGATACCGGACGCGAAGATTTCGCAGATAGCATGGCTGAACTCAGCTTATTGGCTGATAGTGCTGGCTCTGTGCCTGTAGCCAGTGTAGTAGCTCGCAAGGGCAGAACGGATCCTGCTTTATACATTGGGTCTGGTAAGGCAAATGAGCTCAAGAGGGTTATGGAAGAGCATGGTGCTGAATTAGCTATCTTCAACCATCCGCTTTCGCCAACCCAACAAAGAAATCTTGAGCGTCATATCGGCTTTCATGTCATGGATCGGACGGGTCTGATCTTGGATATCTTTAGCAAGCGGGCTCAAAGTCATATTGGCAAAACTCAGGTTGAATTAGCTCAGGTCAGATATCGGATGTCACGATTAGTGAGGGCGTGGAGTCACTTGGAGCGCCAACGCGGTGGTATTGGTGTGCGGGGCGGTCCTGGTGAGACTCAAATGGAGTTAGATCGCCGAATGCTGGCAACGAAGGCTAAACGCCTAGAAAATGAGCTTGAAAAGCTTCAACGTCAACAGAGGACTCAAAGGCGGGCCCGCAACCGCAAGGACGTTTTCTCGGTTTCTTTGGTGGGTTACACCAATGCTGGCAAATCCACCCTATTTAATGCCTTAACTAAAGCAGGGGCATATGCCGCCGATCAGCTATTTGCTACCCTGGATACGACCTCTAGGAGGATTCATTTAGATGGGGTGGGCTCGATTGTGGTTTCCGATACCGTTGGATTTATCCGTGAATTGCCCCATCAATTGGTCGAGGCCTTTAGGGCTACCTTGGATGAAACCATCCATGCCGACCTGATATTGCATGTAATTGATGCCTGCAGCCCTGTAGCGCGGGAGCAACAGGCAGAAGTAGAGGCTGTTTTACGAGAAATTGGGGCTGACGACATCCCCCGTATTGAGATTATGAATAAGATCGATCAGATGCCTCAAACCTTCCTAAAAGGGGCTGTTTTGGAACGGGATGGACAGGGTTTCCCGAATCAGATTTTCCTGTCCGCCAAGACTGGCTTAGGCCTTGATTTGTTACGCTCAACGTTGGCGGAATGCTCTCAAATGACTGATAGAATAAGGGTCGAGCACAACCGAGCTAAAAAACAATTAGCTCCAGATGAGTTTTTAGCTCCTTTACCCGAACGACCAGAATCTTCTGACTTTAACCCTATCCTAAATCGAAGCTATACACCTAATGATGCGTAAATTGATTGGCCTGTTTTCGGTCACCGATCCAAACAATGGATCCAAGGATGCTAAAGGTGAGCAGGGGGGTGATCAAGCCCCAAAAGTAGATCCTGGTAATCAAGATAAACCTGGCAATAACCAGCCTAAGCAAGCCCCAAAGCCTGATGGACCTCCAGACCTAGATGAGTTGTGGCGCGATTTTAATGATCGAATTGCTAGTATTTTTGGTGGCAAGAAAAAGCCGGAGCCAACAGTAAGCAAGCCAAGTAATAAGCCCAGCAGCACGGATATTCCACAACCGGAAGATCGTGTAAACAGGGTTGGCAATAGTGGTGGTGGAGGCAATGTCAGTGGCAATGGAGCTCCCAGTTTTCATTTTTCCAACCCCTTTAGTTCTAAAGCTAGTATTTTGTTGGCTGCTGCTGGCATCTTCTTTATATGGGTTTGTAGCGGATTTTTCATTATTCAAGAAGGTCAGGCCGGAGTGATTCTCACTTTTGGTAAGTATGACTACACCGCTAAGCCTGGCATTAATTGGCGTATGCCTTGGCCTATTCAGGCGCAAGAAGTTGTTAATCTCTCAGGCGTTCGCTCTGTTGAGGTTGGTCGTCCTGTACTTATTAAAGCGACTAATCAAAAAGATTCATCAATGCTGACGGAAGATGAAAACATCATCGATGTGCGCTTTGCTGTTCAATACCGTCTAAAAGATCCAACGGATTATTTGTTTAATAATCGGGACCCCGATGCTTCAGTCGTTCAGGCGGCAGAAACTGCCGTTCGTGAGATTGTTGCGCGCAGCAAAATGGATACCGTCTTGTATGAGGGTCGTGAAAAAATTGCAATTGATTTGGCGAGCTCCATTCAGAAGATTTTGGATAGCTACAAGGCTGGTATCTATGTCACTAGTGTCACCGTGCAAAATGTTCAACCACCCGAGCAGGTGCAGGCGGCTTTTGATGATGCGGTAAAGGCTGGTCAAGATCAAGAGCGCTTAAAGAGCGAGGGCCAAGCCTATGCCAATGACATTATTCCCCGTGCTAAAGGTACTGCAGCACGTTTGATTCAAGAGGCTGAGGGTTATAAGGCGCGCGTAGTTGCTACGGCTGAGGGTGATGCAACTCGTTTCAAACAGATTTTGGTTGAGTACTCAAAAGCACCTCAGGTAACCCGTGATCGTATGTATATCGACACAATGCGCGATATGTATAACAACGTGACTAAGATTTTGGTTGATACAACCAAGAGCAATGGTTTGCTGTATTTACCGCTAGATAAAATCGTTGCACAGGTTAGCGCTGAAAGCTCACAAGCTGCTAACGCACAGGTGAATCAAGCGACACCAACAGGTTCTGTGACTGTTGGGGGCACTACAGGCAATCCTCCGGCGCCTATCTCGGTTACCAATGTTTCCAGTCCTTCAGCAAATGCCCCTCCCGCAGTCATTAGCGGTGGTACGGGTGATAAACGAGACGGCTTGCGTAGTCGCGATCGGGAGTCTCGATAATGAATTTAAATCGCCTGATTGCAGGGCTTATTGCGCTGATCGCATTAGCCTACGTTCTTTCATCGAGTATTTTTGTTGTTGATCAACGAAAGTTTGCCGTAGTGTTTTCTTTTGGACAAATTGTTCGTGTGATTGAGCGGCCAGGGTTGCAAGTGAAATATCCTGCGCCTTTTGAGAATGTTCGTTTCTTTGATCGTCGTATTTTGACAATTGATAATCCAGAGGCAGAGCGCTTTATCACTGCTGAGAAAAAGAACTTACTAGTAGATTCTTATGTGAAGTGGCGCATTGTTGATCCGCGTAAATTCTTCATTAGCTTCAAGGGTGATGAACGTTTGGCTGAAGATCGTCTGACCCAATTGGTTCGTTCCGCCCTAAATGAAGAGTTCACAAAACGTACGGTCCGCGAATTGATTTCAGATCAGCGTGAGCAGGTGATGCAGGGCATTCGCAAAAAAGTAGCGGACGATGCTTCGGATATCGGTGTTGAAATTGTCGATGTGCGTTTAAAACGGGTTGATTTATTGGCCGAGATTAGTGATTCTGTTTATCGCCGCATGGAGGCAGAGCGTAAGCGTGTTGCCAATGAGTTGCGTTCTACAGGCGCTGCTGAATCAGACAAAATTCGCGCCAATGCTGAGCGCCAACGCGATACGATCTTGGCCGAAGCCTATCGTGATGCTCAAAAGATTAAAGGAGCTGGCGATGCTAGAGCGACAGCTTTATATGCCGAAGCCTTTGGGCGTGATCCACAGTTTGCACAGTTCTATCAAAGTCTTGAGGCTTATCGCAGCTCTTTCAAGGATAAGAAAGACATCATGGTGGTTGAGCCCAATGGTGAGTTCTTTAAGTTCTTACATAAAAAATAAACGAAAGTGAATAATCTAGATCATGAATCGTTGGTTGCTTCCTGAAGACATTGCTGATGTTTTGCCGGCCGAGGCTCGTAAAGTAGAGTCTCTGCGTCGTGCCATCTTGGATTTGTATCAATCCTATGGTTATGAGCTTGTAGCGCCCCCTATCTTGGAGTTTCTGGACTCATTGCTAACGGGTACTGGTTCTGATCTCAATTTGCAAACCTTCAAGTTGGTTGACCAACTGTCCGGGCGTACCTTAGGCTTGCGTGCTGATATGACGCCGCAAGTAGCGCGCATCGATGCTCATTTATTAAATCGCACCGGTGTTACGCGCCTTTGCTATGCAGGTTCTGTTGCGCATGCTCGCACACCAGTAGGCAGCTCTGCGCGCGAAGAGCTCCAGCTTGGTGCCGAGATTTATGGCTGCGCTACTTGGGATGCAGATTTTGAGGCGCTTACCTTACTGCTAAGGACCCTGGGATTGGCTGGTCTAGATAAGGTATATCTTGATTTATCTCACGCCGGTATTTTGGCTGGCATTCTCGATGGTCAAAATCTCAGTAAATCGGATATTGAAACGCTCTACGGATTGTTACAAAGTAAAGATCGTCCGCGCCTTAAGGTTTGGACTCAATCATTCAACTTTAAAGCCTTAGACAGCTTAATTGCATTAACTGAATTAAATGGGCCTTGTGCTGAAGTCTTAACTAAGGCAAAAAAGGTGCTACCAAAGCACAAATTAGTTGATGAAGCACTTGCACAGCTTGAGCGCTTATCGACTGCTGCAACGTCGCTATCTCAGGATTTAGAGCTGAGCATTGACTTGGCTGACCTGCGTGGTTATCAATATCACAGCGGTGTGATGTTTGCAGCTTATGTGGATAAGTTGCCACAACCGATTGCACGTGGCGGACGTTATGACCATGTTGGTCAAGCATTTGGACGTTCGCGACCTGCTACCGGATTTTCATTGGATCTATTGACCTTAGCCAATCTATCGCCAATCAGCATGCGTAAGTCTGCCATTGTTGCGCCTTGGATTGATGATGCTCATTTAAATAAAGCCATTGCCGCATTGCGTGCAAGTGGTGAAGTTGTGATTCAGGTGATGGCTGGTGATCAAGCACAAGCAGCTGAGTATGAATGTGATCGAGAGTTGGTACAGCAGGGAAGCTCTTGGGAAGTAAAGAAAAAGTAAAGCGCTGAAGTTGGTCGCTAATAAAGAATTAAACCTATTTTGTAATTATTTTTTTGGATTTTATTATGTCTTCTAAGCAGCAAGCACATGGTCGTAATGTTGTTGTCATCGGTACCCAATGGGGCGATGAGGGCAAGGGAAAAGTTGTTGATTGGTTGACTGATCATGCACAAGCAGTAGTGCGGTTTCAGGGTGGGCATAATGCTGGCCACACTCTGATTATCGGCGATAAGAAAACGATCTTGCGCTTGATTCCCTCCGGCATCATGCACAAGGAAGTGATCTGCTATATCGGCAATGGCGTAGTCCTCTCACCAGAGGCCTTGTTCAAAGAGATTGGCGAACTTGAGGCTGCTGGTTTAGATGTTCAAAGCCGCTTAAAGATTTCTGAGGCGACTACCTTGATTCTTCCTTACCACGTTGCAATTGATCATGCGCGTGAGAAGAAGCGTGGCAATGCAAAAATCGGTACCACTGGTCGTGGTATCGGACCAGCTTATGAAGATAAAGTGGCGCGACGTGCTCTGCGTGTACAGGACTTGTTCTACCCAGAAAAGTTCGCAGCACAATTGCGTGAGAACCTTGAGTATCACAACTTCATGCTGACCAACTACTATGGTGCAGAGCCTGTAAATTATGAGAAGACCTTGGCCGAAGCTTTGTCTTATGCTGAACGTATAAAGCCGATGGTTGTGGATGTATCTAGTGCTTTATACGCTGCTGAGCAAGCGGGTCAAAATCTTCTATTTGAAGGTGCGCAAGGGACTTTGCTTGATATTGATCATGGCACCTACCCCTATGTCACCTCTAGCAACTGTGTAGCTGGTAACGCCGCTGCTGGATCTGGCGTTGGACCTGATTCATTGCAATATATTTTAGGTATCACTAAAGCTTATTGCACGCGTGTTGGCGCTGGTCCATTTCCGAGTGAGTTATACGACCATGACAATCCTGCAAGACAGGATCCGATTGGGGTCCGTTTGGCTGAAGTTGGAAAAGAGTTTGGTTCTGTTACGGGCCGCCCGCGCCGTACCGGTTGGCTTGATGCAGCTGCGTTGAAGCGCTCCATTCAGATCAATGGTTTAACGGGCCTTTGTATTACTAAATTAGATGTTCTAGATGGCTTAGAAACTATTCGCCTTTGCGTTGGCTACCAATTAGATGGTCAAAAATTAGATGTGTTGCCCCGTGGCGCAGAATCTGTTTCTCGTTGCGACCCAATTTATGAAGATTTCTCAGGGTGGAAGGGCAGTACCTTTGGTATCCGTGAGTGGGATAAACTTCCAGTGGAGGCTCAAAAGTTCCTGCGCCGTATCGAAGAGGTAGCCGGTAAACCGATCGCGATGGTCTCTACTGGACCTGAACGTGATGAAACTATCTTGCTTCAGCATCCATTCCAGGATTGATGCAAAATATTTGACAAAATTTTATTTAACATTTGTAACTAAGGTTTAAATCATGACCGCACGCACTACCTGTAATGGCCTTCAAGTAGCCACCCCCTTATATCGCTTTATAGAGGATAAAGTGCTCCCTGGCACTGGCATCAAGAGCGCAGACTTTTGGAAGGGTTTTGACGAGATCGTTAAAGATCTGACGCCTAAAAATGAAGCATTACTGGCTAAGCGTGACCGTTTGCAATTGGATTTAGATGCGTGGCACAAAGCAAACCCAGGCCCGATTAAAGATATGCCTGCGTACCGCAAGCACTTAAAAGAAATCGGGTACCTTGATGATGTGCCTGGAAAAGTTTTGGGTACGACCAAGAATGTTGATGATGAGTTGGCGCTGCAAGCCGGCCCTCAATTGGTTGTGCCTGTTTTAAATGCGCGCTATGCGCTCAATGCCGCGAATGCACGTTGGGGCTCTTTGTACGACGCTCTCTATGGCACTGATGTGCTCTCTGAGGAAGATGGCGCTACCAAGGCTGGCGCATACAATCCGATTCGTGGTGCTAAGGTGGTTGCCTATGCGCGTAATTTCTTGGATCAAGCAACTCCTTTAGCTAGCGGGTCGCATCGTGATGTTGTGGCCTATACCGTTGACGGTAATAAACTCGCCATTAAATTAAAGGATGGCAGCGTTACAGGCTTGGCTGATGAGAAACAATTTGTGGGTTATCAAGGTGATGCTTCGGCGCCTTCATCCATCCTCCTACGCAATAACGGCATTCACATCGATATCGAAGTTGATAAGAGCAAGACTATTGGCTCAAGCGATCCCGCTGGCGTGAATGACGTAGTGCTAGAAGCAGCCTTATCCACTATTTTGGATTTGGAAGACTCTATTGCTGCAGTTGACGGCGATGATAAAGTTCTCGCCTATGAAAACTGGCTAGGGATCTTGAAAGGCACTTTAGTTGAAGAAGTGCAAAAGGGTGGCAAAACTTTTATTCGCTCACTGAACCCGGATCGTCAGTACAAGGCTGCTTTTGGAGCAGTGAATGCGAAAGATGGCGTGGTAACTTTGCATGGCCGTTCACTTTTATTCCTTCGCAACGTTGGTCATTTGATGACTAATCCAGCCGTTATTACCAGTGAAGGCAAAGAGATCTACGAGGGTATCCTCGATGCGGTTGTAACGGTTTTGATTGCTTTGTATGACATCAATCGTCCAGCATCACAGGCTATTGGTAATACTCGCAAGGGTTCTGTCTATATCGTGAAGCCAAAAATGCACAGCCCAGAAGAGGTTGCTTTTGCAGGTGAGCTCTTTGGTCGTGTTGAGAAATTACTTGGTTTACCTGCTGACACAGTCAAGCTTGGCATTATGGATGAAGAGCGTCGCATGAGCGCTAACATCAAGGCGGCGATTGCTGCTGCGGGCGCACGCGTTGCCTTTATCAATACCGGCTTCTTGGATCGCACTGGCGATGAAATGCATACCGCAATGCATGCTGGACCAATGATGCGCAAGGGTGATATGAAAACCAGTAAATGGTTGTCAGCTTATGAACGCCGCAATGTTTTTGCTGGACTCGATTGTGGTTTACGTGGCCGCGCACAAATCGGTAAAGGTATGTGGGCTATGCCAGACTTGATGAAGGCGATGTTGGAGCAAAAAATCGTACACCCTAAAGCGGGTGCGAATACTGCATGGGTACCATCTCCAACAGCTGCTACTTTGCACGCACTTCACTATCATCAGGTAAATGTATCCGAAATCCAAAAAGAAATGGAAAAATTGGACGGTGCTGCCGAAGCTGAGGCTTTAATCAATGATCTCTTAACGATTCCAGTAGTTGAAAAAGCTAACTGGTCCAAGGAAGAGATTCAGCAAGAGTTAGACAATAATTGCCAGGGTATTTTGGGTTATGTTGTGCGCTGGATTGATCAAGGTGTTGGTTGTTCCAAGGTGCCTGATATTCATAATGTTGGATTGATGGAAGACCGTGCAACACTGCGCATCTCTAGTCAGCATATTGCGAACTGGCTTCTTAACGGGATTGTGAGTGAGGCGCAGGTTAACGAGACATTGCAGCGTATGGCTAAAGTGGTTGATGGTCAAAATGCTGGTGATGCTTTGTACAAACCAATGATGCCGAACCATCAAGACTCCTATGCATATAAAGCAGCTAGTGATTTGATCTTCAAAGGTCTTGAGCAACCCAATGGCTATACCGAGCCGTTGCTGCATGCATGGCGTTTAGTGGTAAAGCAAGCTGCTGCGAAATAATATTAGAGCTGCTTAATGGGAATGGATTTGTCGTGAGGCAAGTCCATTTTTTATTACCGGAATAGTCTGCCATGTTTGGCTTTTTAAATCCCTTTGCAAAACCTGTTAAGCAGTTGAGCTATCAGTTCAATGATGGCGGTAGGGCTGCAGCTGGATTTAAGGGTGGGGCAGGTGACTGTGTTGTGCGGTCAATTGCGATTGCTGCCAACCTACCTTATCTTCAAGTTTATGAAGATTTAAGGCTTGCTAATGAGTCATATGCACAGTCTAGAAACGATAGGCTGGCCAAAAGGCTCAACCTAAAAGGAGCATCCCCTCGAAATGGCAATCATCGCAATGTCTTTCATGGCTACATTATTGATTTGGGCTTTATTTGGGTGCCAACTATGAAGGTTGGGGCAGGCTGCCAGGTGCACATGAGGGGCGATGAACTTCCCCAAGGTACCTTGATTGTGAAGGTCTCAAAACACTTAAGCGCTGTGCTCAATGGCGTCATTCAGGATACCCACAACCCGTCAAGAGCTGGAAATCGCTGCGTATATGGCTATTACATGAAGACTTAAAGTTATTTCTTAAGATTCAAAAATATTTCAATATGACGCAAAAATGATTGAAAGTTCGCTATAAAAGACTAGTTTTTGGTCTTTTTACTTAAAGTTAAAGCTTACGGCGATCATATTTAAGGTTCCAGGCCTCTTTGTATAGGCTTGTCATCCCAATCATCACAGATGTTGTCCAGGCAAGCGAAAAGAGGCCTGTAAAGGCAATGAAAAAAGATAGGCTTTTCCAACCAGTGGGCAGGATATCCGACACAAAGCCTACTGTTGTGTAACAGCTTCCAGCAAAGAGAATGGACTGAACTGTGCTCGGGATCAGATGAAGCCAAATGATGATCCCAGACCAGATAAAAATCTCTGAAATGTGAATCAATGCAAAAAATATAAAAGTTACATAAAAATGGAAGAATATTCGGTTGTATTGCTTTAGTGCAAGGTTTGCCTTGGTAAGGCGCTCGAAGCGCATCACAATGTGGTTTAGAGCGCTTCCGTGGAAGATCAGGATGATGGTCAGGCCAATCAACCCACAGATGATGTCAATGAACAAAAAGGTGAATGAGAAACCCTGAGGGGGAGGCAGCATTATTTCCATTTAATCGGTTCGCTAGGGTTTGGTCTTGTGGATTTACTCTGATCGTACCTCAATGCAGAGTAAGGCGCTAGAGTGGATAATAGGCTCCCAGCCACTATTTGCATTGTTGACCCTATCTTGAGTTCTGTTCGCACCCCCCAGCAAGAACGTTTCTTATTGCTTGCCTTGGCTGGCATCCAGTTCACCCATATTCTAGATTTCATGATCATGATGCCCTTGGGTCCGGAATTTATTCGCGTACTCAACATTAATACGCATCAGTTTGGCTTATTGCTCTCTTCTTACACTTTCGCAGCAGCGGTAGCAGGTATTTTTGCGACCTATTATGTCGATCGTTTTGAGCGTCGTCAGTTGCTGTTGAGTCTTTATGCCTGCTTCATTATTGCTACGCTGGCTTGCGGATTTGCCCCTAACTACCTACGCTTTTTATTGCAAGAGCTTGTGCGGGGGCATTTGGCGGCATTCTTGGATCTTTGGTCCAAACGATTGTGGCTGACTCCATTCCATTTGAGCGAAGGGGTAAGGCTTTAGGTACAGTGATGGCAGCATTCTCTGTGTCGACAGTTGCCGGAGTTCCCCTAAGTTTATTTTTGGCTAACCACATTGAGTACTTGGGCTGGCGTGCCCCATTTATTTTTATTGCTCTAGTCTCCACACTGATCTTATATTTGGCGTATCGCAATATTCCCAAGATCGCCGGTCATCTTGATCACGTTCATGAGGGCACTCGTTTTAAGCAGATTTACGATATCGCTATTGCCCATCATCATCTCAGAGCTTTTATTTTTATGGCCTTGATTATGATTACTGGCTTCTCAGTAATTCCATATATTGCCTTGTATTTCACATCTAATGTCGGGGTTGATAACTCGTATATTTCATTAATCTATCTTTGCGGTGGAGTTGCCACACTGATGACCTCACGCTATATCGGACAGATATCAGACAAGTACGGAAAGGTTAAGGTGTTTAGGGTTCTGGCGATTGTGAGCCTTGTACCGCTATTGGTAACAACCAATCTTCAACCCGTACCCCTGTGGATGGTTTTGATTAACTCCACCACATTCTTTATCTTGATTTCTGGTCGCATGATTCCAGTGATGGCTATGGTGAGTCAGGTCGTAGAGGCTAGAATTAGAGGTACCTTTATGAGTTTGATCGGCTCTGTGCAAATGCTAGCCCTTGGGGTTGCTTCGGTTGCTGCTGGCGCCATAGTCACGATCGGTGCTGATGGCAAGATGGAGCACTACAACATAGTTGGTTATGGCGCAGTAGTGTGTAGCTTACTCACTGTATGGTTGGTAGGATATATTCATGCCGACCAGAAGACTTCTTAAGAGATTGCTACTTTATAAATTGATTGAATGAGGTGAACCCAATGACAGCTTATATTCGGCCCGACGGAAATTCCGTCAATGCATATTTAGCAGAACCTAAACATGCTGTAAATGCACCGGGGATTGTGGTGATTCAGGAGTGGTGGGGCTTAAATGATCAGATCAAGGGCGTGGCCGATCGCCTAGCAGAGGCAGGTTATCGCGCTTTGGTGCCGGATTTATATCGTGGCAAAGTAGCTTTAGAGGCTAATGAGGCGGAGCATTTAATGAACGACCTGAACTTTGGAGAAGCGGCTGGTCAAGATATCCGTGGAGCCGTTCAGTTCTTAAAATCGAGCGGCAGCGCTAAGGTAGCTGTAACTGGTTTCTGTATGGGTGGTGCCTTAACTGTTTTATCAGCATGCAATGTCCCTGAACTTGATGCTAGCGTAGTTTGGTATGGTTATCCCCCTTTAGAATATGTTGATGCTAAAGCAGTGACTAAGCCTATGATGGCTCACTGGGCTCTTCATGATGATGCTTTTGACATTGGCGGCGTGGATCTCTTGGAGGCAAAACTACTCGACTCTGGAGCTCATCTAGAGTTCTATCGTTATGATGCTAAACATGCATTTGCCAACGAAGAAGCCGATTCCAGAAATCTACCATTTTTAAAGTATCAGGCCGAAGCCGCTAAGCTAGCCTGGAGCCGTACGATGGATTTTCTAAAAAAACAACTGCATTCCTAATTTTTAATTCTCAATCATCGTTATGCATCTCTTCGCCGAAAATCTAGCAGTAGAAATTTGCACCTACTATCGCAATTTAGCGCTTGCTCATGGTGTCATTCCAAAGGTATTCACCATGGTGAATTCCGAGGGGGATCAGTACCTGTTCTTTATTGACGATCTCGGCATGGACGACTCTAAAGCCTCGAAATTTTTGACTTATATTGTGCAGGCGCATGATGCAGTCTGTTATGCCAGAGGAACCTTGGTTATTTTGGACAAGACGCAGCAACTCATTGAGTTTGCAGTGATCGATAAAGATGATGATGAAGCGATTGTATGTTCGGCCGAATTAACGCGCGATATGGAAGAGAGACCGATTGGTCTATCTGAATTTGAGAAGACCTTGGCACCCAAGAAAACCATTTACTTTAGCGGTTTGTTTGAGCTGCAGAACCTCTCGGCAGATTTGCTTGAAGACTTCCAGGATTTGTGGGATGAGATGAAGGGCAAAATTTTGCATCGGACTATGGGCTTATAGTCCAAGATTTCTAAAGCCCTTCATCAACACAGAAGTCGTTAACAGCTAGTTCTATTGATTCCTAGATTCTTTGATGAGTTTTAACTCCCAAGGAATAATGACCTTTGAAAAAATCACCGGATCAATCCATCCAGTAGATTCGCGCCCAAGGTGTCCGCCACGCGGATTAACCCAGGCCTCTTTAGGAATATCACCACTGCGAAGCAGAAGTTCAGCATCCTGAATTGGGGTTTGAGTATCCTTCGCACCAGCTACTACTAACATCCGTGTAGTTGGCTTACCTAAGAGTCCTTGTTTCTTCAGTGACATTTCTGGGACCAAGCGATAGAGGTCATCCACAGTATTTGCACCTTCATACACATAAAGCGTGGCTGGAATGTAATCGAATAAATATTCCTTATTGCCATTTACTTTTGAAGTAATCACCGCCTCTGAGAAGGTGACATCCACCGCTGGAGATTGCGCAACCACACCGAGTAAACGATCCTTTTCTGTAATGCCCAGCTTGGCAGACCAATGTGCCCCAAAGCTCACACCAAAAGCAATAATGCGTTTGTTATCCACTTTGGGGTGCTTGTATAGGTAATCAATTGCAGTAGAAAACATGCGGTCAGCCTTGTTGTCTACTTTAATCGGAGCCTGTCCTGTGCCTGGACCATCAATAGCCAAGAAGCCGACGCCTTGATCCAGAATCTCCGTATAGCTTTCAGCTACAGTTTCTTTTCTACTATCTAAACCATTAATTGCCAGAATCATGGGTACTGGACCTTTTGCATTTTTAGGAAAGCGCAAGTAGCCAGTAATGAATTTTCCTTCAAATGGAATTTTCACAACTTCAGTTGGAGTATCTTGTGTATTCAAATATTGAATATAAGCATTGATTGCTTTGTCGTAAGACGCTTTCTTGCCGGGGGAGTTAGGAACAGGAAATTGCCCAAAGTAATATAAGCGCCAAGCGCGCTTATATGCAGCGCCAGCCTCTTTTTTGGTTTTAGCACTGGCGGCGATAGCCATATACTTGTCGGCTACCGAGCCAAATCCATTGGCCCAATCATCTGGATCACGTGTCGTGATCTTTGAAAACGCCTCTTCCACATCGCTCTGATTTAAACCGCCCAGTGGGTAAGCACCTCGTTTGACTCGATCAATAGATTCATGTTTGATCTCATCAATACTTCTATCAATTACCTGGGCATTGGCAGGGAGTCCGACCGATAGCAGCATTAAAAAAATGATCACGCTTAGCGTCGACCGAGTTCGCGTTTGAGGGTAAAACATCGCCTTTTGAAATATGCGGATGGATTGCATATTTGTCTCCTTTAATCGTTATTATTTTTGGTTTTAACCTCCAGCGATCCTAATCCAAATCGAGAAAATACTCAATATTGCCCAAAACTCGATATTTTCTAAATTGATTTATGATGTGGTTGATAAATTACTAGAATAAATATGAGACCAACCTACCTAAAATTCGCCTTAGTTTGCCTTTCTGCGCTCATGTCTGGGCACGCATTTTCTGCCGATGTCTATCCTGACCGAGCAGTGAAAATCATCGCCCCCCAAGCCCCTGGCGGGGGTGTGGATATTGTCGGAAGAATTATTGCCGATCAACTGCGGATTGCAACTGGGCAACCCTTTCTAATTGATAACCAGGCTGGGGCAGGCGGCGCGATTGCAGCGAAGATGACGGCGAGGGCTGTGCCAGATGGCTATACCTTAATGATTGGTTATGTAGCAACCCATGGGACTAATCCAGCCGTAAAGAAAAATATTTACGATCCAATCAAAGATTTCACAGCGATTGGCATGATTGGCGGCACTCCGAATATTTTGGTTGTTTCAAAAGGGGTGCCTGTGCGCACACTGCAAGAATTTGTGGTGTATGCAAAAGCAAATCCAACCAAAGTTGATTATGGAACTTCAGGGGTTGGCACGCTTAACCATCTGTTAATGGAAGAGTTTAAGTCTGTATCTGGTGTGCCTAGTATGGCCGTTCCATACAAGAGTATTGGACAGGCTTTTACAGATTCTATTGGTGGTCAAATTCAGGTGATATTCCCAGGGGTTTCGGCAGCAATGCCCCATATACGCAATGGATCATTTAAGCCTCTGGCCATCACGGGTGATCAACGTAATTCCCTATTGCCAAATGTGCCGACTTTTAAGGAGTCGGGATATGAGGGCTTTAATAGCCTAACTTGGTACGGCATTGTCGGCCCTCCAGGATTGCCAATTGCAATTCGCAATAAGCTAAACAAAACTTTAGCGCAAATATTAGCAAAACCAGATGTTCAAAAGATGCTTAGCGAACAGGCCATTTACATCATGCCGATGACTCCTGAGCGATTTGAAAAATACATCACTGATGAAGTTAAGCATTGGACCGAAGTGGCACGCGTCAGCAAAGTAGAGGCAGATTAATTGATGAAGAACTTGCCGAATATTTCCATCTCCGAACAGATGGCGCTTGCATTTGCCAACATGCCCCCTGAGCTTCCGAAGTCGATGCAGATTCTATGTGACTCTTTATTAATAGATGTCGCAGGTTTATGTGTAGCTGCACGCAATACGGATTATGTTCAGGCAACCTTTCGCGCTTCCGATGAGTCGGGTGACTGCGTCATTATTGGCCATCAAGGGCGTTTTAATGTTGCGGCAGCAGCATTGGTAAACGGAACGGCCACCCATGGGGAAGATTACGACGACACATACGAGGGTGGACCAATCCATGCTGGTGCTGTCATTGTTCCCGCAGTACTTGCTGCGGCCCAAAAGCATCATCTGACCGGTGCCGATGTTGCTAGAGGTATTGCGGTTGGCTCTGAACTCATGTGTCGCTTATGTAGTGTTGCGCCTAAGTTGGTGCATAAAGCAGGCTTTCATCCGACTGCTGTTTTTGGTGCTCTCGGTGCTGCTGCTGGTGTTGCTAGCGCCTTAAAACTGTCAAATGCGCAATGGGTTAATGCCCTTGGCATAGCAGGAAGTATGGCATCTGGAATTATTGAATATCTTGCCGAGGGTACTTGGACTAAGCGCATGCATCCTGGGTGGGCTGCTCAGTCTGGTTACCGTGCCGCTCGCATGGCTCAAGAGGGATTTACTGGGCCGCGTACTCTCTTTGAGGGCGATCATGGATTTTTTCATGCATTTGCTAATCTGGATGAATGTCAATTTTCTGAAATGCTGGATGGCGTTGGCGTTACCTGGCTTTCTGCTGAAATGGCTTTTAAGCCTTATGCCTGCGGTACGATGGCGCACCCCTTTATTGATTGCGCTAGGAAGCTTGTCTCTGAGGGATTAAATCCCAATGAAATTGAATCTATTGTTTGTAATACCGCCGAGGGTATCGTGCACAGACTATGGGAGCCGCTTGCTTTAAAGCAAAATCCTCCAAATGGCTATGCTGCAAAATTTAGCATTCCTTATGCGATTGCCGTTGGAATGCTACGTAACAATGCCGGTTTAAATGATTACGAAGAGCATGTGGTTCACGATCCTTTGGTTCGCAGCTTAGCCTCTAAGGTGCGCTATCACATCGATCCTACCAACCCATATCCAAAACAATTCACCGGTCATCTGCGTGTCACATTGAAAAATGGTGATGTTCTTGAAGTAAGTCAGGGGCATTTCCGTGGTGGCAGAGACGAGCCGATGTCAATCGCATCTCTTGAAGAAAAATTCCTAGCCAATTGTGAATATGGCGGTTGGAGTAAGAGTGATGCAATTGAAGGGCTGGCTTGTCTCAGGGGTATTTGCAAATCTTCGGTTTTAGATTTAAGTTCTCTGGCCAAATAGTTTCTCTTAAGGGTAATCATTATGTCTGCTGACTCGCTAAAAGGTCGTGTCGCTATTGTTACTGGCTCAGCTAAAAATATTGGCAAAGCAATTGCTCTTGAGTTGGCTAAAGAAGGTGCTGCGGTTCTGATTAATGCTCGCTCCTCATTGCGAGAGGCTAATCAAGTAGTTCAGGAAATTCAAGCATTCGGCGGAAATGCAGGTCTGCATATGGCAGATGTCAGTCAAGCAGAAGGGAGTGCCTCACTCATAGCTAGTGCAATCGAGCAATTTGGACATATTGACATACTCATAAATAATGCTGCGGTCAGACGTCATTCACCCTTTGAATCGCTGGAACTTGCTGAATGGCGCGAAGTAATGGCATGTATTTTGGATAGCGCTTACCTGTGCACTAGAGCTGCTTTACCTTATTTGCGTCAATCAGATATGTCCAGCGTGATCAATATTGGCGGCATGTCGGCGCACACTGGATCGAAAAAGCGGGCACATGTTCTTGCTGCCAAAGCTGCACTCTTGGGATTGACTAAAGGGCTAGCACATGATTTGGGCGATGATGGCATTACCGTAAACTGCGTTGTGCCTGGATTAATCGATACCGTTAGGGGTGAGAGTGCTGGAACAGGAAAACCTGAGCATCACTCAAAAAATAAAACTCTGATTGGTAGAAAGGGCGATCCTGCTGAGGTTGCTCACTTGGTTGCATTTCTATGCAGCGCCAAGGCAAGGTACATCACGGGTCAGACGATACATGCTAATGGTGGCGCATACTTGAACTGATGTTTATCTACAGCATTTTAAAGAGGTGAATCAATGCAGACAATGAAGTTATGGCTAAGTGCGTGTCTCATCCTTTTTGCATCCGCTCTCACTCCCGCGACAATTTTTGCTGCCGAATATCCCTCCAGACCCATTAAGATTATTGTGCCTTTTGCTCCTGGCGGAGGTTCAGATGTGATAACGCGCTTGTTGGCTGAGAAAATGACGGCTGATTTAGGTGTCACCGTATTGGTCGAGAATAAGCCTGGAGCCTCCAGCATTATTGGTACCGATGCCCTTGCAAAGGCTGTGCCCGATGGTTACACCATTTTGCTAACGAATCGCGCCATTACCGTTAATCCATGGCTCTTTAAATTACCTTTTGATACAGCAAAGTTAACCCCGATTACTGAATTGGTGAGCTCACCACTTTTATTGGTAGCTCATCCATCGGTTCCCTATAAGAATATTAAAGAATTGATTGCTTTCGCTAAAGCCAATCCAAATACAGTTACGATTGGTAATTCTGGTGCTGGCCAGCTCCCGCATTTAGCTGGAGTGCTATTAGAAAAGTCTAGCGGCACCCGTATGACTATGGTCAATTACAAGGGTAGCGGCAGTTCCGTTACGGATTTGATTAGCGGCCAGATTAACCTATCATTCGGTACAGTGCCATCTTTTATGCAGCATATTAAAAATGGCACGGTTATTCCTTTGGGGGTGTCTAGCTCCACCAGAAACGCTTCTCTGCCCAATGTTCCTACGATCGGTGAGACTCTTCCCGGATTTGAGTTGCTCAGTTGGTTCGGTATATTTGCACCACCTCAAACCCCTAAGCCAATTGTTGATCGCTTGTACACATCGATTCGTAAGGCGCTCAATAATCCAGATTTAAAAGCTCGCCTAAACGATGAGGGCTTGGACACCATAGAATCCACACCCGAGAGATTTGATAAGTTATTTAAGAGCGATATCTCTTTTTGGCAGAAGTTTATAAAAGAAAATGACATCAAGCTAGATTAACGTGTAGGTGTAGCGGTATTTAATTAAGGCTCTTGCCTGCGGCAGCATATTCCTCAAGGATTTTTGCTGGCCTCCAAAACGGGTCGCCACTTTCTTGATAGAGTGTATTGAGCTCATCAATGACATTGCCTAACCCTAGTTCGTCAGCATATTTCATGGGGCCACCGCGAAATCTAGGAAAGCCGTAGCCGGTTAAATACACCACATCTATATCCGATGCACGCAGGGCAATACCTTCCTCTAAAATGCGAGCGCCTTCATTAATGAGCGCAAAGATGCATCTTTTTACAATATCTTCGGCGGTAAAATCCCGCGGACTGATGCCATGTTCTTTGCGATAGGCAATGATGATTTTTTCTACCTCAGGGTCGGGAACCGGATCTCGAGAACCAATTTCATAGTGATACCAGCCTTTATTCGTTTTCTGTCCAAACCGACCAAGTAGGCAAATTTCATCAGCTACTTTGCCATAGCGTATATGAGGTTTTTCTATGTAGCGTCGCTTTCTTACTGCCCAAGCAACATCATTCCCAACAAGATCAAATACCCTGAAAGGCCCCATACCCATTCCCCATTCCTCGAGGGCTTTATCCACGTCCCATGGGAGCGCACCCTCTTCCACTAGGATTCTGGCCATCCGGCCATAGTGTTCGAGCATGCGATTACCAATAAAGCCATCGCAGACGCCCGAGAGAACGGGAAGTTTGCCAATTTGTTTCGCTAATGAAAATGCTGTTGCAATAACGGTGTCTGATGTTGAGTTGGCGCGAACCACTTCGAGTAGTTTCATGATGTTGGCTGGGCTAAAAAAATGCAAGCCAACAACTTGTTCGGGTTGGCTGACGCAAGCGGCAATTTCATTGATGTCTAGAGTGGAGGTATTGGTCGCAAGAATGGTGTCTTTGCTCGTTACTTGATCCAATATTTTAAAGATCGATTTTTTAAGCTCTAGATCCTCGTAGGCAGCCTCGATAACAAGATCAACATCACGAAGATCTTCATAGCGTGAGCTTGTTTTTAGGTTGCCGAGAGAATTTTCAATCTGGGAGGTTGTGAGCCTCAATTTTTTTACGCTGTCTTGATAATATTTATTAATCTTCTCAAGGCTTGCATCTAGTGCCGTCGGCAATTGATCCAGAATAATGGTTTTAATGTTGGCATTGAGAAAATTAATGGCAATTCCAGTGCCCATGGTGCCCGCACCAATGATGCCGACAGAGTTAATTTTTTTCTTTGGTGTGGTAGCACTAATGCCCGGAATCTTTTGACATGCGCGAGGAGCAAAAAAAGCATGGCGCAATGCACGTGAAGTCGACGTGTTACTTAATTCAATAAACCGCTCCCGCTCATGTTGAAGCCCAATTTCATACGATTCAGTAATGGCATCCTTTACGGAGTCAATGATTGCTATAGGGGCTGGGTAGTGAGCGGCATTTTTATAGTACGGTTTTAAAAAATACGCTAGCTCAATAGAAAAATCTATGTGAGCCAGTTGCATATCACGCAGGCGCTTAAGCGGCTTGTGCTCAATGATGATGCTCTTTGCAAATTCAATGGATTTCGCTAAAAAATTACCATCAACGATACAGTCAATCAGATTGGTATTGGCAAGTTCACTGCCTTTAACAAAATTCCCGTTAATCATCAATTTAATTGCAGACTCAACACCAATTGCTCTTGGGAGTTTTTGGGTTCCGCCAGCGCCAGGTAATAGACCTAATTTAACCTCTGGAAAGGCAAATTCAGTGTTTGACTGCGCCACCCGATAATGCGCGGCCATGGCTAATTCCAATCCTCCGCCGGCGCAAATGCCTTGGATAGCAGCAATCACCGGTTTCTTGCTGACTTCAAAGTGCTCAATCAACGTTCTGAGATTGGGCTCCATTGCTGCTGCGGGCAAGCCAAATTCACGTATATCAGCTCCAGCACAAAAGACATCAAGCTGACTCATCACAATGATGGCTTTAATGCTTGGATCATCCTGCCCCTTTTGCAGCAGGGCATCAATCGCGATCCTTAATTCATGACCCAAACTATTGAGTGGCGGATGATTTAGCCCAATGACGGCAATCTGATCGTATTGTTGATAATTGGCGGCTGACATGCTTTATGGCGATATCAAGGTATTTATTCACCCTTAATATTATTGTCCTTGATAATTTTTCCAAACTTGTCATAGTCGCGTTTTGTGATTTGCGCTAATTCCGCAGGAGTGCTGGGGGAAACCTCAAGACCCATGTCTGCATATTTTTCTTTGACATCAGGCAATGCTAGGGCAGTAGTGATGTCTTTATTCAGTCGTGCAATCACAGCGGGAGGAGTACCTGCAGGTGCGTAGAACGCATACCAAGGCGCCGCTTCAAAGCCAGTTAACCCTTGTTCTGCAATGGTGCTGTACTCAGGATTTAGTGGAGATCTAGTTAAGCTCGCAATCCCAATTGCCTTCAGGCTGCCATCTTTAACTAACGGCAGCATAGGGGCGGGGCTGTTAAACATCAGGTTTACTCGGCCTGCCACTAGGTCTGGCAATATTTGTGCGGTGCCTTTATAAGGTACATGCGCTGCATCAATGCCTGCCATGCTGGCAAACATCGCGCCTGCGACATGTTGGATGGTTCCACTGCCCGAGGAGGCGTAATTTAATTTACCTGGGTTGGCTTTACCGTAAGCAATTAATTCTTTCAAGTTATTCGCTGGGACATCTTTTGATATGGTCAAGATCAAAGGTGAATTAGCAACTAAAGATACAGGCGCCAAATCTTTGAGGGCGTTATATGGTAGCTTTGGATATAGGTGAGGGCTGATAGAAAGGTTGGCCGTTGTTGCAACCAAAATGGTGTACCCATCGGGTGCAGACTTGGCAACAAAGTCCGTCCCAACCGTGCCGCCTGCGCCAGGATGATTTTCGACAATCACTGGCTGCCCTAGAGAAGTTTGCAGTTTGACTCCAATCAGTCGTCCCAAGATATCGGGAGCGCCACCAGGTCCATAGGGGATTACAATCTTAATTGGCTTATTAGGGTAGGTCTGAGCTGAAGCCTGAATCGTCAATAGACTCATCGCAATAGCAGCAATGCGTATTAAATTTTTCATCAAAAAGTCCCTATCAATATAAAGATCTATTAAAAGTAGTTGCTTTATTAGCGACCGATAAATTTTGGTTTACGTTTCTCAACAAAGGACAAGAAGCCTTCCTTTGTATCCGCAGTGTTTTGAATTTCTGTTAAAACTTCCCAAGTGAATGGAATGCCTTCTGTTGGGCCGCGATCGATCGCACCAAGGATGGCTTTTTTGGAGCCCCTCACAGCGAGTGGGGCAGCATCATCTGCAATGTGAGTGGCGATTTCCCAGGCTTTGTTCATCAATTGATCATTGGGTACCACTTCAGAAACCAATCCCCATTGGTACGCTTGCTGAGCATTCACTTTGAAGTGTTTTCCTTCTAGGCACATACGCATCACAATGCCCAAAGGCATTTTGTAAGCAAATCCAGCTGATTCAACTCCATTAATCAGGCCAATATTGACATGAGTGTCAAAAAACAGCGCATTCTCTGCAGCAATGACGATATCGCTATCGGCAACCAAGTGCCAGCCACCACCAATGCAATAACCATTTACCGCGCAGATGAATGGTTTTTGGATCGATTGCATCATGTCGGTCCAGGGTTTAAAAATCGTATAGCCACCAGTTTCACCGGTTTCAGCAGTTTTTTTAGCTGCCTCGGTGACATACATCCCACTACAAAACGCTTTTTCACCAGCTGCCGCGATAATCATGACCCATTGTTCTGGGTCATCGCGATATTCGGTAAGTACCTTGAGCATTTCGTTGCCGGTATCAACGCTGATGGAGTTCATTCGCTCAGGACGATTGAGTGTCATACAGGTAATTCTGCCTCGTTTCTCGACGGTAATATCTTTGTAAGTCATATTGCCTCCTTTTGTATAAGTTTATTTTTTATTGTGTTGAAATTGAATGATTGAGTTGCTGAAGTTCCGCAATAATTTCAGCGTGATGTTGATTTAGATCTGGGACTGCATGAGTATTAGTTGCACTTTGCTCATTTATTTTGACGGGCATTCCCCAGGTTTTAATTTCTCTACCATTGGGTAGGGTCACATCTTTAATCATATCTCGCGCCTTGACTTGATCATTTTCGATTACATCTTGTACGCTCCTGACTTGACTGGCTGGAACGCCAGCATTGGTAAAGATGGATTCCCACTCCTGTGCAGTTTTTGTGACTAGGTATTGTTGAATGAGTGGACGCAGGTGCTCTCGATTCTTAACGCGATCTGGATTACGCGCAAACCGCGGATCATTTGAGAGCTCTGTTGCCATCAAGACTTTA
The DNA here is from genome assembly GCF_018881925.1 of Polynucleobacter sp. Latsch14-2. GTDB lineage: Bacteria > Pseudomonadota > Gammaproteobacteria > Burkholderiales > Burkholderiaceae > Polynucleobacter. The sequence goes on along the minus strand of NZ_JACVPL010000006.1, from coordinate 116,424 downwards.
CAAAACTTAGCCCATTGAATTTCATTGCTCACTTGAAGTAAAAAGTGAGTGCCATCCTGTGTTAAAAAGACGCCCATTGGATACATTCCCATGGTTTCTGAACCCATTCTTGGGGAGAGCTCGGCTCCTACCAATCCGCCTTGCAGATAAGCATGCATAAAGCCGAGAGCGGACTCCATGAGTGATACTTCGAGAATGAGCCCTTTGCCTGTTTTCTGTAAAGAATGAAGGCCGGTCATGATTGCACCCCAGGCCAAATAGGAGGTGGCGATATCAATTGGGGAGCCGCCACTGCGCACTGGTTCGCCATCTTTTTCGCCGGTGATACCCATAATTCCAGAGTAAGCCTGAATCATAGAGTCATAAGCAGGTGCTTGCGCCTTAGGGCCGCTTCTTCCGTAGCCGCTGACGGAGACCCAAACCAATTTGGGATGGGTGAGCTTGAGTTGATCCCAGCCTAAGCCTAATTTTTCAAGAGTATTTGGACGGTAATTTTCTACCAGCACATCAGCGTGCTTGAGCAGGTCAAGAAATAATGCTTTGCCTTCATCAGACTTTAAATCCAACGATATGCTGCGCTTGCCTCGATTGCAGCTAATGAAATAAACACTTTGACCATCCACAAACGGTGGCCAGGTTCGCATTTCATCACCCCCTGGTGGCTCTACCTTGATAACATCGGCACCCATTTCTGCTGCCATCATGGTGGCGACAGGTCCGGCTATATTGCGGGTTAAATCCAGTATCCGTATGCCATCTAATGCTTTGGGAAAGACTTCTTTTGACATTGCCGTATCTTTACTTCATCGGTGAAAATGACACTGGACGCAACAGGCGATTTTCTTGATGTTGAATGCGAATGCCAGCGCGACGTCGATAATCGTTCCAAGCGGGATCGTTATATAAAGCTGCGCGCTTTTCTTCTCTTTCTGTCATGGTTTCATAGCGCCATAAATGCACCACTTGATTAATAACCCCTGTTTCGCTAACAAACCATCCTACAGGCGTGCCAAGGTATTTCCAATGAATTGGTTTTCCTTCCTTTTCGTACATATCTAAATACTCTTTTACTTGACCAGGAATAATGGTGTAAGTACGCTCTTCTAATATCATTTTGTCTCCAGTGTTTATTTATTTATTTTCTATTATTTTGAATGTCGATCTGTCTGGCGGTCGTTTTTCTAGAAAAGCGCTCATGATTTCTTTTGATGGTGTGGTATTGAGTAGTCTAGAAAATTCTGTCAATTCATCGTCTATTACTTGATCCAATTGAGATTGAAACGGTTTTTTGAGTAAAGCCTTGGTCGTCAGAAGGGCGTCTAAGGGTTTATTGGCTAGCTCTTTTGACAATTCAAGCGCTTGTTCAATCACTTGGTCCGCGCTCCATATTGAACTCACAATCCCAGCATTTTTGGCAATCTCTGCATTAAATGGCTTGCCAATGAGGAGTAATTCATTTGCTAATTTTGAACCAGCCATGAGGGGTAGAAGATAGCTCGATCCACCTTCTGGACATAACCCTAGGTTGACAAAAGAAAGTTGAAAGCGAGCATTATCTGCGGCCAAGACAAAATCGCAGTGGAGGAGGAGTGTGGTGCCTATGCCAATAGCATCTCCACCGACTGCGGCCACAATAGGCTTTCTAAACCTAGCAATTCGCTTTAAGAATGCTCGCCCCTTTGGCTCTTGGTTGGGGTCGCGATTGAGAAAATCTTTTATATCATTGCCAGAGCTAAAGAGGTCGTGCTGCCCCTTAATGAGGACCACTGAAATATCGGGATTTATTTCCGCCTCGTCTAGGCCCTCGATGAGAGCAATATAAGCGGCTTGATTGAGGGCGTTTTTACGATCGCGCCTGTTTATTTCCAGGGTAAAAATACGATCTTGTAGCTGTTGATGGATGTGTTCGGATGGCATTTATTTTTTCACCTTATTGGTGAATAAATTACCATAAAAATGCCTGATATTTTGTCATGGTCGGGTAGGGATTACCTCCCGCCTGATCTCTGATTTATATCGGCGCTTGTTTTTGGTGAAAAGGCCCCCATATAGCTCTTATATGATTTTATATATAAAGGACTGAAAGTCTTTATAATGTCCTTGTATCAACAGGCGCTGGGCGCTTATTAGTATTGTTTGGTGCCCAGAAGAGGACTCGAACCTCCACAACCTTACGATCGCCAGCACCTGAAGCTGGTGCGTCTACCAATTTCGCCATCTGGGCAAGCATCCATTATAGGGCTTAGGGCGTCCAAATACTTTTCCAACCTCAATCAGGCTTTTTCCCATCAGACTTAGTGGTTTGATACAGTAGCCTTAATAAATAACAAAATAGATAGAAGGCATGAATTGCCAAAGGATTTAAATGCGTAAAGCAAAAGACTTGATGCCTCGTGAGGCTGACCGCTTAGGTACAGTGCAGGGTCACCGAGATGGTTTTGGCTTCGTCATCCCTGATGATGGCGGAGAAGATATTTTCCTGTCTGAAAAGGAAATGTCACGTGTTATGCACGGAGATAGGGTTAATGTCCGGGTTTTGGGGACAGATCGTCGCGGACGTCCCGAAGGGCAGATCGTTGAAGTTGTTTTGCATGCCAATAAGGTAGTCATTGGAAGGCTTCTCAATGAGAACGGTGTACTCATCGTTGCGCCAGAGGATATGCGTATTGGCCACGATATTTTGATACCACCCAAAGGCCACGGTAACGCTAAATTGGGTCAGGTAGTCAGTGTAGAGATCATCGACTATCCAGATAGCTACCGCCAGGCCGTTGGCAGAGTAGTGGAAGTCTTGGGCGAGATTGATGATCCTGGGATGGAAATTGAGATTGCCGTGCGCAAGTATGGCGTTCCCCATGAGTTTTCAGCCGCAGCCATGAAAGAGGCTGCGGCACTTCCAGACTCTGTTCAGCAGTCTGACCTTGAGGGCCGCGTAGATTTGCGTGACGTACCGCTAGTCACTATTGATGGTGCGGATGCACGCGACTTTGACGATGCAGTTTATTGCGAGCCAGTGATGTATGGCAAATCAAAAGCATGGCGCCTGATTGTGGCGATTGCCGATGTCTCGCATTATGTGAAGCCAGGCCATCCTTTGGATGACGAAGGCTTATTGCGCGCAACATCCGTGTATTTTCCAAGACGGGTAATTCCGATGTTGCCGGAGAAGATCTCCAATGGCTTGTGCTCGCTCAACCCCGGGGTCGATCGCTTGTGCATGGTTTGCGACTCGGTTGTTGATAGTAGCGGGGTTGTTTTGGCCTACCAGTTTTATCCAGCAGTGATGCATTCGGCCCAGCGTTTTACTTATGATGCAGTTTGGGAGGTGCTCTCTAATAGTAAGGGTCCTGAAGCAGCGCGCTTTGCTGAATTCAGGCCTTTATTGGGTAATCTATATTCTCTGTACAACATCTTGCTTGAGGCACGTCATAAGCGCGGCGCTATTGAGTTTGAAACTACTGAGACGCAGATTATCAGTAATGAGCTTGGAAAGATTCTGCGTATTGAGCCACGTATTCGTAATGACGCCCATCGCCTGATTGAAGAGTGCATGTTGACGGCTAACGTTTGTGCAGCAGACTTTATTGATAAAAATAAATATCTGAGCCTTTATCGCGTCCATGGCGAACCATCTGAGGAGAAGTTGGTGACATTGCGTCAGGTATTACGGACATCCGGCTTATCTTTAGGTGGTGGTGAGAAGCCCAAGCCAAAAGATTATGCAAAACTCATGCGTGAAATCAAAGAACGACCAGATGCCAATATGTTGCAGTCGGTTGTGTTGCGCTCAATGCAGCAGGCGATGTATCAGCCGGATAACGAAGGACATTTTGGCTTAGCATACCCTGCGTATTCGCACTTCACCAGCCCAATTCGACGTTATCCCGATTTGCTAACGCACCGAGTCATTAAGTCGATCTTGGCGAAGAAGCCTTATGTACCGGTATTGCCTCCATTAGTGCCTCTGAACCTGACACTGCCGCGTAAGGGTAAGGGTCGGGAAAATGCAGTCAATGCCAAGAAATCCCATAGCGACTCGAAGGATGCCGCATCAAAAGGCACTAAATTACCTAAAGGGACAAATGCTGCACTACCTATTTGGGGTCAATTGGGGGTTCATTGCTCGTCAAATGAGCGACGCGCAGATGAGGCATCTCGTGATGTAGAGGCATGGCTTAAGTGTTACTACATGAGAGATCATTTGGGTCAAGAGTATGCGGGAGCTGTTACTGGCGTCGCCAACTTTGGCTTATTTATTCAGCTTGAAAACCTTTTTGTTGAGGGCATGGTTCACGTCACTGAGCTAGGCGGAGATTATTTCCAATACGATGAAGCTCGCCAAGAATTGCGTGGAGAGCGAACTGGAATTCGCTATCGCTTGGGTGATCGAGTGCATGTTTTGGTTAGTCGCGTTGATTTGGATGCCCGCAAAATTGAATTCAGCCTTGTAAAGGCCAGTAGTACTGAGGGTGGTGGATCTAGGCGGCAGATCATCTTAGCTAGCGATACAGGGCGACCAAATAAGACTTCAGCCTCTAAGAAGAGTAGACCCTCAAGCAAGACGCCGACTAAACATGGTGGCGTCAATGTCAATGCTGCAAAGTCAGCGGGCAACCTAGGGGCATCACAGTCAAAGAGTAAGGCTGGACGCAAAGGCGGCAAAAACGGCGGAAAGGTATCTAACCCCGGCAGATCATTGGGTAAACCTGCTGGCAATAAACCACCAGTACGCACTACCAAGGCAAAACGAAAGTAAGTAGAAAATAATGAAACAAATTTTAGTCGGTTTTCATGCTGTACAAGCTAGGCTGCGCGTAGATCCCGCTAGCTTGAAGTCAGTGTATTTTGATTCGGGTAGACGAGATCGCCGGATGGGTGATTTTCTGAAGCAAGCTGAAGAGGTATTGGGTGAACGTTTGCATGCAGCAGATGCTGAAAGACTGCATAAGTTAACTGGCCATGATCGTCATCAAGGTGTTGTTGCTTTGGCTGAAAAAATGACGGTATCTCGAACTATCACTGAAGTGATTGAGGATGTTGCTGGCACTCAGGAGAAGCCCTTGTTTTTGGTGCTGGATGGCGTTACTGATCCACATAACTTCGGCGCCTGTTTGCGGGTTGCTGATGGCGCAGGCGTTGACGCTGTAGTGATTCCAAAGGATCGCTCGGCCTCCATTAATGCCACCGTTAGCAAGGTATCGAGTGGCGCATCTGAAGTGATTCCGGTGCTGACCGTTACCAATCTGGTTCGCAGTATGCGTGAAATGCAAGAGGCTGGTGTATGGCTAATTGGCACAGATGATGAGGCCACCAAATCTATTTATGACCTTGATCTCACTGGATCTATCGCGATTGTGATGGGCGCAGAGGGTGAGGGTATGCGTCGCCTCACCAAAGAAACTTGCGATGAACTGGTACGCATTCCCATGAAAGGTGTTGTTGAAAGCCTGAATGTCTCTGTGGCCAGTGGCGTATGTTTGTATGAGGCTCTAAGACAGCGCGCATCTAAAGCCGCAAAGTAGTCCAGCCATTCTTATAAGAATTAAGGGGTTTATATGAAATGCAATCTTGGTCATACAGATCGTGTGCTGCGTATGACTGTTGGCGTCACCTTAATGGGCCTCGCTGGCTATGGGATCGTAGGCGGCTGGGGTTGGATTGGCATTATTCCCCTTGTTACTGGAATCATCGGCAATTGCCCTGCGTATAGTCTCTTGGGTATCAATACCACTAAGAAGTAATTAATAAGACTATCCAACGGCCTTAATGCAAAAATCGTTAGCAAAGCCATCCTGCAGGGCGGCTTTTTTTAGTGCCGACAATGAGGTAAATTTAAAATATCCCTCTTCAGGTTCTTAGGTACTCAATAAGTCCTGGCCTTAATCTCAATTATTTCGCGAGTAGTGCCTCTAGCTTTTCTGTATCGATGCAGAAATTGCGTATACCTTCAGCCAACTTCTCTGTCGCCATCGCATCATTATTTAATTGCAGTCGGAAGCTAGATTCATCAAGCTGGAGTTCGGCAATCTTTTCATCGGCCAATGCCTTTGATGCATTACTAGGGTTCAGCTTTTGGCTGACAACTAGCTTACTGGCTTGAAGTTCAGCAAGTAGTTCAGGGCTAATTGTGAGTAAATCACAGCCGGCCAATTCCAGAATCTGGCTTGTATTTCTGAAGCTAGCGCCCATAATTTCGGTCTTGATGCCGAAGTGCTTATAGTAGTGAAAGATGCGCTTAACAGACAGTACGCCGGGATCATTGCCGCCGCCGTTATTTGCATCATTCCAAGTATTAGCAAGTTTGGTTTTATACCAATCTGTAATGCGTCCAACAAAAGGCGAAATTAGTTTGGCATTGGCTGCGCCACAGGCTGCCGCCTGAACCAAGGAGAAGAGCAGTGTCATGTTGCAATGAATACCTTCAGACTCTAATTGCTTTGCAGCTGCAATTCCTTCCCAGGTGGCCGCAAGTTTAATCAATATACGTTTGCGATCTATTCCATGTGATTCATATAAACCAATGAGGTGCTTAGCTTTAGCAATAGTTGCGTTAGTATCAAAGGACAGGCGGGCATCGACTTCTGTTGAAACGCGGCCAGGAACAATCTTGAGAATCTCCAATCCAAAAGCGACCAAGATGTAATCGACCAGTTTGGCAGGCTTCTTGTCTGGATTGGCTAGCTTTACTGAGGCAACGAGCGCTTGATAGTTGCTCTGTTGGGATGCTTTTAGAATAAGAGATGGGTTAGTGGTGGCGTCCTGAGGCTGGAATTCCCGCATACGCTCGAAATCACCCGTGTCCGCCACAACGGTGGTCAAGGTTTTAAGTTGGCTTAGTGCTGAAGTACTAGTCATGGGGTGTGGTGCGCTCTTTAGTCAAATTACCTTCAATTATCATATGATAGATGGATTAATCTATCCGCCCCAAATCGACAAAGGTATCTGCTACAACATGAATCAGGATCAATTAAAAAAAATGGTGGGAGAGGCAGCTCGTGATGAGGTACTCAAGCTTGCCTCGGGTCAAGTTCTCGGTATTGGGACCGGCTCAACGGTCAATTGTTTTATCGATGCTCTGGCGCCCTATAAAGCCCATTTTTCTGGGACGGTCTCAAGCTCTAATGCCACTACAGAGCGTTTGCTAAAACATGGTTTTAAGGTGCTCAATCCAAATGATGTAAATGGCTTGCCTGCATATGTTGATGGTGCAGATGAAATTGACTCTTTGGGTAACATGATTAAGGGTGGTGGTGGCGCTTTGACTCGCGAGAAAATCATTGCCTCGATGGCTAAGCAATTTATTTGTATCTGCGATTCCTCGAAACAAGTTTCTGTTTTGGGTGCCTTTGCTTTGCCTGTTGAAATTATCCCTTTGGCGCAGGGTGTTGTGACTAGAGAGCTAGAGAAATTTGGCGGGAAGGTTTCATTAAGATTGGCAAAAAGCGCGCAGGAACCATTTGTTACGGATAACGGTGGCTGGATTTTGGACGTTGCCGGTCTAAGCATCTCGAACCCCTTAAGTATGGAGTCTCAAATCAACCAAATTGCGGGCGTGATTACTGTTGGCTTGTTTGCTAAAGAGAGGGCCAATATTCTGCTGGTGAGTAATACTGCCGGAGTTGTGCGGCTCATCCTCTAATTAAAAAAACCCGACGGGGGAATGAATCTCCCATCGGGTCTGTTTGCCATGCTGAACATGGCTCAGACAATCGGAAGGTAATTTGTTCCGATGCCTATAAGCGCATAGATGCACTTATCAGAAGTGGCTTTCGCCAATGCAGGGCAACACTACAACTGTTAACCTACAGTTCAATCCTATGCTTCTGAATTCTCTAAGTCAACATAAGTTGAAAATATATATTCAGAATGCACCACTCTAATTGCGTTAGATCAATTGTGTGAGTGCGGCATTCACTCTGCTGTGGGGACGTACCCTTGAGCTGTATCTGCACCACCTTCGAAGAAATACTTTTCAACTTGCTTGAGTAGGTATTGGCGTGCACGTGGATCAGCCATATTCAAGCGGTTCTCATTGATCAACATCGTTTGTTGCTTGAGCCAAGCTGCCCATGCCTCTTTGGAAACTTGATTCCAAAGCTTTTTACCCAAGTCGCCGGGGAGCGGGGCGAAATCTAAACCTTCGGCTTCTTTATTGAGCTTGATGCATTGAACCATGCGTGCCATCTGTAATGCCTTTCTAGGTACTGATTATTTATTGGTGAGAAGTATGAATTCCGAGTGCAATCTTATAGGTCTTTAGTTAAGACCATGGATTTGCGATCCCAGTTATAGATTTGTTTTCTTTCTTCAGGCAGGTCATCAACCGTTGCCCTCTTAAAGCCACGCTTTAAGAACCAGTGCTCGGTCCTGGTGGTTAGAACAAACAAGCGTTTGATGCCTTCTTGTTTGGCTCTCATTTCAACGCGTTTTAATAAGCGCTCACCATCTCCAGATCCCTGCACGTCTGGGTCTACCGCTAGGCAGGCTAGTTCACCCACACCATTGGGAAACGGGAAGAGGGCAGCACAACCAAACAGGACGCGGTCATGTTCAATTACTGAAAAACGTTGGATATCACGCTCAATGACATCTTGGCCACGAGCCGCCAAAATACCTTCCTCCTCAAGAGGCATGGTCAGTTGCAGGATGCCGCCCACATCATCTTGGTTGGCTTCACGTAAGTTTTCAATATCTGAAGATGCCAGCATCATGCCGATGCCATCGTGAGTAAATAGCTCCTCAAGTAAAGCACCATCTTGATTGCATGGCAGGAAGTGAACGCGGCTAACGCCAGCGCGAATAGCTCTGCTGGATATATTGAGCAAACTTTTCATGCCCAAGTCGAGATCTTGATGATGTTGACCAACGTACTCTTGGAGTTGTGGCATCGATAACTCTGTAATGTAATCACCCTCTTCATCTTTTAGGCCGGCATGCGGGCTTAAAAAGATTAATTTATCTGCCTTTAATGCTGCCGCAGTAGAGGCTGCAACATCTTCGAATGCTAAGTTAAAAGCCTGACCTGTCGGAGAAAAGCCTAGCGGTGAAAGTAGTACGATTTTATTGCTATCAAGAGATAGCTTAATCGAGGTCGAATCCACTTTACGCACTAGGCCGGTGTGGATGTAATCAATTCCTTCAACAACGCCTACTGGCATTGCCGTAATAAAATTTCCCGAGATGACTGAAATGCGAGATCCTGCCATTGGGGTATTCGGTAAGCCACGACTAAATGCTGCTTCAATATCGAGGCGCAATTCGCCCGCAGCCTCTTTGACGCATTCAAGGGCGGCAGCATCGGTAATACGGTAGGCATGCATGGCGCTTTTGCCAAACTTGCTCTTAATCTTTCTGAGCATGAGCTGTTCTTCGATTTGAGGGCGAATGCCGTGCACGAGCACAATTCTCATTCCCATCGCATGGAGCATGGCGATATCCTCAATCAGGTTCTCAAGGCCAATTTCCTGTACCAACTCACCGGCAAAGGCAATGACAAATGTCTTTTCACGGAAGCTATGAATGTACGGCGCAACATCGCGCAACCATCCTACGAAAGGAAAATTGGAGCTTGATTCTTCGCTACTTTGAGCGTTGTTTGGAACATTTGTTGGCATAGTGAGAAAATTATAGGGTGCAAGAGCCCATAAACCAACAAAAACCCCCAGAGAGTGCCAAGCCTGTGCCTGCTTCCAACACCTGCCGCAAGCTGGAGATCCGCTTTCCGGAAGAATTGCCGGTCTCTGGCCAGCGTCAAATTATCAAGGATGCCTTGCAGTCGCACCAGGTGGTGATCGTTTGCGGCGAGACTGGCTCAGGTAAAACGACTCAATTGCCCAAGATCTGCCTTGATATAGGTCGAGGTACTATGAATGGTGGCAAGTTAATAGGGCACACTCAGCCACGACGCATCGCTGCGACCGCGACTGCTAAAAGGATCGCTCAGGAGCTGGGGACTCCTATGGGGCAAGATGTTGGTTACCAGGTGCGCTTCTCGGATAAGACGGGTCCGAGTGCCTCCATTAAATTAATGACTGACGGCATCTTGTTGGCCGAGACCCAAAGAGACCCTCAGTTGCGCGCCTATGACACGCTAATCATTGATGAGGCACACGAACGCAGTCTGAATATCGACTTTCTCTTGGGTTATCTCAGGCGTCTGCTGCCCAAGCGCCCCGATCTCAAGCTCATCATTACCTCGGCTACTATCGATGCTCAGCGTTTTGCTGAACACTTCACGATGCATGGCAAGATTGCCCCGGTGATTGAGGTTAGTGGCAGGTTGTATCCGGTGGAGCAACGTTATGTCTCTTTGGAGCCCGAAGTCAAGACTGATGGCAAAAAGGCATCGAAAGAAGCTAAGGAAATTCCTGATGCGGTTGCTGAGGCAATTGCTAATGTATGGCGAGAGGGCGCAACTGGTTCAGGCGACGTGTTGGTATTCTTGCCTGGAGAGCGGGAGATTCGGGATTGCGCTGAAGTCTTACGTAAGGATCATTTACTGGCGCAACGTTTCCACCCGGAAGTATTAAGTCTATTTGCGCGTCAATCGATTGCGGAGCAGGAGAGGGTATTTAGTCCTGGCAATGGACGGCGTATCATCTTATCGACCAACGTAGCCGAAACCTCTTTAACTGTTCCCAATATTCGCTATGTCATTGATAGTGGCTTAGCTCGTGTTAAGCGCTACTCCTATAGAAATAAAGTGGAACAGCTTCAGGTCGAGCCCATCTCTCAGGCTGCTGCCAATCAGCGAGCCGGACGCTGCGGTCGAGTCTCGGATGGTATTTGTATTCGCCTCTATAGCGAACAAGATTACCTTTCCCGCCCACGATTTACTGATCCTGAGATCTTACGCAGTTCATTGGCTGCAGTTTTATTGAGGATGAGTGCATTACGCCTTCCAAAGATTGCAGAATTCCCATTTATTGATAAGCCTTTGGGCCGCGCGATTGCTGATGGCGTTCAACTTTTAGACGAGTTAGGTGCGATTGAATTCGATCTAGATCAATCTATCGATGGCAAGGATAGCCAGCATAACTTTAAGCTCACTAGTATTGGAAAACAACTATCTGACCTACCACTAGATCCTCGTATTGGGAGAATATTGTTAGCAGCAAAAGATCAAAATGCCTTGCGCGAAGTGACCATAATTGCATCGGCTCTTGCCACGCAAGATCCACGCGAGAGGCCACTTGATCAAGCAGCCGCTGCAGATCAAGCGCATTTGCAGTTCGCTGATGAGCGCTCTGAGTTTTTGAGTTTTGTGAAGCTCTGGAATTGGTATCAAGATGCTTTAAAGCACAAGCACAGTAATCGCCAATTAGAAACTCTTTGTAAAAGTAAATTCCTATCGCCACGTCGTTTAAGAGAATGGCGTGATGTTCATGGTCAATTGCACACCATGCTAGGCGAAAAGGGCTGGAAAGAAAATGGTTTGGCAGCAAGCTATGAACAAGTTCACTTGTCTCTGCTGACAGGTTTGCTGGGTTATGTTGCTAAAAAAGAAGAAGACGAGAAATCACAAGAGCGCGGCAGTAAGACGGGTGGTTATATCGGTGCTCGAGGCATTCGGCCCTTTATTTGGCCTGGATCGACCATCGGAAAAAAAGCAGGCGCATGGATATTGGCTGGTGAACTACAAGAAACCAATCGAATGTATGCGCGCACCATTGCCAAAATTGAGCCTCAATGGGTTGAGCGTGTGGCTGCACATCGCCTGATTAAATCCCTAAGTGATCCATTTTGGGATAACCGTCAAGGTGAGGTGCTGGCCTTTGAGCGCGGCACTTTGTATGGATTGCCGATCTATCATGGGAGGCGGGTGCGTTACGAGCCGCATGATCCAGTAATGGCCCGTGAGCTCTTCATTCGGCAGGCGCTGGTTCAGGAGGAAATGTTTGGGCGCATGGATACTCCAGCACTTGAGCGAGAAACAGAAGCAGACGCTAAGAAAAAATACGCCAATAGTTTTGCTTTCTTCTGGCATAACCACAGACTTATTAAAGAGATTGAGGCGTTAGAACATCGTTCTCGTAGGCCTGATGTGTTGGTTGATGATGAGTTGCTATTTGCTTTTTATGACTCACGCTTACCTAAGGGTATTTTGAGTCGCGAGGGTATGAAGGCCTGGTTAATAAAATCCGACCTTAATGGTGAAAAGCCAGACTCTCAGTTGCGCTTAGCGAAAGCAGACTTGATGCGCCATGAAGCAGCTGGCATTACGGTAGATCGTTATCCTAAAAAAATGCTTGTCGGTGGCACAGAATTAATTATGACCTATCACTTCGAACCGGGGAGCCCTAAGGATGGAGTGACCCTGGTAGTCCCGCTAACTTTGCTTAATCAGGTCGATGGTCGACGATGCGAGTGGCTCGTACCGGGCATGTGCGAAGAGAAGACGTTGTTACTGTTGAAATCTTTGCCGCAAAAAATACGGCGCCACTGCGTTCCACTGCCCGAATATGCCAAATTATTTCTAGAGCGCATGCTTGAGGAGCAGGCCTTTGGAGTGGGTGATTATCTCGATAGCCTCATTGCGGACATTCGCAAACAAAAAGGTTTAGAAATCAAACGCACTGACTTTAGGCCTGAGGCATTACCAGCCCATTCATCTATGAACTATCGATTGATTGATGAGCATGGTCGCCAATTGGATGTGGAGCGCAATCTTTCTCGCTTGCGTGCAGAGTATGGTGAGACCGCAAGAAGCGCCTTTCAGGCGATTGCTCAAGAGGCAGCTCAGGTCGAGCTTGGCGTTGAGGCTAAGCCAGCAAGAGTATTAGGAAAAGCATCCCCAGGAGACGCTGTTCGTAAAGTGGAGCAAGGTGGATATAAGTCTTGGGATTTTGGAGAGTTACCTGAAACATTGGAAATACAAAAGGGCAACAAAACCCTGTTTGGATATCCAGCGCTGGTTGATCGAATCGAAACCTGCGACCTAGAGGTATTCGACGATCTAGTAGAGGCCAGAAAGCACCATCGGCAAGGATTGCGCCGCCTCTTTTCCATAGCCAACAAAGAAACCTTGAAGGCCTTACAAAAGCAATTGCCTAATATTCGTGAGATAGGTCTCCTGTTTATCAACATTGGATCGGTTGAGGGTCTTATCGACCAAATCCTAGACTTGGCAGTAGAACGTGCTTTCTTAATGGATCCTTTGCCAACCAACGCAAGTCAATTTGAATCGCGCCTGCTTGAAGGTAAACCACGTTTAGCATTGATTGCTCAAGAAATTGCTCGCCATGCACTGCAAGCGCTTCAGGCCTACGCAGACTTACAGAAAAAACTCCCACAAGCAAAGGCGGCATCGACAACCGCCCATAGTGATATTCAAAATCAAATTACAGGCTTAATTTTCCCTAAGTTCATAGCAGACATTCCGTATTCCCAGTTAGTGCATTTGCCCAGATACTTAAAAGCAGTGGCGATGAGGATTGACAAGTTACGCACAAATCCAAGTCGTGATGCCCAGTGTCAAAAGGACTGGGAGTCTGTTTTCCGCCCATGGCAAAAGCTACTACAGGGCAGCAAAGGATTAGCTTCATATGCCATGGCGGAGGATCAAGGTCTGCAGGACTTTCGTTGGCAGTTGGAAGAGCTTAGAGTCGCCTTGTATGCCCAAGAGCTCAAAACACCAACGCCAATGTCTCTAAAGCGTCTCGAAAAGGTTCTGGCTAGCTTGCGGTAGGTCAAGGATTGCATTTTGGAAGCGCTGGATTCCTGCTTGAATTGCTTACAATAAGGTATGTATACATTTCGCCAGCTTTATCGCTTTCCTGAGCTAGCACTCGGCACTTTGCTTGCCCTGATTACTTGCAGTCCGCTGATTTTTGCTCAGACACCCACAATACCTACCCCAGCTGAACCTAAAATCGCCATTGTGCTTAATTCGGCTGAGGCAAGTGTCAGCTTGATTGACATGCAAACTAGGAAAGTTATTAAAACGACTCCGGTAGGTAAAGAGCCACACCACCTCATGCTTACCCCCGATCAGAAGACTTTATTGATTGCCAATGCGGCAGGTAATGATGTTCAGTTAATGAACCCAGTCAATGGCGAGCTTTTAGGAAAGATTCCCGAGATCATCGATCCTTATCAAATTGGCTATTCTCCAAATCATAAATGGTTCATTGCCAATGGCAATCGTTTGGATCGTGTAGATATTTACGCGGCCGATGGTGCAAATCTAAAGCTTGCTAAATCCATCAAGCTTGCCAAGACACCCAGCCATATTGCTTACACATCGGATAGCAAAACTGCATTCATCACATTGCAGGATTCCAGTGAGTTGGCTGCTATTGATTTAGCAACTCAAACGGTAATTTGGAAAATGCCTACGGGTAATACGCCCGCAGGATTGTGGATGACTCCTGGCGATCAGTATTTATTGGTTGGTATTACTGGTGAAGATAATGTTCAAGTAATTGATTGGAAAAATCGCAAAGAAGTAAAGCGAATATTTACTGGCAAGGGCGCACATAACTTTAGACCCCTGGGGGACAAGAAACATGTCTTTTTGAGTAATCGTGTGGCGGCAACAATCAGTTTGCTCAATATGCAGACCTTGGAAAAAGAGGGTGATATTACCGGCTTACCATCGGGTCCGGATGATATGGAAATAACACCTGATGGTAAAACCATGTGGGTCACCTTTCGGTTTGCTAAAAAGGTAGGCGTTATCGACATCCCATCAATGAAGCTCATTGCAACTATCCCAGTTGGAAAATCACCCCATGGCGTTTTCTTTACGCCACGGGCTGCTTGGGAATAAATGATTGATTTACGGTTAACGCAAAAGATTGCAAGTCTTGTAGCTTCCATTATTTTGGCGGGGATTACATCCTCTGCATTTGCGCAGAGTAGCCCCTGCAAGAAAACTATTTATTTGAGCTTTGATACTGGCAATATGTCGGCGGCACAAATTGTTGCCGATATTCTCAAGCGGCAAAATGTTCAAGCCACTTTTTTCCTTGCTAATGAAAAAACCAGTCGAGGGGATTTTGCTTTGGACGATTCTTGGAAGGCTTTTTGGCAAGATCGTTTGCACGAAGGTCATCACTTTGGTAGTCATACCTACGATCATGTGTACTTTATTAAAGATGGTCCTAACAAAGAGGTGCTCGAGAAGCCTCAATTTGGGCCGAAGGCTGGTATTGCAAAGCTTTATAGCGAGGCTAGTTTTTGCAAAGAAATTCGCCGGGTAGATTTGCGCTTTCAGGAGTTGACTGGATCGCCTATTCAAAAAATCTGGCGAGCGCCGGGAGGCAAGACTTCGCCGCGCCTGATCAATATGGGAAATCAGTGTGAATATCAGCATATTGGCTGGAATGATGCGGGATTTTTGGGTGATGAGCTAGATTCCAAAGTCTACCCAAATCAAGTCTTGCTGGAGAGGGCGAGCAAGCACCTTCAAGATGGAGATATAGCCATGGCCCATTTGGGGATCTGGTCAAGAAAAGACCCTTGGGCTCCAGCAGTTCTCGAACAGTTAATTATGAATCTCAAGAATCGAGGCTTTTGTTTTGGAACTCTGCCAAAGTAAGTTAAATCAGCCACAATAGGATATGGATTTCAGCTCAATCACCGACCCAATCTCTGCGGCATATGCATTTGCACAAGAGTTTTTATTCTCGCATATTCTTGGACCCATTTTGTATCAATTTAACCTGATGGCTTGGGCAGAGGACGCCTTTGATGGTTTAGATTGGTTTTTATTTGGCTTTATTCAGATTCTGTTGATTATCTTTGTCCTTAGGCTATGGGAGCGCATTGCACCCGCAGAAAAGCAAGAGCGATTCTCATCCTCAAGTGCGGCTGATGTCATTTACACCTTCTTTCATCGACTTGGAATATTTCATGGCTTGATATTCGTTGCGTTATCAGGATTCTTTTTTCAGGTCGATGCAATGTTGCATGACTTTCGATTTGAGCGCCTAAATGTCGAGCTATGGTGGCCACCATTCACCTCACTTCCGCTTATTAGCTTTTTCATCTATCTGATTTTTCTTGATTTGGTGGATTACCTCTATCATCGCGCCTCCCACAAATTCCATTGGTGGTGGCAACTACATTCACTGCATCACAGTCAAACTGTAATGACCGCATGGTCTGATAATCGCAATCACATTCTTGATGATATTTTGCGGGCTACAGTGTTTGCATTCTTTGCCTTGTTATTTGGTGTTTCTCCTGGTCAATTTATTGCATTGGTAGTGGTGAGTCAATTTATTCAAAGCTGGCAACATGCCAATATCAGAGTGAGTCTGGGAGGCTTTCGTTACGTCATCATTTCGCCTATGTTTCATCGCCTGCACCATGCGGTTGGCTTCGGTCACGAGGCGATTGGCAAGCCTGAGGTATTGGGCGGTTGCAATTTTGGAATTCTTTTCCCTTGGTGGGATATGTTATTTAGAACCGCGATATTCCCCAAAGAGGTCTACCCAACGGGTGTGCGGGGCTTATTGATTTCCAATAATATATTTGTTCAACAGTGGCAATGCTTATTGCTCTCTCTCAGAGAGATTAAAAAATTACTACGCAAGTAGAGCGATATTAACTTCGCAAATAAGGGATTTTATGGACGGACTTCAGCAAGTGATTAGATCTTTTGGCCTGGCTCTGGTCGGCTCCATGCACCCTCGTATGCTGTGGTTAAGTCTGCGCCCATTTTTAATTGTTTCGGTACTGTGGGGTTGCTTAATTTGGTTAACCTGGACCTCGGCTCTTGAGGTGCTGAGTACTTTTTTAACAACATCCATGTTTACTAGCTGGATACAAGATGGCTTGATTTGGGCAGGCTTTGAAAATGCTAGAGCGTGGATTGCCCCTTTGTTTTTTGTCATGCTATTGATTCCCTTAATCTGCATCAGCTTGTTGGTATTGATTGCTTTTACAACAGTGCCAACAATTGTTAATCTGGTATCGCGTCAGTCTGCTTATCAAGATTTGGACTGCAAACGAGGCGGCGGCTTACTAGGAAGTTTTTTTTACACACTCTGGTCAGCTTTGATTTGTCTAGCGCTTGTAATGCTGACCCTACCAGTGTGGTGGATGCCACCGTTGGTCGCCGTATTGCCTCCACTACTCTGGGGGTGGTTAACGATGCGCTTAATGTCATATGACGTTTTGGCAAAGCATGCCAGCCCAGAAGAGCGCGACCTGTTGCTTGCCAAATATCGATGGTCTTTATTGTCTATGGGGATAGCCTCAGGCTTGCTTGGCGCTGTCCCCACCTTTTTTTGGGCGACTTCAGCCCTGGCGCTTGTATTATTTCCGCTAGTGAGTTTTGTTGCCCTTTGGATTTACTCGTTAATCTTTGTTTTTGCGGCGCTGTGGTTTAGCCATTTTTTATTAACCGCTTTAATAGATTTACGGCGTAATGAACTAGAGTCTGTACTGACAGTTGAATCACGCATTATTGAATCGGGATCTTCTTATCATGGTTGAAGCATTAAAAACGGTTGCTGTTGATATTCCAGCCGATACATCACGTCGCTTTGGATTAATCGTGATTGGCGATGAAATTTTATCTGGGCGTCGTCAGGATAAGCATTTAAGCAAACTCATTGAACTCTTGACTGAGCGGGGCTTGAGTCTTTCATGGGCAAGATATGTTGCTGATGATCCTGAGCAAATTACTGCAACACTAAAAGACAGTTTTGCCAGCGGTGATATTGTATTTAGTACAGGCGGGATCGGGGCAACGCCAGATGATCACACTCGTCAATGTGCTGCTTTGGCTTTGGGTACGAAAACCCAATTGCATCCTACGGCACGTGAACTGATTGCTGGACGTATTGAGGCAACTGCAGAAGGCGACCCAATAAAGGCTGATTTAAACACGCCCGAGAATCAGCACCGCTTCAAAATGGGTGAGTTTCCACTTGGCAGCGACATCATCCCAAACCCATATAACCAAATTCCCGGATTTCGCATTAATGAGCATCATTTTTTACCAGGCTTTCCAGTTATGGCAGCTCCAATGATGGCTTGGTGCCTTGATACTCACTACAAAGCGCTTTTCCATCAAGATAATTGGGCTGAGCAGAGCTTTATTGTGCCCAAGGGAGTTGAGTCAGTTTTGACTCCATTAATGGAGCGTATTGAGGCTAGTTATCCAGGTGTGAAGGTATTTAGTCTCCCATCTGTTGGGGACTCAACTAGAGGTGGTGTATTTGCTGTTCGTCACATTGAATTAGGCATCAAGGGCAATGCAAATCTGCTGGAAAGTGCGTGGAGCGCTTTGCGTGCCGGTACAGCCGAATTGGGCTATGAAATTCATGATCTTGACCCAGCTTAGATAGCACTAATTTGGTGCATTTTAATATTTATTCTGCCTTAGAAGGGGTATTTGAGCACTCAAATAGTGCAATAATGAGATATCCCACTTGTTTGCTTCAGTAAATTAGATACATCCATTAGGCATGTTTGATGCCTGGAATAAACAAGGGTGTATGCCTTAAGTTTTGAATTCCAAATTTAGTTAATAGAGGAGAGTTGCATGACAACCAAGACCGTCGCTGATGTGATGAAGTTAGTTAAAGAGAAAGAGTGTACTTTCGTTGATTTCCGCTTTGTAGATACAAAGGGCAAAGAACAACATACCACAGTACCTATTTCTGCTTTTGACGAGGATAAATTTAAAAGCGGTCATGCATTTGATGGTTCATCTATCGCCGGTTGGAAAGGTATTGAAGCATCTGATATGTTGCTGATGCCTGATCCTACGGCTGCTTATATTGACCCATTCTATGAAGAATCCACTCTGGTTATGACTTGCGATGTTGTTGAGCCGGCGGATATGCAGGGGTATGATCGCGATCCACGCTCGATTGCGAAGCGTTGCGAATCCTATTTAAAGAGCACTGGTCTAGGTGATACCGCTTACTTTGGTCCAGAGCCAGAATTCTTTATTTTTGATGGCGTTCGTTGGGGTTCTGACATGCAGGGTTGCTTCGTGAAGATTGACTCTGAAGAAGCTCCATGGTCATCTAGTGCTGAAATCGAAGGCGGCAACACAGGTCATCGTCCAGGTAAGAAAGGTGGCTACTTCCCAGTTGCTCCTGTAGATACTTTTCAGGATATGCGCTCTGAAATGTGTTTGATTCTTGAATCATTAGGTATTCCAGTCGAAGTTCATCACCACGAAGTTGCTGGCCAAGGTCAAAATGAATTGGGTACCAAGTTCAGTACATTAGTACAACGTGCTGACTGGACTATCTGGCAAAAGTATGTGGTACAAAACGTTGCCCACGCTTATGGAAAAACTGCAACCTTCATGCCTAAGCCGGTTGTTGGTGACAATGGATCGGGTATGCACGTTCACCAATCCGTTTGGAAGAATGGCGAGAATCTTTTTGCTGGTAATGGCTATGCTGGTTTGTCAGAGTTTGCCCTTTACTACATTGGCGGCATCATTAAGCACGCCAAGGCATTGAATGCGATTACCAACCCTGGTACAAACTCCTATAAGCGTTTGGTTCCAGGTTTTGAGGCTCCAGTGAAGTTGGCTTATTCTGCGCGTAACCGTTCTGCCTCTATTCGCATTCCACACGTAGCAAATCCTAAGGGCCGTCGTATTGAGACACGTTTCCCTGATCCACTTGCTAACCCATACTTGGCTTTCTCTGCCTTGTTGATGGCTGGTTTAGATGGTGTTCAGAATAAGATTCACCCAGGAGAAGCTGCTGACAAGAATTTGTATGACTTGCCACCAGAAGAAGATGCAAAGATTCCAACTGTTTGTGCAAGCTTGGAAGAGGCCTTGTCTGAGCTCGATAAAGATCGTGAGTTCTTAACCCGCGGTGGTGTATTTACTAACTCGATGCTCGATGCCTATATCAATTTGAAGATGGAGGATGTCACACGCTTCCGTATGACTACTCATCCTATCGAATTTGATATGTACTACTCCCTGTAAGCGAAGGAGAGAACTTGAGCGCAGGACTGTTGCGCAATTCGTTCAAGGGAGCAGCTTCGGCTGCTCCTTTTTTTCCGACATTGCTTGATCAGATGCCTAATGCCCTTGTGGTATTTGAGGCCAAAAGCCAACTTTTGGTTTATGTGAACCCAGCCGCTGAATCAGCCTTGGATCTGTCGCGTAAATCACTTGAGGGTCAGTCTGTGCGTGATTTATTTGGCGATAATCCGCCATTAAATTTAATGATTGCAAATGTTCAGCTTGGCCAAACATCGGCACAGCGTCAAGAGATGACTTTGCATTCTTTGCCGGGAAGCATTCACCAAGAATCTATCCCTGCGCATGTGGTGGTTGCAATGTTTGATGATGCTGATTTGATCATGATTGAATGGTTTCCGATCGATCAACAGCTTCGTAGCGAACGTGATGAGCGCGTTACGCAGCAAGTTGAAGCAAATAAAGAGTTGATGCGTAACTTAGCGCATGAAATTAAAAATCCCTTGGGAGGTATTCGGGGGGCTGCACAACTTTTAGAGTTTGAACTTCCAGAAAAAGGTCTGAAAGAATATACCCAGGTCATTATTAAAGAATCTGATCGTTTACAGACTTTGGTTGATCGTTTGTTAGCCCCTCATCGTAAAGCTCATAATATGGAGCTTTTTAATGTACACGAGGCCTTAGAGCGTGTTCGGAGTCTGGTCTTGGCAGAGTTTCCTAAGGGTCTACGGATCATCCGAAATTACGACACCAGCCTTCCCGATGTGCTGGGTGATCGTGAGCAGTTAATCCAGGCAGTACTCAATATTGCTCACAATGCGGCGCAAGCACTTTCAGATGAGATTGATAAAGGCACCGCTCAAATTGAGCTAAAGACTCGTGTAGCACGCTCGGTGACGATTGCAAAGCAACGTTATAAGATGGCCATGGATTTGCACGTAATTGATAACGGGCCCGGCATTCCAGCAAATATTAGAGAGCGCATATTTTTCCCCCTAGTATCGGGTAGGGAAGGCGGTAGTGGGCTTGGCCTCACTCTAGCGCAAACTTTTGTACAACACCATCAGGGGTCTATCGCTTGTGATAGTCGCCCCGGCTGCACAAATTTTCATATTCAGATTCCATATCGTAAGCGGGAGAAAGCATCATGAAACCAATTTGGATCGTCGATGATGATCAGTCAATTCGTTGGGTCTTAGAAAAGGCTCTAACACGTGAGAATATTCCCCATAAGAGTTTTTCAAACCCCAATGATGTTCTTAATGCATTAGAAAAGGAATCGCCACAAGTTCTGATTTCTGATATCCGCATGCCCCGCGGAAATGGCCTAGAGTTACTGCAGCACGTTAAGGAAAGTCATCCACAGCTGCCTGTCATTATCATGACCGCCTATTCAGACTTGGATTCCGCGGTCTCGTCATTCCAGGGAGGTGCTTTTGAATACCTTACCAAGCCATTCGACCTAGAGAAGGCGATTGAACTCATCCATCGCGCAATTGAGCAAAGCAATCGCAACCAGTCTGGTATCAAGGAGCTTGGGTCTTGGATTCAAGACTCCTCTGAAATTATTGGTCAAGCACCAGCAATGCAAGAAGTATTCCGAGCGATTGGCCGTCTGGCGCAGTCTCATGCCACCGTTTTGATTACTGGTGAATCTGGCACGGGCAAAGAACTCGTTGGTTTGGCTTTGCATAAACATAGCCCTCGCGCTAGAGGTCCATTTGTATCACTGAGTACAGCGGCTGTTCCAAAAGATCTCTTGGAGTCAGAGTTATTTGGTCATGAGCGTGGCGCTTTTCCTGGAGCGCAAACACTTCGCCGAGGGCGTTTTGAGCAAGCTGATGGGGGCACTTTGTTTTTGGATGAAATCGGTGATCTCCCTTTTGATCTACAGACACGTCTTTTACGAGCATTAAGCGATGGTCATTTTTATCGCGTTGGTGGACAAGACCCCATTAAGGTCAATGTCAGAATCATTGCATCAACTCATCAAAATTTAGAGTCGCGTGTTGCCGCAGGTTTTTTTAGGGAAGATTTATTGCATCGATTAAATCTGATTCGCTTGCGCATGCCTCCGTTACGAGAGCGCGCTGAAGATATACCGCTATTGGCCAGACATTTTATGCTGAGCTGCGCCAAATCCCTAGGTGTTGAGCCGAAGAAGTTGTCTGATGAAGCGCTAAAAGATATTGGGGTAATGCCTTTTCCAGGAAATGTGCGCCAATTAGAAAATCTGTGTCATTGGCTAACGGTGATGACGCCATCTAATGTTATTGGTGTTGGTGATCTTCCTGAAGATATTTTGACTGGCTCCAGTTTTCAACCCATTCCTCAACAGGGCGATGTTGTCAATCCAGTCTCCGCTACAGGTCGTGTTGCAACTGTTGATTGGGAGGGTGGCTTAAGTCGTCTAGCAGCAAAGATGCTGCAAGATGGCGATAAGGATGTCTACGACGCTCTGTGTTCTAAGTTTGAAAAGGCCGTTTTGCAAGCTGCTCTTGAAGTAACTCGTGGTAGAAGGGTGGAGGCAGCACAACGCCTAGGAATTGGTAGAAATACCATTACTCGAAAACTTCAGGAATTGGGAATAGATGACTGATTCAGTTCGGATAGCGGCATGGAATGTGAACTCTCTAAAAGTTCGCTTGCCGCACGTTTTGCGCTGGTTAAGTGATCAAGAAAAGGCAAAGAAGCCGATTGATGCTCTATGTCTCCAAGAGTTAAAACTTACGGATGATAAATATCCGCATAAAGAGCTTGAGGCGGCCGGCTATTTGAGCCTTGCTGCCGGCCAAAAGACTTATAACGGTGTGGCTATTATTGTGAGGCACGCTGCCTTAGCGCCAATCTCAACAGATCTAGAAACCACTTTTTTAAAGCCCATCAGAAATATTCCGGGTCATCTTGATGAGCAACAGCGCATCTTGGCTGCCACGGTATGTTTCAAGGGCATCGAGCCTATTAGGTTAGTTTCCGCCTATTTTCCGAACGGGCAGTCACCCGATAGTGAAAAGTTTATCTACAAGTTATCTTGGCTTGAGGCATTAAAAATTTGGCTTGATTCAGAAATCAAGAAGTATCCCCGATTGGCTCTTTTGGGCGATTTCAATATCGCACCTCAGGATGTTGATGTGCATGATCCCAAGGCATGGGAAGGTCAGAATCTGGTTTCGCCTCAAGAGAGGGCGGCTTTTCAGGATTTATTAAAACTAGGATTTCAAGATTCCTTCCGGATGTTCGAACAAGCTCCTAAGGCATTTAGCTGGTGGGATTACAGGATGATGGGTTTCAGGCGCAATGCTGGTATGCGCATTGACCATATTCTCTTGAGTGAGGCACTCAAAGACAATTGCAATACCAGCATCATCGATAAAGAACCACGCACCTGGGAGCAACCATCAGATCACGCTCCTGTCATTGCAGAAATTAAAGCCTAGAAATCATTAGGCTGGTTCAACTAAGCCACCATGGCGAAGTAGAGCATCAATGCTGGGTTCGCGACCCCGAAATGCCTTGAAAGATTCGGCAGCAGGTCGACTGCCACCGACTTCCAGGATTTCCTGCCGATACCGTTTGCCAGTTTTGCTGTCCAGTACGCTACCGCACAACTTTGCCGCTTCTTCAAATGCAGAATAGGCATCCGCAGAAAGCACTTCAGCCCATTTGTAACTGTAGTAGCCCGCCGCATAGCCACCAGCAAAGATATGGCTAAAGGAATTAATCCAACGAGAGATTTCTGGTTGGGGAATGATATTAAATTCTGTAGCGGTGTTTCTAGAGAGTTCGAGCACAGTTTCACCTTCTGCTTTAGCAGCATCAAAAGTAGAGTGCAATCGCCAATCCGTTAATGACATCACAATTTGACGTAGTGTGCCTAGGCCATTTTGGAAGTTCTTCGCTGCCAACATTTTGTCAAACAAGGTCTTAGGCAAAGGCTTACCAGTTTCTGCGTGAGCCGTCATTTTTTCTAAGACTTCCCATTCCCAGCAGAAGTTTTCCATGAATTGACTTGGTAATTCAACCGCATCCCATTCCACGCCATTAATACCAGAAACACCTAAGGCCCCGACTTGAGTTAATAGATGATGAAGGCCATGGCCACTTTCGTGAAAGAGCGTAATTACATCATCATGCGTAATGGTGGGTTGTTGCAGCTGACCATCGATCTTGACGGGGGGTGCAAAGTTACATACCAAGTAAGCCACCGGAATCTGGATTTCTCCATTAGATAGCTCGCGCCTGCCTCTAGCATCGTCCATCCAAGCGCCGCCGCGTTTACCGGGGCGAGCATAGGGGTCCAAATAAAAATAAGCAATAATTTGACCATCATCATTACTAACGGAGAACGATTGCACATCCGTGTGCCAAGTTGGTAAGTTAGTCTCGCTAATCTTGACGCCAAATAAGGTTTGAATCACGCCAAATAAACCCTCTAGAACCTTGGGCAGCGGGAAGTATTGCTTGAGTTCGTTTTCTGAGAAAGAATAGCGGTCCTGTTTGAGTTTTTCTGAGCAGTAGGCGATATCCCAGGGCTGTATGCCATCGGATAAATGCAATTGGGATTTGGTATATTCCTGCAATGCATCCCAATCTTTTTGGGCAAAGGGTTTTGATTTTTTGGCAATATCACCCAAGAATTGGTCAACTTCAGAAACGGTATTAGCCATCTTTGGCGCTATGCTCAATGCTGCGTAATTCGCAAAGCCCAACATGCGAGCCTCTTCATCACGTAGACGCAGTTGTGCCAACATATTCTCGGTGTTATCCCATTCGAGTTTGCCATTAGTAAATTGAGGTCCCAATTCTGAGGCGCGGGTAACGTAGGCTTGATACATTAATTGACGCAAGGAGCGATTCTCAGAGTACTGCATGACAGGGTAGTAAGAGGGGAAGTGCAAGGTAAATGCCCAGCCCTGCAAATTTTTCTGTTGTGCAGTATCGGCAGCAGCAGCAATAGCATCCTCTGGCAAACCGGCAAGTTCAGTTTGATCTGTAATGAGATGAACAAAACTATCGGTAGCGTCCAATACATGGTCGGAGAATGCCTTGCCTAGAATAGCTTGCTCATCTTGAATTTTAGAGAAGCGCGGTTTTTCCTCTTCTGACAATTCTGCGCCACCTAAATAAAAATCTCGTAAAGAGTTTTGAATAACCTTTTTCTGGGCACTAGTGAGGAGTGTAAATTCACCACTACTTTTGAGTGCTTTAAACTTCTCGTACAGTGCAAGGTTTTGACTAAGGTGGGAAAAAAATGCGGTCACCTGCGGAAGCATCGCGCCATAGGCAGCCCTGAGCTCAGCGGTGTCTGCTACGCTATTGAGGTGAGAAATAACACCCCAAGATCTTCCCAGTCTTTCGGTTGCATCTTCTAGCGACTCCACAAGCGCATTCCAAGTGCATGGAGTGCTTGAATCGGTTGCGTGTATAACTGCGGATTCTGCCTGTGTTAACAAAAAAGAAATAGCTGGGTCAATATGCTCAGGCTTTATCTGCGCATACTCAGGAATGCCGCGACCAAAAGTAATGAGTGGATTGTTAAGTAATTGAGATGGGATAGAAATATTCATCCCTCTAGCTTACTGTAATGCAGAAAATATTGCTAAATTAGCCTTAGCGCCGAGTTACTTTTTGACTGCTTTTTCTGCTGCCTCAAGCGTATTCATAAGGAGCATGGTGATGGTCATTGGACCAACGCCGCCGGGTACAGGCGTAATCCATCCAGCAATATATTTGGCGGCATCAAAATCAACATCTCCGCAGAGTTTTCCGTCGGGTAAACGATTGATGCCTACATCGATAACAACAGAGCCATTTTTAACCATGTCGCCACTAATCATCTTGGGTTTGCCAGTGGCTACCACTAGAATGTCGGCATCTTTGGTGTGGTGGGCTAAGTCACGCGTTTTGCTATTGCAGATGGTGACAGTCGCACCTGCTTGTAAAAGCAACATAGCCATTGGTTTACCCACAATATTAGAGGCACCAACAATGACAGCGCGGGCACCGCGAATGGGGTAGTCAATGCTTTCTAGCATCTTCATGCATCCGTAAGGGGTACAGGGCTTGAATTCCGGGTGACCAACCATCAAGGCTCCGGCGTTAGCAATATGAAAGCCATCAACATCCTTTTCAGGAGCAATTGCCTCTAGCACCCTCTCGGTAGCGATATGATCTGGTAATGGGAGCTGGACCAAGATCCCATGAATTTTGGGGTCTGCATTTAGCAGTGCAATACGAGCAAGCAATTCATCTTCACCTAGCTCGGCAGGATAACGCTCTAAAACAGAATAAAAGCCAACATCTTCGCAGGCCTTCACTTTGTTGCGCACATACACCTGACTAGCTGGATTATCACCAATAACAATGACTGCCAATCCTGGGCGTACACCCTTTGCAGTGACAATAGCGGCTCGCGCGGTTATCTCTGCACGAAGCTTTTTGGAGAGGGTATTACCGTCGAGTAGTTGTGCTGGCATAACTTGAAAAATGATTAAATCGGTTGAGGGTCTGACAAGGCAAGACGTAGTAAGTCTGCAACCGTATTGACACTTAACTTCTCCATAATATTGGCGCGGTGCGCTTCAACTGTTTTGATAGATATGCCAAGATCGTCGGCAATTTGTTTGTTTAGTCGACCTGCAACAATTCTTTCAAGTACTTGGCGCTCACGACCGGTGAGTTTGCTGAGAAGGCTTTGGGTGATCTTGCGTTGACTTGCTTGTGCATAATCAATACGAGCTTTTGCCAGCATTCGATCAACCAAACCACATAGATCATTTTCTTTGAAGGGCTTTTCAATAAAATCAACAGCACCCCTTTTCATGGTCGATACCGCCATTGACACATCACCGTGTCCAGTAATAAATGCCACTGGCATTGGAAGGTGATCATTCAGTAATCGTTCTTGTAGTTCAAGACCCGACATTCCGGGCATGCGCACATCTAAAATAGCGCAGGAGATAGTGGACTTATCGGTACTTTGTAATGATTGAAGAAAGCGTTCCGCGCTAGCATGGCAACGCACAATATAGCCATTACTTTCTAGAAGCCATGTGAGGGAATCTCGCACCGCTTCATCGTCATCTACAACATAGACTACTTCGGCTTGGTTCGGTTTTGTCGCTGTGCTCATATTCATGTAGGATCTCGCGGATAAGTCTAGATACGATTTTTAAACTATTGCCCTTGAATCTATTGATTCCAGGGGTAATAGTATTGTAAAGGTGCAGCCAACCAGCTTTGTATGTTCTGGGTCCATGTGGTTTTTAGCCCAAAGTCGACCATGGTGAGATTCGATAATGGAGCGGCAAATATTCAAGCCCATACCCATTCCGTCGGGTTTAGTGCTGAAAAAGGGTTCGAACATCCTCTGGATAACGGATTCTGCAATGCCTGCACCAGCATCTGTTACCTCTATTTTGAGCATAGCTGGAAAGGTGCTGGTATCGAGATCGGCAGAAATTTTGACAGGGGGTGCAGACCATCTTGATGATAGGGGGTAGACATCTCGGAGGCTATCTAGAGAATTTTTTAGTAAATTCACCAAAACTTGCAGAATCAAGATTGGATCAAGATCTACATGAGGCAGGTTGTCGGCTACATGTGAAGTGATATTTAAGCGATGACGGTGCGCTTCAATTTCCACTAAGCCAACCGCGTCATTAATGATATCGGCAATTGCGCATGATTTACGTTGGGGTTCGCTGCGTTTAACAAAACTCCTGATGCGCTGAATGATTGTGCCTGCACGCACAGCTTGTTCCGCTGCTTTTTCAAGGGCCGGCAATATGTCTTTATTAATCTCGGGGTCAACCAGTGCTTTGAGTCGGTTTACGACCCCCATGCAGTAATTGGAGATGGCTGAAAGTGGTTGATTCAATTCATGCGCAAGTGATGAGGCCATTTCACCCATGGTGGTGAGACGACTCGTAAACTGCATCCGTTCTTCTTGTTGGCGATTTAGATCATCAGCTTCTTTGCGCATGGTGATGTCGGTTGCAATCAAAAGTTGTGCCAAATGTCCATCCACCCAGGGGATGAAGCGACGTCTTACCTCATACCATTTAACACTATTTTCCAAAAGTTGAACTTCTTCTGATTCGGATTCTTGGTAAAGCAAGGAGTGTGCAATTCCTGGCGTCTTATTGCCATATTCCTCGGCAAGTGTTTGCATAGTTTTAAATGCCAATTCACCACCCGCTAAATCTAGATGACCTTTGGGGTTATCACCAAAGCGCTCGCGGTAGAAGCGGTTTGCAAACAGCAGTTCGCCTGTTTGGATCGACAGAACTGAAACAGCAGCATCTAGCCCTTCAAGAACAGTAATAAATCGCTCCTGAGACGCGGCAAGTTCTTCACGAATTTTCTTTGGCTCTGAGATGTCGATTAATGACGTTACCCAACCCGTTTGATTGCCTCGTTCATTAATCAATGGTGCGATAAAAGTCCTCGTTTGAATCTCACTACCATCACGACGCAGTACGCTGCCTTCGATTCCGCCTTTCAATGGGAGGCCGGTATTGAGCTCAACTGCACGATTCATCTTGGCGCTTAATTCATCCTTCCTGCCAGCAGGCCAAAAAGGGAAGGGTGGCAAAAGACCAATCAGCTCTTTGCTCGACCAGCCCGTCATTTCGCAGAAGGCTCGATTCACATAAGTGATGCGTTTATCCATATCATGAGCGCGAATTCCCACGGGGGTGGAATTCTCCATCGCACTCCGGAAGTTGGTTTCAGTTCTGAGATTGGCTTCCGCCTCTTGACGAACCTGCATTTGTTTTAATACCGACCATAAACTCCAAACCACGAAGGCGCTTAACCCAAGTACAACTCCAATTAACATTCTGAATGTTAAATTTGTTGGCGGCGGATACGTATCAATCCGCAGGACTAAATTGGGGCTGAGAACGCCGACGTCTAAACTAGTTTGATTGCTAAAGGACCGTTTCGGAGTATCTCGGTCAGATGAAATGGCTAAGATCGTTTCGTGATCTGTTAAGAGCGTGAAGCGATATTGGCTTTTCAGTTCACCAGGTATAACGTCAAGTACCCCCTGGGCTGTATAGAGAGCAGCTAAAGCACCAGTGATTTCACCGCCATTGATAATGGGTACGACTTGCCAAAAAACCGTTTTTCTTTCTTTGGCTAATGGCTCATCATTTGATAGATTTGAGGTGATGAAGGGGCTAAATGCGGGGCGGTTGGCTAATTTACTTAATTCAATTGTTTTTTTCAGCGCCTGATTTATCGCTGGACCATTTTCTGTTTTTGTATACCAATCTGATTTATTTCCTGACGGTGGCATGGCCCACTGACGAGCATTATTTTCATTAAGCCATATGACTTCAGAAATTTCATGGTTATTTAGGACAAAGTTTTCTAGTTGGTCTAAAGCGCTAGCGCGCAATTTTTCTTGATCGCTATTGGCAGCCAAGTCTCTACTAATAGAAAGAAGTAACTCGGTATTGTTTAGAAACCGCAATTGAATTCGTTGCTTTGCAAACGAGAGTTCGCGAAATAGGGCAGATTCTTGCTGGGTTTTTTCTTGCAACTGAAGGGTGCCTAAAATAATCCCCATTACCGCTGTAAAAATCACAATTGCTAACAACGGTGTGTATACAAGCCTAAACCCCCGAATTCGTCGGAGCCATTTGCTTGGGCTCAGTTGCCAGATTGAAAAGCGCTTGTATGTCATGAATAGCCTTTATTTTGCCTTATGGAGTGCTATTTCTTAGGTATTTCAATGATTTAGATGCGTTGCAATAAATTATCATATTATGAGAAATATTATCATTATGTGAAAAATTCCTTGTTTACACCCATATACCTTCCTAGAATATTGCCTATAGAGTGAATGATTAACACCGAAGTTCCTTATGGAGGCAGGTTATGGCAGCAGTTCCAGAACAAATATTGGGTAAAACGAGTGCGCAAGATGCAGATCCCGCAGAAACTCAAGAATGGTTGCAGGCGCTTGATGGTGTCATCAAGACAGAAGGGCCAGAAAGAGCTGCCTATTTAATCGATCAGCAAATTTCTCATGCTCGAGTGAATGGCGTTAATCAGCCTTTTCATGCCGAGACTCCTTATATCAATACCATTCCCGTTGAGCAGCAGGCTCGCTTACCCGGAGATCAAAACGTTGAACATCGAATTCGCTCCTACACACGCTGGAATGCCATGGCCATGGTATTGCGTGCCAATAAAGACACGAACGTTGGTGGTCATATTTCTTCTTTTCAGTCTGCCGCAACTTTATATGACGTTGGCTTTAACCATTTCTGGCATGCACCTTCGCCAGAACATGGCGGCGATTTAATTTTTGTACAAGGCCATTCAGCCCCTGGTGTATACGCTCGTGCTTACATGTTAGGTCGCTTGGCCGAAGAGCAGCTCAATAATTTCCGTCAAGAAGTTGGTGGAAAAGGAATTTCCAGCTACCCGCATCCTTGGTTGATGCCAGATTTTTGGCAGTTCCCAACGGTATCCATGGGTCTTGGTCCGATCATGGCTATTTATCAAGCGCGCTTTATGCGTTACTTGGCCGATCGGGGTTTTGCTAAGACAGAAGGCAGAAAAGTTTGGGCCTTCTTAGGTGATGGCGAAACAGATGAGCCAGAGTCATTGGGTGCGATTGGTATGGCTGGCCGTGAAAAACTCGACAACCTTATATTTGTAATCAACTGCAACCTACAGCGTCTAGATGGCCCTGTACGTGGCAATGGAAAAATTATTCAAGAGCTTGAGAGTGAGTTCCGTGGTGCCGGTTGGAATGTCATCAAAGTAGTTTGGGGTGGTCAATGGGATGCTTTATTTGCACGCGATAAAAAAGGCATCTTGATGCAGCGTTTAGGCGAAATTGTGGATGGCCAATATCAGACCATGAAGGCTAAAAATGGTGCTTATGTTCGTGAAACTGTATTTAACACCCCAGAGCTAAAAGCCTTAGTTAATGACTGGACTGATGATGAGATTTGGCAACTCAATCGTGGTGGCCATGATCCCCATAAAGTCTATGCAGCATTTCATGCAGCTGTAAACCATAAAAATGAGCCTACCGTTATCTTGGCGCACACCATTAAAGGTTATGGCATGGGTGGCTCTGGTGAGGCAATGAATATTGCCCACCAGGCAAAGAAAATGAACGCTGATGACGTCCGTCGTTTCCGTGATCGTTTTGAAATACCCGTCAAAGACGAGCAACTTGATGAAATGCCGCTCGTTAAATTTGCAGATGGTAGCTTAGAGCTTGAGTATATGAAAGCTCGTCGCCACGAACTTGGCGGTTATTTGCCGCAGCGTCGTACAAAAGCCGAGAGTCTACCTGTGCCTGCTTTGGATGTATTTGCGCCGATGCTGGAGGCAACTACGGAAGGTCGTGAGATTTCGACAACAATGGCGTTTGTGCGACTGCTAAATACCATCTTGCGCGATAAAGTCTTAGGCAAGAGAGTGGTTCCCATCGTTCCAGATGAGTCTCGGACTTTTGGTATGGAGGGCATGTTCCGTCAGCTCGGTATTTGGAACCAACTTGGTCAACTCTATACACCAGAAGATCATGATCAATTGATGTTCTACAAAGAGGATAAGCACGGACAAATCTTGCAAGAGGGCATTAATGAAGCTGGCGGTATGTGCGATTGGATCGCAGCAGCTACCTCTTACTCTACGCATGGTGTTCCCATGTTGCCTTTCTATATCTTCTATTCCATGTTTGGGTTCCAGCGGATTGGGGACTTAGCTTGGGCTGCGGGCGATATGCGCAGTCGTGGCTTCTTGTTAGGTGGTACCGCCGGCAGAACTACTTTGAATGGCGAGGGTTTGCAGCATGAAGACGGCCATAGTCAAGTGTGGAGTGCTGCTGTTCCTAACTGCATCAGTTATGACCCAACATTCTCATTTGAGGTAGCAGTGGTGATTCAAGATGGTATGCGCCGGATGTTAGAGGTGCAAGAAGACGTGTACTACTACATCACCTTGATGAACGAAAACTACGCTCATCCAGCAATGCCGAAGGGTGCAGAGCAAGACATTATCAAAGGGATGTATAAGTTGACATCCGTTGGTGATGCCAATGCCAAGTTGCGCGTGCAATTACTTGGCTCTGGAACAATCTTCCGTGAAGTGATTGAGGCAGCAGAAATGTTGCACAAAGATTGGGGGGTTGCGTCTGACTTATGGGGTTGTCCAAGCTTCACTGAGCTCGGACGTGATTGGGCTGCTGTGCATCGTAGCAATCTTTTAAATCCTGCTGCAACACCTGTCTTGTCCCATGTGGAAAAATGCCTAAAAGATACAACAGGGCCTGTGATTGCGGCTACTGACTATGTGCGTTTATTTGCCGAGCAGATTCGTCCGGCCATTCAGCATATTGGTCGTCAATATGAAGTGCTTGGTACCGATGGTTTTGGTCGTTCTGACACTCGTGAGAAGTTGCGCGATTTCTTCGAAGTCGATCGTCGCTGGGTAGTATTAACAGCCTTGCGATCATTGGCAGATGCCGGACAGTTTGATCGTCAGAAGCTTGCTGAAGCAATCAAGAAGTACGGTATTGATGCTACTAAACCCAACCCAATGACGGTTTAACTAGAGATTGAAATATGAGCCAATTAATCGAAATTAAAGTCCCTGATATTGGGGATTACAAAGATGTGCCAGTTATTGAGGTCTTAGTTAAGGTCGGCGATACCGTAGAGAAAGAACAATCAATCGTTGTGTTGGAATCCGATAAAGCAACCATGGATGTGCCTTCTAGCCACTCTGGCGTAGTCAAAGAGGTGAAGGTCAAGATTGGTGATTCACTATCTGAAGGTTCGGTGGTTATCATGCTGGAGGAGGCGGCTTCTGCGTCGATGCCCGCAGTGGCGCCAACACCAGCAGTTGCGGTAGCGCCTGAACAAAAAACTCCTCCGGTTGAGCCTCCAATAAAGTTGGCTCCACCTCCACCGCCGGTTAGCATCACACCTCCTCCTGCAGATGACAATGTGAGTCATGCGAGTCCATCTGTCCGTAAATTCGCACGCGAACTTGGGGTAATCGTTTCGCAAGTGAAGGGTACTGGGCCTAAAGGTCGCATTACGCAAGATGATGTCCAGGCGTTTGTAAAAGCCGCTATGAGCGGTGGGGGCAACTCTAGTAGTGCTTCTGGCGGAAGCTTGGGTGGATTGAATCTGATTCCATGGCCAAAAGTCGATTTTGCCAAGTTTGGTGAAATTGAGCGTCAACCACTCAATCGTATCAAGAAGCTGACTGCTGCTAATTTGGGTCGTAACTGGGTCATGATTCCTGCGGTGACGTATCACGAGGATGCAGATATTACTGATTTAGAGGCTTTCCGCGTTCTCACTAATAAGGAGAATGAAAAGCAGGGCATCAAGATCACCATGCTGGCATTCATCATGAAGGCAGCTGTTGCTGCCCTAAAAAAATATCCCGAGTTTAATAGCTCGCTCGATGGCGACGATTTAGTTTTGAAGAAATATTTCAATATTGGCTTTGCAGCTGATACCCCAACCGGTCTTGTCGTTCCAGTGATTCGAGATGTCGATAAAAAAGGCATCTTTGAAATTGTTAAAGAAACATCTAATTTGGCTGCACTTGCACGCGATGGGAAACTCAAGCCAGATCAAATGCAGGGTGCTAGCTTTACCATCTCCTCATTGGGTGGCATCGGTGGAACTTATTTTGCACCCATTGTGAATGCGCCAGAAGTCGCTATCCTAGGTGTTAGTAAGGCTGCAATGAAGCCAGTATGGGATGGTAAGCAATTCGTGCCTCGTTTGATTTGCCCATTATCTTTGACTGCTGACCATCGGGTGATCGATGGTGCACTTGCGACTCGTTTTAATGTCTATGTTTCTCAACTCTTGTCCGACTTCCGTCGCGCAATTCTCTAAGGGGGATCCATGTCAAAACAGATGATCCTCGTACCAGATATTGGTGACTATTCAGATATTCCAGTGATTGAGGTATTAATCAAAGTTGGTGATGTCATTCAAAAAGAGCAGCCCTTGTTGGTGCTCGAGTCTGATAAAGCCACTATGGAAATTCCAGCAGACACAGCCGGAACTGTCACAGCGATTTCTCTTAAATTAGGCGACAAAGTTAGTAAAGGTAGTGTGATTGCCGAGGTTGAAGTTAGTGCTGAAGCAACAGTCACCCCAAAGGCCGCACCTGCAACCGTCATTACTTCAACTCCAGCAGTAGCGCCAACCCCCACACCAATTGCAGGGCAATATAGCGGTAAAGTCGATCACGAGTGTGAGTTATTAGTTTTAGGCGCTGGCCCCGGCGGTTATAGCGCAGCTTTTCGCAGCGCTGACTTGGGTATGAATACCGTATTAGTAGAGCGTTACGCTGCCTTAGGCGGTGTCTGCTTAAATGTGGGTTGCATCCCATCTAAAGCTTTGCTGCACACTACATCTGTCATGGATGAAGTTAAGACGATGGCAAAACATGGCATTACCTTTGGTGCACCAAAGATTGAGATCGATCAACTGCGTGGCTACAAAGAATCTGTGATCGCTAAGTTGACCGGCGGATTGGCTGGTATGGCCAAAGCGCGTAAGGTAAAAGTTGTGCGTGGACTAGGACATTTTTTGGATGCCAATCACGTTGAAGTGCAACTCACTAGTGGTGATGGCCAGGATCTCACGGGATCTAAGGAAGTGATTCGTTTTCAGAAGGCGATTATTGCGGCCGGAAGTCAACCAGTGAAACTTCCTTTTTTGCCAGTAGATCCACGCATTGTTGATAGCACTGGCGCTTTGCAGTTAAAGAGCATACCTAAACGGATGCTAGTGATTGGTGGCGGCATTATTGGCTTAGAGATGGCAACCGTATACAGCACTCTTGGCTCACGTATTGATATTGCTGAGATGCTGGATGGTCTCATGGCGGGTGCAGATCGCGACTTAGAAAAGGTCTGGGAAAAGTTCAATGCCGGTAGATTTGAAAAGGTCATGCTTAAAACTCGTGCTGCTAAAGCTGAGGTTAAGTCTGATGGTATTGAAGTGACATTCGAAGGTGAAAACGCGCCTGCAGAACCACAGACTTACGATTTAGTGCTGGTGGCAGTAGGGCGCTCACCAAATGGCAAGAAGATTGACGCAGCTGCCGCTGGGGTGCAAGTTGATGAGCGAGGATTTATTCCGGTCGATAAGCAGATGCGAACCAATGTCCATAACATTTTTGCAATCGGTGATCTTGTTGGTCAACCAATGTTGGCACATAAGGCTGTTCATGAGGGACATGTTGCCGCAGAAGCAGCCGCTGGTCAAAAGTCCTATTTTGACGCTAAGCAAATTCCTTCAGTTGCTTACACAGACCCAGAGGTAGCATGGGCTGGATTAACTGAAGAGCAATGTAAGGCGCAAGGGATTGCCTATGAGAAAGGTTTGTTCCCATGGGCTGCTAGTGGGCGGGCGATTGCTAATGGCAGGGATGAGGGTTTCACTAAATTGATTTTCGATGCCGCAAGCCATCGCATCATTGGCGGTGGAATTGTCGGTACTCATGCCGGCGATCTCATAGGTGAAGTTTGCCTAGCAATTGAAATGGGCGCGGATGCGGTTGATATTGGAAAAACCATTCACCCTCATCCAACACTAGGGGAGTCGGTAGGTCTTGCCGCTGAAGCTGCGCACGGACACTGCACCGATTTGCCACCAGTTAAAAAGAAGTCTTAGCTTGATTCAAGGAAAAGAAAAGCCCCGATTAGTCGGGGCTTTTTTGTGATGCAATACTAGCAAATCATTAGAAGTTATTTCTTCTTAGCAGCTTTGCTCGCCGTATCTGCAGCCTTCATGACTGTATCGGTTGCACTGCTGAGATTGCTTTGAGCAACTTCGACAGCTTGCTTGATAGCCTTCTGACTAGTCTCAAATACATTGCTAGCTGAGGCAATCGCTTGCTTCATAGCTTGAACAGCAGCATCAGAGCCTGCGGGGGCATTCTTGGTCCAGTCTTCAACTAAAGCATTCATTTTTTTCTGACCAGCCTGCAACTCTTTTTCTGCTGACTTTGTGAAGCTAGCTTGCGTTTCATGTGCTAACTCATATAAGTGACGACTGTAGGCCATAATCTTTTCAGCCATTGGTTGAACCGCTTCAGCCTGATGGGCGAGAAGTTGTTGAATATCTTTTACCTCTAAAGCTTTTTTGGCGTTGGTCATACTGTCGCCAAGACTTTGTTTGGCAATGTGCATATTTAGCTCTACCAATTTCTCAATACTTTGAAGTGCCTGATTGGTGAGTCCGCTCAAGGTTTCTAAATTCGCTTTTTGTGCTGCTGCTATTTGTTCTGGTGTTAAGTTCATTTCAATCCCTTTCGCTTGGACTCGTTTGTTCCTCACTATGAGGCTTTAGATATCTAATATCAACTTTAGATATTATAACCATATTATGTTGCAATGCAATATAAAATAAGTCCCGCCACTAGGGGCTAGTAGACAAGAAACAGCCTAAAATCACCTACAAAGTTAAAAAAATTCAATATATTCAGCAAGTTACTTATGCAATTAAAACTAGAAACCTGTATTGCCCCCATATTTGTGCTGATTTGGAGTACTGGGTTCGTGATTGCGCGTATGGCTATGCCTTATGTAGAACCAGCAACCTTTCTATTTTGGCGTTTTGCTGGTGTTCTTATGGCGATGGCGGCATTAAGTCTTGTATGGAAAATCGACTGGCCAAGTAGAACTCAAATAGCCCACATTGCGATTGCAGGACTTTTATTACAGTTTGGCTATCTTCTTGGTGTATGGTTTGCAGTTCGCCTAGGGATGGCTGCTGGACTAGTTGCCATCATTGTTGGTTTGCAGCCCATCATTACCGCCTGGTTTGCAGCATGGGTTTCAGAAAAGGTTTCGCCAAGGCAATGGATAGGATTGGGTTTTGGTTTTGCGGGTGTTGCTTTGGTTGTTTTGGAAAAAATTAGCTTTGCCCATATACCTATTCTGAGCTATATCTTGGCTTTTGCTGCCTTACTATCCATCACCTTTGGTACTTTGTATCAAAAAAAATATTGCCCCGTTTTTGATCTTCGTGCTGGTTCATCTATTCAATTTGGGGCTTCCGCAATACTCTGTTTTGCCTGTATGTATTTCTTTGAGTCTGGCGTAATGGTTTGGAATGTTCCTGTAATTGGCGCTTTGCTCTGGGCTATTTTTCCCTTATCCATTGGGTCGATTAGCCTTTTGTTCATGATGATTCGCAAGGGCGCAGCAACTAAGGTAACCAGCTTACTTTATCTAACGCCACCAACCACGGCACTTATGGCTTGGCTCTTGTTTGATGAGCCATTTAATGTGATGATGGCGGCTGGGCTTGCCCTGACCATGACGGGTGTGGTTTTGGTAAACGCTCGCCAAGCAAACTCGGTGGCAACCATTGCTGAATAGTGGGAGTCCACCGGCTTAATTGATCAAAATGGGGCGAATAATTCTGCCTTTGATCGCGAAAGTAATTATCATTCCGTATGTCAAAAGTTTTGGAAGGTTTTTGGGGATGCGCTTGAATCAATCTTGGCTCTGTGCCTTAACATGTCTATTGATGGCAAGCCCCGCAATTTATGCCCAATCTGCATCCAAGGATAAAGCGCCTAAGGCCGCAAAGGTCAGCAGTAAATCCGTAGCAAAAGCGCCCAAAAAACCCAAAACGGTACGCATTACCGTAACCCGTCCGACTACCCCAATTGTTGATGCAAGACCTTCGTTTGCCACTGCACTTGGTTTGCGCGGTCAGCACGATGAGTTAAGTTTAAAGTCGAGCGTAGTGATGGTGATGAACCAAGACACTAAGGATATTTATTACGAAAAAAATCCTTCAGTTAGCTTGCCTATTGCATCTATTTCCAAATTAATGACAGCAATGGTGGTATTGGATGCCAGGTTACCTATGGACGAGACGCTCGTCATAAACGAAGAGGATGCGCGCATCTATCGACATTCACGTTTAGCGGAGGGCACCGCATTAACCCGCGAGGATGCATTGCATCTTGCTTTGATGAATTCTGAAAATCGCGCAGCATATACTTTGGCGAGAAATTATCCAGGAGGGCTGCCAAGTTTTATCGCCGCTATGAACCATAAGGCCAAAGAACTTGGTATGGATCACACCCACTTTTCGGACCCGACCGGATTAACAAGTGAGAATGTCGCTTCAGCAGAGGACTTAACGCGCATGCTTAGCGCTGCTTACCAGTACAAATCCATCCGTGAATTTTCTACTTGGCCTGAATTCACAATGGTGATTCGCAATCGCCCGCAGAAGTTTCTGAATACGAATCGTTTAGTGCGCGCTGGCGATATGGATATTGGATTGCAAAAAACAGGATTTATCAATGCTGCCGGTAGATGTTTAGTGATGCAGGCTAGGGTCAACAACACGCCATTGCTACTTGTTTTCCTGGACTCGGTTGGGACTCAATCTCGTTTTGCTGATGCCGTTAGGGTGCGCGATTGGTATGAGCGCATGCCACCAGGCGAGCCTAAGCCTATTCGACGATTGATGTAGGGTGCATCCTAATATTTAGAATCAGAAATTAGTCTTTGCTGCTACTAGGTTCTGTACTTTTGGGTTTATATCCCATGCCTTTAGAAATTTGTAGCGCCGTATCTTGCAAGGCTCGCAACCAATCCGCATGAATCCGATCCGTTGGCGCACTCAAGGAGAGGCCGGCAACCAATTTTCCAGTGTCATCCAAAATCGCGGCGGCAAGGCAACTTACGCCAAGCTCAAGCTCTTCATTATCTTTGGCATTACCAAGCTGTCGGACTTGATTGAGTTCGGCTTCTAGTCGGGTTAAATCAGTAATGCTATTTCTTGTGTGGCCAGACAAGCCCGTTCGTGTAACGTAGGCACGTACTTGGCCAGCATCATCACTAGCTAAGAATAACTTTCCTACGGAGGTCAGGTGTAAAGGCGCGCGTCCACCAATCGCTCTTACAACTTGCATGCCTGAGCGCTCACTATAGGCGCGATCGACATAAACGATTTCATCTCCCTGTCGTACTGAAAGATTAATCGTTTCACCAGTAAGTTTGTGGAGTGCACGCATTGGCACTTGTGCGGCCTCTCGAACAGAAAGTCTGGCTTTGACTAAATTACCAAGCTCTAATAGTCGCAAACCAAGTCTATAAGTGCCCCCATCGCCACGTTCGACCATTCGACAAGCCACCATATCATTTAAGATTCGATGGGCTGTAGAGGGGTGTAGGCCTGTTTGTTCTGCTAAAACCTTAAGGCTGCTAGATTCTTCATGTTCAGCCAGAGCATCGAGCAAATTCATCATGCGCTCGAGTACCTGAATCGCTGTTTTACCAGCCTCGCCAGGTACTTTTTGAGTTTTTAATAATTTGCTCGAGTTCATTCTTGCAATTGTAGCGACTATCTGGGCGGTATTGCATATTATGAAATCCCATTTTGGGGCATATTACCCAGTACATTGAACTAAGTTAGTCGCGCAGAGCTTTAGCGCAGTCTGAAATCAGCGCCGGACCTTTATAGATTAGTCCGCTATAGAGTTGGACCAAGTTAGCACCCGCAGCAATTTTTTCCTGAGCGTCCTCGCCAGATAAAATACCGCCAACACCAATAATGGGCAACTGCTCGCCGAGGCGGGCTTTTAGGGTTTTAATCACAGCAGTTGAAGCATCTTTTACAGGAGCGCCAGATAAGCCACCAGCTTCTTTCCCATGCTCCAAGTTAGCAACAGCAGCACGGTCTGTAGTGGTGTTTGTGGCAATAATGCCATCCATGCCAAATTCCAAAAGGAGGTCGGCAATAAGATTGATATCCGCCGGGTCTAGATCTGGCGCAATCTTTAAAAAGAGCGGCTTGCGAACACCATAGCGATTGCTAAGTTCTTTTCTGGCGAGATCTAGGCTACCCAATAGGGTGCGCAGCATTTCTTC
Organism: Polynucleobacter sp. Latsch14-2; assembly: GCF_018881925.1. Classification (GTDB taxonomy): domain Bacteria; phylum Pseudomonadota; class Gammaproteobacteria; order Burkholderiales; family Burkholderiaceae; genus Polynucleobacter. The sequence continues at coordinate 76,597 of NZ_JACVPL010000006.1, read as the reverse complement.
GCCTTGTAATGCGCGAAGATTCTGGGTATTTGGGGATGAGATGTTGACTGTAATATACGAGGCAATTTCATAAACTGCATTCATTGATAGGACATAGTCTTGGGCAGCATTTTCAATGGGGGTACTAGCATTTTTTCCAATATTTAAACCCACAATGCCACCATTTTGCCAATACTGAGAGCGGCGAACGCGTGCTACACATGCCTCTACGCCATCATTATTAAAACCCATGCGATTGATCAGTGCATCTGCCTCAGGCAAACGAAACATTCTTGGCTTGGGGTTCCCAGGCTGCGGCCGAGGGGTTACCGTACCAATTTCTAAAAAGCCAAAGCCTAAGGCTCCCAAAGCATCAATATGCTTACCATCCTTGTCTAAGCCAGCAGCTAGTCCAATTGGGTTTGGGAAGGTGATGCCGCATATAGTTAGAGGGTTAGGTGCAGGTTGAGTGATAAAGCAATCTAGTAGCCCCCAACGATAGGCGCGATCTAAATTACTCAAGGTAAGCTCATGGGCTCGTTCGGGGTCTAAGCAGAATAGCCAGGGGCGCAAAAAGGAATAGCTGTTGATCATGGGTAGTTATTATGACTCAGCAATCTCTTGCCAGTGGTCATTTACCAAGCCCTCAATAGGTCGATATTTGGATTTGTAGGACATCTTTTCGCTATCTTGAATATAGTAGCCAAGATATACGTATGCAAGCTTAAGTTCAAGAGCTTGCTGGATCTGCCACAGAATGCTGTAACTGCCATAACTGGCTGAATTCTCTTGAGTATCAAAAAAAGTGTAAACCGATGAAATGCCCTGCTCAAGGATATCTATCATGCTGACCATACGCAGTCTACCCGGGTGAGAGCCATTCGCACTATCTCTAAATTCAACAATTCTCGAGTTAACCCGGCTTTGCAATAAAAATTGCATGTACTGATCTTGATCGTCATGATCCATTTCTCCGCCAGCGTGCCTATCATTTTGATAGCGCTGGTAAAGCTGGTAATGCTCTTCTTGATAACCCAATTTCAAAACATGTGCCTCTAGATTGCCATGTTTTTTAAAGGCGCGGCGTTGGCTGCGGCTAGGTTTAAATTGAGCTGCTAATACTCTTGTTGCGATGCAAGCCCTACATTCGTCACAATAAGGGCGGTAGGTATATAAGCCGCTCCGACGAAAGCCTGCATTTACTAATTCACCATAGATATCAGCATGAATGAGGTGTGATGGCGTAGCAACTTGAGAACGAGCCGTTTTTCCCGGTAAATAGCTACAGGGGTAGGGTGCAGTTGCATAAAACTGCAAGGCAGTAAGCGGTAGTTCTTTGAGTTGTGTCATAGCCAATGTTTCAAGATATCTTTTTCAAAATCCCAACATATCTCTATATTAGTTTGATTTAATGAGGTCTGCAGTTGCTCTAGAAATTCTTGCCTAGAAATGGGTGTGGCGCCTAGGGAGCTCAGGTGCGCAGTCTCTTGTTGGCAATCAATCATGGCAACTTGATGCTGTCCGCACCACGCAACTAAAGCTGCCAATGCAAGTTTTGATGCATTCGTTTGACGGCTAAACATGGATTCACCAAAAACCATGCCACCAAAAGAGACGCAATAAAGACCTCCAACAAGCTGATTCTGCTCTAAGATGGCAATGCTATGTGCATGACCTTGATCATGTAGTTGAGTATAGGCATCCATAATTTCATGGGTGATCCAAGTGCCATCCTGATTTTTACGCTTACTAGTAGCGCATGCTCTAACAACTGCACCAAAGTCGGCATCAACCTGAACTTGAGAGCTTGGTTCATTACAAAAATGCCGTATTGTTTTTTTGAGTGAGTCGCTACATTTAAAGTTATGGGGTTTTAAAATCATCCGAGGATCTGGTGACCACCAAAGCACTGGTTGATTATCTGAGTACCAAGGAAAAATTCCCAGTTGATAGGCGGCAGCAAGTTGACCGGGGTAAATTTTTTCACTTACAGCAATGAGACCAGGAACGCTTGGATCTGGATCTGGCGTATAAAGGGGGTTCGGAAAAGCTTCGCCCAATCCCAGCCAATGTATTTGACGCATGACTTCTGAGATTTAAATCTTTTCGTTACGAGAAATATCTCGAGCGCGAACATTGAGTTCTATTGACCCCTGAAGTAACCCTGCAGCCCGATCCGCAAAAAACCATTCAAGTGTTTGCTTCACTGTCGGAAAAGCCAATTCCGACCAAGGGATGTCTCGCTCATTAAATAGCGCCACTTCAAGACTCTCTTCGCCAGCCTCAAAATGTGGGCTGGTCATGTTTGCTAGATAAAACAGGTGCACCTGTTCTGCATGCGGCACATTAAGGAGTGAGTATAAAGTTCCAATCTCAACGACTGCCCCAGCTTCTTCAAGAGTCTCTCTTGCAGCGCCAGCGGCAGTACTTTCACCAAGTTCCATAAATCCAGCCGGCAAGGTCCAATAACCATATCTAGGTTCTATGGCGCGGCGACAAAGTAAAACTTGATCGCGGAAAACTGGAATACTGCCAACCACATTCCGTGGGTTTTGGTAATGGATGCTGCCACAAGAGTCGCATACATGACGCTCGCGCGTGTCATCTGCCGGTACTCGGATCGTGATCGGTGAGGCGCAATGGGGGCAAAACTTCATAAACACTTTCTAAAAATATGCCAGTATCGTGCCCCGTAAGGCATTAGTTAGCATAATCTCTTTTGCATTGAGTACATCGCTAATAGTTAGGTTTGCCTCATGGGCATTCCATTGCGGATTTGCAATAATGCTGTCGCGCATTACTCCAGGAAGAACGCCTGCAGATAGTGGGGGCGTTAACCATTTATCAGATTTGTTATCTTTGATAAAAATACTAGCTCTTCCACCTTCAGTCACATGACCTCGCTCATTGGTAAAGAGAGCATCAAAGCCACCCCTTATTTCCGCTGCCTTCCAAGCCTCGTCATATAGTTTTCTATGCGTGGTTTTATGACCCAATAAAGGATTGTTCGATTGCATTACTACATTCCCCGAATCCTTTAAAAGGTCTTTTGCCCAATATAGTTTTACACGTTCCGGTAGTGGATCTATGTCTCCTACAGTGCAGGACAATTTCCCATCTTGAGTCAAATCAACTCGTAGGCGGTGCTCTTCATCCAAATTAAGTGACATGCAAGTTCTGGCAATGATGTCTCTAAGTTCATCTTCATGAAGCGGTATTCCTAATGATTTTGCTGATTTTTGCAGTCGGCTGAGATGCGCATTCAGTAATTGTGATTGTCGATTCTTCACGCGAATTGTTTCAAATAAACCAACACCGCTTGGGAGTGAGGTTAAAAACGAAGATTTAATAAGACACTCTTCCCACTCTTGAGCAGGCGATGAATCAATCGTAATTCCAGCGCCAACTCCCAAGGTAAAACATGAATCCTTAGTGCCAGCGTCCTCTTCTACTTCGATAGTGCGAATAGGTACGCTCAAAGCGAAGTCGCCACCAGGGTCAAGCCAACCAAGGGCGCCGCAGTAATACCCGCGATCCTCAGGCTCAAGCCCCTGGATGATCTGCATGCTGCGTTTTTTTGGTGCGCCAGTTACTGATCCACATGGAAAAACAGACTTTAATACATCTATAAATGTAGTGCCTGACTTCAATTTTGCATGCACGGTCGATGTCATCTGCAAAACATCGCCATGCTGTGCAACTGCAAAGAGGCTTGGCGTATTGACTGACCCAGGGATTGCAATGCGACTAAGATCATTGCGCAGTAAATCAACAATCATCACGTTTTCAGCTCGATTTTTAGGATCTTCTGAAAGTTCTCTGGCTGAGCAATTTAGGGCACTGGCAGTGCCTTTCATGGGCCTTGCTGTAATAAGGTCACCATGGCGCTGCACGAATAGCTCGGGAGACTGAGAGAGTAAAAATTGGGGGGCGTTATCTATGTAGGCCCCAAATTGACCCGGCTGACGTTTGCGCAATTGGGAATATATCTTTAGTGGGGCGCCGTAGATCTTCCCTTTGACTCGATAGGTATGGTTGATTTGATAAGTATCGCCACTACGAATATATTCTTGGATACGCTCAATATCCTGATTAAATTGGGCTTTATTGAGTGACTCATTGAGGTCCATAATTCCTGCAATGTTGTCAGTGCAATCGAGGGCCGTTAGTTGATTGGAGATTAAATCATCAACCTGGTCTTTAGAAAGCGCTCGATAGGAAGCAAAAGACCATGCCTGAATAATGGGATGGCTAGTGCTTCTTGTTGGAATCTGCTGAAATACATGACCTAGTTCATATGCAAAAGTCGCGACCACAAACTCTCCACGGTCAAGAGCTTGCGAGATTTCTTTTAGACACAACTCTACATTGAGTAGCGTTTGGATGTCATCGGCCTTTGGCTTAACGCACCAGGAATATAGCGGATCTTGGTATAGACGACTCGAGGCATTGTGAGATGTACTGTAAGCGTCATCTAACAAAATCATTGAGAAACCTCGGTCGACCAGAACGATTGCTTACTTAAGAATGGTGGCTGATTCAATAATGACAAGTTTACTAGGTACGTCTGACATGCGACCCATTCTTGGTGTTGGGGCCACCATAGTCGGCACCTTACGAATCGCATCAATGGTTTGATTGCCTGAAATCACCTTACCAAATACAGTGTAGCCATTGCCCATTGCATTGGGATAATCTAAACCCTGATTATCTTTAACGTTGATGAAAAATTGAGCTGTTGCTGAATCTGGGTCAGAGGTGCGGGCCATAGCAATGCTGTAAGTCAGGTTCTTCAAGCCATTTTGTGCCTCCGATGCCACTGGAGCATCGGTTGGTTTTTGATTTAAGTCTTGAGTGAATCCGCCACCTTGGATCATAAAACCATCAATGACTCTATGAAAAATAGTGCCATTATAAAAACCAGTTTTGACATAGTTTAGAAAATTGGCAGACGTTTTGGGGGCTTTATCTGTATCTACTTCCACAGTAAAGTTGCCCATATTGGTTTTGAATTCAACTTTAGGCCCAGCGAATGCAAGACTAGTAGTGAAGCAACTTGTTGCAATGAGAAGGCTTGTGATTAATTTGCGCATATTATTTCCTTGGTAAAAATGAGAATATATTGAAAAATCAGTAGGATAGTTATGAATTATTTTTTCTTGGCATCTTGATCTAATTTTCTCAAGAAGGCCATCTTTTCCGCAATTTGTGTTTCTAAGCCGCGTTCAACTGGCTGATACCAATGTGGTTCAGTCATACCCTCTGGTAAATAATTCTCGCCTGCCGCATAACCATGTGTTTCATCGTGGGCATAACGATATTCCTTACCATGACCCAATTCTTTCATGAGCTTAGTAGGGGCATTACGTAAGTGGTTTGGGACGGGCTTGCTTTGGTCATTCGCCACATAGGCGCGGGCCGCATTAAATGCTTTGTAGCTTGCATTACTCTTTGATGCTACTGATAGATAAATGACGGCTTGGCCAAGGGCAAGCTCTCCTTCGGGTGAGCCAAGGCGCTCATAAGTTTGAGCTGCATCATTTGCTAGTTGAATCGCTCTTGGGTCAGCAAGCCCAATATCTTCCCACGCCATGCGAATAATTCTTCGAGCTAGATATCTGGGGTCAGCGCCGCCATCTAGCATTCTGCACAACCAGTAGAGAGAGGCATCTGGATTGGACCCTCTCACCGATTTATGGAGTGCAGAAATCTGATCATAAAAGTAATCGCCGCTTTTATCGAAACGTCTTGCATGAACTGTAATGGCATTTTCAAGAAATGCTTGATCGACCTTTGTGATGGCTACGTTTGCCCCAGCAACTGCATTGGATATTTGCTCAACTAAGTTTAGGAGGCGACGCGCATCGCCATCTGCATTGCTGATCAAGGCGTTAATTGCGTCATCATCAAATTCAACCCGAGGAAGTGCATGCTGATGAGCTCGCTCAAAAAGTTGTCGCAACTCTTCCATACTGAGCGACTTCAGAACATATACTTGTGCGCGTGAAAGCAATGCGGAGTTCACTTCGAATGAAGGATTTTCGGTGGTGGCACCAATAAAGGTAAAAAGACCCGACTCCACATGAGGAAGCAAAGCGTCTTGTTGACTTTTGTTAAACCGGTGTATCTCATCAACAAACAAAATTGTCTGGCGTCCATACTGGGCCATATTTTGCTGCGCATGGTTAATCGCCTCCCGAATTTCCTTAACCCCGGCCAACACGGCTGAAATGGCTATGAACTCACGATCGAAGGCTTGTGCGGATAAGCGCGCCAAAGTTGTTTTACCAACACCGGGAGGCCCCCATAAAATCATTGAATGGGGTTGACCTGATGCAAAAGCGAGGTTTAGGGGCTTTCCCGCTGCCAGTAGATGGGTTTGTCCAATGACTTCTGCAATTTGTTTTGGGCGCAAAGCTTCTGCTAAGGGTGGCGAGGGGGTGCTATCAAAAAGAGAAGGCATCGCGAGTAGAGGCTTACGTCTGTATAAAAAGGATGACGATAGCAGCCCAAATTAGGCAAATAACAGCAACCATAGTGAGATGCTTGCGTATTGTCATGAATTCAACACGCGCTTCCTCGTTATTAAAATAGTATGAATATGTATTTTGATCAATATTGCGTTGAATAAGCAAAGTTGCTGCAAGAATTAGCAGCCCAACGGGAATATAAATATGCAATGCAATCCAGGAAATAATCGCTGGGATTACACCCCAAATCCAAGCATTTCTATCAAGCCAGCGGTCTTCGCTGAGGGAGTTTCCTAATGTGTGTAGATTGGCGCCCCAATGTATAGCCCCCATAAACGATGTGATGATGGCGCCGTAGCCTGCGAGTGACTCAGCGCTCAGATAATTAATGGGTGTTGGCGCTAGTTGCACCATAAGTGCCAATGCAATAAAAGGTATGAGTCCAGCGTAGGATAGTTTGCGGATGAGTGGCGATAAATGATTCACAAGAAGTTAGTATTTTCTGAGTAAGGGTTGGATAAAAGATTATTGATCGTAGTCATACACGCCGCGCCCAGTCTTGCGGCCTAAATAGCCGGCAGCTACCATTTCGCGAAGCAGTGGGCATGGCCGATATTTGGAGTCACTGAAGTTTTCAAAATAGACCTCCATCACCGCTAAGCAGGTATCTAAGCCAATGAGATCGGCTAGAGCCAGTGGGCCAATAGGTTGATTGCAGCCTAGCTTCATCCCGGCATCAATATCTTCTGGGCTGGCTAAACCTTCATGCAATACAAAAAAGGCCTCATTGATCATCGGCAGCAGAATGCGGTTCACTACAAATCCCGGTGAATTTTTAACGGTGATAGGTTCCTTGCCAATGCGTTTAGCCATCTCAATAATGGCGGCATGGGTCGCATCACTAGTTTGTAAGCCTCTTATCACCTCAACCAAAGCCATCAATGGTGGCGGGTTAAAAAAGTGCATGCCGATAAAGCGTCCAGGATTTGAATCTAGAGCGGCAAGCTTGGTAATGGATAGGGAGGAGGTATTGGTAGCAATGATTGTGTCTTTGCTAACAATTTCATCAACTTGTTTCAAGATCTTTTCTTTAATGGCTTGATTTTCAGTTGCCGCCTCAATCACAAGGTGTAGGATTTTAAAATCCGCATATGAGGTGCTCGTTTTTATCCTGTTAAGCGCCGCATTTTTACCTTCAAGACTCAAGGTTTCTTTCTTAACTAGTCGATCTAGGCTTTTGCTAATCTGAGATAAGCCCCGCTCAAGCGCAGCATCATTGACATCCACCATGACGACATCAAGACCAGCTACAGCGCAAACTTGTGCGATGCCATTACCCATTGTTCCTGCGCCAATGACCCCCACTGATTGAATAGTCATGCTATTTCCTTTTTTGGTACTGAGTTGAGCCAAATAACTGCTCTCTTGCTTTATCGTCATGCAAGGGCTTTCGTAATGCGGTTAATATTTCAACGCCACGCTTTACTGCTGGACGTTCACCAACCTTTTCAAACCATTGTTTGAAATGCGGATATTCATTGATGTCGACCCCTTGATTTTTCCAATTTCTTGTCCAGGGATAGATCGCAATATCAGCGATGGAATATTGTTTACCCGCTATGTAGGGATTATCTTTTAATTGCGTATCAAGTACCCCATATAAACGCTTTGCTTCATTGGTATAGCGATTTACTGCGTATTCAATTTTCTCAGGTGCATAAGTTCTGAAATGATGGTTTTGCCCAAGCATGGGGCCTAATCCTCCCATTTGGAACATTAGCCATTGCAGCACTTCATATTTTGCACGAGTTGTTTGTGGCAGAAATTTTCCTGTTTTGCCTGCTAAGTACAGCAAGATGGCACCAGACTCAAATATGCTGATAGGTTTACCATCCGGACCATTGGGGTCCATGATTGCTGGAATTTTATTATTTGGACTCATCTTTAGAAAATCAGGCTTGAACTGGTCGCCAGCGCCGATATTGACTGCATGAGCAATCCAGTCACGACCGAGACGATAACCACATTCTTCCATCATGATGTGAACCTTGTGGCCATTTGGTGTGGGCCAGCTATATACATCAATAAGATCTTTTTTGGGTTTGTTGGTAGTCATGCTGATATCTTTCTAAAGGTTCTTTAGTCGGTGTAAAGCGTCGGTCAAGGTATGTTCCTGTTTGGCAAAGCAAAAGCGAACCACTCCTGACTCAATGGGGGTTTCGTAAAAAGCAGAGACAGGAATGGCTGCAACACCAATTTCTGTTGTCAGCCATGCGCAAAAATCAGCTTCGTTTAATTTACTTTGGGGCGATTGAATCTTGCTGTAATCAACACATTGAAAATATGTTCCTGGTACTGGGAGAAGCTTGAAACCAGTCTCTTTTAGGCCAGCCCTAAAAAAATCTCTCTTGGATTGATAAAACTGGGGGAGGCTGAGGTAGTGTTCTGCTTCTTCCAAATACTTTGCCAGACCAAACTGCATGGGCGTATTCACTGTAAATACATTGAACTGATGCACCTTACGAAATTCTCTCGTTAAGGCTGCTGGCGCGGCAACGTAACCGACTTTCCAGCCTGTGACGTGATAAGTTTTACCAAAACTAGAAACCAGAAAGCTTCTATTAACAAGCTCCGGATGTCTAGCTATGCTTTCGTGTTGGGCGCCGTCATAGACCATGTGCTCATAAACTTCATCGCTGAGAATTAACGCATTCGTGTTTTTGACCAAGCTAGCCAACTTATCCAAATCCGATCTTTGCCAAACCATTCCGGTGGGGTTGTGTGGTGTATTGATCATGATCAAACGTGTTTTTGGGTTGATCACTTTTTCTAATTGATCCCATGGAATTTCATAGGAGCTCACTTGGTTATGTTCGTCACGGATCGTTGCTAAGGAAACTGCTATGGCTTTTCCGCCTGCCAGATCAATAGCTGGTCTGTAAGAATCGTAAGCAGGTTCAATGATGACCACTTCATCTCCGGGCGAGACGCAGCAAAGTACAGCGGTCAAAATACCTTGCGTACCACCTGCTGTAATAGTGATCTCTGAGTCAAGTTCGTATTTATGACCATATAAGCTTTTTATCTTCTCCTGAATCCCGTGCCGTAATTCTGGAATGCCAATCATCTGGGGGTACTGATTACGGCCATTCAACATTGCTTGGTTTACATGCTCAATCAAAGCGCGATCACATGGGAAATCTGGAAATCCTTGCCCCAAGTTAATTGCCTTATGTTCGGATGCTAATGCGGACATTACCGTGAATATAGTGGTACCTACCTTGGGCAATCGGCTTGGAAAAGTGGGGCTTACTGAAGGTATTTGAGTCATTAAGCGGGTTTGCGGCAATTAGGTTAAGGAATCGCTAGAATGGGAGCAATACATTTCTAAATTGTGCCATGCTGATCGTACTTTCTCCCGCTAAATCTCTCGACTACAAAACGCCTGTCAAGGTAAAGTCCAGTACCATGCCGGATTTTGTCTCAGAATCCGCTAAGTTGATTGCCGAACTGAAGAAGTTGTCACCTCAGGAAGTGGCTAATCTAATGGGCCTTTCGGACCAGCTTGCAGCCTTAAATGTTGGGCGTTATCGGGACTGGTCTAAAAAATTCACCCCGGAGAACAGTAAACCCGCGATTTTTGCCTTTGACGGTGATGTCTACGATGGCTTCGATGTAAAAACGCTCACTCCAAAGGCTCTTGAGTTTGCCCAGGACCATATTCGAATATTGTCAGGTCTCTATGGTGCTTTGCGACCCCTAGACTTAATGCAGCCATATCGCCTGGAAATGGGTACATCCTTTAAAAATACGAATGGTAAAGATTTGTATGCATTTTGGGGGGATTTGGTGACCAAGTCCCTGCAGAAGATTCTAGATGGGCAAAAGCACCCTGTATTGCTCAATCTTGCTTCAGAGGAGTATTTTAAAGTTCTGCAGCCTAAAAATTTGGATTGTGATGTGATTTCTCCTGTGTTTCAGGATGCCAAGGACGGTAAATACAAAATTATTTCTTTTTATGCCAAGCGTGCACGTGGTCTGATGGCTCGTTATGTTGTTGATAATCGCATAAGCGATCCTGCTGATTTAAAGGGATTTAATCTGGACGGCTATAAATACTTCGCTGCAGATTCAAAACCTGGTAAACCCGTTTTTCGTCGAGCGGAGAAGAAATAGTTATGGCTATTCATCGTACAAAGTCTTCGCAAAGAAGCTCCCCGGAAGTCGAGCGTTTAGTAGCTGATGCCATTTCCCTTGCTGCCTCCGGGAGTCAGATCGAAGATCGTTTCTGGGAAGGGCGTTTAAGCGCAAGATTATTGCGATTGCTAAAGAGTCAAAACCAAAATGTGATTGATGCTGCGCTTGACCAGACCTTTCGTATTAATACAGTGGCATTCGAGGTTCTTGCTGACATCGCAGAAACCTTGGCTGAATCGCTAACGGTCGAGATTGACGGGCGGCAATGGGATGTCTTGTTGCTCGCCATGCCTATTGTTGCCCATACTCGCTATCAAATTCCATCGGGTCCATTACCGGTACAATTAATTGAGTCAACAGCGCTTGCATTGCAGACTTCGATAGCTTCTACAGATAGCCGTTTGGCAATTATTCCTTGGCTTTACAGCATCGATCAAATGCCCCATTCACACACCCAAACCCGCGTATTGACTGAGACTTTGGCTAATGCTGCAGTTGCTGGCGGTGAAGTTAAGTTGGAGTTGCGTGATATGACTGAGACGATTGCGGTATTGGCTGACCCGCGTTTTATTATTGCGGCGATTGCCGCCCCGACTGGCTCACCGTTATTTCGTTGGCAAGCGGAGCCCCCTATAAGGCAGGAGCGTGGCGTCAGTCTCATTGGTTGGCAAAACTCTATGAAGGAACCCGTAGGATCCTTGCTGCCCGGATGTGAGTTTGAATTGCTATTGCCTGAGGCTTATTTCACAAATTGCCGTCTAGCCGATAAACATGTTCGACCATTGAGTATTCGTGCTGGAGTCAATTATTTAGAAAGTACATTGGGCATCATGCCTGCTGGACTATCTTGCGTAGTTGGTGCCTTTGGCGAAGAACAGGCCGATGAATATCGGATTTCTTTTAGCGTAAAAGGTTCATCCGAAATTATTTATGGTGTCATTTGGCCTCTGTACGATCGCGAGAGTGTTGCAAATGATGCGCTCAACGACGTATCGGATGATGAGAGTCCCATCAAAAGAATTTGCGATGCTTTACATGAGGCCGGGGTTGAAGATGTTTTCCGGCATGCAATGTTGTTTGATCCTGAGCTCTGTGATGACTGCGGCGCGCCTTTATTCCCAGATCGCTCTGGCGAGGCAGTCCATGCGGAGTTGCCTGACGATGCGCCAACTCAGCAACCTTTATTTCATTAATGACTCTTCGCCCACTTGGGAAATCTTAAAAAATAAAAAAGCCGAGAATTCTCGGCTTTTTTATGCAGATACTGCACTCACTGCTGCACAAAAGGCTCCGCTTCTGCGAACAAATGCGGAATTTTGCCTGTCTTCATTTCTGCGGTTTGACAGAAGTCTGCCAGACGTGTGCCGGTCCTAATGTTGAAGAGCATTGCTTTATTTTGCAAGACTACAAGATCATGCCCAGTTGATTGATTCTTGTAGCGCAAGCTTCCAGGCAATGAATTTTCGCGCTTCATTTCGTAAGTTTTAGATTCCCAGACAAGCTGAATTTTTTCTGCTGTACCAGAAGTCTTGAACTGCCGATTATCTTGACAGCTCCAACTAGAGACTTCCTCGGCGGCATAGAGATTGCCTAGGCATGAAAATAATAGACCGATAGAAATGAGTACGCGCTTCATGATTAAAAGCCCTTTATTAGGAGAGTAGATGTTTAACCCCGGCTTGCTCTTCAAGTAACTCATTTAGGGTGTGATTCATGCGCTCGCGCGAGAACTCATCAATTTCCAAGCCCTCAATCATTTTGTATTCGCCATTTTCGCAAACCACTGGATAGCCATAAATCACCTCAGCTGGAATGCCATACTCACCTTTAGAAGGTATTCCCATGGTTACCCATTTGCCGTTAGTGCCTAGAACCCAGTCGCGAATGTGGTCGATCGCCGCGTTCGCTGCAGAGGCAGCTGAAGATAGGCCACGCGCTTCGATGATGGCTGCACCACGCTTGCCAACGGTTGGAATAAATGTATCTTTATTCCAAGCGGCGTCATTGATGCTGTCCTTTACTGACTTGCCTTCGATAGTTGCAAAGCGATAGTCAGGGTACATGGTTGGGCTATGGTTACCCCAAACAACTAGCTTCTCAATATCAGCAACCGGTTTATTTAGCTTGTTAGCTAATTGTGAAAGCGCGCGATTGTGATCGAGGCGCAACATAGCTGTGAAATTCTTTGCCGGTAAATCTGGTGCTGATTTCATAGCGATGTAAGCATTGGTATTCGCAGGATTACCAACCACCAATACTTTTACAGTCCGTTTAGCTACAGCATTCAAGGCTTTACCTTGGGCAGTAAAGATCTGGGCATTGGCAGAGAGTAAATCTTTGCGCTCCATGCCTGGTCCTCTTGGACGTGCGCCTACCAATAGGGCAACATCAATGTCTTTAAACGCGGTCATCGGATCAGAGTGCGCACTCATGCCGGCCAAAAGTGGGAAAGCGCAATCTTCTAGCTCCATCATTACGCCAGCTAATGCTTTTTGGGCCTTCTCATCGGGAATTTCTAGCAATTGAAGAATCACGGGCTGATCTTTGCCCAAGAGATCGCCATTGGCGATGCGGAACAAGAGGGAATATCCGATTTGACCGGCTGCGCCTGTGACGGCGACACGCATTGGGGCTTTTGCCATTACTAATAACTCCAGAGTGAGGTTGATTAATGAAAACTTTTCTATTATCCATTCAAGTGGATGGCTTTTCCATTTACACTGTGAATTATGTCTTCTATAAGACATGTGATGAACTTGATTTTATCCAATTGAAACTAGCTTTGGAGTTAATTTGACGATTCCTTCGTTGCCAGTAGCCTCTTTTAGCCCTCTATACCAACAAATTAAAGCAATGATTTTGGCTAGTTTACAAGCCTCAGAGTGGTTGCCTGGCATGCCAATCCCCAGTGAAATGGAGTTGGCAGCCCGTTATCTTGTGAGTCAGGGTACTGTTCGAAAGGCCATTGATGAGTTGGCGGCTGAAAATCTGTTGGTACGCAGGCAAGGCAAGGGCACTTTTGTGGCTACATACCAAGAAGAGGGTTGGCAATACCGCTTTTTGAGGCTTGAGCTCGATGCCAGCCAGAAACTTCATTTGATCAGTCACTTTTTGGCTTGTGAGACGCTTAAATCAACCCCCGTCTTGGCTCAAATGCTTAAATTAAAGGCAGGTGACCCCGTCATTCGTATTGAGAGAATTCAGAGCTTTCAGAGTAAACCCATTGTTTTTGAAGAGATTTGGCTTTCGGCGGCCAGATTTAATGACCTAACACTTGATAAGCTGAACGCCTGGTCAGGTCCAATGTATGCATTTTATGAGAGCCAATATTCAACCCATATGGTCAGGGCAGAAGAGCAGATAAAAGCCATTAATGCCGATCAACACTTGGCAAATCACTTGGGGCTTCCGGTTGGCCATGCGCTTTTACTGGTTGATCGAGTTGCCTTCACTTATGGCAATAAACCAGTCGAAATTCGGTGCGCCAGATACAACACTTCAGAGCAGAGTTACGTCAATAAATTGAATTGATCTATATTGGGAAAAACCAGTATTTTGACCCTTATAAGTACAAAAAATCCACACTACCCCTACGGTTTCCAATAGAATATGTTGCGATACAACAATGCACCAAAGAACCTCCACCTAACGATAGAGATTACAAATGGTTGATGAAAATCAGGAATTAAAGAGTAGCAAGCCGGTTTACCGAAACATTGGTCTAGCCCAGCTTATTAAATATCGTCTGCCTTGGGCTGGAAAAGTTTCCATCCTTCATCGCATTAGTGGCGCAGTTTTATTTTTGTTATTGCCATTCATTCTCTACATATTCGACCAGAGTCTTGCTTCAGAATTGAGTTATCAGAATTTTCAAGCGATCACCGGCAATGTTTTAGTCAAACTCATTTGTCTGGGCTTGATTTGGTGTTTCTTGCATCATTTCTGTGCTGGCATCCGCTATCTCTTGCTCGATTTAGAAATCGGCGTGGAGAAGTCTGAAGCAAATCGTTCTGCAATTATTGTTTTTTGTATTGGCGTGGCGCTGACTGCAGTGGTCGGCCTCAAATTATTCGGCTTGTACTAAGCACTCATTCATTAAGGAATTTCATGCCTATTTATCAGATCGGACCAAAGCGTTTAGTGGTTGGCGCTCATTACGGCCTTAAAGAGTGGATCATTCAGCGCGTTACTGCGATTGTGATGGTGGTCTTCACAATAGTGTTGCTAGTTGACTATTGCATTACTGGTAGCTCTACCTATGATGGTTGGGCTGGTTTATTCAGCAACCAGTTCATGAAATTATTAACACTCTTGGCATTCATCAGCTTGTTTTATCACGCATGGATTGGTATTCGTGACATCTGGATGGATTACATCAAGCCAGTCAGTATTCGCCTAACGCTCCAAGTTTTAACTGTTTTGTATCTTGTAGCCTGTGCGGCATATGCCGTACAAATTTTGTGGAAAGTGTAATTAGATGACCGCGATTAAAAAAGCATTACCACGCCGCCGTTTTGATGCGGTGATTATTGGTGCAGGTGGTTCAGGTATGCGCGCTTCTTTGCAACTGGCTGAGGCCGGGTTGAATGTTGCGGTGTTAACAAAAGTGTTTCCAACGCGTTCACATACAGTGGCGGCGCAGGGTGGCATTGGCGCTTCTCTAGGCAACATGAGCGAAGACAATTGGCACTATCACTTCTATGACACTATCAAAGGTTCTGACTGGTTAGGCGACCAGGATGTGATTGAGTTTATGTGTCGCGAAGCTCCAAAAGTTGTTTATGAGTTAGAGCACTTTGGCATGCCATTTGACCGCAACCCAGATGGCACTATTTATCAGCGCCCATTTGGTGGTCATACAGCGAACTATGGTGAGAAGGCGGTGCAGCGTGCCTGTGCGGCTGCAGACCGTACGGGCCATGCGATGTTGCATACCTTGTACCAACGCAACGTACGCGCCAAAACCAATTTCTTTGTTGAGTGGTTGGCTTTAGACATTATTCGTGATGATGCTGGCGATGTAGTCGGCGTGACTGCTTTAGAAATGGAGACTGGAGAGATTTATATCCTGGAGGCCAAAGTAGTGATGCTGGCTACCGGCGGCGCCGGCCGTATTTGGGATGCGTCAACAAACGCCTTTATTAATACCGGAGACGGCATGGGTCTAGCAGCACGTGCTGGCATTCCTTTGGAAGATATGGAGTTCTGGCAATTCCATCCAACTGGTGTAGCTGGTGCAGGTGTATTGTTGACAGAAGGCTGTCGTGGTGAGGGCGGTATTTTGCGCAATAAAGATGGCGAGCGTTTCATGGAACGCTATGCGCCAACTTATAAAGACTTAGCCCCACGCGATTTCGTATCCCGCTGTATGGATCAAGAAATTAAAGAAGGTCGCGGTTGCGGTCCTAATGGTGATTACGTTGTGCTTGATTTGACCCATATTGGCGCTGAGACCATTATGAAGCGTTTGCCATCTGTATACGAGATCGGTATCAATTTCGCTAACGTTGACGTGACTAAAGAGCCAATTCCAGTCGTACCAACGATTCACTATCAAATGGGCGGTATTCCTACCAACATTAATGGTCAAGTTGTTGTTCCAGCCAATGGGGTTCATAACGAGGTCATCAATGGCTTGTATGCGATTGGTGAGTGCTCATGTGTATCTGTTCACGGTGCTAACCGTCTAGGTACTAATTCATTACTTGATCTTTTGGTATTCGGTCGTGCGGCTGGAAATCATATTGTTGGCATGAATTTGAAAGATAAAGAATTCAAGCCATTGCCTGCAAATGCTGGTGAGCAGACTCTTGAGCGCGTCTCTCAACTGGATAACTCTACTTCAGGTGAATACGCACAAGATGTTGCAAACGATATTCGTAAGACGATGCAGAAATATGCTGGTGTATTCCGTAACCAGGAGTTGATGGATGAAGGCGTACGTCAGATGGCCAAGTTAACGGAGCGCGCAAAGCATTTATGGGTTAAGGATAAATCTCAGATTTTCAATACAGCACGTATCGAAGCTTTGGAGGTTGCCAACCTCGTTGAAACCGCTAATGCAACGATGGTTTCTGCGGCGGCTCGTAAAGAAAGTCGTGGAGCCCACTCGCACGATGACCACCAGCATCGTGATGATGACAATTGGATGAAGCACACCCTTTGGTACAGCGAAGGGAATCGCTTGGATTACAAGCCAGTTCAGTTGAAGCCATTGACGGTTGAGTCCTTCCCACCTAAAGACCGCACTTTTTAAGCGAAGAGAAATTAAAAATGAGTGATATCCGTATATTTGAAATTTATCGTTACGACCCAGATGTAGATGCAGCGCCACGCATGGAACGCTATGAGTTAGAGCTCACGGGCGAGCGCATGTTGTTGGATGCCTTGATTTCTCTGAAAAAACAAGATGAGTCCATAACTTATCGCCGCTCATGTCGTGAAGGTGTCTGCGGTTCTGACGCAATGAACATCAACGGCAAAAATGGTTTGGCTTGTTTGACCAACATGTTGACATTGCCTAAGGTCATCACATTACGCCCATTGCCTGGCTTGCCAGTCGTGCGCGATTTAATTGTTGATATGACTTTATTCTTTAAACAATATTTGTCGATCAAGCCATACTTGGTCAACGACAATCCACCTCCAGAGAAAGAACGACTCCAAAGCCCTGAAGAGCGTGAGGAGCTAAATGGTTTATATGAGTGCATTTTGTGCGCATCATGCTCCACCTCATGCCCATCATTCTGGTGGAATCCTGACAAGTTTGTTGGACCAGCGGGTTTGCTGCAAGCCTATCGCTTTATTGCCGATAGTCGCGATGAGGAAACGGCTCAGCGTTTAGATAATTTAGAGGACCCTTATCGGCTATTCCGCTGTCATACGATTATGAATTGCGTTGACGTTTGTCCTAAGCATTTAAATCCTACCAAGGCAATCGGTAAGATTAAGGAATTAATGGTTCGCAGAGCGGTATGACGCTTGGTAACGCTGAGTTATATCGCTTAAAGTGCGATGCCCGCAGGGGCTTGCTTGAGAACGATTTAATTCTGCGGCGTTTTTTTGATCGGTATGGCAATCAATTAAGCGCAGAAGATGGCAAGGTTTTGGGTCAACTTTTATCTCTTGAAGATAACGACTTGATGGACTTATTAATTGGTCGTAAGGATAGTGTTGATAGTTTGAAAGATTTTGCAAGGACGGATGCTTTTAAACGTCTGCTGTTGCAGTTGCGGGAAAAATAAATCAGCATTTTGGTGCATCTTAATCAAAGTTGCCTGACGAATTGGTGTTTTACTTATATTTTTGAAAGATTAGAGGATCGGAAATGATTGAATCGGATATCAAGGCTAAATTATCGTTCTCAGACGGGACTCCAGATATTGACCTGCCTATTTTTAAGGGTACGGTCGGCCCAGATGTCATCGACATTCGCAAACTCTATGGACAAACTGGCAAGTTCACCTACGATTCAGGCTTTTTGTCTACAGCCTCATGCAATAGCAAAATTACTTATATTGATGGCGACAAGGGTGAGCTCCTCTACCGTGGTTACCCAATTGAGGACTTAGCAAACAATTGCGACTTCTTGGAGGTTTGTTATTTGTTGCTAAACGGTGAGTTACCCAATGCCACCGAGAAAAAAGATTTTGAAGACCTGGTCATGCATCACACAATGATCCATGAGCAAATGCAGTTCTTTTTACGTGGCTTCCGCCGTGACGCTCATCCAATGGCTGTTCTGACTGGGTTAGTTGGTGCAATGGCTGCTTTCTATCATGACGAAATCGACTACAGCGATGAAAAAGCGCGTGAAGTTGCACAGATTCGCTTGATTGCCAAGATGCCTACATTGGTAGCTATGGCTTATAAATACTCAGTAGGTCAGCCTTTTGTTTATCCTGATAACTCATTGTCATACACGGCAAACTTTATGCGCATGATGTTTGCTACACCGTGTGAAGAGTACAAAGTGAATCCAGTGCTGGTTCGTGCCTTGGATCGTATTTTTACTCTACATGCAGATCACGAACAAAATGCATCAACGTCAACAGTGCGCTTATGCGGCTCATCTGGTACCAATCCTTTTGCTGCTATATCGGCAGGTATTGCTTGCTTGTGGGGCCCAGCTCATGGTGGTGCTAACGAAGCTTGCTTGCAGATGTTAAATGAGATTCAAGCTAATGGTGGTGTTGATAAGATTCATGAATTCATTGCCCAAGTTAAAGATAAAAACTCTAGCGTACGTCTGATGGGCTTTGGCCATCGTGTATATAAGAATTTTGACCCCCGTGCAAAACTCATGCGCGAGACTTGCTATGAAGTCTTGGAGGAGTTGGGTCTTCAAGACGACCCATTGTTCAAGCTGGCAATGACCTTGGAAAAAATTGCTCTAGAGGATGATTACTTCGTGAGCCGTAAGCTCTATCCAAACGTTGACTTCTACTCAGGGATTGTGCAACGTGCTTTAGGTATTCCAACAGAGATGTTTACCTGTGTTTTCGCTCTCGCAAGAACTGTAGGTTGGATTGCTCAGTGGGAAGAAATGATTACCGATCCTGAATATAAGATTGGTCGCCCACGTCAATTGTTTGTTGGGGAGACTACTCGCAAGGTTCCTAACATTTCTGTGCGTAAATAAGGCAAACGAGGAACTCTATGTCCCGTACTCTTTACGACAAATTGTGGGATGATCACGTTGTTTATTCGGAAGAAGATGGCACGGCGACGATCTATATCGATCGGCAGCTGTTACACGAAGTAACCAGCCCCCAAGCTTTTGAAGGCCTTAATCTTGCTGGCCGTCCTGTCTGGCGTATTTCTGCGAATTTAGCGGTATCCGATCATAATGTGCCGACAACGGATCGTTCAGAAGGTATTACTGATCCTATTTCTAAGTTACAAGTAGATACCCTGGATCAGAACTGTGATGCTTTTGGGATCACCCAATACAAAATGAATGATGTCCGTCAAGGTATTGTTCACGTCATTGGACCAGAGCAGGGCGCAACACTGCCTGGTATGACCGTAGTTTGTGGTGATTCGCACACCAGTACCCATGGCGCATTTGGTGCGCTTGCCTTTGGCATCGGCACTTCCGAGGTTGAGCATGTATTAGCAACTCAAACCTTACTGATGAAAAAGAGCAAAAACATGCTGGTACGTGTTGATGGTCGCCTCCAGCCTGGCAGCACCGCTAAAGATATTGTTTTGGCGGTGATTGGCAAAATTGGAACTGCCGGTGGAACTGGTTACACCATTGAATTTGCTGGTGACGCAATACGCAATTTGTCGATGGAAGGTCGCATGACTGTCTGCAATATGGCAATCGAAGCAGGTGCGCGCGCTGGATTGGTAGGTGTGGATGAAACCACTATCGAATATATTCAAGGCCGTCCATATTCGCCTAAATCCGAATCTCTGCGTCATGCTTTGCAGTATTGGCGCACACTGCACTCAGATGCTGATGCTAAATTCGATGCGGTTGTAGAGCTCCGTGCTGAAGAGATTGCGCCACAAGTTACATGGGGAACTTCGCCAGAGATGGTTTTGGATATTAGTGATTGCGTTCCAGACCCCGAAAAAGAACGTGATGCCAATAAAAGATCGGCTATTGAGCGCGCCCTAGAGTATATGAATCTTGTGCCCAATACGCCTATTAGCCATATTGCAGTCGACAAAGTATTTATTGGTTCATGCACGAATAGTCGCATTGAAGATATGCGTGCCGCGGCAAAGGTCGTTGATCGTTTGGGCAAAAAAGTTGCTGCAAATGTGAAGCTTGCGATTGTGGTACCTGGCTCTGGTCTAGTGAAGGCCCAAGCGGAACGCGAGGGCTTAGACCGTGTATTTAAAGCGGCAGGTTTTGAATGGCGTGAGCCTGGTTGCTCCATGTGTTTGGCAATGAACGCTGACCGCCTTGAGCCGGGTGAGCGTTGCGCTTCAACTTCAAATCGTAATTTTGAAGGTCGCCAAGGTAACGGCGGCAGAACACATTTAGTCAGTCCGGCAATGGCGGCAGCGGCTGCGATTGAAGGCCACTTCGTTGATATTCGTAAGATTTCTTAAGGAGGTGCTGTGATTTCTTTATCTTCGCTCACGATGATTAAAAAACTTCTAATCGTTGCAGTTGTTGGGATAGTTCTTTCTGCCTGTGCTAACACGATGGAAGGTCTTGGCAAGGATATGCAGACTATTGGTAATTCAATGGGCAGTTCCAATACTTCACAAACCAATAATCAATCCCAAACCAAAGGCAAGGACGTGGTGGTAACGCCCGTTCAGTAGCCATTCGGTAAAGATTAAGAAAAGATCATTATGGAAAAATTTACGGTATACAAAGGTTTGGTTGCTCCCTTGAATCGGGAGAACGTGGATACCGATGCCATTATTCCTAAACAGTTTCTAAAGTCGATTAAGAAGACTGGCTTTGGTCAAAACTTATTTGATGAATGGCGCTATCTTGATCATGGTGAGCCTGGCCAAGATTGTAGTGCTCGACCTATCAACCCCGATTTTGTTTTGAACCAAGCACGTTACAAAAGTGCCAGCATCTTATTGGCTCGAAAGAATTTTGGCTGTGGCAGCTCTCGTGAACATGCTCCGTGGGCCCTAGATCAATACGGCTTTAGAGCGGTCATTGCCCCTAGCTTTGCTGATATTTTTTATAACAACTGCTTTAAAAACGGCCTCTTACCGATTGTGTTGACCGAATTGCAGGTTGACCACTTATTTAACGAAACCCTTGCTTTTAGCGGCTATCAGTTAACTATTGATCTTGAGGCTCAGCAAGTGATTGCGCCGGATGGCAAGGCGTATAGTTTTGAGGTTGCCCCATTTAGAAAGTTCTGCCTACTCAATGGTTTGGACGATATTGGCTTAACCCTGCAACATGCAGATAAAATAAAGGCTTATGAAGCTGAGCGCATTCTCAAAATGCCTTGGCTTGCGACACAACTGCCGTAGTTTTATAGAGTTAAAGGCCTTTCATGAAAATTGCAGTCCTCCCGGGCGATGGTATCGGCCCGGAAATCGTTGCTGAAGCCGTCAAGGTATTAAACGCGCTCGGCCCTAAGTTTGACCTCGAAACTGCTCCTGTTGGCGGTGCTGCATATGATATTTCCGGTCACCCTTTGCCGCCAGCAACATTAGAGTTGGCAAAAAAAGCGAATGCGATTTTATTTGGCGCTGTTGGCGACTGGAAGTACGACACATTGGCGCGTGAACTTCGTCCAGAGCAGGCAATTTTAGGCTTGCGTAAACACTTAGAGCTATTTGCCAATTTCCGCCCAGCAATTTGTTATGACGAACTTACTGCAGCCTCAAGCCTCAAGGCTGAAATTGTTGGTGGCTTAGACATTCTGATTATTCGTGAACTGAATGGCGATATTTACTTTGGTCAGCCTCGTGGTATTCGTACTTCAGAGTTGCCTTTATTTAAGGGTGCTCGAGAAGGGTTCGACATGATGCATTACAGTGAACCAGAAGTAGAGCGGATTGGTCGCGTTGCATTCGAAGCGGCACGTAAGCGCGGCAACAAGGTTTGCAGCGTTGATAAAGCCAATGTTCTTGAAACTTCACAACTTTGGCGTGAAGTAATGATTAGGGTTGCCAAGGATTATCCTGATGTAGAGCTATCCCATATGTACGTGGATAACGCTGCCATGCAATTAGTTAAAGCGCCTAAAGCATTTGATGTTGTTGTTACAGGAAATCTCTTTGGTGATATTTTGTCTGATGAAGCCGCCATGTTGACTGGCTCCATTGGGATGTTGCCGTCAGCATCACTCGATAAAAATAACAAAGGTCTGTATGAGCCAAGCCATGGTTCTGCACCTGATATTGCTGGGAAAGGCATTGCCAATCCTTTAGCTACTATTTTGTCCGCTGCAATGATGCTGCGTTACTCCCTAGGTATGCCTGAGCAGGCCATTCGCATTGAAGCTGCAGTACAAAAAGTATTATCGCAAGGATTGCGTACAGCCGATATCTATACCGAAGGCACTAAAAAAGTCAGCACTGTAGAAATGGGTGACGCTGTTGTAGCGGCACTTGCTTAACTTAACTCAATTTATTAAATCGTCATCATGGCAAATTTAAATACCCCTTTAGTAGGCCTGGTCGGCTGGCGCGGCATGGTCGGCAGTGTTTTGATGGACAGAATGTTGGCCGAAAAAGATTTCGATCTGATAGAGCCAATTTTTTTTAGCACTAGCCAAGTAGGTGGTTCAGTTCCGCTGATTAATGGCGTAAAAGTAAGTAAGGGCGAGAATAATCTCCAGGATGCCAATGACATTGCTGCCTTATCACGCTGCGATATTATTTTGACTTGTCAGGGCGGCGACTATACAAATGATGTATTCCCAAAACTGCGTGCGGCTGGATGGGCAGGCCATTGGATTGATGCCGCTAGCGCATTACGCATGAAGGATAACGCAGTATTAGTTTTGGATCCAGTAAATCGCTCTGTAATCGACAAAGCGCTATCTGCCGGTGGAAAAAACTGGATTGGTAGTAACTGCACCGTCAGTTTAATGATGATGGCTATGGGTGGCTTAGTAAAGGCAGACATGGTTGTATGGATTAGCGCTATGACCTATCAAGCAGCATCCGGTGCGGGGGCGCAGAATATGCGCGAATTACTCTTGCAGATGGGCGCTTTACGCGATAGCGTCGCCACCGAGCTAGCAGACCCCGCATCATCGATCCTCGAGATTGATCGTAAGGTGACCGCAACTTTGCGTTCGACAGATTTTCCAAAGAAAAACTTCAGGAATACCGCATTAGCGGGCAGCTTAATACCTTGGATTGATGTCCCTGTCGAGAACGGTCAAACTAAAGAAGAGTGGAAGGGTGGCGCTGAATTTAACAAGATTTTGGGTCGTCCAGCTTTCCGCACGACTGGCAGCATTCCGATTGATGGTTTATGTGTTCGTGTTGGCGCTATGCGTTGCCACTCACAGGGGCTTACTGTGAAGCTCAAGAAAGATATCTCACTGAAGGAAATCGAAACTATTTTGGCAAATGACAATCAGTGGGTCAAAGTAGTTCCAAATGATCGCGAGACCACTGAACGAGATCTGTCACCCGCTGCAGTAAGCGGCACTTTGACTGTTCCTATTGGCCGTCTGCATAAGTTAGCAATGGGACCCGAGTTTCTTGGTGCCTTCACGGTAGGCGATCAGTTGCTATGGGGCGCCGCAGAGCCACTGCGCCGGATGCTGCGTATTTTGCTCGAGTCTTAATGTTTCAGCTACTCCGACTTGGTCTTACAAAAGCACTTTGCTTAGTATTGCTAAGTTGGTCTTGCGCTTGTGCAGCCTTGTCATTGGGTTCCCCCCATTTACTATCTAAGCCTGGAGAACCGCTACGCCTAGAAATTCCGATTCGTTTCGCCTCGGAAGATCAAAACTTGCTAAGCAGTCTTACGGTGACCATACCGAATAAGCTTGCATATTCTCGCCTGGGGATCTCTAGCAAGATTTTAGATTTTAATCCCCAAGCAATGGTCTATAGCAACAAGCAAGAACGTCTGATGGTTTTAGTTGAAACGGTTGAAACGGTTCCAGTGGCGGAAGACCCGTTCTTAGATCTATTGCTCAATTTGAGTTGGTCATCTGGCAGTATCAGTAAAACATTTACCTTGTTACTGGGTGATGTGCAAAAGATTACCGTCAAGCCAGGCCAAACGCTTTCAGAAATCGCCGCACAAATTTCACCGCAGTTTAATGGTGCGACTTTAGATCAAACGATTGTGGCTCTATATAAAGCCAACCCAGATGCATTTGCTAGTGGCAGCATTAATCGCCTTGCTGCTGGTGCCGAATTAAATAAGCCAAACCAAGCTCTATTGCGCTCTATTAGTCCGGCCGAAGCGAACCATTTTGTTGCAGAAGCTTATGCGCAGTTGAATGATGATCGGATTGCTAAAGATACGGTCTCAAATAGTGCTAAAGGTAAGCAAAATAATCAAGAGACCGTTCCAGCAGATCGCCTCAAAATTGGCTCTAGCTCAGAAGGCAATTCAGAACAACGCCGTTATACCGAAGAATTAGTCGCCCAAGAAAAACAACTAGAACAGACGCGAGCGCGTGTAGCTGAATTAGAAAAGAGGATTGCAGATCTTCATGAGATTTTGCAAAAAGCAAAACAACAGAAGCCTGCGGAGTCAAACTTCGGTTTGGGTAATTTTGCAGCAGCCGCCGTTGCCATTGGATTGATTGTTATCACCGGACTGCTGCTATGGTTCTTAGCGCGTAATGCGCGCCGCTCTGAATTGCAGGACTATTCAAAGGCAATGCATACTCATAAGAAGGCATTAGCGACATCCCCCATTCCCATGCCGGATAGGGCAAAAGTTCTTTTTGCTGGAATAGATTTAGATCTAGCAAGGTCTCCAACAGTTGATGTCTCGATGTCATCCTCAAATGATGCGGCTATTCCATCTGGACCTTTGGCAGATACATTGCGGGTTAAATTGAATCTGGCTCGTGCTTATATCACCATAGAAGATTTTGCTGCCGCCAAGAAGTCGCTAGCTGAAGTCTTAACTTTGAGTAATTCGGTTGATCCCACTATTACCGTTGAGGCTCAGAGTTTGCTGTCCGAACTTGAGCACCGCAGTCATTAAGGAGTAGCCATGCGCATCGCTCTTGGCCTTCAATATGACGGCAGTTCCTATTCGGGGTGGCAGTCACAGCTTAGCCTCAATACTGTTCAGGATAAATTAGAAGCTGCTATCGCTAGATTTGTTGGGGATAGTTCGACCGACCAACTCATTCGGGTGATCACTGCTGGCAGAACGGATACCGGTGTTCATGCATTGGGTCAGGTTGTACATTTTGATGTGAATGTAGAGCGAGATGATTGGTCTTGGGTGAGAGGGATTAATTCTTTTTTACCGGATTCGATTGTGGTGAACTGGGCTAAGCCAGTACCCAATGAATTCAATGCACGATTCTCTGCATATGAGCGCACCTATATTTATGCAATGCATGCTGGCCCATGTCGTTCACCAATGGCGGCAGCTCGCGCTGGCTATTTAATGATGCCTCCCGATAAGTGGTTTGATGTTCCTGCGATGGAAGCGGCTGCAAAATGTTTGATTGGGGAACACGATTTTTCATCATTTAGGTCTTCTGAATGTCAAGCTAAGACGCCAATTAAAAACTTGTATTCAATTGAGATTATTTCTGCTCAACCTTGGCTGTACTTCAAAATTCGTGGGAACGCCTTTTTGCACCACATGGTAAGAAACCTCGTCGGAACTTTTCTGATGATTGGTGCAAGAAAACAGTCACCAGAGTGGATGTCCGAAGTATTGGCTGCTAAAGACCGAAGGGTTGCAGCGCCAACATTTGCCCCTGATGGCCTTTATTTGACTAAAATTGCCTATCCTCAAGAGTTTGATCTGCCTGGTCCTTACCTTAAAAACTCCTGGCTACCGCCCATTCTCCTAAAAGACACCTAAAGAGGCTTGGCCTTATCATCACCTTATGGGCTTACTTACATACTCTCCAGGTCGAACTAGGGTCAAAATCTGTGGTTTGAAGACCCCGGCTGATATCGATGCCGCTGTAGCTGCGGGTGTGGATGCTGTTGGTTTTGTCTTTTATCCCCCCAGCCCTAGAGCCGTTACACCTAATATTGCCGCGCAGCTCATCTCGCGCCTTCCTGCAGGGATTGATGCGGTTGGACTGCTGGTAAACCCCTCAGAGGCTGAATTTAAGGCGATTAAGGCTATTGCACCGATTACCCTCTGGCAGTTTCACGGGGATGAAAGCCCTGAGGCTTGCGCGAGCTTGGCGGATGGCCAACCCTGGATGAAAGCCGCAAGAGTGGGAGCAGGCTTCGCTTTTGACGATTTTTCCATACAATATGGTCTTGCAAACGCTTTTTTGCTAGACGCCTTAGTTGAGGGTTACGGCGGTGGGGGCGTTCCTTTTGATTGGCAGGGGATTCCACAGACATGGGTAAGCGCAAACGCGCATCGGGTCGTTTTGAGTGGTGGATTGAACGCGCACAACGTGGGCGAGGCGCTTGCTCGCCTGCATCCTTGCGCGGTTGACGTCTCAAGTGGCGTTGAAAGCAGCAGAGGTATCAAAGATCCAATGCTGATGACTGAATTCATCAAGGCTGTGCGTGCAGCAGATGCACAGTTAGCACCCTAATCAATACGCAGTAACTAAATCAAAAAGGTAGCCATGTACGACAAGCCAGATGCAAGAGGACACTTCGGTCCCTATGGTGGTGTGTTTGTATCCGAAACACTCATGTACGCATTGGATGAGCTCAAAGAAGCATATGCCAAATATCAACATAATCCCGAGTTCATAGAAGAGTTTCACTACGAACTAAAACACTTTGTTGGTCGCCCATCACCGGTTTACCATGCAAAACGCTGGAGTGAGATGCTAGGTGGCGCGCAAATTTATTTAAAGCGTGAAGACTTAAACCATACTGGCGCTCACAAAATTAATAATGTAATTGGCCAAGCAATGTTGGCTAACCGCATGGGTAAGCCACGTATCATTGCCGAAACAGGAGCAGGGCAACATGGTGTTGCTACTGCAACGATCTGTGCTCGTTTTGGTTTGGACTGTACTGTTTATCAAGGCTCAGTCGACGTAGCTCGTCAGGCGCAAAACGTCTATCGCATGAAGCTACTCGGCGCTAAAGTGGTGCCCGTTGAATCAGGTACTAAAACTTTAAAAGATGCCCTTAACGAAGCCATGCGTGATTGGGTCACCAACGTTGACAACACCTTCTACATTATTGGAACAGTTGCGGGACCCCATCCTTATCCGATGATGGTGCGTGATTTTCAAAGTGTTATCGGTGAAGAGTGCAAAGTTCAGATGCCCGAAATGACTGGTCGCCAACCAGATTATGTTCTTGCCTGTGTAGGCGGTGGATCCAATGCGATGGGCATTTTTTATCCCTATATTGATTATCCTGAAGTCAAACTGATTGGTGTTGAAGCTGCTGGTCATGGGCTCAATAGTGGTGCTCATTCTGCTGCGCTCTGTGTTGGTAAACCAGGCGTTCTCCATGGCAATCGAACATATTTACTGCAAGATGAAAACGGACAAATCTCTGAAACGCATTCTGTTTCGGCTGGTATGGACTATCCCGGCGTTGGCCCTGAGCACGCATGGTTGAAAGATTCTGGACGTGCCGATTATGTGGCTATCACTGATGAAGAAGCGCTGAAGGCATTTCATGACTGTTGTCAGATTGAAGGCATTATTCCCGCCCTAGAATCTGCACATGCGATTGCCTATGCCTGCAAAATGGCGCCAACGCTTGGAAAAGATAAAACGATTCTAGTAAATCTTTCAGGTCGCGGTGATAAAGATATGCACACTGTCGCCCAAGCAACTGGATCTGAAGGCTAGGTATGTCGAAAATTACTGCACTCTTTAAGGAATTAAAAGCCTCTGGCAAAAAAGGGCTCATTCCCTTTATAACTGCCGGCGATCCTGATCCAACATTCACTGTGGAGTTAATGCACGCCTTAGTACGTGGTGGTGCTAATGTCATCGAATTGGGAGTGCCTTTTTCTGACCCAATGGCAGATGGTCCCGTTATCCAACGATCATCTGAAAGAGCTCTAGCAAAAGGTGTGACTTTGCATAGTTGCTTGAAAATGGTTAAAGATTTTCGAATGAAAGATACAACTACGCCAGTCGTATTGATGGGTTACGCTAACCCGGTTGAGCAAATGGGAGCTGAGTTTTTTGCTACTGAAGCTAAAGCAGCCGGCGTAGATGGCGTGCTAGTCGTAGACTATCCGCCAGAGGAATGCGTTGATTTTGCGGCACGTATGCGCATTGCTGGAGTCGACCCAATTTTCCTGCTTGCACCGACTTCATCGCTGGAGCGTATTAAAGAAGCCGCTAAGATAGCCTCTGGTTATATCTACTATGTGTCTATGCGTGGCGTCACCGGTGCTTCACACCTTAATACCCAAGATGTAGCAAGCATTATTCCTAAGATTCGGGAAGCAACTGACATTCCAATTGCCGTAGGTTTTGGCATTAATGATGCCGCTAGCGCAAAAGCAGTATCCAATACTGCTGATGCAGTGGTGATTGGTAGTCGTATTATCCGGATATTGGAAGATTCGCCTAGAGACCAAGCAGTACAATCACTTGAAACCTTTATACGTGAAATTCGCGTCGCCCTGGATAGCTAAAAGACATGAGCTGGATCGATAAATTACTCCCACCCCAAATTCAACACACTGATCCGGCAAATCGGAAGTCAGTTCCTGAGGGTTTGTGGGTTAAATGTCCTAGTTGCGAAACTGTTCTATATAGCACTGATATAGAGGCTAATTTATCTGTTTGCCCTAAATGTAGTCATCATATGCGCATTGGCGCTCGTCAGCGTTTAGACAGTCTGCTTGACCCAAAAGGTCGCTATGAGATTGGTGAGGATGTTTATCCCATTGATCCACTTAAATTTAAAGACTCCAAAAAATATCCCGATCGCTTAAAAGAGGCTAAGGATGCTTCTGGAGAATCTGAGGCCTTGATTGTTTTTGGTGGCAAGATTGAAACTATTCCAGTGGTTGCAGCCTGCTTCGAGTTCCAATATATGGGGGGCTCAATGGGTTCAGTGGTTGGAGAGCGCTTTGCTCGTGGCGTTCAAGAGGCTATCAATAAAAAATGTGCCTTTATATGTGTTACCGCAACTGGTGGCGCGCGCATGCAAGAAAGTTTGCTGTCTTTATTTCAGATGGCCAAAACCAATTCTATGTTGACCCTATTATCCAAAAAAGGGTTGCCTTACATTAGCGTTCTCACTGACCCAACGATGGGTGGTATCTCTGCGAGCTTTGCCTTTATGGGAGATGTAGTTATGGCGGAGCCTAAGGCTTTGATCGGCTTTGCTGGTCCGCGTGTGATTGAGCAGACTGTGCGTGAAAAATTACCCGAAGGGTTTCAGCGCTCAGAGTTTTTGATGCAAAAGGGTGGTATCGACATGATTATTGATCGACGCCAAATGCGCACTGAAATTGCCCGTTTGCTTGCCCTGTTTCAGAAACTACCGGAGCCGAATGCGGCAGGTAGCGTAACTGCTTAGCCCTCTTGAGCACTGCATTTCAAGCCCCCATTCTTTTTCCCAGCCTTAAGGCTTGGCTTAGTCACCTAGAAACTGCCCATCCTGTCGGTATAGATATGGGACTTGAGCGCATCGGCCGTGTTAAAGCAGCGCTTGGACTGCAGTTTGATTGCCCTGTTATTACCGTTGCCGGCACAAATGGTAAGGGCTCTACCTGCGCCTTCTTGGAAAGTATTTTTATTTCATCTGGCTATCGCGTCGGATGTCACATGTCGCCCCATCTCCTAAACTTTAATGAACGTGCAAAGGTTAATGGCGAGGAAGTCAGTGACTCCCTACTGCTAGAGCATTTCACTGCTATTGAAAACGCCCGCGTGAGTTTGATAGATGCGCCTACATTAACCTACTTTGAATTTACAACCCTGGCTATCATGCATCTCTTCGCCAATGCGCATCTGGATGTGGTGGTATTAGAGGTGGGTATGGGTGGCCGCTTAGATGCCGTTAATATTGTGGATGCTGACTGCGCCATTGTGACTAGTATCGATATTGACCATGCTGATTTTTTAGGCGGCACGCGTGAAGAAATTGCAAAAGAAAAAGCAGGCATATTCCGCCCTGGAAAAATTGCCGTTTGTGGTGATCCTGTGCCGCCTCAAACGTTAATTGATTGCGCAAAAGAATTGGGCTGCGACCTGTGGTTGCAGGGTCGAGACTATAACTTTCAAGGCGATAAGCAGCAGTGGGGATGGGCAGGTCGAAAAAAACGCTTTAGCGGGCTTGGCTACCCAGCTTTAAGGGGTGCCAATCAAATACTGAATGCGTCCGCAGTTATTGCGACCTTGATGGCGCTTCACCAACGTTTACCAGTAAGCGCGCAAGACATCCGTAATGGCCTTGCCATGGTGGAATTACCTGGGCGCTTTCAAGTTCTGCCAGGTCAACCTACCGTAGTCCTGGATGTTGCTCATAATCCTCATGCTGCCTCTACATTGGCTCAAAGTCTAGAGCGTATGGGCTATCACCCCTATACCTATGCTATTTTTGGGGCAATGGCCGACAAAGATATCGAGGGTGTTATCAAGCCATTGTTGGGTATTGTAGATTTTTGGTATTGCACAGATTTACCAACCCCTCGAGCCGCCAGTGCACATGATTTAGCCAGTAAGCTTGAAAACCTTGGGGTAAAAGTAAAAAATGGGGATGATGGCGGAATTGAGACCTTTTTGGATCCAGCTGCAGCGTATCAAAAAGCCTTATCTAAAGCAGGTGAGGGTGATAGAATTATCACCTTCGGATCTTTCTATACCGTTGCCGGTGTAATGGCATATAGAACCAACCAGGCGCATTGATTAATGATTCGTTTACCGAAGCTTTTTAAGCGAAAACCTCAGTCTGACAACCTTGATAGAGGCTCGGAAGGGGCAAGACGCACCACCAAAAAATTTACCCCACGCGCACTGCAACGTGCCTTTGAGATTCAGGAAGATGCGCTTACTGAAGACCCAGAACAGCAGCGCGCCAGACATCGTTTAATCGGAGCAGCTGTTTTGGTGCTCATAGCCGTAGTTGGTCTCCCTAGAATTTTGGATAACAAGCCTAAGGCGGTGAGCAATGATATTGCCGTCAATATTGTTGCTAGCCTGCCTAATCCAGTGGAAAGCACACCCGTTCCAGAAGTAAAGGCTGTAGAAAAGACTGAGGCCAAGATCTCACCCGACCCAGCGCCCAAAGATAGGGAGTTGTCCCCAGTTAAAGCTACTTCTAGTCCAGCAAGCGCGCCAGTAATAGAAACTAAGTCAACGCCCACCCCTACAACAAATAAAGCTACCGGCTTAGGTCTTGCTGCAGGTGAAGAGGTTGTTCAAAGTGCCACAAAGCCTAAAGCTGATATCCCAGCAAAATCTTCCTCAACAGGGTCTGGCAAGTTTATTTTGCAGATTGGAGCATTTGCTTCGGAAGATCGAGTTAATGGTTGGGTTTCAAAATTAAAAGCGCAAAAGATTCCAAATGTTGTGACAACCAAAAAGGGTGCTGACGGCGTAACCTTGTTTTTACTTCGCGCCGGCCCATTCTCCGACAAAGATTCTGCTGATACCGCAGAGAAAAAGGTAAAGGCGATGGGCTTAACGCCCCGCC
The DNA here is from genome assembly GCF_018881925.1 of Polynucleobacter sp. Latsch14-2. Classification (GTDB taxonomy): domain Bacteria; phylum Pseudomonadota; class Gammaproteobacteria; order Burkholderiales; family Burkholderiaceae; genus Polynucleobacter. The sequence goes on along the minus strand of NZ_JACVPL010000006.1, from coordinate 44,744 downwards.
TAATTGAGGTAGGTTCACCTTAATGGATCACCTGTCCACCCTTAACTTAACTACGGTGGATTACTTCACCCTAGTTGTGCTCTTGGTTTCTGCATTGGTCGGCATTTCTCGAGGTTTATTTAAGGAAGTTTTAGCTCTAGCCTCATGGTTTATCGCTGCATGGGTTGCCTATCACTACGCCAATTATCTTTCAACTGAGTGGCTATCTACCTTTCATATGGATGAACTCCTAAGTCTTGGAGTGAGTTTTTTAATACTTTTTGTGTTGACTTTAATTGCCTGTGGATTATTGGGCGGTGTTGTACAAAAAATTCTTCTTTCCGCCGGATTAAGTTTGACGGATCGTTTTTTAGGGCTAATCTTTGGCATATTACGAGGCGGTTTGATCATAGTTGTATTAGCAACCTTGGCTGCATTAACACCCATACCTCAGAGTGTTGCATGGCAAAAAGCAATTACAAGGCCGGCAGTTGATATGGCAACGAGCTTGATTAAAAATTGGCTACCGCTCGATTGGGCAAAGCAGTTGGGTGATGCAATGCCAAAAATTCCCCCCACAGTTACACCTTCATTAAAAATAGGGGCTTAGGTCTATGTGCGGCATCGTCGGAACAGTTTCCCACTCCCCAGTAAACCAGCTTCTCTATGACGCCTTGTTGCTCTTGCAGCATCGTGGTCAAGACGCTGCGGGCATCGCTACAATGCACGGCAACTCTTTCACAATGCATAAGGCCAATGGATTAGTGCGAGATGTATTTCGGACTCGAAACATGCGCAGCCTTCATGGTAATGCGGGCATCGGGCAGGTGCGTTATCCAACTGCTGGCTCGGCTAGCAGTGAAGAAGAGGCTCAACCATTTTATGTCAGTGCCCCGTATGGGATTATTTTGGCCCACAATGGCAACCTAACTAATGCGCCAAGCTTACGCGTAGAGATGGCGTATCGTGACCGTCGCCATATCAACACTAGCTCTGATACGGAAGTGCTCCTCAATGTGTTAGCTGATGAGCTTCAAAAAGAAACAAATAGTGCGGCATTGGATGAAAGCGCAATGTTCAATGCTGTTACAGGCGTAACTAAGCGCGTCAAGGGTTCTTATGCTGTAGTCTCGCTCATTGCTGGCTATGGTTTGTTGGCATTCCGCGATCCATTCGGAATACGCCCTTTATGCATAGGACGCATTGATACATCCAAGGGGCCAGAATGGATGATTGCATCTGAATCGGTAGCACTGGAAGGCCTTGGTTTTACTTTTGTGCGCGATGTTAATCCGGGTGAAGCAATTTATATTGACTTAGATGGCAACTTTTCTTCTCGTCAGTGCGTCGCAGATGCCGTTCTCACTCCATGTATTTTTGAGTACGTCTATATGGCGCGTCCCGATTCAACGATTGACGGCGTCACAGTCTATAACGTACGTATGCGCATGGGTGATTACCTTGCCGAGAAGATTCGTAAAGAAACGATCCCCGGTGAAATTGATGTTGTTATGCCCATTCCAGATTCAAGTCGCCCAGCTGCAATGCAAGTTGCCAAGCGTTTGGGTGTTGACTACCGAGAAGGCTTTTTTAAGAATCGCTACATTGGTCGAACTTTCATCATGCCTGGCCAAGCCGTACGCAGAAAATCAGTCCGTCAAAAATTGAACGCCATGCATGTCGAATTCAAGGATAAGACAGTACTGATCGTAGATGATTCCATTGTTCGCGGCACAACCTCATTTGAAATCGTACAAATGGCTCGCGAGTCTGGCGCCAAAAAAGTAATCTTCGCCTCTGCAGCTCCCCCTGTGCGCTTTCCTAATGTATACGGAATTGATATGCCTACCCGCAGTGAGCTGGTTGCTTATGGCCGCACTGATGATGAAATTAATAAAATGATTGGTGCAGATCAACTGATATATCAAAGTGTTGAGGATATGAAGCGCGCTGTTAGCGATATCAACCCTAATATTCAGCATTTTGAAGCCTCATGCTTTGACGGTCATTACATTACCGGTGACATCAATGAATCCTATTTGGATGCTCTAGAGGCAGCTCGTAATAGTACTGAGGCGCAGGCGGATCGCCAGCGCGACTCTAGTGACTTCGCGCGCTCACAACTTCACCTGCATTTGGCTACCGAAGACTAAAAAGCGACAGCGGATGTGTCTCACAGAGGCAAATCCGCTATTTGGTGTCAAAATAGAGTTATGAATAGTAAAACTAAACGCCAAAAACCTGACTTTTCTAAGCTTGCACTTGAAACCCTAGCGGTTCGCGCTGGCACACGTCGTACTGCAGAGTTTCAAGAGCACTCTGAAGCTATGTTTTTAACATCTAGCTTCTGTTTTGATAGCGCTGAACTTGCAGCCGATGGTTTTGCACATGCCGATAAAGGATTCATTTATTCCCGTTTTACGAATCCTACTGTCAGCATGTTTCAAGATCGTCTTGCTGCTTTAGAGGGTGGTGAGGCATGTATTGCCACTTCATCTGGCATGGCTGCTATTTTGACTTTAGCAATGGCTCATTTGCAGGCTGGTGATCATGTAATTTGCTCGCGCTCTGTTTTTGGCGCCACGATTCAGTTATTTAGCGGCATCATGGGTAAATTTGGTGTGACGACGACATATGTTGACTTGGCTGATGTCAAGTCTTGGCAGGTCGCCGTTCAGCCGAATACAAAACTCTTTTATTTAGAGACACCTTCAAATCCATTGACTGAAATCGCCGATATCAAAGCAATATCTAAAATTGCTAAAAAAGCTAAAGCACTTTTTGCAGTTGATAACTGTTTTTGCACGCCAGCCTTGCAAAAGCCTTTGGCATTAGGTGCAGATGTTGTGATTCATTCTGCTACCAAATATTTAGATGGTCAGGGTAGAGTTGTAGGCGGGGCAATAGTAGGTAGTAATGATTTTGTCATGGGCAAGGTATTCCCGTATGTGCGCACCGCCGGCCCAACACTTTCTGCTTTCAATGCCTGGGTTTTCTTAAAGGGCCTTGAGACTCTTGAGTTGCGCATGAAGCAGCAAAGTCAAAATGCCCTAGATCTGGCACTCTGGTTAGAAAAGCAGCCTGGCGTAGAACGTGTTTACCATCCTGGATTAAAGTCGCATCCTCAGTATGCCTTGGCCAAGCGTCAGCAAAAGGCGGGCGGCGCTATCTTGTCTTTTACATTAAAAGGCGGCAAGAAGGCTGCGTTTAAACTCATTAATCAAACTAAGCTTTGCTCTATCACCGCAAACCTTGGCGATACTCGCACGACCATTACACATCCAGCAACTACGACACATTGTCGTGTAACACCTGAAGCTCGCAAAGCTGCCGGCATTACGGATGGTCTAGTGCGTATTGCAGTGGGTCTTGAGAATGTACTGGATCTAAAAAATGATCTTGTTGGTGGCTTAAAGAAATAAATCACGAGCCCACATGAGCTTTGTTGAGCAAACTAAGTTTTGGAACGAGCGTTTCAATAAAGAGGAATTTATTTTTGGTAAAGAGCCAAATGAGTATCTCGTTAACCAAGCTATTCAATATTTAAAGCCAGGTTATACAGTCTTATGCATCGCTGATGGTGAGGGGCGTAACGGTGTTTGGTTGGCCAAGCAGGGCATGCATGTTGATGCCTTTGATGTCTCTGATATTGCATTGGCTAAAGCAAAAAAATTGGCCAAAGATAATTCCGTAGAAATAAGGCACACACTTTGCGATACAGATGGATGGATCTGGCAGGCGAACGCATACGATGCCATCGTTGCCATCTTTATTCAGTTTGCGGATCGGGCAATGCTAGAGCGTATCTTCAAACAAGTGCACTTAGCATTAAAGCCCGGCGGTATTTTTATTCTTCAAGGCTATACCCCAAAACAGTTGGAATATAAAACTGGTGGCCCTTCTCTTTTAGAGCATCTCTATACCGAAGAGGGAATACGTCAACTAGCGAGTGAGCTCAATATTTTGGATCTTAATTCTTATGAGCAAGAATTGTCTGAAGGTGCTAGACATAGTGGTATGTCTGCATTGCTTGGACTGGTTGCACAAAAACCGAAATAAATTAAACCCAAGCCAATGATCTAAGGATTACTCGCGAAAGAGCCGTGGATCATTGATGGAGCGCAGTGGCATGATATGAATCTTACTTTCATCCAACTCAAGATACGTTAATTTACCAATATCAAGCGATAGGCGTTTTACTTCTGCCGCTGAAGCTTCCCAAGCAATACGGTGATCACTTTCTTTGATGCGCAATTGGATAACCGCAATCTGTCCCAGTGCGCTGATGTTTTCAACTGTTACTGCAATTCTGGCTGTGCTAGATTCTGAATGAAGGCTAAGACCTTCAGGAGGTATAACCCAGGCTACTGGGGTGCCAGGCGGGATCTTGCCTTTATCAATCACATTAAATTGCTTGTTGTACCCATCCCAAGTCAGGTTGCCTGCGTTGAAGATGCCTTCAAATATATTGTTAATGCCAACTAATTCTGCAACTCGAGAGTTTCGTGGTTTTTGAAAGAGTACGTGGGGCGATGCTGTTTGGAGGCTGATACCTTGATCAATTACAGTAATCCGATCAGCCAGTAAATCTGCCTCGCGTAAATCGTGGGTTACTAGAACAATCGGGATATTCAGATCCTTGCGAAGCTCAGCTAGGGTTTTATATAGACTTTGACGTGTTGGTGCATCGACTGCTGAAAAAGGCTCATCTAAGAGCAGGATCTTTGGTTGTCTAGCAAGCGCTCTTGCCAAGGCAACACGCTGCTGTTGTCCTCCAGATAGTTGGCTTGGCATTCTGGCCTCCAAGTCAGCAATACCCATCCGCTCTAACCACTTAAGCGCTATTGATTTTTGTTGTGGACTTTTTAACACAGAATTTTGCAGTGGAATACAAACATTCTCTAAAGCAGTTAAATGGGGAAAGAGGGCGTACTGCTGAAACAGAAATCCGCAAGAACGCTTTGCAGGCGATAAGGCAACACTCACTCCGCGCAACTCATCACCCTCAAACCAAAGCTCATCGTCACATTCAATACGTCCAGCGCTAGGATTGCGCAAGCCAGCAACGGTTCGCAGAACGCTGGTTTTACCGCTTCCTGATGGACCCACTAAGGCATGTAGTTCACCTGGTAGACACTCTAAGCTTACTTGAAGTGGCATTGGCAAGTCTTGAGCTATCTTAATTTTTAACACTAGAGAGCTCGATTAAGGGAAGATGATTTTCTAGGGCTAAGAACACCATATGACAGTGCAATAGCTACTAAAGAGATAGCCAGCAACAATAGAGAGAGCAAGCCTGCTCCAGCAGTATCGAAACTTTGCACCTTGTCGTAAATAGCGATCGAAACTGTTTTGGTTTCACCGGGAATGGCGCCGCCAACCATTAGCACTACTCCAAATTCCCCAAGGGTATGAGCAAAGGTGAGAACGGCTGCGCTAGTAATGCCACGCCAAGCTAGAGGCAGCTCAATGAGTCGAAATGTTTGCCAAGCTGATAGTCCGCTAACTTGCGCAGCCTCACGTATTTCTGGATCAATGGATTCAAATGCGCGTTGTATCGGTTGAATTGCAAAAGGTAGGTTGACTATCAATGATGCAATCAGAATGCCTGCAAATGAAAACACCAGAGGTATGCCAAAAATACTGCCACCTCCAAACCCCACCAAGAAGAAATAACCAAGAACAGTCGGTGGCAATACCAAGGGGAGGGCTAATAAAGCCTCAATCCACCCCTTGCATGATCCAGACCTAACAAGGGAGTGGCCAACCCATATCCCAAAAGGCAGGAGCAAAGCTAGCGTCCAAAGCGCTAATTTGAGTGATAAAAGGATGGCGTCTGTATCAAACACGCACTAATTGTATTGCCATGTAAGGGTTGCTCAATGAGACCTAATAAAGACATTTGTAAATAAGGCTAAGCGCAACTAAAAAAGTAAAGATAGCAAAAATTTGCTGGACCCTCGGACCACTAATATTTTTTTCTAATATTTTCCCAATTAAGAGACCAATTAAAGAGCCAATAGCAAAAGGTGCTGCAATAGAGATATTGAGTGTGCCGCTCGCAAGAGAAATAGTTGCACCTCCAGCCGAGACAATGGCAAGCACTCCTAAAGAGGTGGCGACAATTGCCTTCATTGGTAAGTCGGTAAATTTTCTCAAAGAAGGCACGATGATGAATCCGCCCCCAACGCCCAATAGCCCCGACAGAAAGCCGGCAGTTGCTCCTGAAAATATCAGCGCTCTTGCGCAGGGAACTGTCCATATTAATTTTCCAATCGACATATCGAGTCGGCATGGCGGGGGCTTAATTAGTGGAGGAGTCGTTCCTGCCAATGATTGAGACGCTTGGACAAACATCCGAGTTGCGACATAAATCAAGACTGCGCTGAATAGAATCAACATTGGGGTGTTGGGTGCATGTTGTCCAACCCATAGACCCACTGGCGATAAGATTAAGCCAAAACTCGCCATAAACATTGCCGCTTTATAACGCAGTACTTTTTCTTTTAGGCCGATAAGCGCCCCAACACTTGCTGCTAGGGCTATTGCTGTTAAGGCAATAGGACCAGCTTCAGAGATTGGCATATGAAATATAAAAACGAGGAGGGGGACAGATAGAATTCCGCCTCCTGCCCCAGTTAAGCCCATTAGCACCCCGACAAAAATACCTAGCGCTGGTGCCGTTAAAAAACTTTCCATTGTTTAGTTTTCAAAAGGCCGCGCTAACCATTCCCTTCCCTTGAGCATGGCATTCCAATACAACCAAGGTAGGACATGTTTTTTTAGAAGCCACGCTAGTTTGGTAGCCTTTAACGGATTAATGAGCCATGGGAATGTTGGTAAGAGTTTTCCGCCATATCCAAATTCAGCTAAAACAATTTTTCCGTTTTCCACTGTTAGAGGGCATGAACCATATCCGTCATACTTCAATGGCATTGGTTGATTCGATCTACACGCCATTAAGTTTTCAGCCACGACTACCACTTGCTTTCTAGCAGCGGCTGCGGTTTTAGAGTTCGGAGAAGAGCAGCAATCGCCTAGGCCAAATATATTCGGATAGCGCGTGTGTTGCAAAGTATGTTGATCAACCTCAACCCAACCGGCGGCATCTGCTATCGGACTTCCTTTAACGCATTCTTGTGGTCCTTGAGGGGGCACTACATGTAACATGTCAAACGATTTTTCAACTTGCGTAATGTTGCCTTCCGCATCCTTAACGGCAAACGTTGCTTTTTGTTCTGGCCCGTTAACTGATATGAGGTTGCAGCTAAAATTTAATGTGGCATTGTATTTTTTTACATACTCCATCAAAGGTGGAACAAAGTCTGCCACGCCGAATAGAGCTCCGCCTGCATTATTTAATTCAACCTCAATGTCTTTGAGTTTTCCACGCTTTTCCCATTCATGGCATGATAGATACAATGCTTTCTGCGGAGCGCCAGGACATTTAATTGGCAGTGGTGGTTGGGTAAAGATTGCCTTGCCTGATTTCATTTTTTTAACTAGCTCCCATGTGTATGGGGAGTATGCGTAGCTATAGTTAGATGTCACACCATTTTTGCCCATGGTGTCAATTAAGCCTGGAATGGCATCCCAGTTAAGCTTCAGTCCGGTGGCAACTGCTAAGTATTTGTATTTAATTGGTTCGCCGTGGCTAATGATTACTTCATTCTGCTCAGGATTGAAATTTACTATCTGATCCTTTATCCACGTAATTCCAGCGGGCATCACATCTTTGGTATTCCGCCTGCTATCCTTGACATTAAACGCGCCCCCACCGACGAGTGTCCAGGACGGTTGATAGTAATGTTCTTCTGATGGTTCAATGATGGCAATTTTCAAGGCTTTATCTCGACCTTTTAGGCTTGCCGCTAGCCCAATGCCTGCAGAGCCGCCACCTGCAATGAGTACGTCAAATATCATATTTTGCTGTTTTTGACTCAATTCTGTCTCCTTCTAGAGCATTGGTTATATAGAAAACCGTCATATATAACTAATAGTAATATCTATATGAGGGTTAGTTATTAGTGTGTTTTTACCAGTATTATTAAATAATTGCACTTAAAAATTTTACTAGACGAGTGTGTGATGAATCCAGAAGTGAAGGGCTTTTTTGATCCAGAAACGGGGACTGTGACCTATGTAGTTTACGAGGTGCTGGGTTCTAGTTGCATCATTATTGATTCCGTACTTGCTTATGATACAAAATCTGGGCGTACACACACCAGTCCTGCCGATAAAGTCATAGAGTTTGTTAGGCAGAATGAGCTCAAAACGGAGTGGATTCTAGAAACCCACGCGCATGCTGATCACGTTACCGCCGCCCCATATTTAAAAACCCATTTGGGTGGAAAAATTGCTATTGGAAGCCACATTTCTATGGTGCAAGAGGTTTTTAAAGGCGTCTTCAATCTGGAGCCTAGTTTTCCTGTTGATGGCTCCCAGTTTGATGAGCTCTTAAAAGATGACCAAGTGGTGCACTTTGGCAAGCTCAGTTTTAAATCAATTTTTGTACCCGGACACACTCCGGCATGCATGGCATACCAAGTTGGCAATGCCATATTTGTCGGTGACACTATGTTTATGCCAGATGTTGGTACAGCGCGTTGCGACTTTCCGGGAGGTGATGCTCATACCTTGTATCAATCGATGAAAAAGATTTTGAGCTTTCCACCTCAGACACGTTTGTTCATGTGTCATGACTACCCACCGAATGGCCGACCAGTTAATTTTGAAACGACTGTAGCTGAAGAAAGAAAATCCAACATCCATATGCATGATGGAATTTCTGAAGAGCAGTTTATCGAGATGCGCACCACAAGAGATGCCACATTGGAGATGCCGGCACTCATTCTGCCGTCGATACAAATCAATATTAGGGCTGGTGAGATGCCACCCAAAGAAGCGAATGGGATTTCTTATCTAAAAATTCCAGTTAATGCCCTGTAAAAAATCGCACAAATTATCTTAAGAACATGCATTAAGAGGAGCTTTTATTCAATGACTCAAGTAGATGCAAAACGAAGAGGCCAGATTCAACAGGCACCTGAGAATTTTTTGACGCAAGATGCTATTGCAGACTTAAACAAAAATGGCATGGACGATACTCGTCGAGGCTTTATGCGTAATGGGTTTATGGCCGCCCTTGGCAGTGCCGTTGGCCTAAGTGCTTCTGTGAATGCACTTGCATCATCAGAGGGCGATCCAGCAATTCTTGAAAAACAAGTATGGCAGACGACCTTAGGCAAAAATGTAGCGACCATGCCATATGGCACTCCATCTATTTATGAAGCCAATCTCATTCGCCGTGAGTCACCAGGCTTGACACGTGTTTCGGCAGCATCCGTTGCATTCACACCATTGCAAGGGCTCTTTGGCATCATTACTCCAAACGGCCTGCATTTTGAAAGGCAGCATCAAGGCTGGTACAACATTGATCCTGAGATGCATCGCTTAATGGTGAATGGTCTAGTGAAACACAACCGCGTTTTCACCATGAATGATTTAATGCGCTTGCCCTCTGTATCGCGTATTCACTTTATTGAGTGTGGTGCGAATACTGGCTTGGAGTGGGGTAACGTCGCTGTTCCTACTGTGCAGTACACGCATGGCATGCTTTCTTGCTGCGAATTTACTGGCGTACCTTTATCCGTACTCTTAGAGGAATGCGGAGCAGATCTTAAAAAAGGGAAATATCTGTTGGCCGAAGGTGGTGATGGTTCAGGTATGACTCGCACCATTAATTTGGACGATGTGCTAAATGATGCCATCGTTGCTTGGGGCATGAATGGTGAAATGTTGCGCCCAGAAAATGGTTTCCCGCTTCGACTAGTCGTTCCTGGTGTGCAAGGCGTTAGTTGGGTTAAATGGTTGCGCCGTTTAGAGGTTGGCGATATGCCATATGCCACTAAAGATGAGGCAGTTCATTACAACGATCTAATGCCGGATGGCCTGGCTCGTCAATACACCTCCATTCAAGAGTGCAAATCAGTGATTACAACGCCATCAGGCGGTCAACAGTTGTTGGATAAAGGCTTTTACAACGTGAGTGGTTTAGCTTGGTCTGGTCGAGGAAAGGTAAAACGTGTGGACGTTTCGTTTGACGGCGGCAATAACTGGAGAATGGCTCGATTAGAGACCCCGGTTCTTACCAAAGCATTAACACGCTTCAATATTGATTGGGTGTGGGATGGATCACCCGCAATACTTCAGTCCAGAGCCATTGATGAAACGGGTTATGTTCAACCACCTATTAAGTTGTTAAGAGATGCACGCGGCACAAGATCGATTTATCACAATAATGCGATCCAGTCTTGGAAAATAGATTTAAATGGGGAAGTTAGCAATGTTCAAGTTGGTTAAGCTTGCTACTTCCGTAATTCTATTATCTACAACGCTATTAATCGTGGCTACTGCTGATGCTCAAAATGCTAATACTCGTTTTCCGGGAATTGGTAGGGACGCTACTCCTGCAGAAGTTGCAGCCTGGGATATTGATGTGCGACCGGACTTTAAAGGTCTACCGAAGGGCTCCGGCTCTACTGAGAAGGGTCAGCAGATTTGGGAGTCTAAATGCGCCGTTTGTCATGGCACCTTCGGCGAATCCAATGAAATCTTCACCCCAATTATTGGCGGTACAACCCAGGACGATATTAAAACAGGTAGGGTAGCTTCTCTTTCGGATAGAAAGCAACCACAAAGAACAACCATCATGAAGGTTGCCACCGTTTCTTCGCTGTGGGATTATATATACCGCGCAATGCCTTGGAATTCCCCAAGATCCCTTTCTGCCGATGACACTTTTGCTGTAGTGGCTTACCTATTGAGTATGGCCGAGGTTGTCCCTGATGATTTTGTGCTTTCGGATGCCAATATTGCTGAAGTACAAAAAAGGATGCCTAACCGAAATGGCATGACACTGAAGCATGGTTTATGGAATTCAAAAGGCAAGCCCGATGTTCAAGCCAGCGCTTGTATGCATAACTGCGTAGCATTTGTGCAAATTGGCTCAGTTTTGCCTGACTATGCCAGAAATGCTCATGGCAATATTGCAGAGCAAAATCGTGAATATGGCCCATTTAGAGGCTCAGACTCGACCAAGCCACCGCTAGAGAAGTTGCCTGGTTCAGGAGCTACCCCAGCTGTAGCACACTCTACTATTGCTAAGCCAAAGACTCCAGAAGACTTGTTTAAGGAAAATAACTGCTCGGCATGTCATGCCAAGGCAACAAAACTGGTGGGACCGTCTACCTCAGAAATAGCCAAAAAATACCAAGGCCAATCTGGAGCAGAGGACAAGCTGGTTGCGAAGGTAAAAGCGGGCGGTTCTGGGGTATGGGGACCTATTCCTATGCCATCGCACCCTGACGTTTCTAATGAGACACTTCACGCACTGGTTCACTGGGTTCTCACTAGTCAGTAATACAGGATAGACTCGAGTAAGATAATTTAATTCATTAATAAGTTTCAAAAAGGAGTTTTTATGAATCAGCAACGTAGAGCGTTAATAAAGTATTCAGCAGTATTTGGATTAATGGCTTCGGCTGGTTTGATCAGCGTCGCTCAGGCAGAGGAATGGAATAAAGCAGCATTTGAAGGCAAAAGCCTCGATGATGTTTTTAAATCATTAGGTGCATCAAGCCCTGATAAATCTTCGGCTGTAACGCTAAATGCTCCTGATATTGCTGAGAATGGTGCGGTAGTTCCGGTAGGAATTTCAACCACACTCAAGGCCGAACAAATGGCTATTCTGGTTGAAAAAAATCCAAGTACTCTTGCTGCACAATTTTTTCTCCCAGCGGGTACCGAACCTTTTGTGACTACCCGCATCAAGATGGGTCAAACATCGAATGTTTATGCTTTAGTCAAGGCTGATGGTAAATGGTCAATGGCCGTTAAGGAGATCAAAGTGACTCTTGGTGGTTGCGGCGGTTAATTGGGTCAAATCAAAATAACTGTTTAATAAAATATTAAGGAATAAAAATGTCAGATCCAATGCACGTAAGAGCTACCGAAAAAGATGGTATTGTCGATGTAAAAATTTTGATGAAGCATGATATGGAATCAGGGCAACGTAAAGACGCTTCTGGAAAAGTCATTCCAGCGTGGTTTATCAGCGCACTCAATGTGAAAGCCCAAGGCAAAGATGTATTCAATGCTCAGTTTGGCCCAGCAGTCTCAAAGGACCCATTTTTGAATTTCAAATATAAGGGTGCCAAAGGGGATAAGTTGGTCGTCAATTGGGTTGACACTAAAGGCGATAAGCGCACCGACGAAGCAACCGTTTCTTAATGATCAAAGAATAATAGGTATATCCATGGCTCCTGTATCCGCTTTATTAAAGAGATGTCTTATTTCAGCGCTGTTGATTGCGTTTGGTCAAAGCGTATTTGCGCAAACTGCCGCTGATGACATCGCCAAATACCGAGAAATGATTGCGGACGGCAATCCATCTGAGTTATATGAGATGTCTGGCGAGGATTTATGGAAAAAACCTGCCGGCCCGAAAAACGCTACTTTAGAAAAGTGCGACTTAGGTCTTGGCCCTGGAGTGGTCGATGGCGCAGCAGCAGTACTACCAAAGTACTTCAAGGATACCAACCGCGTACAGGATCTTGAATCGCGTTTGATGACGTGCATGGATGTGCTTCAAGGCATATCTTCACAGGGCATTATTGATGCTAAGTTTGGGGCTGGCCCTAAAAAGGATATGGATGCGATTGTTGCTTACATCGTTACCCATTCAAAAGGCAAGAAGATTAATGTTAGTGCTGCCCATCCAAAAGAAAAAGAAATGTATGACATGGGTAAGCGCGCCTTCTTCTTTGAGGGTGGTCCGTTTGACTTTTCATGTGCCTCCTGCCATGGGGCAACAGGTAAGCGTATTCGCTTGCAAGATTTACCCAACATAACAACTCAAGAAGGAGCTGCACTAGGTTGGGGGTACTGGCCTGCATATCGAGTTTCTAGTGGTCAATTTTGGACTATGCAACAAAGGTTGAATGACTGCTTTAGGCAGCAACGCTTCCCATTCCCAATTTATGGCTCTGACGTAACTATCGCCTTGTCGATGTATATGGCAAAGAACGCCAATGGTGGAATCATTCAAACTCCTGGATTGAAGCGCTAAGAATATGAAGACACTCATGATGACATCGACAAAACACCTTTTCTTGGCATTTCTTGGTTGTGGTGCATTGGCTATTTCCGCTAATGTTTCCGCGCAACAGAAAGCTGATCCTCAGTTCGAGAAGATGATGAAGAATAGTTTCCGAGCTGAAGGCATCGCCGGACTGGATCGTATCGATCAGGATGCAACGCAAAAGTTTTGTTCTGATCCAAAGTTTGCAACCAGCAAAGCTGGCGCTTCTAAAGCTACAGAGATACAGAAAATGAATATGGCCACCATCAAACAGCCTTCGGATGGTAAATACATAGGTGACTGGAAAAGCGGGGAGGCTATTGCTCAAAGCGGACGTGGGGCAACATGGACAGATACAGCCACAACCCCTGTCGGCGGCGGTTGCTATAACTGCCATGAGATCGACAAAAAAGAGATTTCATACGGCAATATTGGGCCAAGCTTGTGGAATTACGGCAAAAATAGGGGCTACTCTCAGGAAGTTTTGACTTATACCTGGAATCGAATCAATAACTCGAAGGCCTATAACGCCTGCAGCAATATGCCGAGGTTTGCGCACTTCAAACTTTTGAACGAAAAGCAGATACAAGATCTCATGGCGCTACTATTGGATCCGCAGTCTCCAGTTAATCAATAGGCTTTACATCATGTCAATTAATCGTAGAGAGTTTTTGCAGACTCTCGCTATCGCTTCGGCTGGTGGTTTGAGCCTCAATTCTGATTTTGCTTTTGCTCAGGAGTCGGCCAAGAAGTTTTACGAGTTGCCCAAGTTTGGCAATGTTCATTTACTGCACTTTACTGATTGTCATGCGCAGCTATTGCCGATTTACTTTCGCGAACCGAATGTTAATTTAGGAATTGGGATTCAGCAAGGTCGTACACCCCATTTAGTTGGCGAATATTTCCTAAAAGCAAATGGCATCCCTGCAGGAACAAGAGATGCACACGCATTTACGTACCTAAGCTTCACAGAGGCGGCAAAGACTTATGGAAAAGTAGGTGGGTTTGCTCATTTATCGACACTCGTTAAGCAGATGAAGGCTTCCCGCCCGGGATCATTGCTATTGGATGGTGGTGATACATGGCAGGGCTCAGGCACTGCCTTGTGGACCAATGGCCAGGATATGGCCGATGCTGCTTTAGCTCTTGGCGTCGATATCATGACGGCTCACTGGGAAATGACGCTCGGGGAAGAGCGCGTTATGGAGATTGTCAATAAGGATTTCAAAGGTAAGATTGAATTCTTAGCTCAGAATATTAAGACATCTGATTTTGGTGATCCCGTATTTCCATCTTATACGATTCGGAAGATGAATGGCATTCCTGTGGCGATTATTGGGCAAGCCTTCCCATACACCCCAATTGCAAACCCTGGTTACATGGTTCCGAACTGGACTTTTGGCATTCAGGAAGAGAACCTGCAAAAGACAATTGATGAGGCTAAAGGAAAGGGCGCAAAAGTCATTGTCCTCTTGTCCCACAACGGCATGGACGTGGATTTAAAGCTAGCTTCGCGAGTGAGTGGGTTGCACGCCATTTTGGGTGGCCATACCCATGATGGTGTTCCTGTCCCAGTCCAAGTTAAGAATCCTGGCGGCATGACCTTAGTTACCAATGCTGGCTCAAACGGCAAATACCTTGGCGTACTGGATTTTGATGTCAAAGGTGGTACGCCCGTCGATTTTAGATACAAACTCATGCCAATCTTCTCGAACTTGATTCCAGAAGATAAATCCATGTCAGCCTTGATTCAAAAAATTAGAAAGCCTTATGAATCGAAGTTACAGGAAAAGTTGGCAGTCACAGATAGCCTGCTTTATCGTCGCGGCAACTTCAATGGCAGCTTTGACCAAGTGATATTAGATGGCTTGATGGCTCAGAAGAATGCAGAAATTGCTTTTTCACCTGGATTTAGATGGGGAACTACCTTATTACCAGGCCAAACTATCACAATGGAAAATTTGTTGGATCAAACAGCAATTACATATCCGTACACTACCGTCAACATGATGACGGGGGAAACCATTAAGACCATCTTAGAAGATGTTGCTGATAATCTCTTCAATCCAGATCCGTATTACCAGCAAGGTGGTGATATGGTTCGGGTTGGCGGCCTACATTACACCATCGATCCAGCTGCTTCAATGGGGAGACGTATTTCTGAAATGCGCCTCAATGGGAATTTGATTGATGCCGATAAATCCTACAAGGTTGCAGGATGGGCCCCGGTGAGTGAGGCTGCTAAGAATCTTGGCGGAGAGCCAATCTGGGATGTTATTGCCCGGCATTTGCGTGACATTAAAACTGTCAAGGCCGTCAAACTTAATGAACCAACAATCAAAGGCGTTTCAGGAAATCCTGGTATCGCTCCCATCTAGACCTCAATCAATATGAAAGTCCAAATGTCTAAGTTAGCTAAATTATTCATCAACACTATGTTGGTGGGTTGCACTTTTTTGGGATTTGCACTCAATGTCCATGCACAACAAGCGGCAAGCCCAACAAAAGTGGTTTATCACATTGATGATGCAGAATCACAGGGCTTAAAGGGCTTACGAAATATCCGAAACCATTTAGATGTATCACCAACAACTCAGATTATTGTCGTCACACACGCCAATGGCATTGATATGCTGATTGAAGGCGCGAAAGACAAGAAAAATAATGTGGAATATGCACCATTGATTGGCGCCCTGAAATCACGTGGCGTTCGCTTTGAGGTCTGTGAGATCACTCTTAAAAATAGAGGCATTAAGAAGGATGTCTTCATTCTTGACGCCGACTTTACACCCTCTGGTGTCGTGCGAATTGCTGATCTCCAAGTAAAAGATCACTACGCCTATATCAAGCCTTAGGTCGACTTAAGTCATCCATTATCTAGCCTTGGATCAATGAAGTATTTTATTGCTTCGATATTGAGCCTCATTCTGTCGAGCCTTTGCTTTGCCGAACCCGTTGATCTTGTTAATCTAAAGCCAGTTCAGGTTGCACAAAATACCTATTTTGTTCAAGGTTTCCCAGAAATGGGCTCGAGTAAGAACCAGAACTTTATTTCTAATGCAGGGTTTGTAGAAACGCCTACAGGTGTCGTGGTAGTTGATGCTTTGGGATCGCCAGCTCTTGCGCAAAAGTTGCTCAATGAGATTGCAAAAATCACAAAACAAAAAGTGGTAGCAGTCATTGTTACCCATTACCATGCAGACCATATATATGGCCTTCAAGTCTTCAAAAAAGCAGGTGCAAAAATATATGCACAAGAGCTCAGCAAGGACTACTTAAATTCTGATCCAGCACGCCAAAGACTGGAATCCTCCAGGATAGATTTTGCTCCATGGGTCAATTCAAGTACTCACTTAGTGACTCCTGATCTGTGGATCAAGTCTGAAAAATCATTAACGGTTGGCGGAGTAGATTTTTTGATTTCAAAAGTTGGTCCTGCGCATACGTCTGAAGATTTAATGGTCTATGTGCCTAGTGAGAGCGTCCTGTTTGTCGGGGACCTTGTTTTTAGAGGTCGAATTCCATTTGTTGGTAACGCTGATAGCAAAGGGTGGTTGGCGTCGCTCGACCGTATTGAGGGCTTAAAACCCAAAATTGTGATTCCTGGGCATGGTGCATATTCTCCAGACCCTGTCCATGATGTCGCATTTACCCGCGAATACCTGCGATATCTACGTAGCTCCATGGGCGAAGCTGCAAGAAATATGGATTCATTTGATGTGGTCTATACCAAAACAGACTGGTCTGAGTACGAGGGGATGCCTTTATTTCGGTCTGCCAATAGGATGAATGCTTATAACGTCTACCTATCCATTCAAGGCGAATAGCTGTTTTGTCATATAGGCTCTAAAATAGCACTTTAGACACTAAATCTCTGATTTGCATGCAGTTTCCAGTTAAATCCTTATCACTTGCAGTGATGGCAGCATTTTTGCCGAGCTTATCCGCGTTTGCGAATGAGCCGCTTGCCAATGGCAAGCTAATAGATCAAGAGAAATGCTATGCCTGCCATGCAAAGAAAACGGGGTTTGGAAACGGTGACATGATCTACACCAGATCTGACGGTAAAGTCACAACGCTCGCAAAATTAAACTCGATGATTTCAGTTTGCAATAGTGAATTGCGATTAGATCTTTTTCCAGAGGATGAGAGTGATGTCTCAAAATACCTCAGTCAACAATTTTATAAATTTAAACCTTAAGCAGAATTTTTAAATCATGGATGTTGTCGATATTGCTTTACTAACTAAATCAGCTTTGCTTGCAAGCTTCATTGCGACGTTTATTCTTGGTGCGACCATGCAAAAAACGGGCTTTTGCAGCATGGGTGCCGTCTCAGATATTTTCATCATGAATAGTTGGGATCGTCTTAAGCAGTGGTTCCTTGCTATTGGGGTAGCCATCATTGGTTTTGCTGTGATGTCCTATATTGGCCTCATTGATCCGCTTACGAGTTTTTATACCGGCAATAAGTTTCTTTGGCTCTCAACCATTATTGGCAGCATCTTATTTGGCTTTGGTATGGTTTTAGCTTCTGGATGCGGAAGTAAAACTCTGATTCGCATTGGCGGCGGCAATCTTAAGTCAGTCATTGTTTTTCTGGCGCTTGGTCTAAGCGCTTATATGACGATCCGTGGCTTCCTGGGTGTTATACGTATCAATACATTAGATTCTGTTTTTATCAATCTTAATACCCCTCAGGACCTACCAAGCTTGCTGAGCTCTGCAACTGGCATGATGCGATCTTCTTTGCATCTTGTTCTCGGCCTAGTGATTGGTTCTGCATTTATTATTTTTGCACTGGCTAAGAAGGCGTTTTGGACTGCTGAGAATCTTTTTGCTGGCATTACCGTCGGCCTCATCATCTGCTCTATTTGGGCTATCTCAGGACACTTTGCCTTTGTTGCGGAAGATCCGAATACCTTAGAAGAGGTTTTCTTAGCTACGAATTCAGGAAAAATGGAAAGCCTTTCATTCGTAGCTCCGTATGCCTATTTCTTAGATTGGCTCATGATGTATAGCGACACATCTAAGGTTCTCACTATTGGCGTTGTTGCTGTGATGGGGATGATCTCAGGTTCATTTGTTGTTGCACTTCTCACGAAATCATTTCGTTGGGAAACTTTTAGAGACTCTGAAGACACTGCTAATCACCTTATTGGCGGTGCACTGATGGGTTTTGGTGGCGTTACAGCCTTGGGCTGTACAGTAGGGCAGGGATTAAGCGGTATATCCACATTAGCACTGAGTTCGTTTATCGCTCTACCGGGATTCATTTTTGGGGCATATTTGGCGTTACGCTATTTGCAGTATCGACTTGCTCCGAACCCCTGCAGTTAATCGATTTCATAGATAGGACATTAAATGCAGATCAACTGGTTGGAATTTACTCCAGGACCCGCGCTTTTGGGTGGAGTATTGTTGGGCCTTGCAGCTGCGTTATATGTAAATCTACATGGACGCATTTTAGGAATCAGCGGGATTATTTCTGGCTTACTACACTTCAAGGCAGGTGATGTAATTTGGCGCTTTGCCATCATATTGGGCTTATTAACTGCGCCGCTTTGGGCGGCATGGTTGCTTGATATTCACCCGATACAAGTAATAGATGCTGATTGGGTGTCAGTGATCATTGCTGGTTTGTTAGTTGGTTTTGGATCTGCTTATGGATCAGGCTGTACCAGTGGTCATGGTATCTGCGGCTTATCGCGCTTATCACCGCGATCTTTAGTTGCAACAATCTCATTTATGTTGGCGGGCTTTGTTACGGCCTTTGTGCTTCGTCATTTGATTGGAGTTTGAAATGAAAAAACACTTTAGCCTCATTAGTCAATATTTAATTGGTGTCCTCTTTGGATTCGGTTTATTGATTTCTGGCATGACTAACCCACAGAAAATCTTAAATTTCTTGGATCTTGCTGGGCTATGGGACCCATCGCTAGTATTCGTAATGGGTGGAGCAGTGCTAGTTGGATTGGCTGGCTTCTACTTAGTAACTAAACGCAGCCAAGCTTTTTTTGGCGGCGCCCTTCATGTGCCTACTAGGCGAGATATTTCACAACCCTTGGTAATTGGTAGCATTATTTTTGGTGTTGGCTGGGGTATTGCTGGTTTCTGCCCAGGACCTGCAATTGTTTCTATTGGCTCAGGGCAAGTCAAGGCTGTTGTCTTTGTGATTGCCATGCTTGCCGGCATGTGGATCTGTGAGCATTTTTTTACCGCTCATAAACAATCCGCCTGATTTAGAATTGTAACTATTTCGTGTTTATATTTAATTAATTATTTGAGGTTGAAATGAGTCTTCCTATTGCCTGCCATAACGACCAATTCGGCACTCTTGGCCAAATTGACCCTAGTCACCTTGCAGAGATTGCAGCGGAGGGTTATAAAAGTGTGATTAACAACCGTCCTGATAACGAAGGCGGCCCTGATCAACCAAAGAATGCTGATATTGAAGTTGAAGCTAAAAGACTTGGTCTTCACTATGTATATCTGCCAGTTGTTAGCGGAGCATTCACTCCTGAACAAGTTGTTGAGATGGCCCGTCTCATAAAAACTATGCCAAGCCCTATCTTAGCGTTCTGCCGTTCTGGTGCGAGGTCTACCAACCTTTACCAGTTAGCATTGCAGGTGCGCTAAGCAGTCCATGCGAATCGAGATACCCAAGGAAAAGCGGCTTGTTCATGAAATGCGCATGCCCATTCGTTGGGGTGATATGGACGCCTTTCGTCATGTTAACAATACTGTTTACTTTCGCTATATGGAGCAGGCTAGGGTAGAGTGGATTGAATCGCTGGGCATACAAGTAGCTCCAGGTACTGGATCTATGTTGATGATCAATGGCTTTTGTAATTTCTACCAGCAACTAAGCTATCCGGGTGAATTGATTCTGAAAACATACATTGGCAATATTGGCAAATCTAGCATTGATCTCTTCACCTCGATAACACTATCCAGTAAACCAGATTTCATTAGCGCTGAAGGTGGTGCAACGATGGTTTGGGTTGATCTAAAATCGAATAAATCAGCGCCTTGGCCGCAATATCTTCTGCAGATGATGGCTTAGGAGTATTGCTTGCAGCCAACCAATCCTCACATTCTTTCGATTGATGACTTCAGATCGGGGCGCAACAATTTCGATGTCATTATCGATGTACGTTCCCCGGCAGAATTTGCTCTAGACCATATTCCCGGCTCAATTAACTGTCCAGTGCTAAACAATGAGGAGCGCGCGCAAATTGGCACACTCTATAAACAGGTTTCACCATTTGCCGCTAAGAAGCTTGGGGCTGCTTTAGTTTCTCGTAATATCGCCAATCATCTTGAGACTTCATTTATTGACTTCCCAAGAGAGTGGCGCCCGTTAATCTATTGCTGGCGTGGTGGAGAGCGAAGTGGTGCTTTCACACACATTCTCAATCGAATTGGCTGGAAGGCAATGCAGCTTGAAGGCGGCTACCAAGGATTTCGTCGTACGGTGATAGATGACTTAGAGCAAGCTGCCAAGGACTATTCTTTCAATGTTATTTGCGGCATGACTGGCAGCGGTAAGACACGCGTCCTTCACGAAATTCAAAAGCTTGGTGCTCAAGTGCTTGATCTTGAGGGTCTAGCAATTCATCGTGGCTCTGTCTTAGGTAACGAGCCCAATATTGAACAGCCTACGCAGAAAGGTTTTGAGACAGCACTCTGGAATGCCTTTCAATCACTAGATAAGAATCAGATTGTTTTTGTCGAGTCTGAAAGTAAAAAAGTAGGGGGCGTACATATCCCTGATCCTCTAATGGAAACGATTCGCAATGGGCTATGCATTGAGTTACGCTCTAGTACCCAAACCCGAGTTTCTTGGCTGATTCGTGAGTATCGTCACTTTCTATCGGATGTGGAAAGCTTTAAGCATAAGCTGGGGTTGCTCACTTCTCGTTATGGCAAAGTACAAATAGCCAAGTGGGAAGAAGAAATCGATGCAAGGAATTTTGAGTCCCTCGTAGAGGAGTTATTGGTGATGCACTACGACCCTTCTTATCAATCATCGATTGAGAGAAATTTTCCTAAATACAACGCGGAAAAATTTGTGCAGTTAGATGATGATAGCGATGAGGCCTTTGCCAAGTCGGCAAAGGCCATCATGGCAACGGTAAAGTCTTAACTAAAGGCCTGAATACCAGTTTGCGCGCGCCCTAGAATGAGTGCGTGGATATCATGTGTACCTTCATAGGTGTTAACAACCTCCAGGTTGAGCATGTGCCGTACAACACCATACTCATCAGAGATACCGTTTCCGCCGTGCATATCGCGCGCCATGCGCGCAATATCAAGTGATTTTCCACAAGAGTTACGTTTCATGATCGAGGTAATCTCTGGAGATGCAATTCCCTCGTCTTTCATGCGACCCAATCTGAGGCACCCTTGCAGACCTAGCGCTATTTCAGTTTGCATATCAGCCAACTTCTTTTGTATTAGCTGATTAGCAGCAAGAGGGCGGCCAAATTGTTTGCGATCCATCGTGTACTGCCGAGCGGCATACCAACACCACTCAGCGGCACCCAAGGCGCCCCATGCAATGCCGTAGCGTGCAGAATTCAAGCAAGTAAAGGGGCCCTTAAGGCCCGTTACCTCAGGGAACTCATTTTCATCTGGAACAAAAACCTCATCCATCACAACTTCTCCGGTAATGGATGCGCGTAGCCCCATCTTGCCGGTGATTTTTGGGGCACTTAATCCCTTCATTCCTTTTTCAAGGATGTAGCCACGAATAATGCCTTCGTCGTTCTTGGCCCAGATTACAAAGACATCAGCAATCGGTGCATTGGAAATCCACATTTTTGAACCGGTTAATGAAAATCCGCCAGGCACTTTCTTTGCACGCGTAATCATGCCTCCGGCATCAGAGCCAAAATTTGGCTCGGTTAATCCAAAGCAACCAATCCACTCGCCACTAGCAAGTTTAGGCAGATATTTTTGCTTTTGCTCTTCACTGCCAAATTCATAGATAGGAACCATGACCAAAGAGGATTGAACGCTCATCATGGAGCGATAACCAGAATCGACCCTTTCAACTTCACGAGCAATTAGGCCGTATGAAACATAGTTTAGGTTTGCGCCACCATATTGTTCGGGAATGGTTATCCCAAGTAGGCCCAATTCGCCCATTTCGCGAAAAATAGTAGGGTCGGTGGTTTCGTTGCGGTAAGCATCATGAATTCTGGGCATTAATTTCCGCTGGGCGTATTCTGCAGCAGCTTCGCGGATCATGCGTTCCTCTTCACTCAACTGGGTATCAAGGAGGAGGGGGTCTTCCCAATGGAAACTCGGTTTACTCATGATTGCGTGTCCTATTAAATTTTTTCTACTAAGCCCTGTGGATATTCAGAAATCCCTATATTCTTGCTTCTATTATCCATTTTTTTAGTATTCAATAAATTGAGTCTAAAGTTCATTACCCATGACTATCACTAAAAGCCATCATCGCTACTATGACTTGATTCTGGCTGCTTTCGTGGTGGTTTTATTGTGCTCCAACTTTATTGGTGCCGGTAAGGCTGCAGTGATTGAGTTGCCTTACTTTGGACCCGTGATTTTTGGCGCTGGAATACTTTTTTTCCCAATTTCTTACTTTTTTGGAGATATTCTTACCGAGGTTTATGGCTATGCCTATGATCGCAGAGCTGTTTGGGCTGGATTTTCAGCGTTAGCCTTTGCTGCCATCATGGCACAAATTGTGATTTCGCTTCCAGTGGCTCCGGGTGAGTATATGGCCCAATACCAGCAAGGCATGGTCTCGGTATTCGGTAATTCCTGGCGTATTGCTTTAGCCTCTATGTTGGCTTTTTGGTGCGGTAGTTTTGTTAATGGCTATGTACTGGCTAAACTCAAGATTTGGACCCAGGGACGCTTTTTATGGGTCAGAACAATTGGTTCGACAGCTTTTGGCGAGTTGGTGGATTCATCTCTGTTTTATGTCTTGGCGTTTTATGGGATTTGGCCCTTGCAAGAGCTTATTCAGGTTGCCTTGGTTCAGTATGTCCTAAAGACCTCTTGGGAGGTTTTAGCTACACCTTTGACATATTGGGTCGTTAACACTCTGAAGCGCAAGGAGAGTCTTGACCACTACGATACCAACACCAACTTCACCCCATTTAGGGTCAAAGTCTGATATTGGCTTTAAAGCCGTTAAACCGTTAAAATCTTGGTCTTTGGCCCTTTTGCTAGGGCACTCCTTTGAATTGAACTTCAGAAAGCTAGAAAACACTCGTGCTGTCAGCATCTAATATCACTATGCAGTTTGGGGCAAAACCCCTCTTTGAGAACATCTCCGTTAAATTTGGTGGTGGCAATCGCTATGGCCTTATTGGTGCCAATGGTTGCGGTAAATCTACTTTTATGAAAATCTTAGGTGGCGAGTTGGAGCCCACCAGCGGAAACATTAGTCTGGATCCAGGTATTCGCCTTGGTAAATTGCGTCAAGACCAATTTGCCTACGAAGATGTCCGCGTTTTGGATGTAGTGATGATGGGCCATGAAGAGATGTGGAAGGCTGCTGCAGAGCGCGACGCAATCTATGCCAATCCCGATGCTACTGATGAAGACTATATGCGTGCAGCCGAGCTCGAGGGCAGTTATGCCGAGTATGGCGGCTATACGGCCGAAGCCAAAGCGGGGGAGCTGCTTTTAGGTATTGGTATTCCAATTGACCAACACACTGGTTTGATGAGTAACGTTGCCCCAGGTTGGAAGTTGCGTGTATTGCTTGCCCAAGCTCTTTTTTCAGATCCTGATGTGCTTTTGCTCGATGAGCCAACCAATAACTTGGATATTCATTCGATTCATTGGCTTGAAGACATCCTAAATGAAATCAAAAGTACGATTGTTATTATTTCCCACGATCGCCATTTCTTGAATGAAGTTTGTACACATATGGCTGATATGGACTTTGGAACACTCAAAGTGTACCCAGGTAACTATGACTCCTACATGCTTGCATCCGTTCAAGCACGCGCTCAACAGTTAAGTTCTAACGATAAGGCAAAGGAAAAGATTGCTGAATTACAGGCCTTCGTAAGCCGTTTCTCTGCAAACGCATCTAAAGCCCGTCAGGCCACATCTCGCCAAAAGCAATTAGAGAAAATTGAAATTACAGAAATCAAACCGTCCTCACGTCAAAACCCATTTATCCGTTTTGATACAGAAAAGAAACTGCACAATATGGCGGTTGAGTGCAATGCACTTACTAAGTCTTACGACCGGGTTATTTTCAAGAACTTTAAGTTGGGTGTGCGAGCCGGCGAGAAGATCGCCATCATTGGTCAAAACGGCGCTGGCAAGACCACACTTTTAAAGACTATTTTGAGTAAGCGTTTTGATGGTATTGCTGCTGATAGCGGTGATGTTAAATGGGCCGAGAATGCTAAAGTTGGTGTGATGCCTCAGGACAACACCGACATGTTTGCAAAAGATGAATTACTCATGGATTGGATGAATGAGTGGCGCAATAATGGTGACGACGATCAGGTAATTCGCGGGACTTTAGGGCGCTTGCTCTTCTCTGGCGATGACATTGGTAAGTCTGTAAAAGTACTTTCAGGTGGCGAAAAGGGGCGCATGATTTGGGGTAAATTAATGCTCCAAAAATACAATGTCCTGGCAATGGATGAACCAACAAACCATATGGACATGGAATCTATTGAGAGCTTACAAATTGCACTTGAAAAATATGATGGCACGCTCATTTTTGTTTCTCATGACCGTGAATTCGTATCCTCATTGGCCAACCGTATCTTGGAAGTGAAGATGGATGGGACTATCAATGATTACTCAGGAACGTACGAAGAGTATTTGCGAAGCCAAGCAATTACTGGCTAACTAAGTAATTTTAGTATCTTTCGCTTGCCTTTGGAAGCGCATTGCTGTGCCATCTGCACGGATGCGTTTCCAGACTGAGTCTTTTTCTTCTTGGCTAAAAAATACCCAATTACTGACTTCGTTTAGGGTGCGACCGCAACCTTGGCAAATTTCATCGTATAGCGTCGTACAGACGCCAATACAAGGTGAGTCTGAGTGCTCATCACCGGTAGAGAGAGAGTTAGCCCCGTCCTGTTTTGTTGAATCGTTAGATTGTGTCATAACGTTAATGTAGACGATTTCAGCGGACTGTGCTCCGAGAGTTCATCAACATAAGCTGCAATCCCTGCATGTTCACGCCGTAAAAATAGCTTGATTGCCTCCGAAAATTGTGGATTTGCAATCCAATGCGCGGAATGGATAGTGGTTGGCATAAACCCTCTTGCCATTTTGTGCTCACCTTGAGCACCACCTTCAAAGACTTGAATATTCTCACGAATGCAATATTCAATCGCTTGATAGTAGGCAGTTTCAAAATGCAAACAATCAACGTATTTAATCGACCCCCAATATCTCCCATACGCCTTAGCGTTGGTCTTGTCGACAATGAGTAGTGAGCATGCGATTCTTTCACCATCTTTACTTGCTACGATTAAGTGCAAATTATTAGGCATCGTATCCGCTAGTGAAATAAAGAATGACTTTGTAAGGTAGGGCGAGGAATGATGCTCAACATAGGTATTTTCGTAACAGCGATAGAAAAATTCCCAGTCGGTTTTGCTTGTATCTGATCCCGGTATGTGTGTAAAGTTAATGCTTTCTGCTGCTACTATTGCGCGCTCACGACGAATATTCTTTCGGCGTTTCATCGTTAAAACTGCTAAAAATTGATCAAAATCTTTATATTGGTGGTTCTCCCAATGAAATTGGACGGAATCGCGCAGCATGAATCCCTGCTCGAGCATGCCCTTTATTTCAGAACTGTCTGGGAAAAGAATATGCGCCGAAGAGAGCTCATTTTGAATAACCAAGCTCTTCAAGCTAGACAGAAGGGTTGCGCGTATGCCCTCTGAATCTTCGTTGCTGGCACAAAGTAGTCTAGGTCCTTGAACCGGGGTAAACGGTATTGCGCAGAGCGCTTTGGGATAGTACAAAATGCCGTGCTGTTCATAGGCTTGTGCCCATGACCAATCAAACACAAACTCTCCATAGGAATGTTGCTTGAGATAGAGCGGCATTGCGGCAATGAGTGGCGAACGATCAGTTTTTCTTAGAACCAGATGAGCAGGCTGCCAGCCAGTCCCTTCACCAACGCAACCACAATACTCTAGGGCACTTAGAAATTCGTAACTTAGAAAAGGGTTCGCATCAGCCGGAACAATGTCATTCCACTCCCTTGCGGTTATATTGGCAAGACCTTCAATGATCTCAAGTTGATATTGCTCCTGGCTCAATGCTAATTAGCGCTGAATTAATTCAATTTTGTAACCATCGGGGTCGGTTACAAAGGCAATAATGGTATCGCCACCCATGACGGGGCCAGCCTCTCTAGTGATGTTGCCGCCGGCTGCTTTAATTTTCTTGCATGCATCATAGGCATCCGCGACTTGAATGGCAATATGCCCATAAGCGCTACCAATATCATATGAGTCGACGCCATGGTTATAGGTTAGCTCGATTTCTGATTGGCCATCAGCATTACCTTTGCCAAAGCCAACAAAGGCTAGAGAGTACTTTTGCTCTGGGCGCTCAGTAGTTCGCAGAAGATTCATGCCCAAAATATTGATATAAAAATCAATAGAACGAGCCATATTGCCGACTCTGAGCATGGTGTGGAGAATCATCATCATTTGAATATAACCCGAATTACATGTTCATGTTGGATATGAAAAACCCAGGTCATGCCTGGGTTTGGATTGGAGGCTGCCTAGATTTATTGGACTTTTGCCTTTGCTCGAAACTTCTGCATCATCTCCGTAAATTTTGCTTTTTGCCAATTTTGATCCGAGGAAATCATTTGTTTTAATTGGTCTTTAATCTCATCAAGAGGTGGGGCCTTGACATCGCGAACATCATCCATCTTGATAATGTGCCAGCCAAATTGTGTCTTTACCGGCTTATCTGTAATTTGCCCTTTTTTCATCTGAACCATGGTTTTCGAAAATTCAGGTACCAGCGATTTATCGCTGACCCAACCGAGATCACCGCCAGTGGGTGCAGAGCCAGGGTCTTTAGATTTAACTTTGGCAATATCTTCGAAGTTTCCTCCGGCCTTAATTTGAGCTGTAATCGCTTTGGCATCTGCTTCCTTCTCAACCAAAATATGCTGAACGAGATATTCCTTGCCAGTGTACTGAGTCTTAACTGACTCATATGCGGCTTTAAGCTCAGCCTCGGTGATGCCTTCCCTTTCAACAAAATCTTGAAATACCGCAGCAACCAAAATTCCAATCCGTGACTGCTCAATTTGTTCTCTCACTGCCTCGCTTTGAGAGAGGCCGCGCTTATCGGCTTCTTGCAAAATTAATTCACGCGTTACTAGCATTTCACGCGCCTGATCGCGTATTTGTTGGTTATCAGCCTGTCCCGTTTTTTGCACTAATTTATCTAGTTGAGCCTTTGGGATCGATTTTCCATTCACAATGGCGGCGTTTTGGGCAAAAACAGGGCTTGCAATGAGGGCGGCTCCAAGTGCAGCGATGCTTAAAATTTTATGTAATGAGATCATGTCGGGGTATCAAAATGGGTTGAAAACAAATTTCTCTTGGTATTAAACACTATTTAATGAGATCTAGGCCTCGTTATTTGCTAAGGCATTGATAGTT
Source organism: Polynucleobacter sp. Latsch14-2 (assembly GCF_018881925.1). Taxonomy (GTDB): domain Bacteria; phylum Pseudomonadota; class Gammaproteobacteria; order Burkholderiales; family Burkholderiaceae; genus Polynucleobacter. The sequence goes on along the minus strand of NZ_JACVPL010000006.1, from coordinate 16,959 downwards.
AAGGCATGAATGTCATTTGGAATATGCCTTTGCAATGCTGCATAAACAGCCCTATGGCGGGCTACCAAACTCAATCCCTCGAATTCTGGAGTTTGTAGGGTAAGCTTGAAATGACCGCCGCCACTAGCCGCTCCAGCATGCCCTGCATGGAGGTGACTTTCATCTTCTATTAGTAACTTGGCTAGATTAAAGGCCGATCTAAGATCTTTCTCAAATTGCTTTATGCGTTCTTGATTGAGGCTCACGATGAAGGGTGCTCCATATGACGACCAAGCCAAATTCCTTGGCAAATCACAAATACGACGAGCAAGCCGGTGCTACCAAATAATTTGAAATTAACCCACACCTCTTCCGAGTACTCAAAAGCAACGTATAAATTTAGACAGCCCATCAAGAAAAAGAAGCATGCCCAAGCTAAATTTAGTTTATGCCAGACCGATTTTTCGTTCTTTTGCTTTAAGGTAATTTGTTTTCCCATCATTACCTGTATCCAGTTCTTATTAAAAAACTGTAGGCTAACGAATAGGGCGCCGGAGAAAAGCCAATAAAGTGCGGTTGGTTTTAGCTGAATAAATGTCTTGTCATGCAAGAAAATCGTTAGACTGCCAAATACAACAATCATGACTAGGCTGACCCATTGCATTGCATCAATCTTGCGATGGCGGTAGTAAACCCAAAGGATCTGCCCAACGGTTGCAATCATCGCGACAATTGTTGCTGTGTAAATATCTCCCAATTTAAAGGCGACAAAGAAAAGAATGATGGGAAAGAGGTCGAATAAAAATTTCATATGGCTATTATCCAGCTATTTGCAGCTTACTGGTCTTCTATCGATTTAGTATTAGCATTGGGCTCAAATTGTAAAGAAGCAGAGTTAATGCAGTACCTAAGGCCTGTGGGCTGTGGACCATCCTCAAAAACATGACCTAAGTGGGCATCGCAATTGCTGCAGCGAACCTCGGTGCGCAACATGCCATGAGTTGTGTCCTGGTGCTCTATGATTGCTGAGGAATTTAGTGGTGCGTTATAGCTTGGCCAACCGCAACCAGCATCAAATTTTGTATCCGAAAGAAACAGGGGGGTATCGCAACAAACGCAGCGATAGCGTCCTTTATCCCAGTGATCCCAATACTTACCCGTGAATGGACGCTCTGTAGCGGCTTCTCGGGTAACCCGATATTCAATATCGGACAGAACTTGTTTGTAGTCTTGGTTGGTTTTTTTCATTTAGGAAATAGCATTCAATTGTTTCATATTAAGAGGAGCAGCTCACAGGAATAGCTCGAACGTGATCTGCTGGCGCTTGTGAGTATTGATGGTGCTCAGGCTGTTCGCCAAAGGGGTTGCTAAGAATTTTTAGCAGTTTATGGACCTCAGAAAAATCATCCTGTTGGGCAAGTTCGATAGCACGTTGAGCTAAATGATTTCTGAGGACATACTTGGGATTTACTGTATTCATCAACGCTTGACGAGTTTCATCATCCACAGACTCTCTCGAGAGCCGGGCAAGATAATCCTGTAACCACAAATCAATAGTACCTCGATCAATAAAATGATCTCGCAATGAAATGTTAACAACTGCAGCATCCTTATCGATATCCCCCAAACTTCTGAAGAGGGAGGTGTAATCGACGCCTGAATCATGCATCAGTTGCAGTAAGCGCTCAATCAATCGTATATCCATCTCTTCGGCAGTTTGTAATCCCAATTTATCTCGGAAACCTTTTTGCCATTCCTCGGCAAAGATGATCGGGAAACTTTCTAGGGCGCTTTTTAAGAGTTCTTGCGCCTCTACGCTAGAATGATTCAATTCAACCAATGGCAGCATTGCACTTGCCAGACAGGCCATATTCCAGTGCATTATTTGTGGTTGCCGGTGGAATGCATAACGCCCAGAATGATCGCTATGATTGCAAATATGGTCGATTTGAAATTGATCTAGGAATCCAAAGGGGCCGTAGTCAATGGTAAGCCCTAGGACGCTGATGTTGTCACTATTGAGGACACCATGACAAAAACCAACGGCTTGCCATTTTGCAACGAGTGTTGCATTTTTATTCGACATGCTTTTGAATAGCTCAAGATATGGCTCAATGGAGTTATGGCATTCGGGATAGTGCTTCTCAATCAAATCATCTGCTAATTCTTTTAATCTGCCGGTATTTTCCAGTGATGAATAGTGCTCGAAATGACCAATGCGAATAAAACTAGGCGCAACTCTAGCGCAGACGGCTGCTGTCTCACGAGTTTCTCGCATGACTGACATTTTCGATCCAACCACCGCTAATGCTCTACTAGTTGGAATTCCTAGGGCGTGCATCGCCTCACTACACAAAAATTCTCTGATCGAAGAGCGCAATACGGCACGACCATCACCCATGCGAGAATAAGCGGTCTTGCCAGCACCTTTCAGTTGTAATTCTTGGCTTGCAATATCACCCAACAAAATGGCTCGCCCATCACCAAGTTGTCCAGCCCACACACCAAATTGATGTCCGCTATAAGCTGTTGCGAGAGGGTTGGAAAATTGATGAAATTCTGTTTCTAAAGAATTTCCCGCTAAAAGCTCAAGCCATTTGTGATCTGTTGGTAAATCATTGTTTGCAACTGGAATATTGATCAGTTCCGCGCAAGATTTGGAGAATGCAACCCAATAAGGATTGGAAATCTCAGAAGGGGGTGTACGGCGAGCGGCGTCGTCGCCTTGCAGTGGGAATGCCATGTTGTAGCTATTCTAGGTGGAATTCCAAATTTTCGTCAAAGGCTCTAAAATAAGTTGATGGAAAATAAAGTTCAAATCAACCCAGCCACACAGTTGGCTAACTTGGGGGAGGAATTAAATGTCCCCTTTTTGAAGCTGCTAGGCGTTCGTTTTCTCAGTGCGGAAATGGGCAAAGGAGAGATTCTTTTGGCCTTAAAGCCAGAGCACACCAATACCTGGGAGGTTGCCCATGGTGGCGTCTTATTGACCCTCATGGATGTTGCTATGGCTGTTGCTGCGCGCTCTGCAGATCCGGGCGATCGAAGCGTTGTCACAATTGAACTCAAAAATAATTTCATGCAGGCGGCCACTGGGATTTTGCGTGTCAAAGCTGACACGGTTCGCCATACCGCTACCATGGCGTTTTGTGAAGCTAAACTCTACAACGATCAGGGTGAAGTATGTTGCATGTCGACCGGAACTTTTAAGTACCTGAGGCGCTTGGTAACTCGAAATGCCAAAGGCGAGCGCGTCGTTAACGATGACTTACGAGAGTAGGCTGGCTATATTTCAAACCGCCAGGTTAGAGCCTGGTGCTGCAGTCAATGCGCCGGTCACAACATCATGACCAATGGTGCCGTTAGCATCAAACCGGCGCTCAACCATTTCAAAAGAGCCGTCTTTACGGACCCTTAAAACCGTACTTGAGCGGGTTCCGTATAAGGGGGTTTTGATAAAAGCGGGGGAGAGGGCCTTTTCCCAGTCTTTGCTGACGCCGGTGCTGGGTAATTCGTGATCACTAGCTTCGTGGGTATCAGCTAGAAGTTTTAAGTAATGGTCAGCATTTTTAAGTTCACCCTGATCCATTGCCAAAGTTTGGGCAAATGCGGCTACACGGTGATTTACTTTTGGCCAAGGCGTATCCAGCATTGCATTGGAAAGCCCATATACGCCCGGATTTAAAGCCTGCTCAGGAAATACTTTTCTGGGGCGAATATTTTGGCCCATCATCAGGCGATTGCTTACCCAGTGCATTTGAGCATCCACTGGATCGCTGATGTCTGCCATTAATAAGTTAAAGCCATTGTATTGTTGGAAGCGTTTTGCATTCGATTGAATGAATTCATTGGGACGATCCCCGCCCGTCAGGTAGAGCGAAGATAACTCACCACGGGTTCTCGCGTCTGGCTTTTTTTCACTTGGAGCGCGTACATTTGTGAGAGCTGCGAATCGCCCTGTTTTTGAAAAGCCCAGCCACGTTCCTGGGCTGCCCACTACGTCGGCTTTATCTCTGCCACCCAACACATGTGGATGATCTTCCCACCACGACATTTGCTCGGTGTCGCGCTCGTAGAATTCATCACGATTGGCAGCCACCACTAATGGATAGTCCGGGTGTGATTTCCATGCGAATAAGATCAGGCACATACGGGTAAGGGATTTATATCTCTAGTAATGGATAGGGCAGTAGGTTCATTTTTAACACAGGTCCACCCACTTCACCCAAGTGAATTTCACCATGCTCTAGCGCCTCCAATTTGCACTCTATTTGTAACTCTATGGTTTCAGGCATCAGAGGATCAACTGCTGAGAGAACAACCATACCAGCTGGCTGTGAGATGTCATCGGAGTGGAATAGTTCAGCGCCTGGTCTGCAGTTGATCGAATCCGGTTCCACTGTTGCAATACTTGCAATCTGCAGGCGCCGTTTAATTACCCCCCTATATTGACTGCGCGCAACGATTTCTTGACCTGGATAACAGCCTTTCTTGAAATCCACTCCGGCAACAGATTCAAAATTAATCATTTGCGGTACAAATTGCTCTTGGGTTGCCAGAACGATTCTAGGTATGCCGCTCAATACCTCAAGAAAATTCCATCGCATCAGTGCAATTGAATCAACTGAGGTCTCAGGTTGAATCGGCTTCGCTATTAAAAATCGCTGGACGCTTGCGTCTTGATAGGCAACATCGGGGATTCTTACTGTCAACGACTCGGCAGGATTGGTATTGAAACTAGCTTTCAATCCATACTGGCCCGAGATATGCCAAGCATCAGATACATCATTTACTTTCACCTTGGAGCGCAAGACGAACATTGCAAGCCGCTTGGCAGTACTAGCCGCGATATCTTTTGATATAAAAAGAGCGAAGCGATCCTCTCCCTCAGGAGTTTGAGGGAATAGCGCAAGCCATGCGCTAGCCAATAAGCGACCTTTGGGACTACAGTAGCCAACTAAACGAACGGCAGATTGCCCTTGAGCGATCTCACCCCTTTTTGTTCTCTCTAGGCCTAGCACTGAATTTGTTAGTTGATTATGTAAAAAGCTCGCTGCATCAGCGCCTTCAACAAATATTAGGCCCCAATCAACTAGGGGGACACACTCGCAATAGGGGCTTATTGGGGGGATTGGGGTGTTTTCGGGGGTATTTGTCTTCACGCTTTTATCATAGCCTGATGAGCAAAAAATTTCACAGAAGATCACTTTTTACCCAAAAACGAAATTCAAGGTTTGGACTCCCTTGCTTCAAAAAAATGATCCTTGCAGTAATTGTCTTCCTTGCAATGCTATATGGGGCAATATTTCTATTCCCTGTCGTTCCAAGTCAATCTAATACCTCCGATGATGTTGTTAACTACCAAGTCAAAATCAAACCTCAGTCGGGACTCGGGTCAATTGCTGATCAATTATCTGAGCAGGGATTAAGGGTCACCCCACTTTTTTTAAAGATTGGCGCAACTTCGCTACTCGTAGCGGGAAAGCTCAAGCCCGGTACTTACTTACTCGAATTGCGCGGTAGTCTGGGTAGGGTACTTATGCAGATGGCGCGGGGCGATAGATTACGAGAAAGTATTGCGATTATTCCCGGTATGACCATTTGGCAGCTCAGGGACTTGATCGATCTTCATCCATCACTGGTTCACCAGACAAAGGGGATAAGCACGAAAGAGCTTTTATTAAGCCTCAATTTGAGTTATGCGAGCGATGAGGGACTTTTTTTCCCTGATACCTATTTATTTGACCCAGATGAACCTGATATCAATATTTATCGACGATCTGCCCAAGCAATGCAAAAGCAATTGACGTTAGCATGGGAGGGAAGGGGGGTCCAAAGTCCCATAAAAACTCCCTATGAATTACTCGTTCTTGCATCAATCATTGAGAAGGAAACTGGGAGGTCATCAGATCGAGATTTAGTGGCTGCCGTGTTCACTAATCGCCTAAAGAAAGATATGCTCCTGCAAACCGATCCCACTGTTATTTATGGAATTGGGAGCAAATTCAACGGCAATCTTCGAAAAACCGACCTTCGCAAAGACAGTCCCTACAATACATATATGCGCAAAGGTTTACCACCAACCCCCATAGCTATGCCAAGTAAAGAGTCATTGCATGCCGCAGCTCACCCTTCCGATAGTGGCGCTCTATATTTCGTTGCAAAAGGTGATGGCACTAGCCACTTTTCAACCTCCTTAAGTGAGCATGATGCGGCTGTTGATCGTTATCAGCGCAAGCCTTCTCAAGACCGACCACAACTTAAGCCAGTAAAATAAGTTACAGATGATGAACATCAAGTACCCAGGATATTTTCTTAGCTTTGAAGGCATAGATGGCGCCGGAAAAAGCACGCACATTGAAGCATTTGGCAATCTTTTAAGCCAACGGTATCCCAATCGAGATGTTGTGATGACGCGCGAACCAGGTGGCACTCCTCTAGGTGAGCAATTAAGAAATTTGCTGCTAGCTGCTCCAATGAATCTTGAAACTGAAGCCTTACTCATGTTTGCTGCTCGACGCGAACATATTGCCCAAGTGATTGAGCCAGCCCTTAAAGCAGGTAAGATTGTTATCTCTGATCGCTTTACAGATGCAAGCTTTGCCTACCAAGGTGGCGGTCGAGGACTCAGCCTTAAAAAGCTTGATACTTTGGAACAATGGGTCCAAGGTAGTGAGCTTGGTACTTTGCTTCAACCGAATTTGACCATCTTGTTTGATTTACCTAGCGCCATTGCAGAGGCGCGACGCTCACAAGTGCGTGCACCCGATAAGTTTGAGCAAATGGATTTAGATTTTTTTGAGCGCGTCCGCCAGGAATATTTGCGTCGGACAAAAGATGATCCAAAACGTTTTTATATTATTAATGCAACCCAAACACGAGAAGCGATTTGGGAAGAGCTTAAATCACTTTCACTTGACATCTAAATGAACCAGAACATGATTTCTGAACTGGGTCAGTCAAAAGTCGCCCCTTGGCTTGCTCCACTTTGGAAGAGTCTAGATCTCTCGTCATTTCCCAATTCAGTTCTTTTGCATGGGCAATCCGGTATTGGTAAGTTTGAATTTTCCGTTACCCTTGCTAAGGCGTTGTTGTGTGAAAGCTCGGAAAGTCTTGACTTTAAGCCCTGCAACCATTGCGAGGCATGTCGCTGGTTTGATTCCGGCAATCACCCCGACTTTATTGCGCTGGTTCCAGAAACACATCGAAAGCGTTTGCCACACGGCGATTTTGACGTCGACGTTGAAACCCCCAAGAAATCCAAATCAGCCCGAGATGACTCCGACGGTGATGCTGTCGAAAAGAAGGAAAAGAAAAATATTTCTATCGAAGAGACCCGTAGCGCTATAGAGGGTTTATCTATTGGCTCTCATCGTGGTGGCAATCGGGTGATACTAATTTATCCATTGGAAATGTTGCGCTCAGATGCCGCTAATACTTTATTGAAATCCCTGGAAGAGCCACCGCCAAATACAATTTTCATTCTGCTAGCGGATCGTCTTGACAAGGTACTCCCTACCATCCGTTCGCGCTGTCGTTTATTAAGTGCTCCTAGGCCTGATAGGGCGTTAGGATTATCTTGGTTACATGCTCAACTTCCACGTATCGTCGGAGCGAAAGTGAGTGCGGTCGATGTTGATTCTATTTATGATGAGCACGGCGGGGCACCATATGCTGTTTTTGATTCTCTCGTTGCTAGACATAATAAGGATGAAAAAGATGAATTGATGATTGCCACTCAAGCGTCACGCCACATTCTTCAGGCTATGGCTCAAGGTGCGCGAATTAACTGGCTGGATGCCGCAGAAAAAGCTAATAAGGCTCAATTTTCCATTCTGTTGGCAACCATGCAGCGCTGGATCTCTGACGTTCAAGCAGTTATTAACGGAGCGTTGCCGCGCTATTACCCCAAGCATGAGTCAATACTGAAGACACTTTCGCAACAGACTCGCACCCCAAAACTACTGCGACTCTGGAAATCTCTACTGCTGGCTCGCCGTTCTGAAAATCATCCTTTAGCTACCCGCGTTCAGTTAGAAGCACTGCTTTCCCAATACCAACAGATATTTGAAGACTAAAATGGTGGGTTATGTTTATAGACTCTCACTGCCATCTCGATTTCCCTGAATTTCAGACCCGTCTACCAGAGGTGCTTGCCAATATGGTCGCAGCTAAGGTTAAGAATGCTCTTTGCGTTTCAGTGGATTTACCGGATTTCCCAAACGTCCTCAAGCTAGCTGAAGACTACGCCCATCTTTATGCTTCGGTCGGGGTGCATCCGGATTATGAAGATACCCCTGAGCCAAGCTTTGAGTTTCTCGTAGAAACTGCAAAGCACCCTAAAATTATTGCTATCGGCGAAACAGGTCTCGATTACTACCGAATGGGTGAACGTAGTTATGAATCCATGGAGTGGCAAAGAGAGCGCTTTAGAGTCCACATACGAGCTGCAATTGCTTCTGGTAAGCCTTTGATAATCCATACTCGCTCCGCCTCTGTTGATACACTTAAAATCCTTAAAGAAGAGGGTGCCGACAGAATAGGTGGGGTGATGCATTGCTTCACGGAGTCCTTAGAGGTCGCCAATGCAGCAATGGAGCTGGGCTTTTATATCTCCTTTTCGGGGATAGTTACATTTAAAAGCGCTAAAGACCTCCAAGAGACCTGCAGACAGGTGCCGCTCGATAGGATGCTCATAGAGACTGATTCGCCATATTTGGCACCCATTCCATATCGCGGCAAAACTAATGAACCGGCCTGGGTGGCTCAAGTTGGTCAATTTGTAGCCAGCCTGAAGGGTGTGTCTGTTGAAAATCTCGCCAATCAGACTTCAGAGAATTTTTTTAAATGTTTTCATATAGATAGAGATAAATTATGAATCTTTATCTTAAGTTATCAGCGATTCTTTTCGTTTGCCTATTTTGGTTCTCAGGGGATCTTTACAGTCAAAGCGAGGATCAAGTCACTGATTTCACAAAAGCAGCTAAATTTGATGATATTTCTGTGGTCAAGTCTATTATTAAGGCTGGCGTAAGCCCAAACCTACTCGATCCAAAGGGCAATCCAATGCTCTTTCTTGCCGTTAAGGACAACTCGTTAAAAGTCATAGATTATTTAGCTAATTTACCCAATATTGACATCAATTTAGCCAATAAAAGTGGCGAAACCCCATTAATGATCGCTTCAATCGAGGGTAATCTGCCAGTAGTCGAATTTTTAGTTTCCAACAAAAAGGCTGAAATCAATACGAATGGTTGGACGCCATTGCAATATGCGTGCACCAGAGGTAATCTAGAGACGGCGCAATTTCTAGTTGCTAATGGAGCTAAGATCAATGCTCTAAGCCCAAGCAATACAACGGCCTTAATGATGGCTGTCATGTCTGGCAATGAGTATCTTGTTAAGTTCCTATTGGATAGCGGTGCCGATTTGCGGATTCGCAATCATCAGGGCCTCACGGCTATTGATTTCGCAGTCGTATATTCAAAACCCTGGATGGAGGACGGCCTCAAATCTAGATGGCTGAAGTTATATAAAACACCGTATCCAAACTTGGAGACGCTTAACCCTAAAAATTAGCCTCATATACTAAATGCGCATAATCATTATTATGTAAAACAACAAATTAGCTCAATCAATCCAAACCAAAAGAACTATGGACTTCAGTATTTTCTCTAACCTACCCACTATTAGTACGCTGTTTTCAGAAATTAATGCAGATATGGGTAATAGCCAGATTTGGCTCATTATCGTAATGGCTTGCCTCATGCTAACGATTCATGGTGTGGCTGTACTGGGTATTGCGGGAGCGTTCCACACACTGGATTGGCACATGCAAAACAGCAGGATTTACGGGGCTAACTTTCTGTCCTATTTCATTGCAATTTTATTGATTGTGGCAAGTCATTTGGGTGAAATCGTAGCCTGGGCATATCTATGTGTGGCATTAAAGGTATTTCCAACCAATCCACAAACCTTCTATTTTGCAGGAGAGATGTATACAACCGTTGGCTATGGTAATTACAGCCTGTCTGAGCATTGGCGGATACTGCCAATTATTATTTCATTTTCAGGCATCTTTGCAGTGTCCATGTCAGGAGCGGCAATGTATTCGATGATGGGAACCCTGCTGAGTCGCCCAAACCCGAAGAGACAGATCGAAACAGATGTTGTAACAGACTAAGTTAACTGGGTTTTATGGGGTTCTTTTGCTTAAAGACAAGCTCAAGGACCCTACCGCTGGCCTCTTGAGATCGAATTCTGCCGGGAAGCCACTCTAGGTCTTTTGCAAGCCAAATATCAACCTGGCGTTTATAGGGGTCACTTTCACGCTGAATCAAGGTGTAGCGCCGCAATGTTGCCTTTCCAAGGCTGGGCACATCATCAGAAACGGTCTCACCAAAGCTTTTAAATTGCCACATATCTAGGGTGTTGTAATCCACAACTGGAAGGGCGCGAATGCTACCGGCCTCATCAATGCTCCCGTCGCCATTTAATAGCGAGGCGAATTGAAACATTAAGCTAAAGCGATCCTGCGTACCCGGCAAAAGGTCTGGCGTGAAGTCAGGCTTTTCAGAGAAGAACATTTTCCCTCCCCCTTTTTCATCCCTGTCAAACCGAGAATAGCGAGGTGCGTTTGTACCCCGTTGCGTCCAGTAGATTGTGGGTGCTAAACCGTAAGAATCTACGCTGCCGCTGGATTCAAATACGAATGGCCCAATAAAGGCATACGGTATGTTGACGTAGAGGCGATATTGATTGCCTTCAGTAACCCAACTCAATTCGCCGGTTTGGTATTTCTGCCCATCTACATAGGCGTCGTAGTAGAGAGTTCCGGACTCAGGCAATCGAAAAGCTTGACCTTGCTGATCAATACTACCGCCCTGCTCTGCGCTTGATGTACTCGTATTTTCAATGCCAGCCACATTGGATATAGAGGCTTTCCTTTTAAATGTTTTAGCCATTGTAATTTTCCGTAACGGCTCTGGCACTAAATCTGTTTTGATGATGAAATCATCAGAGCTAGCAATAGGTAAAGAAGGGGCGAATAAAGGCACTCCAAAGAACAGGACAAAATGCCCAATGATAGAAATAATTAAAGCCGCAAAAATAATATGCAGAGACTGATTGCTGGGGGATTTTTTATTCACCTCTAAACCCAGTAGCAAAAAAGCTTTAAGACTTTTCTTGCGTTGAAGCGCTAGGCCGAATAAATTTTAGAACTTCAGGCAGGTATTTTGCATAGTCAGAAATTCCATGGTCACCACCATCCAATACGAGGTGGTGAGCGCCTGGATAAAAATTAACCATCTCTTTCCAGCTAAGTAATTCATCGCCTTTGGCGGCCATTAAAAAATATCTCGAAGGTTGTGTAACCGCTTCAATCTGGAGCGCGCTCAATTCGTCAATGTATTCAGGTCGAAAATCAAAAGGCTCTTCACTGTCGTAGGCAGTCATCATGCCAACATGCGGCGCCAGCTCTTTTGGAGCCCTTACTGCAGGATTTAAAGTAACCGCTTTGCACCCGTATTTTTCCGCCAGAAAGTTTGCATAGAATCCGCCAAGTGATGAACCAACAACAACCATTTCATCTGCTGTTGATTGGTCAATATGTTTCATAACCATTTCCATACTGGCTTTTGGTGACGCCAGTAATTGTGGGCAATACCATTCAATAGGATGTTTTAGGCTTGAAAGTTTTTTGAGGGCCTCTCCAGTCATAACAGCCTTGCTTGACTGCGGCGATGATCGAAATCCATGTAGATACACAACCAGCAAGGATGTCATGTTTTAAGCCTTTTGACCAATTTCATAATTTGCCATCATCTCAAGGGCCTTAGCCATTGCGGAATGATCCCACGCCCTACCGCCGTGGGCTACACAAGAATTAAATAACTCTTGAGCGGTGGCGGTATTTGGTAGCGAGACTCCCAACGCCCGTGCGCTATTAAGTGCAAGATTTAAGTCTTTTTGATGTAACTCAATTCTAAAGCCTGGGTCAAACGTACGCTTGACCATGCGATCACCGTGAACTTCCAAAATTTTAGAGCCAGCAAAGCCCCCCATTAGCGCCTGACGAACTTTTGCAGGATCAGCGCCAGCTTTAGATGCAAACAACAGTGCCTCGGCAACAGCCTCGATGTTTAAGGCGACGATAATTTGATTAGCCACCTTTGCAGTTTGGCCATCGCCATTGCCGCCAACCAAATTAATATTCTTCCCCATCAACTCAAAAATGGGTTTAATCTTTTCAAAGATTTTTTCATCACCGCCCACCATAATGGAGAGGGTAGCATTTTTAGCGCCGACTTCACCACCCGAAACTGGTGCGTCAAGGTAGTCGCAACCAAGTGCATTGATTTTCTTAGCGAAATCTTTAGTGGCAATGGGAGAAATCGAGCTCATATCGACAACGACTTTGCCCTTGGATAAGCCTGATTCTATGCCATTCTCACCAAAGAGAACCCGCTCAACATCAGGGGTGTCGGGTACCATGATAATGACAACATCGGCCTTATTTGCGACCTCGGCAGCGTTAGCACATTGAATTGCGGTAGATTGCGCTATTTCTGGGGCAACTTTGCTTCGGGTGTACACAAAAACCTCGAAGCCTGCCTTAATTAATTGGCTCGCCATCGGTGCACCCATGATTCCAAGTCCAACAAATCCAAGTTTTAATTTAGAAGTCATTTTTTGCCTCAGTTTTTTTAAATAATAAGCGCTCATGTTAACAAAATAAGCCGCTTTGGCACCCGAGGCTAAGATTGAAACTAAGCACTTATAGCCGGCAAAATTACGCTAATATGGTTATGTCCTCTTTTTTATGGAAAACAAGCTCATGAAATATACGCAAATCGCCCTTCTCGCCGCGGTTCTAGCATCGAACTCGGTAATGCCTTTAGCTCAAACTAAACCGACTGAAAAGCCTATGGTCATCGACGCCGCAGTGACTCGCAATAATTACCAGCTATACGAAGGTGATGTAATCAACGTCGATAAAAAAACGCGCACCATTATCTTTAAAAATAAAGAAGGTGAAACCAAGTTTGTTGCTGGCCCTGATATAACTAATTTTTCCCAGATTAAAAAAGGGGATCATTTGAGTGTGAGTTATGAGCTGGCGGTTGCTATCGAGCTAATCAAAACAAAAAGCACCGGCATTCGCAGCAAGGTTGAGACTGAGTCTGTTACAAAATCAAAGTCAGGCGACATACCATCTGAAAAAATTTCCAATACAACAACTATCATTGCAGACATTGTTGGAGTAGACCGCGATAAAAAATTAGTCTCCGTCAAAGGGCCAAGCGGTAAGGTAACAACCGTATTGGTTAAAAACGCCAATCTGTTAAACGATGTTGCCGTTGGTGAGCAGGTAAAGGTTGTCTACTCTGATGCAATGGCTGCATCGATTACTACGCCAAAGAAGTGATTGTCTAAAAATGCCTAGATGAACTCTTAATGAGGGATTGCGTTTATTGCTGAAGGCAACATCACTTCTTTTGTTTCGCTGGCATGGGTGCTACTTGGGTTGGGTTACTTGTAGGTTTTGGCGGGGACGCAGGGTTTGCACTTGGCGGCATAGGTTTTGCAGGAGTTGCAGCTGCAGAGGTAGGTGAGGCAGCTGACCCTACTGGTGTCTTGGGAAAAAGGTCGGTGCCAAAGCCTGCTCCAAAAACAGAGTAAGGCAAGACACAAGCTATGAGTCCAAATAATAAAATCATTGAGGTATTTTGACACAAAACCTAAGTGCTTTGTGCATCTAATTTATTGATATTTATCAATAAATTATAATTTTAGCGCATTATGACCTTAAACCTCAGCCGAAGACTGGGCTTTTTTAAGTTTATAGCTGGTTTGGGCCAGTAACCGATACCGACTATCACTTACTCTGGTTAGCAAAACTGCCTTGTAACGCTCGCGTTGAAGCCACTCGATAATTCCGACCGCCACTACCGCAATAGAAATATACGACAGAAAAACAAACGCATCCTGTGGGGTTGGCAGATCATAGGAGTCGAATGGCGGGACAAAGAAGTAAAAAGAGAGAGGAATAGATAGAGTAATAGTTAACAAACTGGGGACAAGTCCAAACTTAAGAGCAATGATGATGGTATTAACGATAAAGAATGTCATGGGAAGATTTCCCTGCAGAAATGCATGCATACTGTAACGAACACAGAAGGCCAAGAACACACCCAAAATAGCGTATAAATAGCCTTTATAGCCTATTGGAGCCCAGCATTTCACATTTTTAGTCTGCATCAGTAATAATCCAGTTAATCATAATTTAATTCAACAGCAAATCAATCTATAGCTCTATGATGACAGTAAATTTAGAACAACAAGAGCATTTCGAGGCATTCTATCAAGGTCATACTGGGCATGCTGTAATTTTACTCCCGGGCTTATGTGGCTCAGAGCTTGAATTGGGAGCCATTCCTCGTCTCATTAAACAATCAGGTCATAGTGTAATTATTCCGCGTATTCTTGGGTATTCGGCACATACCGGCATTACAAGCTACTCATCATGGATTGAAACTATTGATGTTTTGGTCCAAAGCATGCTGAAATCTCATTCAAGTGTTTCATTGGTTGGACTTAGCATGGGGGCTACCCTTTGCCTTGCTGTTGCACAACAAAACCAGAGCATCCAAAGCCTGGTGCTTCTGTCCCCGGTTTTGGCGTTTGATGGTTGGGCCATTCCTTGGTACCATCCCCTCCTTTCCATTGTCTACAAACTTGGCATTCGTAACTGGGTTTACAGGGAGGGACCTCCTTATGGAGTAAAAAATCATGAATTACGTCGCCGCATAGAAAATGCTGTAAAGGCCAATAAAGTCAGTGAATTGGGTGCAGCGCATCTGCCAGCTAAACACCTCTACCAATCACTGCGACTAGTCTCAACCGCAAAAAGGAATCTATTTGACGTTGTATCTGATTTCTTAATCATCCACTCAATAAACGATGAAACTGCATCACCTAAAAATCCCGATATGATTCTGCAGCAAGCTTCGTCGGAAACCAAAAGAATCATCTGGCTTAGTGACTGCTACCACATTATCACCGTAGATAACGAACGAGAAATTGTTGTGAACGAGACCAATAATTTTATCAATCAGATCTTGGACAAAGTTCAATCCCAAAGTGTGCACGATACCGATAATATTGGTTTGGTAATCAAAGATCGGAACCGAGATTGAACATGACTTTCAGAGCGGCTCATGTTCTTCCTCTGTTATTTTCAGTTTGCATCTTAATGGGCTCAACAGAGATTCACGCACAGTTGCTCCCGACTTTTCAAGCTAAAGGGGTAGCGTATAAGGGTATTGAGTTAGCCAACTACATTTCGGAGCTCAACGAATCTAACAGTACTTTACAAATGCGAAAACTAGGCTTAGGCTCAGCATCAGCATACGCACAACAAGCGGGAATGCCTTATCTAAGCCCAACAATTACCTATGCGCGCGGTAGTATGTATACGCAGGCCCCTTACACTGGGTATACAAATCCATCCTCCAATACGCTTGGTGCTACGGTGACCATTGAAGGCTGGGGGAAGCGATCCGCCAGAGAGGCCCAAGCAATAGCTGATGCAAACCGCTTGAGCGCAGAAATGGTGGTTGAAACAAAATCTATAGAAACCGAAGCGATCTTCACCTATATAGACGCTCTTCGGACGAAACTACTTTGGCAGTCTTATCAGCAAGCAATCATGACTTTAGATAAATTCAAGGAGCCTATTGCTAAGCAGCGCCAGGTTGATTTTCGGTCGTCACAAAAAACATTATCCAATGACTTGCAGTACTTTTCGTATAGCTTGGTTAATTATCTAGGAAAGCAAGATGGCACCTTACCTTTGCCTCTTGGCAACCTAAATATAGCTCCAAGAAACTTTAACGTTACCGAATTAATTGAGGGTGCCCATGAAAAAAGAGTTGATATTGCATCTACCAAAGCTGCTATTGAGGTAGCAAATGCAAACTTAGAGGTAGTAAAGGCCAGTAAAAATATCGACTTCAACCCTGGCTTGTATTACACCGAAACACCCCCCTATGCCAACAGCGGTACAAACTATGGTGCGCAAAAGTCTTTTAGCTTTTTGGTATCTATTCCCCTTGCAAATAACTTATTTCATGATGCAGATATTGTTGGCGCTGCAAGTAATCAGGCTCAACAGGAAATTAACCTTCAAGCAACAAAAACCAAGGCTGCTGTTGAAATTAATCAAACATACTTGCAGTACCAATCTGCAAAAGAGCGTTTAGCAACAGCAGATAAAGCATATCAGCAAGCAAAGACACATTCCTCCCAGAGTATTGATGGTAGCCTCAAGTTCCATGATGCTGAAGTTGAATTATTTGATGCTCGTACCGTTCATGCTAAAACTCTGATACTCTTGTTTAGACTGAGTGGCAATTTTGATTTACCTTCTCTAAATTGAGGTTCTCATGCAATATTTAATATTTAAGTTGGCCTTAACGCTTGGCTTCATCGTCTGTGCCGCAAGCAGTTTTGCAGTCACCGCTATCCCTACCCCAATAGTCGCAAGCACAACAAAAAAAGTAACAACATCAGCTTCCAAGGCTCCAACCGCTTCGCCGATAATTCAGCAGAGTATTACCAAGGCTGCATCAACATCCAAGGCTAGCACTAACCAATCCTCGACAAAACCCCCTTCCGCCAATATGTTGTTAAATAAGCCGGTAGTAGGTAATTTAAATGGAGTTGATAGAAAAAATACTATCGGGAATTCAGGAAGAACCGCTAGTCCTACAGACGGATCTGATTTGATTACGTCCACGCCAACTCAAAACTAAAGCGATTCGACTCTCAAAAAGAAAAAAGGCCCAATATGAACTGACCCACAAAAGTTGGACACCCAATCCAACTCAACAGGGTCAGTCTCATGTCCAAATACAGCAAAGAGTTCAAGCTAGTAGTCATTGAGCATTACCTCTCCGGTAGGGGTGGTTTTAAAAC
>NZ_JACVPL010000005.1 GCF_018881925.1 Polynucleobacter sp. Latsch14-2 | reverse complement strand
AGCGACGACTAAACCCCCTGCCAAAACACTTTTGCAACAGCAAGATAAGTTTGAAGACTTTATCCATGAGTACAACTATGAGCGGCCCCATCAAGCCCTGGAGATGAAAAAACCGGCACAGCTCTATACCCCCTCGACCCGAAAATATGAAGGGCTACCCGATGTGAGTTATCCCTTCCACGATAAGACAGTGACCGTGACTAACTGCGGACGCATCTGTTTAGATGGTAAGAAGATTCACTTTAGTACGGTGTTCGCTGGTCATGACGTAGGCTTACGGCAGGTCGAAGACGACGTGTGGTTAGTGAGCTTTATGGATTACGATATGGCTTACTTTGATATGGAGTCTTCTCGGGTACAAGCCTTAGAAAACCCATTTGGTCCCAAAGTATTGGGGATGTGATTGGTAAAGGTGTAAACCATGTGGTCGGTACCGGACGTAAAGCATGTGTCCGGTACGTACCTTTGTCTAACTGGTGGGTCGGGCGAGATTCGAACTCGCGACCAACGGATTAAAAGAGCTGTTTTAACGTCGACGGACTCAATTTAACACTAAAATTCACTACATAAACGGGTAGGGTTGAGATACGTTGCCCCCACCAGCCTAATGACTGTTTTCTGCCTGTAGGGAGGCACTCAAATACTTACCTTTGGAATATTTGAAAATTGGCACCAGGTGAGGTTGGGTGGTCTCTTCGATATAGTTGGAGATTCAGTTGGATACATTGATTATTTCTCTCTGATTATTGTTTTCTTTTACTTTATTTAGTATTAGGCCGCAATCAAGCATTAGGCGGAAATTTAAAAGAGCCGCCTACAATGTAGCAAACAAGAAAGCCAATCCAGCCTGGAATCGAAAAAAAGATCCAAAGGAAATATAGAGGTCCGCCGCTGAGGGCCCCAAAACCACAAAGCACTAGCCAGGCTAGCGATATTCCCCAAACTACTCGAAGTAATCTATTTTTCATCTTTTATTAATTCGTATTCAAAGATCTTCTTTGCATCTTTTTCAATAGTGACGGCTATAGTTACTTTGCCAGCAGGGTCATCATCAGAAATGGTCCATGAACCAAAAAGAAACCCATCATTTTTTTTATCATCTTTGTAAATCTTTACGTTTGCCCCACCATCAGATATCTCATATTTATCCGTATCCTTGAATTTCCAACTTCCTTTGCCGGCTAGCTGTACATCTTGAATATAGGAAATGACGGGAAGGTTTGACCTGTATGCTATCCGCCAATAATAGGTAGTACCAACTTTATAAGGAATATTTTTTGCCGTAGTAAGGGCAAGCTTTCCATCATCATCTCTTTTGAGGATGCCCGAGTTTCCAGTAAGAATCTCTACGCGAGGATAGTTTTTGTTGTTGCAACCGCTTAAGGCTAGCAAAAAGAGCGTAAATATAAAAAGTCGTTTCATGAGCTAGATACCATTAAAAGAATAATAGCGATAACAAATCCAGCCTCAATTAAATGTTCATATTCATTTGCTATGGAGAGCTGCTTCTTAGTAATATCAATTTCCCCATAATTACTAATCGCATATAGCCAGGTAGGTGAGGAAACAATTTTCTCTCCGAAAAAAGTTTGCTTAGTAAATATGCCATCAACCTCCGTCAAGCCGTCACAGGAAAAATTTTTTGAATCGACTACTTTGCAATTTTCAAGAGTGCCAAATACTGAATTGTCGTTACTCAATCTCAACCCCTTAAGGCTGTATGTCACCTCTTGGCGCTCGGGGTTTACTTGAAGTGTTAGCTTGTCTGTGACTCTAAATTCGCGACATTGTTCAATTTTTGGTCTTAAAGATACTGTCTTGAAGCATGTCAGGTTTGGGCTATATAGATAAACGGTTAAGTTTTGGTCGCTGCAGGCAGAGAGGATTAGCAAAAATGCGAGGGAAACTAGGGTTTTGATTGGAAATTTATGCATCAATCGTTATTCTGGCTGTTATGTGGGGTAATTTGCTTAGTTTGACTAGTCTAAGACAGTAATATTATGGAATTAAGATTTATAACCGTCTTGCATCAAATCAATTAATTGCCTTATGTAAAAACATAGGGTTTATACTAATAGGGCCATTAAATGTCTAATTTGATTCAATACCTTGATAAGGCTAAAAAAGAAGGGCTTAAGGGCGGTCAAACTGGCAACCCACCACCTCATGCTGAAAGCCCTGATGCTAATGAGGTTGGGTATGTCGTAGCAGCACAAAAGCTTTTTAACGTAGAAAAAGAAAAATTTTACAAAGCTAAAGCTGAGATTGATAAAAAAATTCATAACGCCTCAAGTGAGCTTGATGAACTTGAGTCTGAAATATCAATGATGAACGGCGTAGAAAATTTAGAAGAGATGGTGAGTTCCAGGCTTGATGAGAGTTCAAATAAGCATAAGGCCGTAATAAAAGATTTTTTATTAAAAGAAGCCTCTTTAAAAACATTCAAAATTGTTAACAACATTCATAGAGAGGCTCACTATCCAGGGGACTTTCATTCCCATTTTTCATGGATATTTCTGATATTAGCCATTGAATCAGTGGCGAACGCATATTTCTTTAGTGCTAATACTGGCTTAGCACAGGGTGCAATAATTGCGTTAGCTTTTTCATTTATAAATGTCAGTATCGGTGTAATAGCGGGACTGGCATTTAGATTTAAGAATTCAAATGATCAAGCTCAAAAGATCTTCGGGTGGCTGGCTATATTTATAGGGGTTCTATTGCTGGTTTGGATTAACTCCACAACAGCAACCGCACGCTCACTTACCGAGTTGGCAAAATCACAAAATTTACCAATTATGGATGGTGAGCTATGGATGCGAGCTTTATCTGATGGTGTAAAAATATTTACGCTGGATATTCCATTTAAAGATCAAAACGGATTTCTATTGTTTTTTGTGGGTTTGATTTCCGCTGGCATATCCATTTGGAAGGGGTATACATCATTAGATGAAATTCCTGGCTATACACAGCCGGATAAGTTGGTTAAATCTGCTCAGCGTGATAAAGAGGCCATTGAAAAAGAGTGTGTTCTATTGGCTCAAAAATCTGCAAAGGAAGAAAGAGACAAGAGAGATAAAGCAAAGCGAGAGATTCAAAAGGTTATTGCAACAATGGGAAGAATTGCAAGTGAATTTAAGCAGTCCTGCGTGATTCTGAATGCTAAGAAGTGTGAGATCCAATCAGATTTTAAGCAGCTGATAGTTGCATATAGAAATTCTGTAAGAGCAGTCACTCCTGTTGGAGTTCCAGGATACTTTCACGAGGAGCCAAATGCTGAATTAGAAATTAATGAATATGAAATACAGGAAACAAATCAGAAAATTGAGGAGTTAACAGCGCGTGCTAATGGCTTACAGACGTCTTATGGGCCAATTTTGCAGGAGCAGATTGTGGCAATTGATGGCTCGAGAGCTATGGTTATGGCAAAAATAAACGATTTCTTTCAGAAATCTAAAGATGAGGCGCGAGAAGAGTTAGGGGATGCAATTCACGTGATTAATATGAAGGTTGGAGCGCATGAATAAGGAAGTAAAAAATAGATATGCGATTGGAGTGGGTTTAATAGCATTAATTCTTATTGCATTTGCATATACAAAGATGAACAAACTCCCGGATTGCCAGCAAGATCCCGCCGCAAAAATTGTTGTGATCATAGACCAAACTGATCCTGTAACGCCTCTGCAGCGCGATGAAATTGGAAAAAGAGTCTTAACTTTTCTCAATAATGCGAGGATTAAGTCACCAATAATTTACAGTGCAGCAGAAATAAAACAGCAGGATGCTCCCGTTAATTCATTAGTGAGTATTTTTAATATTACTAGCGACTATAAAAACTTAAAGCCGGCTCTAGTGGCGTGTCGTCCAGCTGGTAAGTCGGATGTGAATGCCATCACAGATGATCCCCAATCCAAAGAGCGGGATTACAAGAAATTATTTTTAAATCCAGTTAGTGAAAAGATAGCTATGACGGGTGTTCCTGATAAGGCCTCACCAATCTTAGAGACTTTAGCAGCGATTTCTAGAACAAACTACTTCAGTCCTATGGGTAGCGGTAAGCCCAAAACTAAAGTTTTGATATTTTCTGATTTAGTCCAATTTAGCGACTCTTTAAATATGTATGGTTGCGTAGATCCAGCCTCAATAAAAGACTCATCCCTTATCACAAGTGTCAGGGAGTCTTACAAAAATGCTGAGGTTTATTTGAATGTAATTGATAGAGATAAGAAAGACTCGCTCAATTTACCAACTAATCGATGCTTGAGTTTATTTTGGCAGCAGGAATTAAATCCTGTTGAAAGTGAGGCTTTGTAATGAATTTAAATAAATATTTTTTCTCTGCATTTGGCTTGATGCTTCTTGGTGGTTTATTGGCTTTCCTACCTGACGGGCCATCATACGATCGCTTGAAAAGTTTACAAGTACTTGTAATCTTCTTTGGCGGATTTAGCCCATTGTTTTACTACTACTACGAACTTTTGCAGATTCAAACAAAAGGACGAAAGGGGGACTCAATTCAAATTCATTTGACTGAAATTGAAATTGATTCAATCTATTACCTGGGCTTTTTAATTACTCTTTCCACATTAGTGATTTCAATAGGTATGAATATCCTTACATCCTCTGTGAATCCGCTAGCCGTGGTTGGGCAATTTTCCCTTGGCCTTGTTGCAACTGGTTTTGCCTTATGGGGGCGCTTAGATTTGCAGCAGAGAAATTCTAGATTGACTGATCCTGAGGCTGCTGTAGATGAATATGTTTCGAAGATGGAAAGAGTCGTATATGACGTTGATACTTCTTATGCGAAGTTACAAACGGTATTTGCCAATGCTTCAGCCAATTTTGAAAGATCGTCACAGCTTTTGGAGAATTTCTCAGAATCTTTAACAAGAATTAATGTTGAGATGGTAGGCGCCGCAGACTCATTGGGTACAGGATTGAGTGTAATTCATGACAAGTCTGACAACATTGATCAGGCGCTCGACTCCCTACTTGTTTTATCTACAAATCTAAAGAAGGTTGATGGGCTGGTGAGTGATTTTGGTAAGTCGATTAAATCATTGGATAAATCTGGAATTGGTGAGGTTGTAAATTCTGTAGAAAGTGCTTCTGTAGCATTGAATAAGTCAGCTAAGAATTTCGAAAAGGAACTCTCAGATTCTGCAAGGTCAATATCGAGTAAATCCACCAGCTTTGCAAATGACCTCAACTCTTCTACGCAGCAATTAGGTAATGCATTAACCGGCCTTTCATCTGCATTGGTTTCTGTTGCAAATAAAGTTGCCGAGACTTTAAAACGTTAAAGATATGGCCTTAAACACTAAAGACAATTTCTTTCTATTCACGCTTATAGATTTCTTGCTTCAAATTATATTTGTTGGGCTTTTTGTTTTTTTTATGACAATGCAGAATCCTGAAAAAGGTTTGCCTACTGAGCTAATACAAAAAATTAAACAGGCAGGTGTTCAGGAGGTAGCTGAATTAATTGAAACAGCAAATAAACTGGTCCCTCTGGATCGTTTAAAAGAGTTAGTTGAGTTATTGAAGCAATTTAAGAATATTGACGAGTTAAAAGATGCTTTAGCTGTAATAAGAAAGCTTGAGCCAGAAGGTGTTAAAGATATTCTCGACACCCCAAAAGATAAGTTAAAGCAATGGTTAGGCAATTTACGTGGGTCACCCCCATGCTTTAAGAATGAGTCTGGTGGCGCTAAGGCAATATTTACCATTGCTGGATATGATAGCTATTACAAGATTTATGGCATTACTGACTCTGGTAAAGAGGTTTTTAAGGTAACTGGCATTACTTTCCAAGACAATCAGGAAATTAAGCCTCAGGAGTTACGCGATTTCGGCGCCAAGTCAAAGCAAGTGTATAAAAACTGCAGCAATTACGTTGTGTACGATGCAATGGTTGATCGCCACTCTGTATTTAATGATGTCAGAGCTTGGTTTGTTCCAAGTACAGGAAAAATTGGGTATAAAAAATAAGGTAATTAGGGCGAAACGTAACCAAAGTACAGTTGTAAAAAGAGTTTAAAGACATTCTCTTTGCGGTGGTTGTAACGATACTCGATTTCTTTTAAATACATCGGAAAATGGTACCTCGAAACACCTCGGTAGTTGTACAGAATATGTTTAGCATAACTCCAAAAACCCTCGATGCCGTTAATATGGTTCTTGGTTCGTTTATTGACAAATTCCTTGGAGTGATTGACCACCAAATGCTTACCAAAGCGCTGCAAAGACTGATAGCCCCGAAAGGCATCCGTATAGTAAACCGAGCCCTTGCGAGTATGGTTCTCGATATGGGTCAAAAGGGTCTGCGCCGAGACCGACTCCACCACCTTGGTGTAGACCCTGCCATCACGCTCCAAAAGGCCAAAGACGATGCTTTTGCCTCTCGCACCTCGGCCTCTTTGCCCCTTCCTTGCACCCCCAAAGTAGGACTCATCCATCTCAATCTCGCCCGAGAGCTTAGCGCCTTCCAGTTCAGCGGTATGAAAGAGCACCATCCTCAGTCTTTGATATACCCGGGTAATGGTCTTGGCATCCAGGCCCAGATCACTAGCCAATCGATAAGCCGGTTGCTGTTGATAAAAGCCTTGCAAGATGGCAATCTCGCGGCGCAGCTTAGAGAGGCTTTTTTGCTTAGAGCAAAGCATGCATTTAACATAGCTACGCGCCGTCTTTACGGTCTTAAAGGAACCACAAAAAATACACTTGCGACCATTCAAAAAGTTGGTCGCACAACTAAAAACTGTATGAGCCCCAATAACCATAAGTATCTCCAAGGATACAATGGTTACGAAACGCCCTAATTACCAAAAATTAATGCTTCTAGATAAAAAAGCATCCGCCAATTTAACTCATATTAAATGGGTTTCTAAGCAAATTAGAGTTCTTAATGTTTTTGCTTCTGCAAAAACAGTTTTAGCGCGACAGACTCTAAGCGAGGATCTATATAGAGCTGGAAAGATTAGCGATAAACCTTACACTCAAGAAGATATAGATAAGCGTTTAAGAGAGGTTGTCAAGGAGGAGAAGCGTGTATCCATTGAAAGTTTGGAAAGCTCTGACTTTAGTTCAGACTCTATTGTCGTACAGATACTACTTTATCCCTTGCGAGTGCTTGGTCAGGTAACTATTCTTGCTCTTTGGATTATCTTCTGGCTCCCTATCCACATCGTATGGAATAAGCTAAAGTCCTTCTTTAATTGATGGGCTTTAATCAATGGCAATAACAGTACCAATTTTTTCTAATTTTTTTAAGCGTAAATATCCTGGTTTTGTTACCAAGGAGATTTATCAAGCCCCCAATCATTTTCCGTATCAAATGGCATTACTTGCAGGCCCTTACTATGGCGACGAGGACTACTACGGCTCCCTATTGATAGATTTGTCTAAGATGGAAGAGTGGGCCACTCACCATGCAAAAGCCACATGGACTTCTGTAACTGCTGAGCAAGAGGCCAAAGAGTACTTTCCAAGATGGGTTAGTGTGTTTAATCAATATGTGGATGCAATCACTTTTTTGGATAAAAGCCAGAGAGGCTTTCTTAAGCCCTATGCCCTAGATTTTGTTAATAAAGGTTGGTTTCAGATTTACTGTCCAAATTGCAAAGAATTTTTCCATGAAATTAAAAATAATGATCATGGTAAAGATCGGCTCGGCTCCACAATTAAATGGATTGCTGAATGGCAATGCCCTAATGGGCATGTCCTACACTATAAGAAGCACGAAATAAGGATTTTTTAAGAATTACGTTGCTGTAATTTTGCTTCTTTTATGTCAATCCTTGCCTTATGGCCGTGCTTGCTCATAAGGTGAAGTAGGTTTGCGCCATTAAGCAGCACAAGGGGTTTATCTTTTGCAAAGCTATAAGCATCAGGACCATAGTCGGATGTTGTGACTAGGACCCCTTTATTTGCACCCTCGTTTAAAACTGTGCCATATAAATCTCGAACGGCTGATACAGTCACAGTATTTGTATATCTCTTGGCTTGGATGACGATCTTTCCGCCGCGAATTGGGTCTGGATCAAATGCTATTGCGTCAACTCCTCCATCACGGCTTGCTTGAGTAATTTTTACTTCACCACCATTAGTAGAAAATTCTTTGGCAAAGAGCTCGCGAATTAAATGTTCAAAGTCTTGCCAGTCCATCGCAGCCAAATTCGTTGAATCATCCATAGTATCTGCAACATCATGAGCCGCAACAAAGCGACTATCATCTCTTTGTATATTCATAATTGGTGCTATGGGAGATATGCCGTGCAATTTTGAGCTCGCTACACCCTTCAAGTTTTTGAAGCATGCTTTTGGATCTACAAGACCTAGATTAATTGCAAGAAATTCTTCTTTGCTAGCTTGTATAGAAATAATGCACGCTGATGTATTGTGCCCTGAGCTCTTATCAACATAATTAACTATGCCGTTAAAAACTATAGACTCAATATGGTGGGGAGGATCAGACTTAAATACTTCATAAATAGTTCGGAGCGCAGTCTGGTAGATGACCTCATCAAATAGTTTATTTAAGTCTGCTTGAGAAATATGTTTTTCTTGAAACTCTTCTCTGGTTTGGATGAATTTAACTTCCCTAAGAGTTGGAAGCTCATCTATGTAGGGTAATAAATATTCAATTAATAAAGTTTTTGTTTCAGGCGTATATTCCAATTCAAATTCTTTTGGAAAAAAATTAGGGTAGTCAGAGTGAGATAAGACAGTCTCTGTATAGTGAACAATTGCTTCAGAGTCACCCGTTGCATAAGTGGAATCAAGTAGATCAAGCTCTGCATTTTGATTCTGAACATTAATCTTGTAATCCTCTCTAGCCTGTTCCCACGAATTAACATCATTCTTATATTGTTTGTCTATCTCTTTAATGGCGGATTTGAAAGTTTTTTGGGCCGATTCAAACTCTTGATTTGCAGATACCTTATCTTTAATCCAATATGCATGATCATTTTCAAAGAGAAGTTGTGCAGCCTTAATCTTCGAAGCTCCAAAGCCCAATAATTTCTCTAAAAAGTTAATTTTGGGTAAATATCGTGGATTGGTCTGTATTGGCTCTGGACCAACATCTTTAATTTTTGGCTCATCCGGATATTTTTCTTTCTTTGGCTTAGGTCCGGAAAAATCTGCAGTAATTTTCAAGCTTTTGAGATCAAGGGGCCCCGCAGTTTCGAGTGATGAAACCAGAAGAGTTTTTAATTCTTCCAAACGAAATTGTGCTTCTTCTGTTCTTTCTACAGCCTCATTCTGACTTCTGGATAAATGAGATCTATGCTCAGCTTTCTTATTCCGTGCATCCTGCTTTTCACATACCTCATTCCATTTATTAGCCCACTCTTTTGCTTGCATCTCAGCTAGAGTTCCTACCATTCCAGGGCTGCTTGCTTTAATTAGCCTAGATTTATTTAATCCTGGATGCATAACATGGCAGTAATAATGAAGAATCTGTCCTTTTGCGGAGTGGTGGGCAAGTATTTGTCCAATTTGGGTTTTCATAAATGAATATTCCGAGATTTATCTTATTGCTATTACGAATAGTGGCTTGAGCGATGCTTCATTGCGGTGATTCTAGGTTTGCTTTTGCATCACTGTAGTAAAGACGAATTTGTTCACTAGTAAATTCAGGAAACGCAATCGGAAGGTAGGTTTCTTGCCTTTTGCTAAATGCATCATCAGTTAAATAATTGGTGGTTGGGCCGGGATCTTTATATCCCTTTCCGGCCATAAACTCTCTAAAACCCTTATCCATACCCATTACAAGTTTGTCATAAAAATAGCAGGACCTTAATTCCTCTATATCGTTACCATTTGTGGTTGCATCGACATAGCATTTTTGTAAATCTACAATAACTCCCGACATGCCAGACTTTTTCATCTTCGAATCAAACCTCTTTGAGATGGAATCCGCTGAAGCTTGTGTATATCTATCAGACTCTGCAGAATTTTTAGCAATATTTTGTAGGGTAATCTTGCATTTATGCTCAGTTAAAAGGCTCATCCTAAAATTTACTAAACTCGTAACAGAGTTTGATTTGTTATGCGCGCCCAACCATTTCAACATGTCATCAACTGTTTTTTTTCTATCTGCATCGGAAGCAAGATTTTCAGGGCAAATATATTGATTTCGATATTCTGATTCGGACAAAGATTCGATTGGTCTAGAGAGCATCGAAGATGCTTGCGGATTATCAATGCCACAAACTCCCCAATAGCTACTATCTGCTTTTGGTTCATTTTCTTTCGGCCCAAAAATATTGATTTGGTTTGTTGAATTTGAATCTAGGAAATATGCTATTCCCTTGGGGCCAATTTGATAAAGTCTTTTGTTTGGTTCTGCTAAATCTTTACTACATAGAATCTGCACCTTGCTATTCCCATATTTTTTCAAAATGTCCTCGCTTGTGGAAGAGCAGCCTACTCCATTTAACTGGTCGTTAAATTTATAGGAGTAACTTGTACATAAATGACTTATTTGATCTAGCCTTTGTGAAGACTTATTAAATCTAAAAAGAAAATTTCCATCTTCGCTTAAGTATGCAACATCGCTTTCAGTGTCTAGGGTGGGAGAAGCCTTAATAGAGTGCTTGAACCTAAAGTCATCCAACTTTTCTCCAAGCGAATATTGATCTATTGAAGAAACTACTATTGGCAATGAATTAATATAAGAATTAACTTTTCCAATTAATAGCAGAAATATAAAAATTAGAACGCCAATTTTTATATTTCTATTGCTTTGAAAGAGGGATATAAAAATTCTGTAGTACTTTTGAAGCTCTCTATTGTTAAGATGGCTTCCAGAAGCTGGCTTATTATTTGCGTTATGGCCGGGATTCGAATTTAGCCACTCATCATATTGAGCTTTTTTCTCCGGATGTGACAAAACTTCAAACGCTGCGTTAATTTGCTTCATCATATCCTCAGCAAACTTAGTATTTTCCGGGTATTTATCCGGATGGTAAGCGGAGGCTAACTTTCTATATGACCGGCGGATATCGTACTCGTTTGCATCACGCTTTAAATTTAATATTTGGTAATAGTCTTTGGTTGTCATTTGGAGGTTCTAATTGACTATAGGTTTGATTACAGCTTTTTTCGGAAACTTTTATAAATTAGATAATAATCTACCATGGGCCAAAAATACCTCTTCAGATGCATGAGCTGCAGCTACGAAACTGAATGTAGCAAAGGTCCTGATCGTGGATTTAATACTGCTGTAGAGCCCTATTTATGTCTCAATTGCCATGAAGTCGGTAATGTGACCACTGGCAAGGCGGAGCGCCGAGGAGGTCCAATTGTGGAAAAGATTCAGCCGACCTGCCGTAAATGTGCAGCAACTGAAAACTTGACCAGTTGGGATTTAATTACATGCCCAAAGTGCGGTAAACCGGATGTTTACTATCACTATTTATCATCGCCTTGGGATTAGTCGATATTTATCGGAATGCTTGGAGTAAGTCAACATGACTATGGCCACCTGTTTTAATTGCGGTGAAATTAAGTTTGGAGCTTTTGTCGCCTGTCCTGAATGTAAACAGTTACCATCAACTGATGATGATTGGATGTTGTCTCTTGCGATGACTGATCATTATTTTGACTCAGATACTCTTAGGCAAATGGGTCAAGCTATAAAAATGGGTGAAAAACCCAATCTGGATGAATCTACAAGAGCAAACCTTATGAAGGAGCTGATTAAATTTAGGGAGTCTCCCATGGGATTTTTAGTTGGAGGTGCCGCCAAGTCCCCAATTAAAAAGAAGTGGTGTCAGATCTAATCATGCTCATACCTTTTCTTAAGATTACAGTTAAAAAAATATTATCAAATCATTTTTTGATTTCTGAATATCTTGTTATTTGTATTTTGACTTTTATCGCACTGCCTTATGCAGTTGCTGATTCACAGAATATTGAGGCTCTATCAGTTGTAGAAAAAGACATCACTGATGTATTTGTTAGGGCCGATGGTTCTGATGACGAAACCATTGAGCGGCAGGTTTTAATTCGGTCGCAGTTGGCTGTTGATACAAGCTCACAGGTTGATATTCCATATTTAAATAATTTTCAAACTATCAAAGTAATAGAAGCCTATACGATCACGCCTGAAGGAAAGAAAATTTTCGTTGGAAAAGATGCAATCAGAACTGTAGATGGAGATAGCTCCGATGGTAAGTCTCAGTTCTCGGATGTCAAACACCGCATTATTATTTTCCCAAACGTTAGCCCCGGTTCTAAGACTTATTACAAGGCGGTCATATCTACTAGCAAGCCTTTATTTCCTGGGCATTATTTTGTGCGCTATTGGTTCGGACCTGGTACGCAATGGCAGAACTCTGAGATTAATCTTTCCCATGATCCCAAGATTCCTTTGCAGGTTGATGCAAGAGGTGTAAATGGAGGCAAGATTGCAATGGGTCCAAATGGCGAGGTTAGGTATCGCTTTAGTTATCAAAGCAATGGAATTCAGCTAAGCGAGCCAAATCAAATTGCTGATTCAGATTTTGCTCCACATGTTTATATTTCTTCCTTCAAAGATCAGCTAGATATGGCCCGTGCATATGAATTACGTGCTAAAGATAAATATCAAGTAACGCCCGAGGTGCAAAAGTTAGCAGATCAAATTACAAGCGGAATAAGCGACCCTAAAGAACAAGCTAAGGCACTATATTTTTGGGTAAGTAAAGAAATAAGATATGTAGCGATATTTTTAGGCGCTGGTGGTGTAGTTCCTCATAGTGCTAATACGATCATCAAAAACCGATATGGCGACTGTAAAGATAAGACTACTTTATTAATTGCGTTACTCAATGCAAAAGGTATAGCAGCTAGCACTGCAGAAATTAATTTGGGAAATTCATATGAGCTACCAAAGCTAGCGGTATTAGGGCCTTTTAACCACGTGATTACCTATATCCCAGCTTGGGATATTTATGTTGATCCTACGGCGGAGCGGGCTCCTTTTGGAGTTTTGCCTCTCAATGAAATGGATAAGCCCACTGTTTTAACTGG
The DNA here is from genome assembly GCF_018881925.1 of Polynucleobacter sp. Latsch14-2. Classification (GTDB taxonomy): domain Bacteria; phylum Pseudomonadota; class Gammaproteobacteria; order Burkholderiales; family Burkholderiaceae; genus Polynucleobacter. The sequence continues at coordinate 140,384 of NZ_JACVPL010000005.1, read as the reverse complement.
TTTAGGAAAAATTGGCAGAACCCAAAAGCCTTTGGCTGATGAAAATACCGTATCAACAAATGTTGAGCTGATCATAGCCAATGATGGCGGCATCAAAGGTCAGTCTCATACAGTATATTCAGGCGCTGAGGACATAAGTGCGCGTTACGCTTATGAAGGTGCTGATAGTACTTATGGTAAGCACTTTGTAAGGGATAACTTAATAAATGCTAGATTGTCTGGAACTGGTATCTACAAGCTATCGTCGGCCGACGATTTAAGCATCCCCTATAGTGTTGATACTGAATTTGATGTAGATCCTGTAACTAATTTTCCAGGATTGGGTGCAATTAGTCCTCCAATGGGACTTGCGCCTGCTGAGTTGTCTAAACTTGCCTACAATAAGCCGCCACAGAGAGTTACAAAGCCGGTTGTATGTCGCTCCAGATCCGTATTTGAAACTCTGGTTATTCGCTTTCCGGATGATGTGAAAATTTTTATGATTCCAGAAGGAGTTTTATATAGACAGGCTGGAATTGAATTTTCCTCAAGTTATTCCCGGCATGGAAATGAGATTAAAATTAAGAGAAAAATGAAGGTTCAGCATCCATCAATGATTTGCGATGTTCAGGATATTGAGAATTGGAAAAGGTTTATATCTATTCTTCAGAGAGATTTGAGAGGTCAAATTTTTTATGAATAATCAGGATTGTTGGCTTATTGCAAATGAGCTTAAGAAATATGAATTTTTGAATCACTACCACTTCTATAAATACTTTCTGGCCTAATATTTAGTCTATTAGGTGACGTGTAATGAGAAAAGGAAGACGGTTTTATGTAGAGTTCAAGTTGGAGGCAGTCAAACAGATCGTTGAACGGGATTTTTGGATTCCGGTTAGCTAAGACCTCAACGCAATAAGCAGATTGTATTAACTAGGGGCGGCAACAGTCGCCAATGGCCTCTTAAGGCCGATAACAGCTAACCAAGACTAAAGGAGGATTGACCCGTCACTCCTGGAGCTAAGCATTAGGCGCTTAATATTTCACCTAGCTTAGAATAACTGGATGCCATTTAATCCAAATCTTGAGCAGGGCGCTGAACTCATTAATGAGCAGTTGTGCAATCTTTTTGGTGTAAGCCCACAGGGAGGCATGAGAAGATCGCTTAAAAATGAAGCTTTAGTGCTAATTTCGAATCGCGTTGAGTCTCTCTATCAAGACCGTTTTGTAGATGGAGTAATTTACTACACAGGCATGGGGCAAATTGGCGACCAAGATTTAAATGCCGCTCAAAACAAGACCTTAAAAGAATCACTGTCAAATGGTATAAGTATATTTTTATTTGAGGTCCTTGAGACAAGAAAATATACCTTTACTGGTCAGGTTCAGTTGGTTGGGGAGCCTTATCAAGAAATCCAAGAAGATGTTGAGGGCAAAGATCGAAAGGTCTGGATGTTTCCTTTAGGCCTTGTTGCAGGGCAGGTCCTACAGCCAGTACCAGTTGAGAAGGTAAAAGAGTTAGAGGTTACGCGTGAGCGCCAGATTACTAAGTTAGACAGGGTAGAGCTTGTTCACAGGGCTAAGCAGGCGGCTAAAGTGCCAGGCTCAAGGTCGGTAGTTGCTAAGCAGTACCAGCGGAATGAGTATGTGGCGGAGGAGGCTAGGCGAAGGGCTCTAGGTACCTGCCAGCTATGTAACACCGCCGCTCCATTTGCTAATAAATCTGGTCAGCCTTACCTTGAGGTTCATCATGTCGTTTGGCTTGCTAGAGGTGGGGAAGACAGTCTTGAGAATACGGTCGCTCTTTGCCCAAATTGCCATCGTCGAATGCATGTTCTCGATTCTGATGCCGATAAAAACTTACTGCTCACCAAAATAGCATCACACCAATAGTTGTCTCCAATCATTCTAATAACCAACGGATCGTTGGTCCGTTGGTTAGGGAAGATCAATAAGGCTATTTCTTGCCAAGCACGCTATCTAGGTCAAATGGCTCTTTAGGTTCGTTGCTCCAGCCATAGGGCCCACGCATAAATCTCTCAAATTCACGATTTGGCTTTGGTTTGAGAGGGAATCGACTTTTAGGTGTTAGCCCAAGCTCATTCATTAATAAGACTGCTTTTGTAATAGCCTTATCCCGAATATCGACATGATGATTCTTGCCAGTTACACCATTGTGGTGAGTCACTACCAGCCCGTTAGTTGCGATTTCCTTGCAGCAGGTGACGAAAGTCTCTAAAACCTCCGCGAGCATCGCTAGGGCGTGTTTATCCTGTTCTGTGCTGCTTCCGTATGCGTCCCATAGATACTGTGATGCTTCGTCGATAAAAGTATATTTATCCCAAGTTTGAGGGTCCTTAATCCATCGTGCCAGAGGCACTCTTTGTAATACATCTTCTGGTTCCGACTCTTGGTTAACTGAAGTTGAGTGTTGTTTGTTTTTCATAGGAATACCCCTGTTTTTGAAAGTTGGTCTTGCGAAAATTTGGCCCCGTGCCTGCTTTGGCTAAAGAGTCAAATGTTTTAGTTTCTAATGCTGTGGGTGTTTGTACTTGGTTGCGCCTACCTGCATTGCCTATATCCAGAAGGGTGACAATGGGGTAGGCACCCCTTAATAGGACTAATTTAATTAATCCTGAATTATGTAAACGCTTTAAGCATTGCTGCCTTGATTGCCTTTTAATTCCAGAGAGAAAGTCAATGTTGTGATCTAGCTTAAAAGTGTATGAGCCATTAATTCCAGCATAAAACCAAAGGCATTGAGCTATTAGCCCAGTTGCGATGCCCAGTTGATTTGCCTTATAGCTCCACAAATAAGGTATTGGACCTTTTATGAATAAGTGTGATTTTGTTTGCATATATATAGTTAATAAAAGATAAATAGATTGGACGGGTGTTAAGTTAGTTAACAGGAGGGTGTTAACTTGGTAACTCCTCGTGCTGGACGATTTGAAGGATTGCCATTACCTTCTCCCAAAATTCTGCTGCACCATCTTCTAGAAAGCGTTGCGGATAACGCAAGATTGCCGCATCACTTGACAGCGCAAATCCAGAAAGCATTTTTTGACTCGCTAAACTCATGCAGGTTTGTGCAATAGCTACATGCTCGTCAATCAGATCATCTGGGGCTTGAATGAGAACTGCGTCATGCACGGGGGCGCACAGCGTGATGCCCTTTTCCACCATCAAAATACAAGCAATGCGTAATAACTCTGAAGCATTAGCCTGCATAGGAAAGTTGCGAAGACTGCGTGGGTTAAGGTCTGATTGAACATTTAGATTCCAGCCATACAGGGTAGTCACTCTATTAGCGCTGACTGTGTGGTTATAAAAGTTATCAGACCAATTCCAAAACTTACTGTAAACACGCCTGTGAATGTCGAGCAATTGTTTAGCGCGTACCTTGGGCTGCTTAATGCGTAGTGCTAAGGCGTCGGCACCCATGCCATATTGGGTTGCTAAGACACATTGCTTATATTGCTCACGCTCGGCAGCATGGGTTTTCTTAGTGGCATCCTGGGGAACAGCTCCTGCTTGCTTTGCAAAAGCGAGATAGGGATCGCCACTCATGTAGGCGGCTTTCATATTCTCATCATTTGATAGCGCTGCAGCGATACCAAATTCTTGTTGAGACCAGTCTATGTAGGCGATAGGAAATCCTGGCTTTGGCTGGATGAGTCCGCGCGCCCACTTACTTAGCCCAAACACGAATTTCGTAGTTGAGGGTTGATTGCGTCCAGTAATAGAGCTAAATGGCGATAGAAGGCAGCGATTTCGACCATCTAGTCCAACTTGTAACGCGTTAAGTCTCATCTTCCCAAGGCTATCGCGCAAGTTACGTAGCGGTGCCAAGATGGGAAAGGTCTTAGCCATGGTTTTGAATGTTTCATCATCCAAGGCTAGTCTGCCACTTGCTAATCTAGGCCAGCGCATGTTCTGCGCCTTTAAATATTCTTCAAATAATGATTCTTTGAAGCTGCCATTAATGTAAACGCCGTAATCTTGGTCGATATCTTTAATTAACTTGGCTTTAATTGCATCCCAATGAACGCAAAGGTCTTGATAGAGTTCAAAATCAATTGGTACACCAGTTGACTCCATGATTGCCAATGCAATGTTGTACCGCCCTCGTAATAACGCCCTTGGTAAATCCACTAGCGGTGCCATGGCATCTAAAAGATATTTGAGGGAATCTACATCGCTTTGGCAGTATTCAAGAAGCTGTTGCTTTTCAAGCTCAGTAAATGGGCCGCCTCGGAGCGCAAGATCACGCATTTCGGTTTTATGGGAGCCTTCAATAGCAGGAAGCCCAAAGAATTGAAGTGCACCTAGTAATGAGCGACCAAATGGCAGGGTGGTGCCATTGGTGAGGTTTCTAAACTCGGTATACAGATCAAGAATGTAGTCTGGCCATGACCAACCTAGCGCGTCGTAACAACCCATTTCTGCGCTGGCATAAAAAGCCACCAAGATTGCTTTTGGATTTTCCTTGAAAGGGTGGTCCTCCATTGCGTACAGCTCGTCAGCCCAAATATGTTTGTATTCACCCGTTTTGGTGTTGAAGGAAACCATACAAATTACTTCAATGGGATTGCCTTCTTTGCCACCTATTTTCCTGAATTCAAAATCGATGAGGATAAATTCATACTCTGAAAGATTATTGAGTGCCATATCAAACCCTGCCTTCTAATTGCTTGATGTAAGGATGGTCCGGGCTGGAAATAACATTATTTAAAAACACTGCTTGAATAAGCTCAGGCATTGTCTGGTCAGGCCATTGAGGCTCTCCAAGATTATTTGCTGCCTTGATGATTATGTATTGTTGCGCGTTCATATCGGACTCAATACGCACCCACTCGACTTCGGCGATTTGGATTGCTTGAATACAAGTGACATTCCACAAGTTTGGACGTCCGCTTAAGTCTGGTATTGGCTGGGCAACAATTTTTGGAACTCCTGCGTTATCCACTGCCAATCGAAGTAGCTTTGGCATCGCCGCTTTCCCCAAGTAGCCTGCTACGGCATGCGTTGCAATATAGGTCTCGCCACTGTCTTTATCCTCCACTATCAACACAGGTACTTGATAGCTTGGATCTGGGTGCACTCTGGAGAAGCGGTGTTTATTCAATTTCCCAAATGATGGTTTGGTTGGGAGCTTTACGCCGCCAATGGTGTTTGTGTAGTTATCAGGGAGACGCAATTGGTCTAGCCATGAGGGACTCCCATTTTTTAATTCTGGGTTAGGGGTTGTATTCATATTTACTTTCTTTAATTTGATGTTGTTAATGCACAAGATCTAACTCCATGCAATCGATTGCTCGATGCACGGCGAGTTTTTTCTTGTAGAAGTTGAATCAGCGTGGGAACAAAGTCCGGTTGGACTATGTGAAATTTCCCAAGCAGTTTGACGAGCACACCCGCTTCGATTAATTCTTGTGAATGGGTGCGTATAAACCAATCACCTGAGTATTTATTTTTAAATAGCCTGTGACCCTCGGGGGAGTCTAGAAAATCCTTAAAAGACTCCAGATTTTTTGGTAATTCATTTGCGTAATTCATGTAATTCTCTCCAAAGTTAAGTGGTAGCGCGTGATTAATGCGCGACCACTCCACTATGGACGAGAATTTATGGTGTTACAACGTGTAAGTTGTTGATTTAAAACCGCTTTTCTTAGAAAACGGTAAACTTTTATAAATTATTTTTTCAATTCCCTATGCTTACGAATCTTCTCTGCAATAGTTCTTTCTTTCCCAAATCTATTTTCGGCAACCCCTCTATCTTCATCCACCAACTTTATTATTTGTCTTGCCACCTTGCTAGAAGATTTGATTGTATGAAGGCGGATGTTTTCTTCATACAGATCTATTAATGAGGCTTCCTTAGCTTTTCCCTTCCCCTGCCCTCCTGATCTAGCAATGGCAGTAGCGTTATTAGAGATGGCTATCTTCATTAATCGAGCCTCATTTACCGTGCCTTCAAGAGAGCACAATAAATTTAATCTAGATTCTTCTGAAAGATTGGAGGCGTTAAGAATGCCATACATAAACCTTAATTTGATTTGTTCTGTAGTTAGGATTTCTTTTTTCTTTTCTGGCTTACTCATTAGATTGCTCCTTGTGAAGAAAAAATTCGATTAAGCATTTCAGCTCTGGAATCAACGCATAAATGCGAATAGCGTTTTGTCATCGCTAGTGATTTATGCCCTAAGCTATCAGCAATTGCCAAGAGGGGTGCGCCTCGTCTGGCTAGCCATGACGCGTGTGTATGACGCAATGTGTGGAAAACTACTCCTTCGATTTGTGCATTTGCCAAGGCTACCTCCCAGGTCTTATTAAAGTTCATAGGTTTAGTTGGGTACTTCCCACAAAATACTAAATCCTCTTGCTTTGATTTGCCAGAGAACCTTCTTAATTCCTGTAATACATCTGTCATGAGAACTAAAACAAAGGGTTCACCATTTTTAGTCCTGGCACAAAAGGCGCGCCCTTCATTTAGATCGACATCCTTCCACTGGAGGCTTAAGAGGGTTCCGCGCCGCGCCCCCGTGGTGACGGCAAGCATGATCAGTAGAGTAAGTTTTGGCCAGGTCGATACGCGAGAGGTTTTTAATAGCCTATCGTATTCAGCCTCAGAGAGATAACGCGAGCGTGCATTATCTTCTGGCATACGCTGGGTTTCGGAGACAGGATTTGTCCAAGTCTTTGGCATGAGTCTTTTGCGACGGGCCCAAGAGAGTATGGATTGCAGCGAACAACGATAGCGATTGATAGTTGCTGCAGCAAGTGGTTTGTGAGTGGCGATAATTTCTCCACCCTTTTTATTCCCTCCACGATTAAATAGTTTGCCGCGTTTTTGTAGAGCTTCTAGAAAGTCATCTACATCATCAGCGTCAATCTCTGATGCGACTTTATGGCCCAGTTGCTGGACGATAAAAGACAATCTATTACCAAATGAGGGGTCACGGCCTTGATAGCAGGCCATATAGGAATCAGCCAAGGCTGATAGGGTAAATGCTTCGCCCCTAATCAGGGGGCTTATTACAGTGTTACTTGTGTTCATGATTAGTTCTCCAAATTAAATACCAACGGACTGTTGATGAATATTTGTCGACGCTAATCACGCGCCACTACTTAATTTGGTGGGTCGGGCGAGATTCGAACTCGCGACCAACGGATTAAAAGTCCGCTGCTCTACCGACTGAGCTACCGACCCAGTAAAGACAGAAATTATAGCAAGAACTGGAGGATGCTTCCCTAGTGTGCAATGGTGTAGCCCACAACGCCTTGTAACTAGGAGTAAATCAGGAATTTACCTGTCTAGCAACGGGTGGATTTCTGGAAAAATAATCCTGAATTCCCTTCAAAATGGCCTCGGCAATCCTGTCTTGATAGCTGTTGTCATTGAGCTTGGCTTCTTCCTGAGGGTTGCTAATAAAAGCAGTTTCCACGAGGATGGATGGGATATCCGGGGCCTTGAGGACTGCAAAGCTAGCCTGCTCAACTTTGCCCTTGTGGAGGGGGGCAAAGCCGCTAATTTGCTTCAGAATCGAGTTGCCAACCTGAAGGGAGTCCTTAATCTGGGCTGTGGTCGACATATCGAGTAGCAGGTTCGCCACTTGTCGATCTTGCGTCTTAATATTGATGCCCCCAATCAAATCGGAAGCATTTTCTTTATTTGCCATCCATCTCGCCATGGTGCTACTCGCGCCCATTTGGGAAAGGGCAAATACAGAAGCACCTTTGGCATGCGTCTCAATAAACGCATCAGCATGAATTGAAACAAAGAGATCGGCTTGTACGCTACGGGCTTTTTGAACGCGCACATGTAAGGGTACAAAGTAATCGCCATCCCTCGTCAAGAATGAACGCATATAAGACTGCTCTTCAATCTTGTCGCGTAGGCGCTTTGCTATTGAGAGCACGACATGCTTTTCTTTAGAGCCCATCGAGCCAATTGCCCCTGGATCCTCGCCGCCATGGCCTGCATCAATCGCAATGGTAATTAGGCGTTTGTATTTGGCTGGTGCTGGTGTCTCTTTAGCTTCTGGAATGGCTTGCGCCACTGGGGCGCTGGGTTTTTCCGGTCTATCTTTTTTGACGGCGAACTGCGCGATCAAATCTACTTCTTCATTGGACTTTGCCAGAGCACTTTCTTTGCGAGCACTGTTCTTAACCAATTCCATGAGGGGGTCTGGCGGCGTGCTGGGATAAAGATCAAATAACATGCGGTACTGGTATCCAGCCACAGGATCTAAGGTGTAGAGCTGAGGCTTGATGGGCTCTTTTAGATCAAACACTAAGCGCACGACATTAGGCTGAAATTGCCCAACCCGAATTTGTGAAACATAGGGATCGTTAGGTTTTACTTTGGCAACCAAGTCTTTGAGTGTCGGGTTGAGCTCTAAACCCTGGACATCGACCACTAGACGATCGGGATTGGTCAGTATCTGTTGGGTAACTGGTAAGGGGGTATCGGACTCAAGGGTGACGCGCGTGTAATCATCCGATGGCCAAATACGCACTCCTAGAATCTTGGCACCCCAGGCAATATCAACCTCAGTTAATAGTAGAGCGAAGCTAAAGGCTTTTGCAGAGGCCTTGAGAACTTTGCGTCTACTAGTGTTGATGCTTTTGGATTCTCTACTGGTCATGAGCCCGCTTCAAAACGCTTGTACCTGTTTCTGAAAGGGCATTAAGAATAATGCTCCGCTCATTTTCTTCTTGGCCTGCAGTAAGTTGAATCTGAATGTCAAAATTCGGCAAGCTACCCTCGGCTTTTTCTGGCCACTCGATTAAGCAAAATCCTGGAGTATCAAAGTGTTCAGCAAATCCAGCCTCTTGCCATTCAAGTGGATCACGCATGCGATAGAGGTCGAAGTGATGCGCTGTGATGGTGCGATCTGACTCTTGCTCATCAATAGTGACTGAGTAGGGTTCGCAGAGGGTGTAGGTAGGACTTTTGACTTTGCCAACATAGCCCATGCCTTGGATAAGATAGCGAGCAAAAGTAGTTTTACCGGCTCCTAGATCGCCTTCCAGTGAGATGTTGAGATGCCCCTTGGGATCTTGTTGCAGAAATTGACTCAATCCTTGCGCTAGCCATTTGGCTAGCTGGGCAGTGTCTGTTTCTTGCCTACAATGCTGATTGATAGAGTAAATGACTGTTTGAGTCACTGGAATTTGATTCATTTAGCTAGTTTATTCAATTATTGAGCTACATTCCTATTCAATATGCCTGCCAAACCTACTTCTCCTTTACTCGATGAGGGCAATCTGCGTGATTGGCTAAGGCAGCAGGCTGTACATTTTGGTTTTGATGGCTTGCGAATCACAGATACCAAGCTTGGAATAGCCTCAGAGCATCTCCAAGCATGGCTAGCCGAAGGTCGCCATGGCCGCATGGAATATATGCAGCGCCATGCAGATTTGCGCTCAGACCCTCAATTGTTGGTGCCGGGAACTGTCAGGGTAATTTGTGTGAGCATGAACTACCTTTCTCTTGGAATTGATTTTGAGCGTGAGTGGCAACGTATTGCAAATCCATCCCAAGCGGTAGTTTCGGTATATGCCAGGGGGCGCGACTATCACAAGGTCTTGCGCAACCGTTTACAGGAGTTTGCTAAAGCAATTGAGCTGCATATTGGAGCTTTTGGCTATCGCGTGTTTACAGACTCAGCCCCTTTGATGGAGGTCGAATTAGCACGCAAAGCGGGCTTGGGTTGGCGCGGCAAACACACCCTGTTACTTAATCGTGAATCTGGTTCCACCTTCTTCTTAGGTGAGATCTTGGTAGATGTGCCTTTACCAATCGATCAGGAGGAAGAGTCGCATTGTGGCACTTGCACATCGTGTATCAAGGTATGCCCCACACAGGCCATTACCGCTCCCTATCAATTGGATGCGAGGAGATGTATTTCTTATTTGACGATTGAGAACCCCGAGGCTATCCCGGTAGAGTTTCGTCGCGCTATTGGTAATCGGGTTTATGGCTGTGATGATTGCCAGCTCATTTGTCCATGGAATAAATTTGCCAAACGCACCGAGTTACCAGATTTTGCAGAGCGACATGGTCTAGGAAATGCCAGTCTTTTGCACTTGTGGTCTTGGACTGAAAAAGAGTTTGAGCAGCGTCACGAAGGTAGCGCTATTCGTCGGATTGGCTATTCGAGGTGGCGACGCAATTTGGCCGTAGCCATGGGCAATGCGATGGTTTCGGAAGATTTGCCTGAAGCTGATAAAGGTTTAATGCGCGATGTACTGCTAAGTGCCTTGCCTGATGCAGGCCCATTGGTTGCTGAACATATCGAGTGGGCTCTTGAATTAGCGGCCTCGTCAGCGTAATGCTGACCAAGCTTTTACAATAGTCTATGTCTTCAGAAAATCTGCCATATCTCGATCCTAGCGAGATCCCGCTAGAGGGTTCGGCTGCCCAGCGTTTCAAAAATCGTAGAGATGCATTTTGGTCTGGTATTCGGGATGCCTCTGGCACTCCTGCGATGGTGCTCTTTTTTGGTATGGTTGGCTTTGGGGCAATGAGTAAAACCAACGGCCTTGATATTTGGCTAACAAGCTTAAGTAGCTTATTGATCTTTGCATTGCCAGGTCAAGTTGTTTTCTTGGAGATGTCGATTGGCGATGCTTCGGCATTAGCCATTGCGCTTGCTGTCACGCTGACATCGACTCGTTTTATTACCATGACAGTGACCCTCTTTCCGCAACTGCACGACCGGGATCGCAATCGTAGCCTATATGCTCACGTGCATTTATTAGCAATGACTGCATGGTCTGTATCGATGCGCGAGTTTCATTCAATTGAAGCGAAGCACCGCTTAAATTACTTCATTGGCATTGGTTTATTGTGTTGGATTCTTGCAGTGCCGGGAACAATTTTGGGCTATTTCTTGGCAGGCAGAGTGTCGACAGCAATGACCTTAGGTCTGATTTTTATTAACCCACTATTTTTTCTGTTGACGTTTACGGAAGTGAAGCCCTGGGTTAATCGGATCGCGATTGCTCTAGGCTGTATCTTTGGCCCGGCGTTTTATTTTTTGGATCGTGATACTAGTTTGCTGACTACGGGCTTGCTTGCTGGAACTTTGGCCTACATGATTGATCGTAAGTTATTGCGCAAGAAGCCAGGGGTGCTGGGCTAATGGATTTTCATTTTGAGGACTGGGGTCTATGGGCTGCATTGGTAGGTGCCAGTGTAGGTACTTATGTATGTCGTGCTATTGGTGTTTTGCTATCAGGCCGCATTAATCAAAATAGCGAGATTTTTCGCTGGCTCGCTGCAGTGACATATGCAATGATGGCTGCATTAATTGTGCGTTTAATTTTTTTACCTGTCGGTCTACTAGCTACAGTGCCGCTGTGGATGCGTATTCTGATTTGTGCTCTGAGTTTTGGCGTGATGATATCGAGCCCCAAGCGTCGCTTGGTGGCTGCGTTATTTACGGGCACACTCCTAATTGTCTCTTACGGCGCCTTGCGTTAAATCTCGTTAGTTTTTCTCTGCTAGGTGCGCAGCTAAAATCTGTGCAATATGTACCGCCTCTCTTTGCGCGCCATCGTGGATTTGATGACGGCAACTTGTCCCATCAGCAACTACCCAGCTATCCGGTGATTTTCGGATCGTTGGCAAGAGACTTAGTTCAGCCATTTTTTTAGAGACATCAATGTGTTCTGCTTCATAGCCAAAACTGCCTGCCATACCGCAGCAAGAAGATTCAATCAGCTTGGGGTCAGCACCTGGAATCAGTTTTAGCAGTTCCATCGCCGGTGTTACTGCGGCAAAAGATTTCTGGTGACAGTGACCATGGAACAGAATTGGTCGTGTTACAGCCTTAAGATTGAGTTTAAGTTTTCCTGATTTGGCTTCGCTCGCTAAGAATTCTTCTAATAGTTGAGCATGTTGGCTAACATTCACTGCACGCTCACCAAAGCCCATTACGAGCGCCTCATCCTTGAGGGTGAATAAGCATGACGGTTCTAATCCAATAATCGGAATACCTTTTTCTGCATAAGGCGCTAGGTGGTCCACTAATTCCTCGAGAGTTTCTTTGGCTTTGTCGACCATGCCGGCCGCAAGATAGGTTCTGCCGCAACAGAATTCTTTCGAGCAAGCGCTGGCTTTTTGTATCTCACTTTTATTTTGATTCCGTAGATTATTTTTCTGAGGAATATGCACGCGATATCCAGCTTCATTAAGGACTCTGAGTGCTGCCTGCAGATTTTCATTTTCAAAATAGGCGTTGAAAGTATCTGCTAGCAAGACAACGCCTTTATTGTCTTGATGATTAGGGGCGCTTAGTTCTTCTGGTGTGAAGTGGTGTGCGCTAACTCCTTTTTTATTGCTCCAGAAAGTAGTTCTTTTCCAGACGGGCAGACTCCTTTGCGCAGAAATGCCCATGAACCATTCCTGTAGCTTGGCAATCAGCCCAATGCGATTACGTAGATTCAGTAAGGCGGCAAGCCCCGGCGTGTTGCTAATAATTGCTGCATATTGCGGTAGGTAAGCTACCGCTAAGTCACGTAGTGAGTGACCAACCCGTTTTTTGTAAGCTGAGAGAAACTCAATTTTCATTTTTGCCATGTCAACACCAGTAGGGCATTCACGTCGGCAGGCTTTACAGCTCACACATAAATCCATCACCTCTTTGATAGCGTCACTACCCAAGGGGGATTCGTGCTGAATATCGAGTTGATTCGACATGGCTAGACGTAAAGTATTAGCGCGCCCACGAGTCAGGTGTTTCTCATCGCGAGTAACTCGGTAACTAGGACACATGACCTCGGCATCAAACTTTCGGCAGTGCCCATTGTTATTGCACATTTCTACTGCCTTCGCTAGACCCATAGCGGGGTCGCCGCCAGTTCCGGGCGCGCTGGTTTCTTCGGTGACAGGGTTGTTTTGCACATTCCAAGCTGACCAATCTAGTGCTGGCTGGAGTGGAATAACTTGATAACTTGGTGGGTAGCGGAAATAGCTTGCATCGTCCATCTTGGGTGGATCGATAATCTTGCCGGGGTTAAATAAACCCCGAGGATCAAATGCTGTTTTAATTTCTGCGAGTGCTTCAGTGATCTTTGGTCCAAATTGCCAAGAGATCCATTCGCCTCGACATAAACCATCACCATGTTCGCCGCTATAAGCCCCTTTATATTTGCGTACTAACTCTGAAGCCTCTTCTGCAACAGCCCGCATCTTTTGGGCGCCGTCACGCCGCATATCCAGAATGGGCCTAACATGCAAAGTCCCAACAGAAGCATGGGCATACCAAGTGCCGCGAGATCCATATTTAGCAAAGACATCGGTGAGTGCTTGGGTATATTCAGCAAGACTTTCAAGTGGTACTGCGCAGTCCTCAATAAAGCTAACCGGTTTACCATCGCCTTTGAGGCTCATCATGATATTGAGACCAGCTTTACGCACTTCCCATAAATTCTTTTGTGGGCTTGCATCAGGCATTGTTACTACTGAGCCTGGTAAACCTAAGTCGCTCATCAGATCTTGTAATGAGGTGAGTCTTTCAATTAGGGGCGCATGTTCTTCACCAGAAAACTCTACCAGTAAAATAGCCTCAGGCGTTGGACTCTTGGGGTCTATTAAGGCAGTTTCGATAGTTTTCTTGAAGCTGGGATTGCTGCGTGCCAGATCAATCATGGTGCGGTCTACTAACTCAACTGCAGTAGGCCCCAGTTTGACAATATGTTGGGCGCTATCCATAGCCTTAAAAAAGCTAGCGAAGTTTACGACTCCCAATACTTTATGTTTGGGTATGGGCGCTAGCTTGAGTTGCAAAGATTTGAAATAAGCTAGAGTGCCTTCGCTGCCCACTAATAGGTGCGCCAAGTTCACACTGCCGTCGGCTGTGTAAGGCAGCTCACTTTGAGGATGGAATACATCTAAGTTGTAACCGGCAACGCGTCTCAGTACTTTTGGAAAGTGAGCCTCGATTTCTGGGTGGAGTTTGTCGGCGAGACCCTTAACAAAATCGCCCAATTGTTTTGCGGTACCCGAGCTGTGGGCGTAGTCACCAAATTGTGCAACTTGACCACTGGCCAGCCACGCATCAATACCTAAAACGTTGTGCACCATATTGCCGTAGGCAATCGAGCGGCTGCCGCAAGAGTTGTTCCCAGCCATGCCACCAATCGTCGCTTGACCTGCCGTAGAGACATCCACTGGAAACCAAAGGCCATGCTGTTTGAGTGAAGCATTGAGATGATCCAAGACAATGCCCGGCTCAACTTCGACAGTGCCTTTGCCTAAATTCAGATCGAGTACATTTCTGAAGTACTTACTGTTATCGATGACAAGAGCTGCGCCAGTGGTTTGACCGCATTGGCTCGTGCCACCTCCGCGAGCGAGAACAGGTACCTTTAGTTCAGCTGCGATTTGGATGGCGCTGGCAATATCTTCTTGCGTTTTTGGAACAAAGACCGCTACTGGCATTGCTTGATAAATAGACGCATCAGTAGCATAACGTCCACGACTGGCGATATCGGTCATGACCTCGCCGGAGGTTTCTTGGCGCAGTCGTTTTGCTAATTGCTCTTTATGGATGATGAGTTCTTTGAGCTCAAGGGGTTTGTTCATACTTTGCTAACCTCATTGTGAATCTGCGCAGTACTGCCATCTTCCGATTGAAGAAGTTCAATCACGACATCACGTTTATTAACAACATGTTGAATCATGACTTTACGCATGCGCTCGCTATCATGCGCTTTAAGTGCGTCAATCATTTCTTGGTGCTCTTCAACTGCCTTCTCCCATTTCACACCATTTTGATTAGAGCGAAAGCGTAAGGCTTCGATGCGAGCATTGACTTGTGAAAAAAGCTTCCCTAAGACTGGGTTATTAGCCGCCTGATTAATCAGATGATGAATTCGGAGATTTAATTTGTAATAACTAGATAGATCGCGACGGGCATAAGAGGCCATCATTTCATATTGAAGGGCTTCTAATTCAGAAAGAGCGGCAGCGCTAATATTCTTGGCTGCCAGTTCTCCTGAGTAGCCCTCTAACTGGGCGATGACATCAAAGGTGTTGATCACATCCTCTTGGCTGAGTTGCACTGCAATGGCGCCGCGATTGGCAATCAGTTCCACCAAGCCGTCGGCAGCTAGACGTTTGATCGCCTCCCGAATAGGGGTACGAGAAACATTCAGGCTTTCGGCTAACTCGCGTTCATTGAGTTTGCTACCGGGGGTGATAGCGCCTTCTACTAGCAAGGATCTCAATTTTTGGAAGGTGGCCTCATGCAAATTCTGTGAATTGGGCTGCGAAATGATGTCCATGAGTTTCTTGAAGCCTTTGATAAATTTGTATACAAAATTACTTTTTCTAATGATAAATCATAAATTAAGCTAAATTAAGGCTTTATTTTTCCAATTAATGAATATTTTTTGCATACAAAAATGAAAAGTGTCTAAAATTACCTTACACTAGACCTACTGTTAACCATCAAATTACACAAGACAAACCATGTTGAAATTAGATAACCATCTTTCTGGACGCCATTTCTTACATATTCCTGGTCCGAGTCCAGTGCCTCCAAGGGTATTGCGCTCGATTAGCTATCAAACCATTGATCATCGCGGTCCTGAATTTGGCGCATTTGGACTTCAGGTTTTGGCGGGTATTCAGAAGATTTTTCAGACCAAGCAGCCGGTCATCATTTATTCCGCATCTGGAACCGGCGCTTGGGAAGGTGCGTTAGTCAATGTCTTAAATCCCGGCGATAAAGTTTTGTTTTATGAGACCGGTCAGTTTGCCAATTTATGGCGCGCACTTGCCAAGCGCATTGGCTTAGAGCCAGAAGTGATTGGCAAAGTCGGGCAAGATACTTGGCGTTGGGGTATCGATGCAGATTTAATTGAAGAGCGTTTACGCAAAGACACTCAACACGAGATCAAGGCAGTTTGCGTTGTTCATAATGAAACCTCTACCGGCGTGACATCCAATATTGCTGCGGTTCGCAAGGCTATTGATGCGGCAAAACATCCTGCCTTATTGTTAGTAGATAGCGTATCTGGTTTGGGTTCTGCCGAATATCGTCATGATGAATGGGGAGCAGATGTCACTATTGCTGGCTCGCAAAAAGGCTTGATGTTGCCACCCGGCATCGGGTTTAATGCACTCTCTCCACGTGCGATTGAAGTTAGTAAAAGTATTAAAACGCCGAAGTCTTATTGGGCGTGGGATGAAATTTTAGAATCCAATAAAACGGGTTACTGGCCAACGACTCCAAGTACTAATTTGATGTACGGCTTACATGAAGCAATGGACATGATGCTGGCCGAAGGTTTGGACACAGTATTTGCGCGTCATCAGCGTTTGGCGCAAGCTTGTCGTCAGGCGGTAGTTGCTTGGGGCCTAGAAAACCAATGCCTAGATACTGAATGTTATTCACCAGTGCTCACTTGCATTTCTGTTCCCGAGGGTATGGACGCTGATTTGCTACGTAAGCATGCCTTGGAAAAGTTCAACCTTTCTTTGGGTATAGGTCTAGGCAAAATCAAGGGGAAAGCCTTCCGTATTGGCCATCTGGGTGATTGCAATGAGCTAAGTCTGATGGCCGCTTTAAGCGGAGTGGAGATGAGTTTGGGTGCCATGGGCTTCAAACCTAAGGCTAGCGGGGTGGTTGCTGCGCAGGAGTTCTTAAAGTAAGCCCGCTATACGACCTATAATTGAGTAAATTGAACAAAGTGATTAAATCACCAAGAAACCTTTGTGTTGAAGGTGCTTTGATCATACTTAAGATGGAAAGAGAAACATGTTAGCTACTAAACCTTATTTAACCCAGGCCGATGTACAAAAGATTTTGGATGCCGCCAATCAGCACGCTGCTGAAAATAATTGGGCTGTGACAATTGCCGTTTGTGATGATGGCGGTCATTTATTGGGTTTGATTCGTCGTGATGGTTGCGCACCTGTGTCAGCTTATATCGCCCAAGAAAAAGCACGTACAGCTGCAATGGGTAAACGCGAGAGCCGCGTGTATGAAGAGATTATTAATAACGGTCGCATTTCTTTCTTATCGGCTCCGCATATTGCGGGGATGTTAGAGGGTGGGGTCAATATCGAGGTAAATGGTTTTACCATCGGCGCAGTCGGCGTTTCCGGCGTTAAATCGACCGAGGATGCTGCCACTGCTAAGGCCGGCATTGCGGCCATTCTGTAAGTTACCTTGACTAATACTGTTACTGAAATAAACACCTCCACAGCGGTCGCTGAGAGCGGCGCCCCTGAAGCAACAATTACTTTTGCTGACTTTGGTTTAGACCCGCAGATTCAAAAAGCGGTGTCTGAGCAGGGCTACCTTACCCCAACTCCTATTCAGGCCAAAGCTATTCCTCATGTATTAGAGGGTAGAGACCTCATGGGTGCAGCGCAAACGGGAACGGGCAAAACAGCAGCTTTCGTTTTGCCAATCATTCAAAAAATCCTGCGTCATGCTAGCAAAAGCTCTTCACCCGCCCGTCATCCGATCCGAGCTTTGGTCCTAACGCCTACTCGTGAGTTGGCTGTGCAAGTCGCAGAGAATGCCGCCAGCTATTCAAAGCATACGGACTTACGCGCTGCTGTGGTTTATGGTGGCGTTGATATGAAAGAGCAGGTTGCAATTCTGCGCAATGGTGTTGAGATTTTGATTGCTACCCCAGGGCGATTACTTGACCACATTGGATCCAAAGTAGCAAATTTGTCCCAAGTGGAAATTCTGGTTTTGGATGAAGCTGATCGTATGCTCGATATGGGCTTTTTGCCAGACTTACAACGCATCATTGATTTGATTCCGGCACAACGCCAGACCCTTCTGTTCTCAGCAACTTTCTCCCCAGAAATTAAGAAGTTGGCACAAAGTTATTTGCGCACTCCAGTGACGATTGAAGTTGCCCGTCAAAACGCTGCAGCAGATACGGTGAAGCAGGTCATTCATATGGTGTCTTCTGCAGATAAGCAGCGTGCCATTGTGAATATTTTGGAGTCACGTACGCGCCAAGGTTTGTCGCGTCAGTGCATTATCTTTACTAATAGCCGCTTGGGTTGCGCGAGATTATCGCGCGCTTTGGAGCGTGATGGCATTAAAGCTGGCGCGATTCACGGAGACAAAAGTCAGGGTGAACGCACCTTAACTTTGGATGCCTTTAAGTCGGGTGCGATTGAGGCCTTGGTGGCAACGGATGTTGCTGCGCGTGGCTTGGATATTCCAGATATGCCTTGTGTGATCAATCATGAATTACCATTTAGCGCCGAAGATTTTATCCACCGCATTGGCCGTACTGGTCGAGCTGGTAGCACGGGCGATGCAATTGCTTTAGTGGATGCAAGCGAAAAGCGATTGCTCGATGACATTGAGAAATTAATGAAGCGTAAGTTGGATGTCCGGCCGTTGCCAGAAGGAAATTCTGCACCTAACAGGGCCGCATCAACTAGCAGAGCTTCATCGAGCCATGCTGCACCAGCAAAAATATCTGACCCATTTTTCTATATGCCTTACGAGGCGGCGGCTACTCCTAAGACGAGCAACCCAGATGGGGCTGCTATGCCAGAAGTCAAGAAAGTTGGTATTACGCCTGCTAAGCCTGCGGTTGGCGCTTTGTTGGGTGGCCTCAAGAAAAAATAATCTGCAGGCAGTCTGTAACGATTACTTTATATTTTTCCCATGCTGTGACTGCCCCATGCATGAGTGGCTGCTAATAGCCACTCGGCAATCGATCTATTTTCTCCGCTCGGTAAATCTCTAAGCCCTAAATGCATTGCTGCTTTCTGTAACTCTAGCAGCGTACTCTTGGCGTCCTCGGTATTAATTTGGCTTGCCAAAGTTTGTTTACTGAGTTTTTCGCCATGCTTGTCGAGGACGAGTGGTAGGTGTAAATATTTTGGTCTGCTATAGCCTAAGATATTCTGTAAGTAAATTTGTCGAGCAGTGTTGCTGAGCAAGTCGGCACCACGCACAATATGAGTAATGTTTTGCTCAGCATCATCGACCACTACCGCCAACTGATAAGTGAAGAGACCATCGTTGCGACGCAGAACAAAATCACCCACTTGGGTACTGACATTCTCTAAATGGGTTCCTAGGCACTTATCCTCAAATTCGATCAGGAGATTTTTAGGAAGGGCCAATCTCCAAGCTGCTGTACTGTTGGCTAAGGTGTTGATTTCAATCTGTGCGGGGCGGCAGGTGCCCGGGTACACCATTTCTTGGTTGCGGGACATCTCAATTCCTTGGGCTGCAAGCATATTTGCAATAGTTTGGCGGGAGCAGGTGCAGGAATAAACCAATTTCTGCTGATTTAAGGCTTCTAGAGCCCTTTGATAACGCTCTTGGCGCTCAGATTGCCAGATGACCTCCTCGTCCCACTGCAAGCCGCAGGCAAGTAATTGGCGTAGGATTTCTCGATCGGCTCCAGGGATGCACCTGGGCCGGTCTATATCTTCTATTCTGAGTAGCCATTGCCCCCCATTTTTCTTGGCATCTAGCCAACTTCCAAGGGCAGCAACCAGCGATCCAGCATGCAGTGGACCGGTGGGCGATGGGGCAAATCGCCCGCGATAGGCGCTGGCTGGGGGTGGGGGATTTTTTGCGTCGTACACAGCTAAAATGATCTCATGGCTTCACCCCGTTTCGTTCATCTTCGCTTACATTCCGAGTTTTCAATTACGGATGGGATTGTACGCATTGACGATGCGGTAGCGCAGGCCGAAAAAGATGGGATGGGTGCCTTAGCCCTGACCGATCTGAGCAACTTGTTTGGTTTGGTGCGGTTTTATACGGCCGCCCGGGCAAATGGTATTAAACCGATTGCGGGTGCTGATGTTTGGGTGAGCAATCCCCAAGATCCCGATCAACCTCACCGTTTGCTCTTATTGGTGCAAAACCATTCTGGTTATCTGAATCTTTGCCAGTTACTGAGCCGCGCATCCTTGGATAATCAATCGCGCGGTCGCGCTGAAGTCGATCCTTCCTGGTTTACTGAGCCTGCTTCCAAAGAGGAGGATAAGAAGGCTAAAAAAACCTTAGCTCATGGCTTGATTGCATTATCGGGCGGTCGCTGGGGTGATGTTGGTGCAGCACTGCTAGCAGGTCATGAAGACCAAGCTCGGGCAGCCGCAGCGCGCTGGGCTAAGATTTTTCCTGACTCCTTTTTTATTGAAGTGCAGCGTGGGGGTCATCCCCAAGATGAGCAGCATCTTCAGTTGGCCTGCCATATGGCAAGTGCCATGGACTTGCCTGTGGTGGCTACTCACCCAGTTCAGTTTATGCAAAGAAGCGATTTCACGGCGCATGAAGCGCGTGTCTGTATTGCTGAAGGAGAGTTATTAGGTAATCCACGTCGCCAAAAGAAATTTAACGAAGAGCAATTCTTTTTATCTCAAGAGGAGATGGAAAAGCGTTTTGCTGATTTGCCAGTGGCCTTAGAAAATTCCGTTGAAATCGCTAAACGTTGTAACTTGTCCTTGGTTCTTGGTCAGCCCCGCCTACCTGATTTCCCGACGCCTCCCGGTATTACGCTCGATGACTTTTTGTTGCAGCAATCCGAAATTGGTCTAAAACGCCATATGGAGCGCAATTTTCCGGATCCAGAAGAGCGTGCAAAAGAAGAGTCGCGTTACCACGATCGCCTAGTATTTGAAGTGAAGACGATTTCTCAAATGGGCTTCCCAGGTTATTTCTTGATCGTTGCAGACTTTATTAACTGGGCTAAAAACAATGGTGTTCCAGTTGGGCCGGGGCGTGGATCTGGGGCTGGTTCTTTGGTGGCCTACTCGCTTGGTATTACCGACCTTGATCCATTGCGTTATAACTTACTGTTTGAGCGCTTCTTAAATCCTGAGCGGGTATCGATGCCTGACTTTGATATTGACTTTTGCCAGCATGGGCGCGATCGCGTCATTCAATACGTTAAAGATAAGTACGGCAAAGATGCAGTAAGCCAAATTGCAACATTTGGCACGATGGCGGCGAGAGCGGCGATTCGTGATGTGGGTCGCGTTCTAGAGCAGGGCTATAACTTCGTTGATGGGATAGCAAAACTAGTACCTAACAAGCCCGGTCAATATATGACCATTGATATTGCGAAGAAAGAAGAAAAGCAATTAGCCGAGCGCGAGAAAAATGAAGACGAGGTACGTCAATTGCTCTCATTGGCTGAGCAGCTCGAGGGCATGACACGAAACGTGGGTATGCATGCAGGGGGTGTGCTGATTGCTCCTGGCAAGTTAACGGATTTCTGCCCCCTGTATACCCAGGAATCAAAAGATCAAGATAGTAGCTCCGTCATTAGTCAGTTCGATAAAGATGATGTTGAAGCGATTGGCTTGGTGAAATTCGATTTTCTGGGGTTAACAACCTTAACGATCTTGGCGGCGGCAGAGCGCTGGATTAAAGGACTCCACGCTGATCGCAAGGATTGGAACATCGGCGAAATCCCGCTCGATGATGTGGGTGCATTTGAGGTTCTCAAGAAGGCCAATACTGTTGCAGTATTCCAGTTGGAAAGTCGCGGTATGCAAGGTATGCTGCGTGAGGCTAAGCCTGACCGTTTCGAAGATATTATTGCCTTGGTAGCTTTATATCGACCCGGTCCAATGGATCTCATTCCTGACTTCATTGAGCGGAAACATGGGCGCCAAAAAGTAGAGTATCCCGACCCTCGGATTGAATCTGTTTTGCATGAAACCTACGGCATTATGGTGTATCAGGAGCAGGTGATGCAGATGGCGCAGATGATTGGTGGTTACTCACTGGGCGGTGCCGATATGTTGCGTCGTGCGATGGGCAAGAAAAAGCCTGAAGAGATGGCGCAGCATCGCAAAATTTTTAGTGATGGCGCAAAGGCGGGCGGCATTACCGAAGGCAAAGCAAACGAAATTTATGACTTGATGGAGCGCTTTGCAGGCTATGGGTTTAATAAATCTCATGCTGCTGCTTATGCGCTTCTGGCCTATCAAACCGCTTGGTTAAAGGCCTATTACCCCGCTGAATTTATGGCGGCCAACTTATCGCTGGCGATGGATGACACCGATAAGGTGAAGATTCTCTACGACGATTGCCTGAATAACCAAATCAGAGTGTTCTCGCCCGATATCAACACTGGTGTTTATGAGTTCACGCCACTTCGCGCCCCAGATGCTGCCCCGGGTTCACCCTTAAGTCATATTCGCTACGGCTTGGGTGCGGTAAGGGGGACAGGTCAAGCAGCGATTGAGTCAATTGTTAAGGTGCGCGAAGCTGGCGGCCCATTTAAGGATTTGTTCGATTTTTGCGCGCGCGTTGATCGACGCCAAGTAAACCGTCGTGCGATTGAAGCTCTGATGCGGGCCGGTGCATTTGATAGTCTTTATCGCGCAGAATGCGCTAAGAGCGGCAATTTATATGACATCCGCTCTACGCTATTGGCTTCCTTGGCGCGTGCGATTGAGGCGGCTGAACAGGCCGAAGCTTCTGTGCACCAAGTGAGCTTATTCGAGGTAGCTGGCGAAGAAGATCGCCATTTGCCTGAGCTAGTGCGCGAGCCAGTATGGTCTGAAAAGAAACGCCTTCAAGAGGAAAAGATTGCTCTAGGTCTTTGTTTGACTGGGCATATGTTTGACGCCTATCGCGAGGAAGTTTCCCACTTTATTCGTCAACCACTTGCTAAGGTTACCGAAGGCAAAGATCAATTGATTGCGGGCATTATTACCTCGGCACGCATGCTAACCGGTCAACGCGGTCGCATGATGATTGCCACCATTGATGATGGTTCTGCTTCAATCGAAGTCACGCTTTATAGCGAAGTTTATGAGCCCAATCGCTCTTGGCTCAAAGAGGATGAGTTGCTAGTTGCCAAGGTAAACGTCACCCCCGATAAGTTTTCAGGGGGTATGCGCATCGTATCGGAAGCAGTGATGGACATCACCGGCGCTCGTATGCGTTTTGCTCGCAATATTCACGTTTTTATTGATTCTGCAACCGATCTCAAGATGTTGCGTACGCAGATTGGTCCTTATTTGATGGTCAATCGTGTCCGAGATCCCAAATTAGGTGCTGCGCCACCAACTGTCAGCGGTAATGAGGGTGTCAAAGGTTTGATGTTAACTGCAGCGGTTACCACCAGTGGCGGCGCTTGCTTGATGCAGTTCCCAGAAGAGCTCAGAATTTATCCTGATGATGCATGTTTGCACAGTCTGCATCAAATTTTGGCATCTAAGCAAGCTAACCCAGTTCAGGTTCAATACCACTAAAGAGCTGTTTGGTTTACATCTGTAGCGCTTGCTCGATCGCCTCGATCACCTGATTTGGTTCTAAAAAGTCCAGACATTCACTTCTACTGCCTACTCGGTCTTCACAGCCCGCTTTGCGGCACGGTACACAGTCCCCGGGGCCTTGCAAGATGGTGACATTGCCAACAGTTTGAGTACGTGCACGCAATTGGTAAGGTTGTTTGCCAATAAAACCATTGGGCCATGGGCCAAAGTTAGTGGGAGGTGTTGCGCCAAATAAGGCAATAGTTGGGATATTGCATGCCGCTGCTAAGTGCGTAATGGAGGTGTCAACGCCAACGTAAAGAACTGCGCCCCTTATCAGACTGCCTGCTTGTGGGATGCTTAACTGACCAGCAGCATTAATCACTTTTTGTAGGGTCTCATCATTTAATAGCGAGAGGATCGCGTGGTTGAGTTCAATATCTTGTTTGGCTGGGGAGGCGCTCAACACCACCTGAAAGCCATGCTTAACGAGCCAACTAATGAGATCTTGCCAATGAGCTAAGGGCCAGCGCTTGTAAGCTGTTAAAGGACCCGGATGTATCACGACATAGGGCTGTTGAAGCTTGCCAGCAATCAACGGACTCAATGCTTCACCTATGGGCGGTGTAACAGAGATGGGCTTACTAAATAATTCGGCAGGATTTTTGAAAAAGACTTCTAACAAACGCAGTTTTTCAGTAACAACATGTTGCTTGAAATAATCTACCTCTACCGAGTGCAAGCAGATCGCTTTCTTCCAAGCATTTTGTTTTTCGCTTTTACTTTTTCTATTATGATCTTGTGCCACCAATCCTTGGGGGTGACCACTTAAGATACCAACCCTTCGAAATGCGGCGAATAAGCCATAGAAGTAGGCTCGATCGCTTGGTTGAGTGACGATGGCTAAGTCATAGCGCTGAAAGAGGCGATAAAAGAGTGAAAGATATTCCCCCAATTTTGGCCTGTCAGACGTTTCAATGAGCTTTGCAATATCAGGATTACCTCTGAGCATATCAAGCTTGCCGCGATATCCCAAAAAATGAAACTCAGCCTTAGGCCAGAGTTCTCGAGCTTTCTTGATAAGTGGGGTGGTTACCAGCACATCACCAATTTGCCGAGTGGCAATAAATAATATTTTTTTGGGTTTTAGCTTGGCGGGATGTTTCATGTTTGAAATATCGAATTAAGTTAATCCACGCATTTTTCGGATCTTTGCGTTGAGTTTCTCAATGCTGACATCGTTTAAGGACTGGTCACGAACGCGGTGATACAAGTGAATCACTTCGGTAGACCATGAACCGCTTTTGCGGTGAATCCCATGATGCTCTAGTCTAAAAACAAAATCTGCATCCTCATGCGCCCAGCCGACAAGAGATTCATCAAAGCCGCCAATAGCCAAGGCATCACTTTTCCAGCAGGCCATATTGCAGCCTTTAATGCGTCGCCAAACAAAGCGCTTAAAGTTGCGCCAATGGCCATCGCCACGTTTTACTATTAGCTGCAATACCTTATTGATATCACCGGCCATTCTGTACGAAAGAATATTTTTCTTGAAGTCCGAAAAATTCCACAGACCAAGTTGAAGGAGTTGCTTAGTCAGTCTTTCGCTTAAAAGAATGCGGCTACCAGTAATCAGGTAATTTTTTTGTGCCAGTTTTCGATGTTGGGAAACAAAGTCGGGCTGTGCAATGCAGTCCCCATCAATAAAGATGAGATAGCTGCCTTGTGAAGCTGCGATGCCACGATTGGCAATAAGTGTCTTTCGGCAGCCATCATCCTCTTGCCAAACATGTTCAATTCTGATGGCAGATTGTGCGGCTATTTGATCAACCACGGCTTTGGTTGGTGCACCGGAGCCATCGTCAGCCACAATAATTTCAAAGTTGCTATCTGTTTGCTTGATTAAAGAGAGTAAACATAGCTTCAGGGCTTCTGGCCAATTGTAGGTGGCAACGATGACCGAAATTTTGAAGTCTTCTTTGGGTGAGTTTTGGTTTGGCTGGGCCGCTTGATTCAGTCGCCACAACTTAATATATCGGTAATAGGATCCCTGGGCGTTTGCAACAGCTAAAGAGATCCCCTGTGGGCCATCTAAGAATCCCAGGCGGACGATATAGGTTCGGATAAACGCCCAGAGCCCATGAAAAAAAGCTTGCATCGGGGAGCCTTTACGCCCTTTGAGGAAAGCCTGTTTTGCGGAGTCGCTTGAATAGCGCTCCATTTTTTCTTTCACTTGCGTCATATTCATAAAGCTGAAGTGCAACAAGGGGTTTTGAAGTTTGGCCACTTCACCGTTGGGAATCAGACGTTCGTGCACTAGGTCGTCTGAAAATCGAGCGCTTCCCCTTTTAAAAAGACGATCTACATAGTCAGGAGTCCAGCCAGAGTGCCGGATAAAGCGCCCACAAAACCAGGATAGGCGTGGAATGGCAAAGCAGTTCACATTGGCTGAGTGGTGGATAGCCGTCAGAATTTCTGATCTGAGGGCTGGCGTAAGTCTTTCGTCGGCATCGAGCGATAAAACCCATTCCTCGGTAGCAAGCTCAAGTGCGCGGTTCTTTTGGGGTCCAAAACCAGGCCAATCCGCCGGCTGAGAAATCACTGCCCCATAGGTTTTGGCGATCTCCAGAGTGCGGTCTGAGCTATTGGTATCCACCACTACAATTTGCTGGGCAAGCCCCTCCAGAGAGGCTAAACAGTCGGCCAAATTGGCCTCTTCATTGCGAGTGATGAGTATGACTGATAAGGTGGGCATAATTCATTATATGAATGCTCAAGACCGTACCGCTCTAAACCGCTTAATTCAGTACCTCAAACCCCATATTGGCTTGATTATTGGGTCTCTATTGGCCATGGCCTTGGTGGCCGGTGCTGAGACCTCAATTCCCGCTCTAATGAAGCCTTTATTGGACCGTGGGTTTACTGGGGAGCTCAATAGCAAGCTTTGGCAGGTCCCCGTTTTCTTGGTTGGCTTAGCTTTGGTGCGTAGCTTGGCGCAGTTTCTATCTAATTATTTGCTGACCCGCGTTATCAATGCAGTGCTCCTGAAGTTGCGGGAGCAGATGTTTCAAACGCTCTTACACGCAAGAACGATTTTCTTTCAAAAAAATTCCGCCTCAAATTTAATTAACGCCGTAGTCTTTGAGGTAAATAATGTGCTCACCGTCATGGGCGGCATGTTAATTAGTCTGGTGCGTGATTCGTTGACGGTGGTCGGTTTGATGGGTTATCTGATTTATCTCAATTGGCGTCTAACGTTGGTTGTGTTGGTGATTTTCCCTGTAATTGCTTGGATTATGAGCAAGATTAATCGGCGCCTGAGGTTGTTGAATCGTGAGCAACAGGGTTTAACCAGTGACTTGGCTTATATCGTTGAAGAGTCAGCGGCTGGCTATAAGATTGTCAAGGTGCATGGAGCCGAGCAGTATGAAATGCGTCGCTTCATGGAAAAAGCAGAGCGCTTACGCCAATTCAGTTTGAAGTCTGCGGTAGCAGGCGGATTAAATCAGCCTATTACTCAGTTGATTGCTTCGATGGCGTTATCCGTTGTGTTGGTAATTGCTTTGATGCAGTCAAGCACTGAGGGCACTACGGTTGGCGGGTTCGCCGCTTTTGTTACCGCCATGATGTTGGTGATTTCACCGCTTAAGCACTTGGCTGATATTAACCAGCCACTACAACGTGGGTTGACTGCCGCGGAAATGACCTTCGCCTTAATGGATGAGCCCGTTGAAGAAGATGAGTTGCGCAAGCCGAATATGAAGTCTTTAGACAGGGCTAAGGGCGGGATTCGTTTTGAACATGTTGGCTTCTCATATCAACAAGAGGTCGGTCGTAAAGATGCATTGACGGATATTCATTTCTCAATTAATCCTGGAGAGGTGGTTGCTTTTGTGGGGCCATCGGGCGGAGGTAAGTCGACTCTGGTCAATCTCTTGCCCCGTTTTTTCAAGCCAACTTCTGGTCAAATTCTGTTGGATGATGTGCCGCTTGAAGAGATTGTTTTATCTGATGTCAGAAGGCAAATTGCTTTTGTGAGTCAGGATGTGATTTTGTTTAATGACACGATTGCAGCCAATGTTGCTTATGGTGCAGTGGCTGAAGATGGGATTGACCGCGGTCGCGTGATTGAGGCTTTAGAGGCGGCCAACTTGAGCGCCATGGTGAAAGAGTTGCCAGAAGGTATCAACACCTTAGTTGGCGATAACGGGAATCGTCTATCGGGCGGCCAGCGCCAGCGTTTGGCAATTGCCCGAGCAATCTATAAAAATGCACCTATCTTGATCTTAGATGAGGCAACCTCAGCATTGGATTCGGAATCTGAGCGCCAAGTTCAGGATGCCTTGGAAAAATTAATGGCCGGCAGAACGACATTGGTCATTGCCCACCGTTTGTCCACCATTGAGCATGCTGATCGGATTGTAGTTCTGGATCAGGGAAAAGTTGTGGAAAACGGTTCACATGAGGATTTGATTAAGCAAGATGGCCTGTATGCTAACTTGCATCGCATACAGTTTTCTAATGCTTAAAATGAGCTTCAGCAATGCGCGCTAACTCAAAACAATATCGTATTGTTCTTGGCGGAAACTGCCTTCCGCTTGAAGTTTGATGGGTTTATTAATAAAGTCACCTAGTTGTGCCAAAAACTGATTTTCTTCCTCGAGAAACAAATCAATTACATCTGGTGCCGCCACAATCCGAAATTCCTTAGGGTTAAATTGGCGATGTTCGCGCACAATCTCGCGCAAGATCTCATAGCAAATCGTTTGAGCGGTCTTAATTTCGCCCTTACCAAAGCATACCGAACATGGCTCACAGGTGATATGGGCAAGAGATTCTCTCGTGCGCTTGCGGGTCATCTCGACCAAGCCTAACGCTGAAAAATCGCTAACTGAAGTGCGGGCATGATCTCGCTCTAGGTTACGCTTGAGTTCCTGCAAAACAGACTCTTGATGATCTTTGTTAATCATATCAATGAAATCAATGATGATGATGCCGCCTAGATTGCGCAGACGTAATTGACGAGCAATGGATTGCGCTGCTTCTAGGTTGGTTTTAAATACCGTGTCATCTAAATTGCGCGCACCAACATAGCTACCGGTATTGACATCGATGGTAGTCATAGACTCGGTTTGATCAATCATTAGATAGCCGCCAGACTTGAGATCAACACGACGCCCTAAGGCCTTATTGATTTCAGCATCAACATCAAATAAATCAAATAGGGCGCGTTCACCGCGGTGAAGTGTTAATTTCCCTAAGAGGTTGGGCATGTACTGACTGGCAAATGCATTGAGCTTCTCAAAATTCTCAGCAGAGTCCACCCGAATTTGGCTAGTCTCTTCTCCAGCAACGTCTCGAAGCACGCGTTCCGCAAGACTGAGATCTTGATAGAGGAGTGATGGTGCAGATTGATGGTTGACTGCCGCTCGAATATTTTCCCAAGCAGTCCTCAAGTAACGCATATCGTGCTGCAGTTCTGTGTCGGAGGCATCTTGGGCACTTGTTCGCACAATAATGCCGCCTTTCTCATCTTCCGGTATCAAGCCTGCAAGCCGCACTTTGATCGCCTCACGTTCTTCGGGCTGATCGATGCGTTGTGATATGCCGATATATTTTTCTGCGGTGATGTCGCTACTTACCGGCGGCAGATACACTAAATTCCGACCTGCAATGCTCAATTGGGTTGTCAGGCGTGCCCCCTTAGTTCCAAGCGGATCTTTGAGAACCTGAACGAGTAGAGTTTGACCTTCAAACAATAATTTTTCAATTTGCGCTTGCGGATTATTTTGTGTGATGTCTGCCACGTGCATAAATGCAGTGCGCTCAAGACCAATTTCGATAAAGGCTGATTGCATTCCAGGTAGAACTCGTACAACTTTGGCTAAATAAATGTTACCCACAATACCGCGTTGGCGGGTGCGCTCAATCTGAAGCTCTTGAACTGCGCCTTGTTGAATTAATGCCACCCGCGTTTCTTGAGGGGTGATATTGATTAGAATTTCTTCATTCATAGGTGGCTGACTTGGGCGCGAGCGAGTAGTTGAGTAGTTTCGTAAATCGGAAGACCCATGATACCGCTATAGCTCCCTTTAATCGATGGAATGAGGGCACCACCCAGCCCCTGAATGCCGTATGCGCCGGCCTTACCAAACGGCTCGCCACTGGCAATATAGGCCTGCATTTGCTCTGTGGTGAGGGGTGCAAATTCCACCTCAGAAACTTGTACTAGGTAGAGAGGTTTTATTTCTGGTGAGGTGGTGATCGCGACAGCTGTTAGTACTTGATGCGTTTTGCCGCTTAGCATCTTTAGAATACGCAGTGCATCTGCTGCATCCTTCGGTTTGCCCAAAATTTCTCCAGCGGGATGCTCGGGCATGCTCACGGTTGTATCGGCACATAGAATAGGCGCCCACGGTAAACCTGCTTTTTTCCAGCGCTCCAGAGCTACAGTACTTTTTGCAAGAGTGACGCGTTCCACATACGCACGCGCCTTCTCATGGGGCATGGGGATTTCAATAGCCTCTGTATCTTCACCTGGTTGGGGTAATAGCATTTCAAATTGCACGCCCATTTGCTTAAGGAGTTCTTGGCGGCGCGGACTTTGGGAGGCAAGGTATAGAAAAGGAAACATGAATCACTCATTATTCGCGGTGATAAGGGTGACCTTGCAGAATGGTCCAGGCGCGATAGAGTTGCTCTACGAGCAACACTCTAGCCATGGCATGCGGCAAGGTGAGACTTGATAGGCGCCACAGCGCGTGTGCATTTTGTTTGAGGCTAGCGTCTAAGCCGTCAGCACCGCCAATCAGAAAAGTGATGTCGAAACCTTCTTGTCGCCAGTGAGCCAGTTGGGTTGCTAGGCTTTGAGTCGTTTGATCTTTACCACGCTCGTCTAGGGCAATAATGCGAGACCCTTTCGGAATTGCGGCTGCGATCTTGATGGCTTCTTTAGTTGGTGTGAGATCGGGCTTAATCTCTTTGATGTCAATACTGCAGTCTGCTGGCATACGTTTCGTGTAGTCATGGGTTGCAGTCGCCACCCAATCTGGCATCTTGTGTCCAACTGAAACGATGGTTAAGCGCATGGGCTGATCCAGAAATTAATCGTCGTCGTCGGACTCGCTTGCTTTGACAAGACCTTTTTCGCTAGCTAATTTGACGCGGACAGGTTTTGCGCCCCACATGCCTTCTAGTTGATAGTAGGAGCGTAGCATCGGTTGCAAGATGTGGACTACGATATCGCCGCAATCTACTAGAACCCACTCACCAGTTTCCAAGCCTTCAACCGAAATAACTTCACCACCTTTGGAGTTGACCTCTTCTTTAACAGACATGGCTAATGACCGAGTTTGGCGATTGCTCGAGCCTGTAGCAATAATGACGCGGTCAAATAACTCACTTAATTTAGTGGTGTCATAGACGCGAATATCTTGTGCTTTGACATCTTCTAAGGCATCAATAATGACGCGCTGTAATTTACGTAATTCCATAGTTTCTTTGTTGTATTTCTTTAATAAGTCTAATGAGTATGGGGTGATCTTAGCTTGAATGCTTATATAAGCCCAGATTTGTGATGATTTCTAGAGCATGTGAGGGTATTTGTTCTGGCCCTAAGGGGGCGCCAGAAAGGGGTCTTAGGCAGTTTCGTAAGTCGGTAGATGAAAGATCAACTGCTAAGGTCTTATCAAGGTATATGCGGCCAGAAGGGGTGTTTTCAAGGGCACTAGCGTCTAGGGTCTGATGATTAGTGAGTAAATCACGAATTTCTTCGCTCATTTCAGTTTCAAGTTCATATTCTGGACGCGTAGCAACAGCAAAATGCACCATGTGGAGTAGCTCTGTCCAAGAATGCCAGCTTGGTAGGCTTAGGAAAGAATCAACCCCCATAAGCCAAATCAATCTCGCATCCGAGCCATAGCGCACCCTTAGGGTTTTGATGGTGTCAATGGCGTAACTGGGGCCGACTCGATCTATCTCTAGGCGATCAACCCCAATGACGGTTGAAAGCTTGAGATATAAAAAAGCCTTGGCTAAGTCTATCGCGGCTGCCTCGGTCAATCGAAGGCGTATTTCCGCTTTGGTGATACTGCTTGCTTTCTGCCAAGGTTCGCCACTTGGAATCAGTAGCAACTCATCTAGACCGAATAGTTTAGTAAAGTGCGTGGCAAGTTTAAGATGACCGAGATGTGGTGGATCAAAAGTGCCACCGAGAATGCCAATTTTTTTTGGAGCGCTCAAGTTAAGCCAGCCAGTCGCGAGGCTTGAGGTAATAATCGTAGAGCTTGGCTTCTGGTGTACCAGGCTCTGGCTGCCAGTTATAGCGCCATTGCACAACAGGCGGCATCGACATTAAGATTGATTCAGTTCTTCCACCGGAGTGCAGGCCAAAGATGGTGCCGCGATCAAAAATGAGGTTGTATTCAACATAACGACCACGGCGGTATTCTTGAAAAGATTTTTCTTCTGCAGTGAATGCATCATGTTGGCGACGCTCGACAATTGGTAGGTAAGCATTAATGAAGGCATCGCCGATTGCACGCGTCATTGCAAAGCTTTTCTCAAAACCCAATTCATTGAAATCATCAAAAAATACACCGCCAATACCGCGAGGCTCTTCCCGATGCTTTAAATAAAAATATTCGTCACACCACTTTTTAAACCGGGGATATAGCTCTACTCCAAAAGGGTCTAGCGCATCCTTGGCGGTCTGATGAAAATGCCTGCAGTCTTGATCAACCCCATAGTAAGGCGTTAAATCAAAGCCACCACCAAACCACCATACTGGTTCCTTATCGGGCGCTTGCGCGATAAAGCAGCGCACATTCATATGGGTGGTTGGAATCTTGGGATTATTAGGGTGAAATACGAGTGAGACCCCCATAGCTTCGAAGCTACGCCCCGCGACTTCCGGGCGATGATGGGAGGCTGATGGCGGCATTTGATCGCCGCGGACATGCGAGAAGCCAACCCCGCCTTTTTCTAGAATATTGCCGCTATCTAAAATGCAGGTACGACCGTAGCCCTTGAGCTTGCTGTCTTCTGGTTTTTGCCATTCATCAGCAACAAAAGTTTTCCCATCCAATGCGCTCATGGCCGAGATGATGCGATCTTGCAAGCCCAGGAGGTAATCCTTTAGGACTTGAATATCAATGTGAGTGTGCGTGGTCTCTGACAAGGAAATAAAACTTTCCTATAAATTATTTGATTGCACGATAGCCAATATCTTTGCGATATTGCATGCCATCAAATTGAATTTTAGAAATGGCTTCATAGGCTTTTTGTTGGGCGCTACGCACTGTATCGGCCAGTCCAACGACACACATTACACGACCGCCGGAAGTCACTAACTTACCATCTTGGAACTTGGTGCCCGCATGAAAAGTGAGTTGATCTTCGGTATCGGCTGGAATGCCCGTAATGACATCGCCATTGCGAGGAGTGTCTGGGTAGTTATGAGCTGCGAGCACTACACCCAAGGCAGTGCGGCGGTCCCACTCAAGCTCAACCTCATCAAGCTTGCCATCGACAGCTTTATCTAATGCATGAACTAAGTCACTGCGTAAACGTGCCATGATCGGTTGAGTTTCTGGGTCACCCATACGGCAATTAAATTCCAGAGTTTTGATTTTGCCGTCGGAGGCGATCATCAAGCCGGCGTAGAGGAAGCCGGTATAGGGTAGGCCATCGGCTGCCATGCCTTTAACAGTCGGCATGATTACTTCGCGTAGGGCACGCGCATGAATCTCTGGCGTTACGACTGGCGCTGGAGAGTACGCACCCATTCCGCCTGTGTTGGGGCCTTGGTCGGCATCAAGTAAACGCTTATGGTCTTGACTGGTGGCTAGGGCAAGTACATTTTTACCATCCACTAAAACAATGAAGCTAGCTTCTTCGCCTGTCAGGAATTCTTCAATGACGACACGAGCCCCTGCGTTGCCAAGTTTGTTGTCCGCCAGCATCATATCTACTGCTGCGTGTGCTTCCTCAAGACTCATGGCAACCACTACGCCCTTACCGGCCGCCAAGCCATCTGCTTTGATCACAATGGGAGCGCCTTTAGCATCAATATAGGCATGTGCTTCTAGTGCATTTGAAAATGTTTGGTAATCTGCAGTCGGAATACCATGACGTTTCATAAAGGCTTTAGAGAAGTCCTTTGAGGACTCAAGTTGTGCCGCTAGTTGCGTGGGCCCGAAAATACGTAATCCGTTTGCGCGGAATACATCGACAATTCCGGCTGCTAATGGCGCCTCGGGACCGACTACTGTGAGGTGAATCTTTTCGCGTTTTGCAAATTCTGCGAGATCTTGTAAGTCTGAGATGGGTAGGTTTTGAATCCCTGCGGTGGATTGTTTGGCTGTAGCGGTGCCGCCATTACCCGGTGCAACGTAGACGGTTTGCACTTGGGGCGATTGCGCCAATTTCCAAGCGAGTGCATGTTCGCGACCACCTGAACCAATTAAGAGAATTTTCATAGCAAGCTAATAAGAATATTGGTGAATAGGATGTAAATCAGAATGCAACATTACTAAAAACTTCTTGCACATCATCTAAGTTCTCGAGCGCATCTAATAATTTCTGCATACTTTCCGCTTGATCACCTTCAAGTGCAATTTCTGTTTCGGGTCGCATGGCTATCGTGGCCAGTTCCGCTTTGAAGCCAGCCTTGCTCAGTGCATCCTGTACTTTCGGAAAATCGGGTACAGGCGTCAATACTTCGAGGGAGCCATCATCATGGGTGATGACATCTTCAGCGCCCGCATCAAGCGCAGCTTCCATTAGTTGATCTTCATTAATCCCTGGCGCAAAGAGCATCTGCCCGCAGTGCTTAAATAAAAAAGCGACTGAACCTTCTGTGCCCATGTTGCCACCATTTTTATTAAAGGCATGGCGAACTTCAGCAACCGTTCTGGTGCGATTATCCGTGAGGCAGTCGACAATAACGGCGGCACCATTGATGCCATAACCTTCGTAACGAATCTCTTCATAGTTGACGCCCTCCAGTGAGCCAGTGCCGCGTTGAATCGCTCTTTGGACATTGTCATTGGGCATATTGGAGTCTTTGGCTTTGTCAATCGCCAGACGCAAGCGGGGATTGGTGGCAACGTCGCCGCCACCTAACTTAGCCGCTACAGTGATTTCTTTAATGAGCTTGGTCCAAATCTTGCCGCGCTTCTCGTCTTGACGACCTTTGCGGTGCTGAATATTGGCCCATTTTGAGTGGCCGGCCATACGGGTAAGTCCTTTTGCAGAATGTGGCTAGAGAGAGCTATTTTAAGGGGTACTGAGTCAAAGGATGGCGCTCCAGCTCCTTTTTTTGTTACACTCTCACCTCTTAGCTGTTACTAATGCAGTTTTTCCACTGCAAACACCTGCCTCGGTGATGGAATTGGTAGACGTGCCGGACTCAAAATCCGGTGCCGCAAGGCGTGGCGGTTCGAGTCCGCCCCGAGGCACCAAATTAAAGAATGCCCTGCTAATGCGGGGCATTTTCTTTGATATGAACCATCTCTCCCTCAATTAAGGCGCAGCTCAAATTTCGTAAGTATCTGCCTCACTCGACATAGCTTGTTCAACGATTTTGCGTGTAAGCGTTGGCGAGAAAAGTTCAATAAAGGTGTATACAAAAGACCGCAGATAAGCCCCTTGTTTAACGCCAAGGTGAGTTACGTTATTGCCGAATAAATGTCCAGCAGGAATGATTTTGAGATTGCGATCTCTGTCTTGATCGTAGGCGTGACCTGCGGCGATTCCAATTCCCATTCCAGTTTCAACATAGGTTTTGATAACGTCTGCATCGATTGCTTCCAAAATAATATCTGGTGTGATGTTTCTTTGTGCAAAGGCAGCATCGATTTTGCTCCGCCCCGCAAATGCTTTGTCATATGTAATGATCGGATACTTTGCGATCTCTTCTAGGGTCACTGTTGCTTGGTTAAGCAAGGGGTGGCTAAGCGGCACCATCACGACGTGTTGCCATTGATAGCCTGGCAGGGCGAGCACGCCAGGGGTATTGGCAATGCCTTCAGTTGCAATCGCAATATCCGCGCGATCATGGGTTAGGAGCTCAGCGATTTGACCTGGACTACCCTGCTGAATGCTTACCCGTACCTTAGGAAAGCGCTTGGTAAATTCAGTGAGCACTTTTGGCAGGGCATAGCGTGCCTGAGTGTGGGTAGTGGCAATGACAAAACTCCCTTGATCCTGACTGGCAAAATCTTTGCCAACGCGTTTGAGTGTTTCCACTTCATCGAGAATCCGTTCAATCGATAAGAGGATGCGCTTACCGGGCTCAGTTAATGAGCGAACACGCTTGCCATGTCGGCGAAAAATTTCAACACCGAGTTCATCCTCTAGCTCGATGATGGCCTTAGAAACCCCCGGCTGAGAGGTAAATAAAGCCTTAGCAGCAGTGGTGAGATTGAAGTTCTGCCTAACAGCTTCTCGTACAAAGCGAAATTGGTGTAGATTCATATTAGATTCCGATCGTATATACCTACATAGATATATGAATCAAATTCTATATGAATTCTAGGTATTAAGCTTTAGATACCCAGCGCAGCGCCAAGATGGCTAGCAAAAAGTAGACTAGTGGCGGGATCAGGGCGGTAAGTAAGGTTGGCCACGAACCCAACAAGCCCACATTTGAAAACAAGGAGTTAAATAGCTGAAAGCTCATACCCAGCATAATTCCGCCAAATACTTTGATGCCAACACTGCCTGCGCGTACCTTGAGATAAGCAAAAGGCAGGGCTAAAGTCAGCATCACAAAAATAGTGAATGGATAGATCACTTTTTTCCAAAAGGCAATGGAGTGCCTTTGCGTATCTTGTTTATTTTCTTGTAGGTGATTAATAAATTGCCCAAGACTAAAAATAGACATCTTTTCCGGACTAACTAAAAGCACATTCAAAATTTGTGGTGTCACTTCGGACTCAAGGCTGAGTATGGGAAGGGTGAAGGTTTGTGCTGAGTACACGGGGTTTAAGGGATCGGCTTGCTTATTTTCCTTAAAGCGGGTTTCAGTGACATCATCTAAAACCCAGACACCAGTATGGTCAAAGCGACCAGAAAGCGCGCTTCTGATGGAAAGGAGTCGATACGCATCGTCGAATTCATACATGCGGATATTTTTAATCTCATTGCCTTTTTCAATCTTGCCGACATTCACGTAACGTACGCCGGGTCGGATGGGTCCACTGCCATCTTCATCGCGTAGACGATCTTTGACCCAAACCCCAGTCCTAAACTGCGATTCAAAAGTTGACCCCAGGGCCTTCATGCGAACCTGATCTGAAATGGATTCTGAATAAGGCCCAACCCACTCACTCATAATGAGTGTGAGCGCAATCAGGGGCAAGGAGATTTTGGCAAGAGTTGTGAGTCCACGCTTCACATCTAGTCCTGCTATACGCAAAATCGTAAATTCTGATTGGCTGGCAAGCATTGCGAATACATAGATGCTGCCGATTAATCCTGCCACTGGAATGATTTCTGAAATGCGGCTTGGCGCCTTTAGTAGCACATGTAAAAGAGCAAGTACGAGTGTGTACTGTCCATTGACTGAGCCAAGCTCGCTGAGGATATCAAAGAACAAAAATAGCGCGACTAGCGCAAATAAAATAAAGCCAAATGCACTATAAATTTGCTTGGCTAGATAACGTTCGTAGACGTAAGGAAAGAGTAGCTTCATTTGCTGGAGAATGAGGCGGGCAATTGGCGCCGCCACCATTTCAGGGAGGGGTTAATGCGATTTCGTATCAAGATAATTGCAACCGTGAGGGCTAATACATGAATTGGCCAAACGCCAACGTAGACATTGATTTTTCCCTGAGAGACAAAATTTTGGGTCAGATTGAGTAGGTTGCTATAGATAAGATAAATCAATACTGCGTAGAACATAGCGGTGTAATTTCCCAGCCTTGGATTGACGTAAGCCAACGGAATGGCAATGAGCACAAGGCCTAAGGCCATTAGGGGTAGACCAATGCGCCACAGGAGCTCTGCTTGGCTAGGCTTAACAAAAGCGGGGTTGGGCTCGTTGATTAACTCTTGAATGGTTTTTTCTCGATCGCGTGGCAGGGGCGCCAAAATTTCTTTTTTGTGTATTTGCGTTGTATAGGTATCAAACTCTAGGATTCTGAAGTCGGGCTGGGTGGGCTGCCCTTCGTAACGTCGACCATGATTGAGAACAATCGATTTTTCGCCATCGCCTGAGTTTTGGATGAAGCCTGTAGAGGCCACGGCTATATTGAGACGTCCATTTTTACTATCTGCAACAAAGACATTTTTAACTTCATTTTTATCAACATCTAACTCTTCAATAAAAAAGACCCGCTCTGCTTTTGCCGATTCTTTGAATTGACCAGCCGCAATCATTGAGACATCATCGCGCTGCTGAAAACGTTGACTAATTAGTGTGGACTCGCGATTAGCCCAGGGCCAAACAAAAAGTGCCAATAGGGCAATCATGATGATCAGTGGGGTGGCAAATTGCAGAATAGGGCGAATCAGATTCGAGATGCTTAAGCCACTGGCAAACCAGACAATCATTTCTGAGTCTTTATACCAGCGCACCAGCACAATTAAAACGGCCACAAAAAGAGAAACCGTGAGTAGTACGGCCATATAACCTAGGGTTGCAAGGGTGATGAGCACCAAGGCATCTTTAGGGTTTACGGTACCGTTGGCTGCAAATCCCAGAATTCGAATGACCAAGGTAGTGACCATGATTGTGACCAAAACCAAAAAGACGCCACCAGTGGTAAAACTGAGTTCGCGGCGGAGGGCTTGTTTAAAGATCATGGGTGCTTGCGCTAGTTTGGACTGTAATTTGCTTCTTAGGTGGTCAATGGGTGCGTTGCTTGGGGAGTTATCCTTATGTCGGAGGATAATGGATAAATGTCTATTAACCCCCTTTGAATCGACTTAAAAATACCGCAATAAACTATGACTATTCAATTTAGCACCAAGATTTTCTCGCAAGCAGACCTGCGTAGCCCAAAACAGCTTAAATCTAGCCTCAGCCTCCTGCTGGGCCAGAATAGCGATTGCCTCGTATTGGCTTATGCCAAGACTGATTTGGATGACTTTTCAGGGGGCAGAGGTGCGAAACCAAAACCTGGGTTACTGTCCGAGCTCGATCTTCTGCTTTGCGGATCTGTTACCCATGCAAATGTCGTGGGTGATTTAGATTCTAAGCAAGCCTCCACCTGCACCTTGAGAGCGGAAAAATCATGGACTGCCAACGGTATTAAGGCGAAGCGAGTCTTGTTAGTGAGCTTGGGTGATCTTGCTTTGCCTGGGGCGCGCGACTTGAGCGCTTATTCCAAGATTGCCAAAGCAGCATTGAAGAGTCTGAGCGGGGGATCTATCGAGGATGCCATTTGGTTTACCCCCAGTTTTGCTTTAGGCCATAAAGCCGTTTTCTTGGCAGAGGAAGTGCGCCTGAGCATTCAATATGCCGGTGATCAAGCTTATCGGTTTGGTGTAAGACAAGCGGCGATGAAATTTAAAGCGAAAGATAAAGCCGATACTTTTGCACACCTTACTTTTGTAGGCAATGATCAATGTGCCAAAGAGTTGAAGGCAGCCGTTGCCGAAGGTATTGCAATGGTAGAGGGCATGAATCTAGCAAAAGATTTGGGCAATTTACCGCCCAATATTTGTACCCCAACGTATTTGGGCAAAGCAGCTCAGAGCTTAATTAAAAAAGCCGGCCTTAAGGTTGAAGTATTGGGTCGAAAGCAAATTGAAGCTTTGGGTATGGGGTCATTCCTATCGGTTGCCAAGGGTTCCGATACTCCCCCGCAATTTATTGTGATGCGCCATCAAGGCGGTAAAGCAGGTGAGGCGCCGATTGTGTTGGTGGGGAAAGGCATTACTTTTGATACTGGTGGTATCTCTTTAAAGCCAGGTGAAGCCATGGACGAGATGAAGTACGACATGTGCGGTGCCGCTTCTGTGATCGGCACTATGTATGCAACAGGTTTGATGAAGTTAAAAAAGAATGTGATTGGTGTTGTGCCGACTTGTGAAAATATGCCTTCTGGCGGAGCAACTCGCCCCGGCGATATTGTGAAGAGTATGTCTGGTCAAACCATCGAGATCTTAAATACGGATGCTGAGGGTCGTTTAATTCTGTGTGATGCTTTAACGTATGTTGAGCGTTTTAAACCAAAGGCAGTCATTGATGTGGCGACCTTGACAGGTGCTTGTGTGATCGCTTTAGGTCATGTTCATAGCGGTTTATTTTCTGATGATGAAGATTTGGTAAATGCTTTAACCAAAGCAGGTCAGTCATCCCTCGATACTGTATGGCGCCTGCCTCTGGATGTCGCTTACCATGAGCAATTGAAGTCAAACTTTGCCGACGTCGCTAATATTGGTGGACGTCCAGCGGGCAGCGTTACTGCAGCCTGTTTCTTGTCGCGCTTTACTGAGAAATATAAATGGGCGCATTTGGATATCGCAGGTACCGCATGGAAGAGTGGTGCAGCAAAGGGCTCGACTGCCCGTCCAGTACCATTGTTGGTGAACTATTTACTTGAGCAATAGTCAGTAGGGCTGAAACGAATGGCGAGAATTGATTTTCATAGCAATGTTGCCGACAAGCTGGAATACGCCTGCCGTTTAACGCGCAAGATTTGGAGCGCAACTCCTGTGGGTGAGCCCGTCAGAAATATTGTGATAGTGGGTGAGCTTGCCGATCTCAAGAAGCTCGATAAATTACTGTGGGCATTTAGTGCCAGTGATTTTTTACCTCACTGCTTTGTGAGTGATGAGGCTGCTGCAGAAACGCCCATCGTGTTGACTGATGATTTTGCATCGCCAGACCTGAGTTCTGTGCCGCATGCGGATGTCATGATTCATTTGGGTATGCGTATGCCAAACGATGTGGCTGCTTTGGCCGCTCGCTTTCCGCGCATCGTGGAGGTGGTTACGGTCAACGAGGCCGAGCGTTTGGCTGGGCGCGAACGTTTTAAGGCTTATCGTGATTTGGGTCATGAGTTGCATAACTTCGATCAGTCCAAGTCTTAAAGAGCTATGCTGATACATCCTCAATTTGATCCTGCAGCTATTCGGATTGGTTCTTTTGCGATTCATTGGTATGGCTTGATGTATTTGATGGCCTTTGGACAATTTCTACTGCTCGGACGTCTACGGATTCGGGCGCCTCAATATCAAGCTCTAGGCTGGTCATATAAAGACCTTGAAGATTTACTATTCGCTGGCGTGCTTGGCGTGGTTCTCGGTGGTCGGATTGGCTACACCTTGTTTTATATGCCAGGCTACTACCTCTCCCATCCCTTGGATATTCTGAAAATCTGGGAAGGCGGCATGTCTTTTCATGGCGGGCTCTTGGGAGTCTTGTTGGCCTTATTGTGGTTTGCGCATAAACATCGGACTAGTTTCTTTGTCGTAAGTGACTTAGTTGCGCCACTGGTTCCTTTTGGCTTGGCATTCGGCCGCCTTGGTAACTTTATTAACGGTGAGTTGTGGGGGCGCCCTACAGACTTGCCTTGGGCAATGATTTTTCCCTTGGTGGATGCTATCCCACGCCATCCTTCACAGATTTATCAGCTGTTAGGCGAAGGTCTTTTGCTGGGCATCATTCTTTGGATTTATGCCAGAAAACAGCATCGTTTGGGTCAGGTTTCAGGACTCTTTTTGCTTGGCTATGGCCTGTGCCGGTTTTTGGCTGAATTTGCCCGCGAGCCAGATGCTTTCTTGGGTTTATTGGGCTTAGGTTTATCAATGGGGCAGTGGCTTTGTGTTCCGATGATTTTTTTCGGAATTTACCTTATAGTGAGAAGAAATACGAAAACTGCAGTCATCGGTAGTTAAAAATCTTGTTTTTATAGTCTTTTGTGCCTAACTTCAAAAAATTAGTGCCATGAGATCTTTGAAAGACTGCTTTTATGGCTATTTTGCAGAATTTCGTACCGCATTTACCTCACCCGAAAGATATCTATGCTGGAAAAGCTAGCAAAAGCCCGCAACCTATCTAAGGCAAATAATGCCGTCAAGCGCTTAATTTCAGAGCGCGGAGAATCTAATGCTGTCAGCATGGCTGATGATGTAGTGAGCAACTATCGCAAACTCAGCAAAGACCAGCACATCCCATTCTTTAATTTCTTGTTTGAGAAGTTAAACCCAGATGCTGATGCAGTCATGAAGGCAGCTCAAAGCTATGCTGCTGAAGCTAGCGCACGGAACTATGTGCGTTTACAGCGAATTGTTGAATCGCCAAGACAAGAATTATTCCGTCGCTTAAATCGCGCGAGTGAAGGGACGGCTGCAGTAGTAGAGATGCGCCGAGATCTTTTGCAGGTTTTGGAAAAGAAGCCGGAATTAACAGCAGTGGATTTCGATATGCGTCACCTGTTGTCATCCTGGTTTAACCCAGGCTTCTTGAAAATGCATCGTGTGGACTGGAAGTCACCAGCTGAAGTTCTTGAGAAGTTAATTCAGCATGAAGCTGTGCACGCAATTGACGGTTGG
The DNA here is from genome assembly GCF_018881925.1 of Polynucleobacter sp. Latsch14-2. Lineage (GTDB taxonomy): Bacteria > Pseudomonadota > Gammaproteobacteria > Burkholderiales > Burkholderiaceae > Polynucleobacter. Next base: position 98,662 of record NZ_JACVPL010000005.1, on the reverse strand, counting down.
GATGATTTACGCCGTCGCTTGCAGCCAGATCGCCGTTGTTTTGCCTTCTTTCATCCGCAATTGCCTAATGAGCCCCTGATCTTCGTTGAAGTGGCCTTGCTGCCTGAGATTCCTTCGGTCATTACGCCTTTGGTGGATAAGAAGGCCGAAACAGTTGACCAACTAAATCAATTCAAGGTGGCCGCTTTTTACTCTATTAGTAATTGCGAGCCAGGTTTACGTGGTGTATCTATGGGTAATTTTTTAATTAAGCGGGTTGCGGTGCAACTAAAAGCAGAGTTTCCCAGCCTAAAAACTTTTGTGACTTTATCTCCTATTCCTGGGTTCATTGATTGGCTTGCAGCTGGTGCAACTTTTGGTGATGCTGTATCGACTGATAGCTTCAAGCCTGCTATTAAATTAGCGCGTGATCAGGCGCTAGCAATTTTAGATTTGGAAGCTAAATCATGGAGCGAGCGCTTAAGTGCTGGCTGGCATCCAGACCAGTCATCCGAGAAAGAAAAAAATGCTTTGCTGTGTTTAGTGAGCATTTATTTAGGTTTGGGCTCAGCGACGCGCGCGGGCAACCCGGTTGCAAAGTTTCATTTGGGCAATGGCGCAAAATTGCATCAAATCAATTGGGCGGGCGACCTTTCTCGAAAAGGCTTACGCCAATCAGCTGGTTTGATGGTTAATTATTTGTACGATTTGGCTAATGTTGAAGAGAATCATGAGCGCTTTGCCAAGGGGGAAATTGTTTATTCCAAAGCTGTAGGGCGCCTAATGCAGTCGTAATTGCGTATTTCGGTGAGGAGGCCGCCTAAAGTGCGGTTGAAGCGGTATTCGCTTTAGAATGTGACATAAATAAGACGGCAACCTATAAATACCAGCACAAATCAACCAGTAGTTGAGTGAAGAAGTATAAAAAAATTACAAGGAGATCAGCATGAGTAATGAATTGAATTCTGGATCAGGTTCATCCAAACCAAACGCATTACGCCGCCAAATTTTGGCAAGCTCGGCAGCCCTGCCAATGGTGGGTTATGGATCGAGCTCTTGGGGACAAGTTGCAGGTAAGACTTTAAATATCTCGCATCAGTTTCCTGGTGGAACTATTCAGTCTGGTGATTTCCGTGATCGTCTGTGCCGAAAATTTGCAGAATCTGTTGAAAAGCGCACCAAGGGTGCCTTGAAGTTTCAGGTGTACCCTGGCTCATCTTTGATGAAGACTAATGCGCAATTTAGTGCTCTACGTAAGGGAGCTTTAGATCTTTCATTATTCCCATTGCCATATGCTGGTGGTGAAGTGCCTGAAGTGAATATTGGTTTGATGCCTGCGTTAGTAACTAGTTATGAGCAAGCTGCCAAGTGGAAAACTGCTGAAGTTGGCCGCCTCTTAACAAAATCTTTGGAAGACAAGGGTATTGTGATTTTGAGTTGGATTTGGCAGGCTGGCGGTGTAGCCAGCCGCTCTAAGGGTTTGGTGGTTCCAGAAGACGCTAAGGGTCTAAAGATTCGTGGCGGTAGTCGCGAGTTTGATTTGATGCTCAAGGCTGCAGGCGCATCAGTGATTTCTTTGCCTTCCAATGAAATCTATGCCGCTATGCAAACTGGTGCAATGGATGCGGCATTTACCTCTTCCACTAGCTTCATGTCATTTAAGTTGGAAGAGTTGGCAAAAGCCTTTACCAGCGCTCGCAATAAATCTTACTGGTTCATGCTTGAGCCCTTATTGATGTCCAAACAAATTTTTGATGCCCTACCAAAAGATCAGCGCGATTCATTGATGGCTGCTGGTGCCGAGATGGAGAAGTTTGGTTTAGAGGCTGCTAAGGATGATGACAAAACTGCAGCATTGGCTTATGCCAGGGCGGGCAGCAAGGTTACCGATATTGATGCCGCGATTGTCGATCAATGGCGGGTTATTGCCCGCGCTAGCGCTTGGAAAGATTATGCAGAGAAAAATGAGAGTTGTGCCGCCTTGTTAAGGGCTGCAGAAAAGGTAACTTAAGTTATGACGCAAATCGTACAAGCTGCAGACCGCTTAGTGTCTGGGATTAATAAATTAATGTTGTTTTTGGGATCCTTAGCCTTAATTGCCGCATCCGTTATTTTGAGCTACAGCGTGGCATCAAGGGCTATTTTTGCCGCCACCACTGACTGGCAGGATGAGGCAGCGGTATTTTGCTTAGTGGGCGCCACATTCTTGTGCGGCGCCTATGTTCAGCAAATTCGTGGACACGTTGGGATCTCTGCAATCTCCACGATGCTGCCTAAGGCTGTCAATTACTTAAGAATTATTTTGATTGATGTGGCATCTTGTGCGTTTTGCGCCTTCTTTGCCTGGAAGTCGTGGACTTTATTTCATGAGGCATGGGTTGATGGTCAGGTAACTTCATCATCTTGGGCGCCTCCTTTGTGGATTCCTTATTTCATGATGGCGTTTGGTATGTCGCTGCTAGCGTTGCAGATCTTGTTGCAAGTATTTGGTGATTTTTCTAAGCCAACGAAGGGCAATTAATTATGTCTATTTTGGCCCTTGGAATGTTGTTTGCAATTGTGACTTTATTGATCATGTTTTCAGGAATGCCAATCGCATTCTCGTTGGGGTCAGTAGCAGTTATTTTTATGATTTTCTTTATGCCTTCATCCTCATTGGATACGGTGACCCAGAACGTCTACGAAGAAATGGCTAGTATTACTTTGCTATCTATTCCTCTATTCATTATGAAAGGGGCGGCGATTGGTCGCTCGCGTGCTGGACAAGACCTTTACGAGGCGCTTCATGTTTGGTTAGGCAAGGTTCCTGGCGGCTTGGGTGTGGCAAATGTTTTAGCCTGTGCCTTGTTTGCTGCAATGGCGGGCTCAAGCCCTGCAACTTGTTCGGCAATTGGTAGTGCCGGCATTCCAGAAATGCGTAAACGTGGGTACTCTCCAGGACTGGCCGCTGGCATTATTGCTGCGGGCGGCACCTTAGGTATTTTGTTGCCACCATCGATCACTATGATCTTGTATTCGGTAGCCGCTGAGCAGTCACTCGGCCGTTTATTTTTGGCTGGAATTGGCCCTGGCCTGATGTTGGTGGTCTTCTTCTCGATCTACACAGTCTTCCGTTTCCGCAAGGAATACAACATTGCTTTACAAGCGGTTGCAAAGGGCGCGCCTAGTCAGCCGATTCTTGAGCGGCATACCTACACGTTGCAACAGAAGATGAGCTCATTGCCACGCGTGATTCCATTTTTGGTATTGCTGATTGGTGTGATGGTTGCGCTGTATGGCGGTTACGCCACTCCGTCTGAGACGGCAGGTCTTGGTGCCATTTTGGCTTTTGCTTTGATTGCCGCAATTTACAAGATGTGGCGTATTAAAGATATCTCACCTTTGTTGCAGGCAACTATCAAAGAGTCAACCATGTTGATGTTCATCATCGGCATGTCTTTATTATTTTCCAATGTCATGAGTCACTTGCACTTGAGTCAATCAGCTGCCCAGGCAATAGTCGATCTAGACTTTGGCAGATGGGGCTTATTGGCCGCCATTTTGGTTCTTGTGATTATCCTAGGATTTTTCTTGCCACCAGTCTCGATTATTTTAATGACTGCCCCAATTTTCTTGCCACCACTTCGTGCGGCTGGATTTGATCTAGTCTGGTTTGGTGTGGTGATGACGATTGTGATGGAGACTGGATTAATTCATCCGCCTGTAGGACTTAATATTTTTGTGATCAAGAATATTGCCCCTGATATTTCATTGAACGAAATCATCTACGGTGTTCTGCCGTTTGTAGTGATCATGATTCTTTCTGTAGTATTGCTTTGTTTTGTTCCGGAAATTGCTACAGGCCTATCAGATCTCGTCATGGGCGCCCCAAAAGTGCATTAATTTTTTCTAAAGTATTGACCCCATAGGAATGTTTTATGAATTTGTACTCGTTACTGGAACAAGGTTTTCCAAAAGATAAAAACGCTTGTGCGCTTGAAACGCACGATGGTTTGTATTATTCCTGGAGTGATTTGGAGCGTGCCACGGCCATGATGGCCAATTTGTTAAAGAATCTAAATCTTCCAAAAGGTGCGCGTATTGCAGTTCAGGTAGAGAAGTCGCCAGAGGCCTTGTTTTTGTACCTAGCCACTATTCGTGCTGGGTATGTATATCTTCCTCTTAATACAGCTTATCAGGCTGCAGAAATGCAATACTTTATTGAGAATGCTGAACCTGCTTTAGTGGTTTGCAGTAGCAAGAACTTTTCATGGATTTCAAAAGTAGCATTTAAGGCGGGGACCAAGCATGTCCTGACTTTAGATGAAAACCGCACTGGTAGTTTATTAGAGCGTTCTGCCGTTCAAAGTGACAAGTTCAAGACGGTGCCCGCTAAGGACGATGACCTTGCTGCGATTCTGTATACCTCTGGCACGACTGGTCGCAGTAAGGGTGCGATGTTGTCACATAAAAACTTGGGCAGCAATGCGCAAGTATTGCAAAAGTTTTGGGGTTGGAAAAAAGGCGACGTTCTATTACATGCATTACCAATTTTTCATGTGCATGGATTATTTGTTGCTGCCCACGGAGCATTGATTAATGGCAGCAAAATGATCTGGTTGCCACGCTTAGATACTGCGCAACTCATTCACCACATGCCGAGTTCAACTGTGATGATGGGGGTACCTACTTTCTATGTACGCCTACTGGCTGATAAAGGATTTACTAAAGCGGTAACACGCAATATGCGCTTGTTTGTTTCCGGTTCGGCACCTTTGTTGACTGAAACATTTAATACCTTCAGGGAAGTGATTGGCCAGCCTATTCTTGAGCGCTACGGTATGAGTGAGACTGTCATGTTGGTCTCCAATCCCTATAAGGGCAGTCGCGTGGGTGGATCAGTTGGCCTCCCATTGCCTGGCGTAAAAGTACGCGTGGTTGACGATAACAATAAGCCCTGCGGTGTAGATGAGATTGGCAATATCCAAGTCAAAGGTCCGAATGTATTTAGCGGCTACTGGCGTATGCCTGAGAAGACTGCTGAAGAATTCACTAAAGATGGTTGGTTTAAAACGGGTGACGTCGGTCGCTGGGGTGGTGATGCTAATGGTGGCAAGGCTCCAAAAGAATACTTATGTATTGTTGGTCGCAGTAAGGACTTAATTATTTCTGGAGGGTATAACGTTTATCCAAAAGAAATCGAGAGTTTTATTGATGACATGGATGGCGTAGATGAGAGTGCTGTGATTGGTATTCCACATCCTGATTTTGGTGAGGCAGTAATGGCAGTTGTTGTTCCTAAGGCTGGCGCTAAGCTGGATGCGCAAGCGATGATTGCTACTTTGAAAACGCAGATTGCCAATTTCAAAATACCGAAGCGTTTAGAGATCGTATCTGACTTACCGCGCAATGCGATGGGTAAGGTGCAAAAGAATATGTTGCGTCAGCAATACACCGCTTAAAAACCGAATGCCTTGCGGCTTTCATTCAGCATGAAGGCCGCAAGGAAAAATAACATCACACCAAAGACTCTTTTGAGTTGAGTGACATTGAGTTTTCTGGCTAACTTGGCGCCAAAGGGTGCCGTAAAAACGCTCACCACCACAATGCAGGCTACGGCGGGTAAATAAACAAAACCCAAAGAACCTGCGGGTAAGTTTGGATCTCCCCAGCTACCGTACATATAGCCAATCGTAGCTGCTGCTGCGATTGGAAAGCCCAATCCAGAAGAGCTTGCCATAGCAACGTGAGGCTTGACATTGCACCAAAGCATGAAGGGAATCGTAATGAAGGCGCCTCCAGCGCCAACTAAGCTAGCCAGCGCACCCGCCAGCGCACCAAATGAAAATAGCCCAAGCGATCCGGGTAAATTCCTGCCAGGCTTAGGTTTTTTATTAATCAGCATCTGAATAGAGCTGTAAATAATGAAAATCGCAAAGAATAAAGAAAGCCAAGATGTCTTGAGGGCCTCAAAAAGTTCACTACCACCAATCAGTCCTCCAAAAACCAGACCAGGACTTAAGGCCGCTACCAATTTCCAGTCGATGGAATTGTGTTTGTGATGTGCCCAGATGGCTGATGATGTGGTGAAGAGGATGGTAGCCATTCCAGTAGCAATAGCCATATGAACAATGACACTCTGGTTAAATCCCAGGTGGTTGAAAACCACAATCATGAAGGGCACCAGAATCATGCCACCACCGATACCTAGGAGCCCCGCTAGAAAGCCAGAGATGCTTCCGCACAGCAGAAGCATGGCAATGTCGCTTAGTAACATGAATTCCCCGCCTTAGCCGCTAGGCCGTCATCCTGAACCCTAAGGTTCAAGGTGGAACGGCTACTTTGTTTTGGGTGCATTAAGAAATTCAGGGAGTGAACAGCGCGAAGCTGCCACTGTGAAGTTTCGAAACGCTCACGCCCACAATGTAAAGATCGTTCCGGATGCTTGCGCATCGGTTCAAGGAACTATTGGCCTTGGCGAACCAGGCAGGGAAAGGGTTTGCATCAAAGCATCCACTTGATCTTCTAGAGATCGAATTTCACTTTGAAGGCGAGTCATTTCTTCGAAGTGCGTATCAGAAGAAATACTTTTTGTATTAGTGTCGGGTGCTACATTTTTTAAGGTAATCAGGTCCCCTGCAATTTTGAGCGCTGCCATCATGCTTGCCCGTTCAATGCTACGGTTACCACCATTAATTGCTAACTGAATTTGTTCGTCTACTAGGGTGCAGGCGGCACGAAGGAGGGGTTCATGCTCGGCACTAGTCGCCAGTGCGATTTTTTGACCGGCAAGCGTTACCTCAATGCGTCGTTGGCTCATTATCGTCCTCTGAGTTTGTTGGGGGAGTTGCTTCACCAAGTAAATTCATTTGGCGTCCATCACTCTGTTCTGGCAATCTACTCAAAATATGTTGAATGCGTTTTTGAGCATCCTCAATCTTATCTTCCAATTGAGCGCGATTTAGATTAAGGCTTTTTACTGCCTCGGAAATGAGATGGAACTTATCAGCCACGCGCCGAATCGAGGCAGATAAGTCATCAGTTGACAAGTCGCTAGAGGAAGGAGGAATTTGCTCGTTCATATTGTCATTGTAGCCTTGACTGAAAACCCTGCAAACCCTTCACTTTCTTTTATTTCATGGTGTAGCGGACCCCGGCAAAAACGTTGGAGCCTGCATTAGCGTAGCCATAGCTAGTTTGGTATTGAGAATCAAAGACATTATTCCAGCGGGCAAAGGTGGTCCAGTTCTTATCAAACTCATAACTGGCATACAGGTTAAAAATGGTGTAGCTGGGCATCGGTTGGATATTTGCCGTTCCAGTGGCGTTTACTCCCCCCCATCTCTGCCCAGAAAGGGTGGCGTTGGCGCCTAAATTGATCTTCTTGATTTGGTATTCTGCCGAGAGATTCCCAACCCAGTTTGCCCTGTTGGGGACATCTAAGCCGGTTGTTTGATCAACCGTACTCATGGCATCGGCCGAGCCTTTGATAGTGAGATTATCCATTCGAGCATCCGCCCCCAGTGAGGCGCCTTTTATTTGCACTAGACTGAAATTGGCTGGATAAGACCAACTATAGTTTGCGGGTGGACAAGTGGCATCACAATTAATGGGGACAATGAAGTTTTCAATTCTATTTTGGTAGGCAACCAAATGAATGTTGAAAATTTTCTTTTCGTAATGGATGCCAACTTCAATATTGCGATTGGTTTCGGGCTTAAGATTTTGATTGCCGTAGCCTGGGTAATAGAGGTCATTAAAAGAGGGCGCTCTAAATCCCGTTCCATAGTTCACATTTGCGCGCCATTCTTTGGTGAAGAAATATCCATAAGCCGCGCTCCAAGTTGTCTTTGATCCATAGTTGGTAATGTTGTCATTGCGGATGGCTAAGGTTGCTAGATTGTCCCCGCGACGCAATTGATAAGAGCTGGCAACCGAATCGGTGGTTCTCTTTTGGCTGACGATGCAATCATTGCTACAGCCAGCTGTCTGATATGGCGAATTACTTTGGTAGGCATATTGCTGACGACTCTCTCCTAGGATTTGCAAGATATCTTGCCCGATAGCGAGATTGTTTTGCCATAAAAAATCATATCCAGGCGTAGTTAACTTGTCATTACTATTCAGTGTGAAGTTTTGTGCGTTGTTGGTTGTGCTTGAAACCTGCACAAGGCTTTGCCATTGTTCGGTAATTTGGTTCTTAGAGTAAGCAGATGCGACAAAAAGTGTGTTGACTTGGCTATCTACCATGGGCCTAGCTGTGTAGTCTCCGCTACTGGAATAATTTGGATCTAGATAATCTGAGTTTGGATATTGCCAATTATTCTTACTGGCAAACATGGTGAGGCCAAATTCTTGACCCTTGGCCCATACTTGTGAAAGCTGACCATTGGCCCCAACCCGAGTGTATGCGGTTGCTGCAACAGGAAGAGCACCAAAGCCGCGGTAGTTTGAACCGCTGGCATTGCCAGTGTTGTTATTGGCTACGGTATTGAATCCCGCAGAGTTTTCTTGGCTAATGCCTAGTGAGTAGGATGTGTTGTTAGTGTCCTGTAAGGAGCCAGAAATGCTCGCATTATTCATGCTGGTGTTATAGCTTCCATATCCTGAAGAGGCATTCAATTGTGGGGCCCCCTGTCCTTTCTTGGTAAAGATTTGAATGACGCCGCCCATCGCATCCGATCCATAAAAGGTACTTTGTGGCCCGTAAATGATTTCAATATGATCAATGAGGGACAGCGGGATAGAGTTCCATAGTGCGCCACCTCCAGAGGAATCCATTTTCACGCCATCAATTAACACCAAACTCTGACCATTGTTTGTGCCGCGGATATAGACGCTAGACACATTACCGCTACCACCAGTATTCGAGATTTGAATGCCACGCTGCTGTTGCAGGAGATCGGGTAAGCTGGTTTGTGCAGCTTGAGCAATTTCTTCTTGGCTAATGTAGGTGAAGTCTGCCAACACATCGTTACTTGGTAATGGCGTTCTGGTCGCCGTGACAATGATGGGGTTGATTGGGTTCGGTGAATTCATGACCGAAACATTGGTATGGCTTTGTGCAAATAGCGCTGTGCTAGTAATGATTGATGCACTAAAAATCATAGTGCTGACCACTGGATTGCTTAACTGCTGTTTCATGATGAACCTTCTGCCTTCGAATCACCTAGCTAACTTCCCCGTAAGCTGGGTCGAACAGAATTTCTCGTGCAGGAGTTCAGGCGTCAATTGGACATCTCGGCTTGAGGCGCAGGATGCTTCATCGGCGCGCGAAGATCCCCGTCCGCAAAATTCCACCTGTCTTGGCCGGTATCCGGGCTAGTAAATCTCAGAACCTGACCTTCCCATGCAATTGACATGCACAGTGGCTTTTTCAGATTCCTAACGCCCTTTTTTAAATTTGGGGCATATTTACCTACCGTTGCGGGGGCAGCACACGTTTAGTGTTTCCCGTTTAACTTTGTTGCATTGCAATAAAGCACCACGACCTTTTCATTCTAGTCTATGGCTATGGTTAAAACCTGATTTAGATCATAAAAAGCCTACAATATAGGGTCTAGGATTAAGGATTTATGACGGCATTAGATAAGCACCTCGAAAAAAACCTGATTCGCTTGCAGCTGGGTCAAAACTCAGTCTTAAAAAGCTTAGATCAGGAAAGTATGGCCGAATTAGAGCGTCATCTAGAGATCTCGGACCTCAAAAAAGGTGACATTCTGCTGCATCAGGGTGACCACCAAATGGAGCAGTACTTTGTTTTGGATGGGATCCTCAAAAGAATCGTGTCTAGCGCAGACGCCAAAGAGATGATTTTGCGCTTTGCGATTGAAGGGGACATTGAGACTAGCTACGCAGCCTGGCGTTTGAAAACCGCTGCCCCATATAGCATTGCGTCAGTTACCAAGGCGCGCGTGGCGCGCATGCCTCTCAAAAAATGGGCCGAGTTTCTGGATCAGCATATCTCCCTGAAGGAGAGCTTTGAATTCGAGGTGATGCGCCTGATGAGTGAAATCATGGCTCACACCATCACTTTGCATATGCTCGATGCCCCAGGTCGAGTTGAGCGTTTTTTGCGCAAGTACGAAGACTTATTTGAGCTTCTTCCTAAAAAAGAGTTGGCGGCCTATTTAAATCTCTCCCCTGAAACTTTGAGCCGCCTCAAAACCAAGCATAAAGAGCTTTTTATCTAAGCTAAACCCTCGTATTTAGGGGATTTGAAGGGAAATTGACCGAAGTCAATGATGAACCCCACCCCCAAGCCTAAGATTCACTTCTGCCTAAGCGGAGCGCTTGTGGCCTTGTGATGCATTCATAACTTAAAACAACAACCTTATATGACAACAGACAACCAAAATACCCAATTAACTGACGGCTTCCACCTCGTCATTGAGGCCCTCAAGGCGAATGATCTCAATACGATTTTTGGTCTCGTTGGTATTCCGATTACTGACTTATGTCGTTTGGCTCAAGCAGAGGGAATGCGCTTTATCGGCTTCCGTCATGAGCAGCATGCAGGTAATGCGGCTGCGATTGCTGGCTACATGACACAAAAGCCTGGCATTTGCATGACGGTTTCTGCACCTGGTTTCTTGAACGGTTTAACAGCCCTTGCTAACGCAACGGTGAACTGTTTCCCAATGATCTTGATTAGTGGCTCAAGCGAGCGCGAAATCGTTGACTTGCAACAAGGCGATTACGAAGAGATGGATCAGCTTAACGCTGCTAAGCCATATTGCAAAGCGGCTTACCGCATCAATCACATTGAAGATATTGGGATTGGTTTTGCGCGCGCAATTCGTGCGGCAGTTTCTGGTCGTCCAGGCGGCGTGTATTTGGATTTGCCAGCGCAATTGTTAAGTCAAACAATGCCTGTTGAAGAGGCCAAGAAATCCATCTTTAAAGTAATCGATCCGGTACCACGTCAAATCCCAGCAGCCGATGCGGTTGAACGTGCCTTGAATGTATTGAAGGGTGCTAAGCGTCCATTGATTCTCTTGGGCAAAGGCGCAGCCTACGCTCAGGCAGATGCTGATATTCGTGCATTGATTGAAAAATCAGGTATTCCTTATTTGCCAATGTCGATGGCTAAAGGTTTGTTGCCAGACAATCACCCGCAATCTGCTTCTGCAGCGCGTTCATTTGTATTGGCTGAGGCTGATGCAGTGATGTTAGTTGGCGCTCGCTTGAACTGGTTGCTTGCGCATGGTAAAGGCAAGACTTGGGGTAAAGACCCTAAGAAATTTATCCAAATCGATATCCAGGCTAACGAAGTTGACAGCAACGTTCAAATCGATGCGCCATTGATTGGCGATATTGGTTCATGTGTTGGTGAGCTCTTGAAGGGTATTGCTGCTGTTCCTAAGCCAAGCGCTGAATGGATTGCTGCGATTACCGAGAAGAAAGATAAGAACACTGCAAAGATGGCAGAAACACTTGCCAAAGAAACAACGCCAATGAATTTCCATGGTGCATTGCGTGTGATTCGCGATGTGATTAAGAAGAACCCAGATGTGAACTTGGTAAACGAAGGCGCCAATACGCTTGACTATTGCCGCGCAATTGTTGATATGTACAAGCCGCGCAAGCGTTTTGACTCTGGTACCTGGGGCATTATGGGTATTGGTATGGGCTACGCTATCGGTGCAGCAGTGACCAGCGGTTTGCCAACGATTGCTGTAGAGGGCGACAGCGCCTTTGGCTTTAGTGGCATGGAACTCGAAACAGTTTGCCGCTACAAACTCCCGATCACAACTGTTGTCTTTAATAACAATGGCGTATATCGCGGTACCGATGTGAATCCAACAGGTGGCGCTGATGTTGCTCCAACTGTATTCGTGAAGGATGCGCGTTACGACAAGATGATTGAAGCGTTTGGTGGCATTGGTTACTACGTTACAACTCCAGCAGAATTAGAAGCAGCATTAACAGAAGCAATTGCAGCTGGTAAGCCAGCTCTGATTAACGCTGTGATTGATGAAACCGCTGGAACAGAGAGTGGGCGTTTGACGAACTTGAATCCATCTGCTGGCGCTACCAAAAAGTAATCGCTGTTAATGAATTAAGTAAAAACGCAGTAATAGACACGTAATATTGACGCAATACATTTAGTAATACTTTAAGGAGAAACACACATGACTAAACCATTAGACGGTATTCGTATCATCGATTTCACACACGTGCAAGCCGGCCCTGCATGTACTCAGTTGTTAGCTTGGTATGGTGCTGACGTTATTAAAGTGGAGCGTCCAGGATCTGGCGACGTAACCCGCAGCCAATTACGCGATATCCCTGGCGCTGATGCTTTGTATTTCACAATGCTCAACGGTAATAAGCGTTCTTTGACACTCGATACTAAAACTCAAGAAGGTAAAGAAGTTTTAGAAAAGATGATCAAAGCTTCCGATGTGATGGTTGAGAACTTTGGCCCAGGCGCTTTAGATCGTATGGGCTTTAGCTGGGCGCGCATTCAAGAGCTGAATCCAAAAATGATCATGGCTTCCGTAAAAGGTTTTAGTGATGGTCATTCATACGAAGACTTAAAAGTGTATGAAAACGTTGCGCAGTGTGCTGGTGGTGCTGCTTCAACAACAGGCTTTTGGGATGGTCCTCCTACTGTTTCTGCTGCTGCTTTGGGCGATAGCAATACTGGTATGCACTTGGCAATCGGTATTTTGACAGCATTGATGCAGCGTCAAAAAACTGGCAAAGGTCAAAAAGTTTCTTGCTCAATGCAAGATGCCGTATTGAATCTTTGTCGTGTGAAATTGCGCGATCAACAGCGTTTGGACAAAATTGGTTACCTCGAAGAGTATCCACAGTACCCACATGGTTCATTCACTGATGTAGTACCGCGTGGCGGTAATGCTGGTGGCGGCGGTCAGCCAGGTTGGGTTTTGAAATGTAAGGGCTGGGAAACAGATCCAAATGCATATATCTACTTCACCATTCAAGGTCACGCATGGGAGCCAATTACCAGGGCTATTGGTAAACCAGAGTGGGCAACTGATCCAGCTTACATGACTGCAGAAGCGCGTCAAGACAAGATTTTTGACATCTTCGCAACGATTGAAGAGTGGCTCAAAGACAAGACTAAATACGAAGCTGTGGACATCCTCCGTAAATTTGATATTCCTTGCGCACCGGTGTTGTCAATGAAGGAATTGGCAAACTCACCAGATTTGCGTAAGAGCGGTTCCATCGTGGAAGTTGACCACAAAGTACGCGGTAAATACTTGACAATCGGTAGCCCAATCAAATTCTCCGATTTGGAGATTGAAGTTGGTCCATCACCAGTCTTGGGTGAGCATACTGATGAAGTGTTGGCAGATCTTGGCTATAGCGCTGACGACATCGCCAAGTTGCACACAGCTAAGGCAGTTTAAATACTCAAGGTATTAATCTGTGCAGGCTTTAAGGCGCTCCTAGTGAGCGCCTTTTTTATTTCCCCGTGATTTATAAAACTGTTTAGACTGAGGCCATGAAAACAAACGTCAATCTCGAGAATCTACTTGATTGCATTGGTGATGCGGTGATCGTATCGGATGCCAATGAAAAAATTGTGTTGTGGAATGCGGCTGCTACGCGTATTTTTGGCTACTCCGAAGCGGAGGCGCTGGGTAATACTTTGGACCTTATCGTGCCTGAGCGTCAGCATCAGCGACATAGTGAGGGTTACAGCAAGTCAATGGCTACTGGCAAAACCCGCTATGGCAGTTCCCTTTTAAAGGTTCCCGCAAGGCATAAGGACGGTCGGACACTATCAATCGCATTTACTGTAGGCATGCTTTTTGATGAGAATCACCGGGCAACAGGGGTGACGGCAGTGATCCGCGACGAAACTGAGCGCTTTGCCCAAGAAAGGGCGATGCAGAAGCGCCTCTCAGAGCTGGAAAACCTACAAGCGTAATCTAAGCTGGTGAAGATAACCTTCTAAATACAGGGCCTTGAGTGTGTTGATGCTTAAAAACTAGGCAATCTCAATTGCTGCCATTTAGCCGCTGGTAAAATTGGCTTAATTCAAAATTTCAATCTTTATTAGGACTTAAACCATGGCAAAAGCACTAGAGGGGGTGAAAATCCTCGACTTCACGCATGTTCAATCTGGACCAACTTGCACCCAGTTGCTTGCTTGGTTTGGTGCCGATGTAATTAAAGTCGAAAAATCAGGTGAGGGTGATGCTACGCGCGGTCAATTACGTGATATTCCTGATGCTGATAGTTTGTATTTTACGATGTTGAACCATAACAAGCGTTCAATCACTGTTAATACTAAAACCCAAAAAGGGAAAGAAATTCTCGATCGCCTGATTAAGGAGTGCGATGTTCTGGTTGAGAACTTTGCGCCCGGTGCATTAGATCGCATGGGTTTTAGTTGGGAGCGAATCCAAGAGCTCAACCCCATGATGATCTTGGCTTCCGTTAAAGGTTTTGGCCCTGGCCCCTATGAGCATTGTAAGGTTTATGAAAACGTCGCGCAGTGTGCTGGCGGCTCCGCATCAACGACAGGCTTTGATGATGGTCCGCCAATGGTGACTGGTGCTCAAATTGGTGACAGTGGTACTGGCTTGCATTTAGCTTTAGGGATTGTCACTGCGCTTTATCAGCGCACTCATTCTGGTCGCGGTCAAAAAGTCTTGGCTGCTATGCAGGATGCAGTTTTAAACCTGTGTCGTGTGAAGTTGCGTGACCAGCAGCGCTTGGATCGCAACGGCACCATGCAAGAGTACCCGCAGTATCCCAACGGAACCTTTGGAGATGCCGTACCCCGAGCTGGTAACGCTTCTGGAGGCGGTCAACCTGGTTGGATCGTCAAGTGCAAGGGTTGGGAAACTGATCCAAATTCTTATATGTATGTCATTGTGCAGGCGCCAGTTTGGGAGGCGGTGTGCAAGGTGATTGGTCGTGAGGATTGGATTGCTGATGTCCGTTTTGCTTCTCCCATGGCCCGCTTGCCTCACTTAATGGAAATTTTTGGTGAAATTGAAAAGTGGACAATGACTTTGAGTAAGTTCGAAGTCATGGATATCTTAAATAAATACGATATTCCATGCGGTCCAATTTTGTCGATGAAAGAAATTGCCGAAGAACCATCATTACGCGAGACCGGAACTGTGGTTGAAGTTGATCATCCGATTCGTGGTAAATATTTAACTGTCGGTAATCCCATCAAGATGTCCGATAGTGAAACCGTCGTGACGCGTTCACCGTTGCTTGGTGAGCACACCGACGAAATTCTCAGCGAGCTTGGTTTTACTACTGATGAGTTAATTTCTTTACGTCACGATAAGGTGATCTAAGATGCGGATTGCTTTGATTGGGAGTGCTGATTTTGGGAAGGCTACTTTAGAGGCTTTTTTGGATCGTGGCGACGAAGTAGTCGCCGTTTTTTGCCCGCCCGATAATCCTAAATCAAGCAAGCTCGAAGTATTAAAAGAGGCGACGATTGCAAGGGGTTTAATTCCATTGCAGTTTGCTTCATTAAAAAGCCCTGAAGCAGCCCAAGCCTTGATTGATAGCAAGGCTGATATCTGTGTAATGGCTTACGTACTGCAGTTTGTGCCTCAAGAGTTGGTGAAGATTCCCCGTCACGGAACGATTCAGTACCATCCTTCTTTATTGCCAAAATATCGTGGCCCCAGCGCCATTAACTGGGCAATTGCCTTGGGCGAAAAAAAGACGGGTTTAACGATCTTTCGCCCAAGCGATGGCTTGGATGAGGGCGCAGTCATTTTGCAAAAAGAAGTGCTTATTGGATCCGACGACACTCTTGGAAAAATCTACTTTAATCACCTTTTTCCTTTGGGTGTTAAGGCTTTGCTAGAGGCTGCCGATCTTGTGGTGGCAGATAAACATACCGAAACAGTGCAAGATGAATCGCAAGCTAACTATGAAGGCTGGTTTGACGCGAACGCTGCGCAGATTCATTGGGGTATGCATATTACGCAAATCCACAACCTAATTCGTGCGTGTAATCCAGCGCCAGGTGCTTGGACAAAGTTTGGTGAGCACAAAGTGCAAATTTACGATTGTCACAAGCATATTGCCCAAACCTTCGGTGCTGTAAAAGGTAAACCAGGTGAAATCACACACATTACTTTAGATTCATTCTTTATCAGCTGCCACGGCGGACAAATTGAAGTGCTTAAAGCTAAGGGGGCTGCGGGGAAAGTGACTGGAGCTGAGTTGGTGCAAGAGCTCAATCTAGAGCAGGGCCAGATCTTTGGGTAAAACCCGGCATATTTAGAGTTTGTGTTGAAACTTTAGATATAAAGTGCTGGCAACGCCGATCAGGCATCCTGCCGAAAGCGCTAAGGACCAATGGATGCCAATCATTCCGCCGAGCAATCCAACTGTTATTCCTGCTCCTGCGCGCAGACCCAGTGCAGACATATTGAATAACCCAATGACACGCCCCCGAATTTCTTGTGGTGCATTGATTTGCACAATTGTCTGGGCCATTGAATTAAATGAGAGTTCAAGGAAGCCGCCGATGAATAAACAGATGAGCGCCAATAGGTACTGCTGAGATAAGGCAAAGCAGAGCAGGGCGCTACACCACAGCGCTGCAAGAATAATAGCCATTCTTGGGCTGGTTTTTAGAATGCCGCCACGACTTTCTAGAAGCACCCCTGCCAACAGGGCGCCAGCAGCGTCCGCAGCCAATAGGGCGCTATACAAAATGCCTGGATCCCCATGGCCTAAATCTTGGGCAAAGCCAGGCATTTGGGCTTGGTAGCTATTGCCAACGAAAAAGGATGCTGCACCAGCTAACAAAATCATCGAGGTAATTTTATGCTCATGAATAATCTCTTTTGCTGTTAAGTGAATATCTTTAAAGCCTTTAAATGCGCGTGCAGGGGCGATTGCACCCGTTCTAAATTTTGGCCCACAAGGTGCATTGATGAGCCACAAGATATTAGGTAGAAAGAAGCAAGCGTTGATCAGAATCCCTAGTTTTGCGCCAAAGACTAGCATCATGAGTGCCCCCATGGCAGGGCCAACGAGCAAACCAAGATACCTAGTAGTAGCAAGGAGACGTATGCCGCTTGGTAGGTTGGTTTTGCCAACTACATCGTAGAGAATAATTTGCGTAGAGGTTTGCCATAACACTCCAGAGCAACCATGCAAGACTAGCAAGCAGAGTGCTTGCCAAAGCTGGAGCGAGTCGGTAAAAAAGAAATAGGCCCAGGCAAGAGAGCAGGTCATAAACATCACCATGCCAATCTGAATTAGCCTGCGCGGATCAAAGCGATCTGCCAGGGCCCCTGCGGGAACTGAGAAAGCTAAAAATGGCAACCAGTGTGAGATCACTGCAAATCCACCGAGCTCTGGCGAGTGGAATTTCTGATACATCATCCAATAGCTGATTACGTGCTCTACGTTATCAGCCATCATTGTTAGCAGAAATGCGCCAATTAGAAAGCGGTATGCTGGAATTCTGAGGGCGGCGAATGAAGGTAAATGTTGAGGCTGCATAAAACCTTCTGATTGAAAGGCAAAGAACTAAATCTGAGCCAGTTTTTTTAGGTAGAGTTCAGATTTCTAGATTATCAATTAAGCGGGTTTTGCCCAATTTGGCGGCAGTCAGAATCACTAAAGGCTCACCCGCTTGAAGATTTTCATTGCTAGTGGGTGCCAAGTCGCTTTGCTGACGAATGGCAATGTAATCTGGGCTCCAGCCTCGTTTGGCCAACTGTGCAACAGCATTCTTCTCGATGGTGGTGAGTGCCTCAACATTGCGTTCATTTAAATTTAATACTTGACTGCGTACCTCATTGAGTAATCGTTGAAGTGCTGGAGCCTCGGCACGTTCTGCGGTAGAGAGATAGCCATTGCGTGAGGATAGGGCTAGACCATCTTCTGCGCGAATCGTTTCAGCAGGAATGATATCAACGGGGAGGGCAAACTGTTTTGCCATCTGGCGAATAATCATGAGCTGCTGGTAATCTTTTTTTCCAAATACTGCAACTTTAGGTTGAACACAAGAAAAGAGCTTAAGTACAACAGTGCAAACGCCCTTAAAGAAGCCGGGGCGAAATTCACCTTCAAGAATATCGCCAAGTTGTTGTGGCGGATCTACCCGATACTCTTGTGGTTGTGGATACAGGTCGCGCTCAGTAGGGGCAAACAGAATGTACACCCCCTCCTTTTCCAGCTTATCGATATCAGCCTGCATAGTGCGCGGGTAGCTATCAAAATCTTCATTAGGCCCAAACTGCAAGCGGTTGACAAAAATGCTGGCTACTACAGGATCGCCGTGCTGTCTGGCAAGGCGCATAAGGGAGAGGTGACCCTCGTGAAGATTCCCCATGGTGGGGACAAATGAGGCGCGATTTTGACCTCGTAAGTGATCACGTAACTCCTGAATATCGCTGATGATTTTCATGCAACAGGTGTGTAAGCAAGGCGTACATAAATAGGTGCATACGGTTCGGCCTGGGTAATTTCTACCAAGGCTTCACGTGAGAGTTCGAGCATTGCAATGAAGTTAACAATGACTACTGCCACTCCTCCACCCGACTTAATGGCCTCCTCGAAGAGTTCGCCGAACTCAACAAAACGTGTGCCTTGCAGGTGCCGCAGAATGCGTGTCATGAAGTCTCGGACGGATAGAGTTTCGCGAGTAATAGTGTGATGTTGATTGAGCTTGGCTCGGTGCAGTACATCTCGCCATGCCATCTGTAAATCGTCAACATTGACTTCGGGCCAAGTCACGGCAACAGAAGTATCAACGTAGCCATGGGCAATTTGGAAGTCGCGGCCATGCTGTGGAATTTGATCTAACTCTTGAGCAGCAAGCTTCATGCGCTCGTACTCCAAGAGGCGGCGTACTAACTCTGCACGCGGATCATCAACCTCTTCGTCGCTATCTGCTTTTTTCATCGGCAATAGCATGCGCGATTTAATTTCAATCAACATGGCTGCCATCAAAAGGTACTCAGCAGCGAGCTCTAAATTGCTGTGACGGATTTGGTCGATGTAGCTGAGGTACTGTTGAGTAACCTGCGCCATCGGAATATCAAGTACGTTGAAGTTTTGCTTGCGAATGAGATACAGCAGGAGATCGAGCGGCCCTTCAAACGCTTCCAAAAAGATTTCTAGTGCATCCGGCGGAATGTAGAGATCGGTAGGGAGTTTAAATAAAGGCTCGCCATACAGTTTGGCAAAGGCGGCCGACATCCCATCCGTTACGGAAGGGGTGCTATCGAGTAAATCGGATATTGGTTGAGCGCTTGGTTCAGTCATTCGAATAAACGTATGCGCGTTGCTTCAATTTCGCTGCTTTTGCGCGACGTAAATCTTCAGTACTCAAAGGCTCTTTATCCCACAGGAGCGCGCGACCAGCTTGCTGGTCAGCCTCGAGATGGGGTTTCTCTGTTTTGAGTTCGTTTAAGAACTGAGTGAATTCGGATTGATAACGTGCCATCATATTTCCTAAAATTCTTAATTAATTCAACAACTTATAAAATTCACCCTAAGATTGCAAGGGGTCTAGATCTATCATTATTAACGATTTTTCAGTCAACTCAGTCGACTTTCTCTCTGGGTAGCTCAAATTGGTGTTTTTTAGAGGTTAGCAGCAAGTAAAGCCTCAATTTGAGGGGCTTCTACGCGGGTCATCAGGTGTTTATAAGCGTTGATGGGATTTTGACTGGAAAGGGGGGTATTCACAGCGCTCCAGTTCATTGATGGCAATGACAAGAACTCTTCAACTCCAGCCACTACTTGTGGCAAAACTGGCTTGAGATAGAGACTTAGCATCCGGAATGCCTCTAAGGTAACGCTACAGACTTTTTGTAGATCTGCCTCTCGATCTAGATTTTTGGCGATCTCCCAAGGCTTATTGTCATCGACAAAAGCATTGACCTTATCAGCGAGCTCCATGATCATGCGCAATGCCTTGGCGTATTCACGACCCTCATACAGTGCCGCAATTTTTTCGCTTGCGGACCTAATTTCGGTAAGTAACGGATTATTCATCGCCTCATCAGAGACGATTCCATTAAAACGTTTGACTAAAAATCCAGCACTGCGGCTTGCAATATTGATGTACTTGCCGAGCAAGTCACTATTGACTCTAGCAACAAAGTCCTGAAGATTCAAATCTAGATCTTCTAGGCTGTCATTCAGTTTGGTGGCGAAGTAGTAGCGGAACCATTCAGGATTAAAACCGCATTCAATCACACTATGCGCAGAGATGAGAGTGCCACGTGACTTACTCATCTTTTCACCATCAACGGTTAAGAAGCCGTGAGCAAACACATTGGTTGGGGTGCGATAGCCAGCGAAGTGCAAAGTAGCTGGCCAGAAAAGGGTGTGAAAGTACAAAATATCTTTACCGATGAAGTGGTACTGCTCGGTAGTGGTGTCTGGCTTAACCCATTCTTCAAAGTCTAGGCCTTTAGCCTGACAGTAATTCAGGAAGCTGGCGTAATAGCCAATTGGCGCGTCAAGCCATACATAGAAGTACTTACCGGGCGCATCGGGGATTTCAAAGCCGAAGTAAGGGGCGTCGCGAGAAATATCCCAATCGCCGAGTTTGCTTTCGCCTGGTTGACCAACCCACTCCTTCATCTTGTTGCGGGCTTCGGGCTGTAGAGGTGTTTTGACTTGAGTCCAGTCACGTAAAAAAGTCTCGCAACGGGGGTCAGATAATTTGAAGAAATAATGATCGGACACTTTTTTGATCGGTGTTGCACCGCTCACTACTGAGAACGGATTTTTCAGATCAGTAGGGGAGTAAGTGGCGCCACACTTTTCGCAAGAGTCACCATATTGATCTTTGGCTCCGCACTTCGGACACTCACCTTTAATGAAGCGATCCGGTAAGAACATCTCTTTTACGGGGTCGTAGGCTTGTTCAATCGCGCGCTTCTCAATCAATCCTGCATCACGCAGTTTGAGATAAATACTTTGCGCCAATTTCTCATTCTCTGGACTATCAGTAGTGTAGTAGTTATCAAATGAAATTAAAAAGTCATCAAAGTCGCGCTTATGTTCTTTCCAAACATTGGTGATGAGTTCTTTTGGAGTAATGCCTTCTTTTTCGGCACGCAGCATGATTGGTGTGCCATGGGTGTCATCAGCGCCAACATAGTGCACCTCATGACCACGCATTCTTTGATAACGAACCCAAATGTCAGTTTGCACATATTCCACCAAATGCCCGATATGGATTTGACCATTGGCATATGGCAAGGCGGATGTAACTAGAAGACGGCGGTTTGGGCTACTCATGCAAAGCTAACTTAAAAAATAAATGCGGTAAGAACGAAATCGATAAACTGAAGACTAGATTATGGTGCTTAGGGTTTACTTGAGCACCAATTTTAGTCTGCGGTTAAAGTGAATACCGATTTGCATTCAATTTAAGAGATGTTTTATGGCCTGGCCCCACAAAATCGAGATGTCTAATGCCTCCGTGCCTTTGGTGCACGAGGTGGAGATATTGGATGAAGCGGGGCGCCTAAAGACCACCCATATCCCTGGGGAACGGCCTCTAACCATTTATTTGGATAAGCGTGAGGTAGTGACCCTAATGACCCTGGGCAGTGCTCCTGAGGCTTTGGTGCTGGGGTATTTGCGTAATCAGCGCCTAGTGGAGTCGATTGACGATATTGAAAGTATTCAGGTCGACTGGGAGACGGACTCTGCCGCCGTGAAAACGCGGCGGAGTACGGTTGATATTGATGCCCTCACCAGTAAAAGGGTAGTCACGACTGGTTGCGGCCAGGGCACCATGTTTGGCGGTTTAATCGAGGAGATGGCGCGGGTTCGTCTGTCTGATGGTCCTGAGCTAGCCCAGGAGGCAATCGTCACATTGGTCGATACCATCCGCATACACGACACTATTTACAAGAAGTCTGGCTCAGTTCATGCCTGTGCCGTCTTTGAGCGCCTGGGGGATCAGCAGGTACGACTTCTGCATTTCATTGAGGATGTAGGCCGTCATAATGCGGTGGACTCTATTTCTGGCTTGATGTGGCTGGACAATAAACCAGGGCGGGATCTGATCTTCTTTACCACTGGGCGCCTGACCTCAGAGATGGTTATTAAGGGTGTTCAGATGGGTATTCCGTTCTTGCTTACTCGGTCCGGAGTAACGCTGATGGGGCTCGAGTTAGCCCGTCAAACCAATCTGACACTGATATCTCGTTGCTCTGGTAAGCACTTTGAGATCTATAACGCCCCTGAACGGGTTATTTTTAGCAAGGCTAGCTAGCTTAATTCTGACAAATTGGTGGGCATTGGCAGGCTAAGGTTTTACAATTCCGGCATGACTATTAAATCAGACCACTGGATCCGCCGCATGGGCGAGCAAGGCATGATCAGCCCATTTGAGCCTGGACAAGTTCGCCTTGATGCGGCCGGCAACAAAATCGTCAGTTACGGCACTTCAAGCTATGGCTATGACATTCGTTGCGCAGATGAATTTAAGATCTTTACCAACATCAACAGCACCATTGTTGACCCTAAGAATTTTGACGAACAATCCTTTGTGGATTTCAAGGGCCCCGTTTGTATTATTCCGCCAAATTCTTTCGCCTTGGCAAGAACGGTAGAGTATTTCAAGATTCCACGTAGCGTACTGACTGTTTGCGTCGGTAAAAGTACTTACGCACGTTGCGGCATTATTGTGAATGTGACTCCTTTTGAGCCGGAGTGGGAAGGTTATGTCACTTTAGAGTTTTCCAATACAACGCCATTGCCTGCGAAGATTTATGCGGGCGAAGGCTGTGCTCAAGTATTGTTCTTTGAGAGCGATGAAGTCTGTGGTACATCCTATAAAGATCGCGGCGGCAAGTATCAAGGTCAGCGGGGCGTAACCCTGCCTAAAACTTAATTGTTTCCTTTACACAAACTCTAGTTCGTAAACCTAAAGGGTAGTCATGAAATTTCGTTTCCCAATCATCATCATTGATGAGGACTTTCGTTCTGAGAATATTTCAGGATCGGGCATTCGTGACTTAGCGGAAGCTATTGAAACCGAGGGTATGGAAGTTATTGGCTTGACGAGTTATGGCGACCTAACTTCTTTTGCGCAACAAGCCTCACGTGCATCTTCATTTATCGTTTCGATTGATGATGAAGAGTTTGTTTCCGATTCGGAAGATCATGACTTGCCTGCTTTGAATAATTTACGCGCTTTTATTACTGAAGTACGTAAGCGAAATGAAGATATTCCTATCTTCCTATATGGCGAGACGCGTACTTCACGTCATATGCCTAATGACATCTTGCGTGAGTTACATGGCTTCATTCACATGAATGAAGACACCCCAGAGTTTGTGGCACGTCATATTATTCGTGAAGCCAAGGTGTATCTGGATTCGTTAGCGCCACCATTCTTTCGTGCCTTGACTAATTACGCCTCTGAAGGATCCTACTCTTGGCATTGCCCTGGGCATTCTGGTGGCGTAGCTTTTCTAAAGAGCCCTGTCGGTCGAATGTTCCATCAGTTTTTCGGTGAAAACATGTTGCGTGCAGATGTCTGTAATGCTGTAGAGGAGTTAGGTCAACTCCTGGACCATACCGGTCCGGTATTACAAAGCGAGCGCAATGCCGCCCGAATTTTTAATGCAGATCATTTGTTCTTTGTAACCAATGGCACATCAACCTCTAATAAGATTGTTTGGCATTCCACTGTGGCGCCGGGTGATGTTGTTGTGGTGGACCGCAACTGCCATAAATCTGTTATTCATTCCATCACTATGATGGGCGCGATTCCGATTTTCTTGATGCCAACTCGCAATCATCTGGGCATTATTGGGCCGATCCCCAAGGAAGAGTTTGAGTGGAAAAACATCAAAAAGAAAATTGATGCCAACCCCTTTATTAAAGATAAGAACGTCGTGCCACGCGTCATGACGCTGACTCAAAGTACCTATGACGGTATCGTGTACAACGTTGAGATGATTAAAGAGATGCTCGATGGTAAGGTCGATTCTTTGCATTTTGACGAAGCATGGTTGCCGCACGCTGCTTTCCATTCTTTTTACAAGGATATGCATGCTATTGGGTCTGATCGCAAGCGTACCAAAAAGAGTTTGATGTTTGCGACTCAGTCGACCCATAAGTTGTTGGCGGGTCTCTCGCAAGCGTCACAAGTATTAGTGCAGGATGCTGAAGACACCAAGCTAGACCGTGACTGTTTTAACGAAGCCTATCTGATGCACACCTCTACTAGTCCGCAGTACGCCATTATTGCGTCGTGTGACGTATCGGCAGCTATGATGGAGTCGCCTGGTGGCACAACTCTAGTTGAGGAGTCGATTGCCGAAGCAATGGACTTCCGCCGTGCGATGCGTGAAGTGGATGATAAATTTGGCGCTGACTGGTGGTTTAAGGTTTGGGGTCCAGATCACTTGGCCGAGGAAGGCATTGGTGAGCGCTCTGATTGGGTCTTGGAGCCTAAGGCTAGTTGGCATGACTTTGGCAATCTTGCTAAAGACTTCAATATGCTCGATCCAATCAAAGCAACGGTTGTTACACCAGGTTTAGATATCGAGGGTAACTTTGGCTCCATGGGAATTCCGGCAAGCATTGTGACTAAGTATCTAGCTGAGCATGGTGTGATCGTAGAGAAGTGCGGTTTATATTCTTTCTTCATCATGTTCACCATTGGCATCACCAAAGGTCGCTGGAATACCTTAGTGACTGAATTGCAGCAGTTTAAGGATCACTTTGACAAGAACGCCCCTTTGTGGAAGGTCTTACCGGAGTTTGTAGCGAAGCATCCACGCTATGAGCGTGTGGGTCTCAAGGATATTTGCCAACAGATTCATGAGTTTTATAAGAGTCGCGATGTAGCTCGTATGACTACTGAGATGTACACCTCTGATATGGTGCCAGCGATGATGCCTTCAGAAGCTTGGGCGAAGATGGCTCATAAGGAAGTTGATCGGGTGCCTTTAGATCAGCTAGAAGGTCGCATCACAGCAATGTTAGTAACACCGTATCCTCCAGGTATTCCACTCTTAATTCCAGGCGAGCGCTTCAATAAACGGATCATTGATTATCTCTATTTCGCTAGGGACTTTAATGAGAAGTTCCCAGGATTTGAGACTGATATCCACGGCCTTGTGAAAGCGCAGGCAGATGGTCGCAGTGAGTACTATGTTGATTGCGTTAGAAATCCGCCATCACTAGCCTATTGAAGCTATTTAATTCAGAGATGATTTGCGACTAGATATTCAATTTATGAATCGGATTCGCTCTTGAACTTTAAGTAATTCGGAGTTTAGGGCATCATAGGAGCTAAGTTGGTTGGGGAACTCTAGCGAAAAGATTACGAACAAAGCAAAGCCCATTAAGCCTACATAGAGGATGGTTAAAAACCAATCCTCTTCCTTTTGAACTGCCATGGCATAACCGCTCAGCAAAGCTCCGACGCATAGTAATACCAATAAAAATTGATCGATGATTGCTGGCGGATGGCTCTTGGAGTGTAAAAGCCCCGCATGAAAGGAGCCTATCAATTCCTCAAGCTGAGTTCCAAGTACTTTCTCTGCTAAATCCCTATTTGCAGATGGTGCCTTTTGGATGCTTGAAAGAATTTCTTCATTCACGTTATCTAACTGAGTTGCTAAAACATCTAGGTTGCGATTTAAATCATCAATTACTTCTACGTGCTCATAGGTTGTTAATCTGGTGTGGAGTATCTCTCGTAACGATTTTTGTACCAAGGCTTGGTCAGCGGGCCGAAGATATTTGGTTGATTTGTAGACTCGCTCGATGGATGCTGCTTCTAGACTGGCAGTATTAATACGCTGATTGAAGTGATCATTTGCGCTGGAGAAGGTAAATCCAAGCACAAGAGCGGATAGCCCAAAAATTGCTGTCGCCAGAGAGTCTCGTACGATGACATCTTTGGATGTTCTGATGCGATATCTACCATATAGCCATCCAAGAAGGAGAAAGAAGATGATCGAAAGCAAAAAAATCATTGGTGCATATTTAATAATGCTGAGATGACTTTGAACTAAATAATTTGGCATAGCGGCTTTACTATTGGATGAATTTGTTCAACTTAAACTGAGAAATGATGCCCATGTTTTTTCAGAGCCCTTTCGGTAAATATATAGGAATTCTTGGAAGACTATGCCCTGCAGGGTACTTTGTTCAAAAATGAATTGCCTTAAACTGCTCGCTTTTGGTGCACAGCTCTGCTTCACCTTTGACGAGCATAATGCTTTTGTGGGGTATCAATTGGGTCCCTGCGTCGCAATCTTGTGTTTACTTTTAAAAGGCTTTTATGACATTTAGCAGACTTGCTCAGTTGGTAGTTATATCCTCAATTGGCCTCACCATATTTGCCTGCAGTAATGCGCCAAAAATGATGACTCAACCAATGCCTCAGTCTGGCTTCTTGCCTAACTATGCTTTGTTACAAATGGTTCCTGATACTCCCGATGGAACACGCGTGTGGCGCTATCGCAATCCGAATGTTAATCCCACTGTTTACACTGCTGTGATTCTAGATCCCATCTACCTGAATCAGGCCCCCACTCAAAATATTACTGCTGAAAGTTTGATCCAGGCAAAGATTGCCTTGCAAGACTCTATGGTTCAGGCGGTCTTGAGCAAAGGTAATATTCAGATTGTTACCAAGCCGGGACCTGGTGTTGCGCGCATTTCAGTTGGCATTACTGGAGCTGAAGCATCTGCCAATAGTTTGCAGCCTTGGAATTTCACGCCAATTGGTTTGGCCGCAAATGCCGCTGCCTATGCTAGTGGTGTTAATGCTAAGACCCCAGCTTTGGTTGTTGAAAATAAAATTACTGATAGTCAAAGTAAACAAGTATTAGGTGAGGGCTTAATCACCATTCAAGGGGAGTCTTTCCGGACGGGCTCGGGATCAGTCGAATCTTTTGTAGAGATGGCAAAGAAAGCTGTTTCTGCAGCGATGAAAATTTCAGCACAGGACTAAGAGGGGCACATTCCATGACTAAAAAAATGATCTATCTACGCAATATATTGTGTTGTGCTTGTTTCACTTTCAGTTTTTCAGCGCATGCCGATGATGCTAGGTTGAACCAAGAGTTATCTGAGAAATTTAAGGCGGCCGATGTTAATCATGATGGCAAGCTAACCTTGGCAGAGGCGCAAGCTGGTATGCCAAGGATAGCAGCACACTTTAGCTATATCGATAAGCAGAATAGAGGTTACGTTACTTTAGATCAGATTATTGCGGCGGCTGATAGCCGTTAAGTCCTTATTTCACTGGTTTGTCTAATTGAAATAGCACGGGCGCATCTTCATCTTTGGCGCGTATTACTTTTTCCGATGCCATTTCTGACTTATTGTCATCGCCGCTGGTGAAATTAAATTCCTTGCTTTGCTCTACTGCTGCTGGCTTATCTAGCAGTGTTGTGACGAGCACTGGGAAGGCTGCAACAGCAACCACCATAATCAACTGCAAACCAACCCAGGGTAGTGCACCCCAATAAATGTCGCTGCTCTTGACTTCTTTGGGTGCGACGCCTCTGAGATAAAAGAGCGCAAAGCCAAAGGGTGGATGCATAAAGGAGGTTTGCATGTTAACGCAGAGCATTACACCAAACCATACCAAGGCAGCGCTAGCAGCAGATTGTGGATTGCCATTCATGGACTCTAGTAGAACTGGTGAGAGTAGCTTGACGGCGACTGGCGCCAACATCGGTACAACAATAAAAGCGATCTCGAAGAAGTCTAAGAAGAAGGCCAAAAAGAATACAAACAGATTGACCACAATCAGGAACCCAACCCAGCCGCCCGGCAGGTTGGAAAAGAGATCCTCAACCCAATGGCCACCATCGACTCCTTGGAAGACAACGGAGAAACAAGTGGACCCAATTAAAATGAAGACCACCATCGCAGTAATGCGCATCGTGTTTTGATAGGCCTCTTGAATTAATCCTTTGAGATTAGGAATATTTGCTCGACGTATCCATGCCAAAAGTAAAGCGCCCATTGCACCCATTGCACCAGATTCTGTTGGTGTGGCAATTCCAGTCATGATGGTACCAAGCACTAGAAAGATCAGTACTGCCGATGGAACGATGCCCATAAGACATTTTTTCCATAGCGCCCAGCCTTTGAGATTGAGTTCGCTGTTGGGTACAGCAGGTAACCAGTCTGGGCGGATGCGCGATAAAAAGAAGGTATAGAGCGCAAATAGGGCAATTTGCAGAAGAGAGGGTCCCCAGGCGCCAAGATACATGCTGCCGACATCAGCGCTACCAGTTTGGGTTTTGAGTTGATCCGCCAAGACAATCAGCACTAGGGAGGGGGGTACGAGCTGCGTAATGGTTCCGGATGCTGCTAAAACGCCTGTAGCGTAGCGCATGTTATAGCCGTAGCGCATCATCACCGGTAGCGAAATCATGGCCATAGCAATCACTTGGGCAGCCACAGTGCCAGTGATGGCGCCCAGAACAAACCCCACAATAATGACTGAGTAGCCTAGTCCACCTCGTACACGACCAAAGAGCTGCCCCATGGAGTCCAGCATCTCCTCTGCAAGACCACAGCGCTCCAAGATTGAGCCCATAAAGGTAAAGAAGGGAATGGCTAAGAGTAGGTCGTTTGCGAGCACACTCCCAAAGATTCTTTGTGGAATTGCTTGTAAAAACACCGCCTGAAAAAAGTCCTGGCTGATGGCGATGGCAGCAAAAAATAAGCCCGCAGCCATCAAAGAAAAAGATACTGGAAACCCAATGAGCATGAAGGCAATTAGACCGCCAAACATCAGGGGTGGCATCCACTCGACTGGAATCATTGCCATGGTTTTTCGTAATTCAGATCGTTGGCAGGCAAGGTGTATTTGCCTTTAAGCATGCCGATACGTTTAATAATTTCCGATAGGCCTTGCAAACTTAGCATGAAGAAACCAAACGGTACGATAAATTTGATTGGATAGCGTGGTAATCCACCAGAGTTGAGCGAGTGCTCCATCACTAACCATGATGGATAAAAGAGTGTGCTCCAAGAGAGCCATGAAAACAAAAGACAAGCCGGCATCAAGAACAAGGCGAGACCAAATAAATCAATCCAAATACGAGTACGCTCTGATGCGTAGGAGTAAATCAAATCAACCCGAACGTGTTCATTGCGCTTGAGGGTGTAGGAAGCGCCGAGCATCACGGCGGCTGCAAACAAATACCATTGCAACTCAAGCGGCCAGTTGTTACTCATGTCAAGGCCATATCTCAGAATGGCATTGCTTGCCGATACTACGCAAGATAACAAAATCATAATGCTAGCGAACTTGCCAAGCAGTTGATTTATGCGATCAATCCCTTCGGAGAGTTGTGCCCAAAAGCCCATGAAACTTAGAGGTCTGCACGACCCCGTTTAATTGCAGCAAGTACTTGAGAGGGTGCGGTACCGCCTGCGTGCTGTCGAGATTGCACCGAACCATCAACAGTGAGCAAAGCAAAAACATCATCACCCATCAGTTCAGGGCGATTATCTAAACCACAAGCAAAGCGCAACTCAGAAAGACTGAGATCGGTCAACATACAATTTCTACCAACGCAGGCTTTAACTGCATGGGCAACGGCCTCATGAGCATCCCGGAAAGCTAAACCTTTTTTGACCAGATAGTCGGCCAAGTCAGTGGCAGTAGCGAAGCCTTGCTCAGCCGCAGCTTTCATGACATCAGCCTTTACTTCAATATGCGGAATCATGTCAGCAAAAATACGTAAGGTATCTTGAACCGTATCTACTGCATCAAACAAGGGCTCTTTATCTTCTTGATTATCTTTGTTGTATGCCAGGGGCTGACTCTTCATGAGGGTGAGCAAGGAGATAAGGTCGCCATATACGCGGCCAGTCTTACCACGTGCCAGCTCTGGAACATCGGGGTTCTTTTTCTGCGGCATGATTGAGCTGCCAGTACAGAAGCGATCCGGCAAATCAATGAAGCCAAAGCGTGGGCTAAGCCAGAGCACCAATTCTTCTGATAAGCGTGAGACATGCATCATTAAGATGGATGCAAAAGCGCAGAACTCGATAGCAAAGTCTCGATCAGACACGGCATCCAGTGAGTTGTTGCAAATACCATCAAATCCTAAAATCTTGGCTACTTGTTCGCGATCGATTGGATAGGTTGTGCCAGCTAAAGCGGCGGCACCCAAAGGTAGGCGATTAAAACGAGTACGTAGATCAATTAAGCGGCCGGCATCACGACTAAACATTTCGTAATAAGCCATCAAGTGGTGGCCAAAAGTAATTGGCTGAGCTACTTGCAGGTGGGTATGACCCGGCATGATAGTAGCAGCATGTTTTTCAGCTAGATCTAGTAGGGCGGTGCGTAAAGTTTTGAGAGTGGCGGCAATCTCATCAACACTGTCGCGAAGCCACAAACGTAAATCCGTTGCTACTTGGTCATTGCGCGAACGACCAGTATGTAAACGTTTGCCAGCATCACCCACTAAAGCAGTTAAACGTGCTTCAATATTGAGGTGCACATCCTCCAGGGCGAGTTGCCATTCAAATTGCCCGGACTCAATCTCGCTTTTGATCTGAGCCATCCCCTTTTGAATATCTGCCAAATCTTGGGCGCTGATAATCTTTTGGGTGGCCAGCATCTCTGCGTGAGCCAGAGATCCAGCAATATCGACTAGGGCAAAACGTTGATCAAATCCAATGGAGGCGGTATAACGCTGTACCAGTTCGTCAACAGGCTCATTGAAGCGGGCCGACCAAGCTTGGGCTTTGTTGGCTAAGGAATTTTTTGATGTGCTCATAAACGCAGTATATTGGTGTAGGTCCTTGATTATTTTAAATGTTATGTCCCAAATCCCCAATTCCGCAGTAAATTCCGCTATTCCTAGACGCCTAGTGATTGCCTCTCGTGAGAGTCGGCTTGCCATGTGGCAGGCTGAACACGTCCGGGATTGCCTTAAAAGGCTGTATCCAGCCTGTGATGTACAGATTCTGGGTATGACTACTCGGGGTGACCAGATTCTTGATAGAGCCCTTTCTAAGGTCGGCGGTAAGGGCTTATTCGTCAAGGAGCTCGAGGCTGCCTTAGAGGATGGCCGCGCAGATTTGGCAGTACATTCACTAAAAGATGTCCCAATGGTGATGCCTGAGGGTTTTGATCTGACCTGCGTTATGGCTCGTGAAGATGCTCGAGATGCCTTTGTTTCTAATGATTATGTGAGTCTGGAAGATCTTCCGCATGGTGCGGTAGTGGGCACCTCGAGTTTGCGCCGCGAAGCAGTCTTGCGTGCGCGTTTCCCTCATTTGGAGGTCCATCCTCTGCGGGGCAATTTAGATACACGTATGGGTAAATTGGATCGCGGCGAGTATCAAGCCATTATTTTGGCCGCCGCAGGCCTCAAGCGTTTGGGTTTGGAAAGTCGTATCAAGGCACTCCTGCCGTTTGATCCATATACCCCAGCAGCTGGTCAAGGTGCCCTCGGCATTGAGACTCTAAGTAAACATCCAAACATCAAGCAGTGGCTAGCGCCTTTGAGTGACTTGCCAACTTTGCTGGCAATCTCTGCAGAGCGGATGGTGTCCCGCCAACTAGGAGGCTCTTGTGAAGTGCCTTTAGCAGCCCACGCCGTTTGGGATAAAAATCAGATGCAGATTCGTTCTTTTGTGGCGAGTGTCGACGGTAAAGCTATTTGCTTGGCTAAGGCCAGTGGTTTAGTGAAAAATGTGGCCGAGGCTGAAGCACTTGGTTTAGCAGTTGCCCAGGATTTAATCGCACAGGGCGCTGTTGCTTTATTGCCAAACGGTTTGCCTAAGTAAATCCAACATTAGGAAGACATAGTGAGTGCGCAGACAATTATTGTCACAAGACCTGCTGGGCAGGCGCGTCAACTGATTGAATTACTTGCCACTAGTTTTAAAAATGACGAGCAGTTTAAATTGGGTAAGCAAGACTTACCAAATATACTTTCCCTGCCATTGCTCACCATTGTTCCTAAAGAGGGCGATCGAGGTCGATCTCAGAAGGGGTCTTTAGCAGACCACATTGCCGCAAGTCTGAAGGATGCTGATCTAGCCATCTTTGTGAGTCCAAATGCGATTGAATGCAGTATGCGTTTATTGGAAAGATCATGGCAAGAACTTTCCAATACGATGATTCCAGTGGGCGTGATGGGCGGTAGTAGTAAGTTAGCTTTGCAACATCATGGCATCGGATTAGAAGAAAACCCGACCCGCATTTTTCTCCCAGAAAATAATGCGCATTGGGATTCAGAAGGTCTATGGAATGAATTGCAATCTCTCGACTGGAATTGGTCTGAACGCAAGGTAGTGATTTTTAAGGGGGAGGGCGGGCGCGATTGGCTTGCTGAAACCTTAAGGGCCGCAGGCGCAAGAGTTGAAGCTATTTCGGTTTATGCCAGAGTGCCCTTGAGCATTAATAGTCCTGCTTGGGGTGCTATTGCTGAAATAGATTTTTCTCAATCTCTGTGGTTGTTGACATCATCAGAGGCGGTGCGTTACCTAGGTGAGGTGATTCAGGGGCAATTTAGCCAGACGCTGCTTTATGCCAGTGCTATTTGTCCGCATCAAAAGATTGGTGAGACCGCTAAAGCTATTGGCTTTGGAAAAGTATTTATTTGCGAGCCTGGGGATCAAGCGTTGATTAAAGCCAGCCAAGTATGGTTAAGTTTGAATTAATGATTTGCTGCGTATTGCAGCAATGCTGGTAGAAATATTTCACATACTAGCAATGGCCGACCTTTGAGTTTGTACAGTGTGCGACGTGCCCAAAGGGGGGCAGGTAATTGCTCGTACTTCTGACGGCATTGCCGCCATAGATTGTTTCGTTTATTTATACGGATAATTTTTCTTAAAGCTTTTTGCTTCGAACGTTTTCTGGTTTTGGAAAATAATACCGCTCCCAAAGGTCTACTTCCTAGGCGCAATATATCTTGATTGCTGCCGCTAGAACTCAAGGTTGGAATCACGCTACGAGCCATAACTAAAGGGATGCCATTCGAGCAAAGCAATACTTCGCGAATACGGCAGCGCTTGGTTTGTAAATGAAAATAGCGACTCTCGTCGCTATTTAAGTTTTGGCGGCAATCACGCAGCACCTGCACTTCCAGTTTTTGACCAATTGCCTGCTCAATTTTTTGAGTTAATGATCCTGTGTCGCTTAGCCAGGTCTGCCACTTGCGTGGCGCCCGATGAATCTCACCAGAATCGACTCGATTCCAAAGAGAACTGAGACGACGATGGCGAGTCATGATTAGCTGCCGCTGAAGTTTCTACGTTGACCACCAGATTTTGGTTTGGCAAAACGGGGGCCAGCGGATGGACGGGAATCTCCAGAGCGAGCCGGACGTGAGTCAGCAGAGCGCGCAGGACGTGAATCACCTGAAGGACGTGAGTCAGCAGAGCGCGCAGGGCGTGAATCGCCAAAACGGTTGCCTGGACGTGAATCACCTGAAGGACGTGAGTCAGCAGAGCGCGCAGGGCGTGAATCTGTTGAACGTGCTTCGAAATGGTTGCCAGAACGGTTTTCACCGCCACCAGAGCGACCACCACCAGAACGACCACCACCGCCAAAGCCACCACCAGAGCGACCACCACCAGAACGACCACCACCGCCAAAGCCACCACCAGAGCGACCGCCACCAGAACGACCGCCACCGCCACCACCAAAGCTGGGCTTTGCTTGTGGCTCGAGTCCGGCAATTACTGAAGCAACGATATCTTGTTGTGTGAAGCGCTCAATATTACGAATCTTCGCGCGATCACGATGTTCTACTAAGGTGATGGCGACGCCATTGCGACCAGCGCGTCCAGTTCTGCCGATGCGGTGTGTATAGTCTTCTGGCTTCATTGGCAAACCAAAATTAATTACGTGGCTAATACGGGGTACATCGATACCGCGAGCTGCCACATCTGTTGCAACCAAAATCTTGGTATGACCTTTGCGCAGAGATTCAAGACGACGCATACGAACGGCTTGTGGCATGGCGCCGTGTAGGGCGGTAGCTTCATAGCCATTTGCACGTAAGGCATCAGCAATTTTTTCACTTTCAACTTGAGTGCTTGCAAACACTACCGCTTGGTCTAATGTTTCATCGGCCAAAATATGCTCAAGCAACTTATGTTTATGAGACATGCTGTCAGCCCAATGCAACTTCTGTTCGATATTGGCATGTTTTTCACCTGCGTGAGCAAGTTCAATGCGTGTCGCATCTCTAGTTAATTCATTTGCTAAGGCCATAATTTTTGGCGCAAAAGTAGCGGAGAACATTAGGGTTTGACTACGACCAGCGCAACGCTTATCAATAGCTTCGAGATCATCAGCAAATCCCATGTCGAGCATGCGATCAGCCTCATCGATAACGAGTTGCTTGACATCATCTAAGCGAATCGCTTTGCTATCGCATAAGTCGAGCAATCGACCTGGTGTTGCAACCACTAATAATGCACCTTTGATGGCTTGGATTTGCTTGCCGTAAGGCATGCCACCCATTACGGTTGCAATACGAATACCTTTGAGGCCGCGCACTAAGTTCACGGCATCAGCGGCAACCTGTTGAGCTAGCTCGCGCGTAGGGCAGAGCACCAACACTTTAGGCTGGGCGCGACCTGGTACAGGTGAGTTATTCGGATTGGCTGCGATCAGTTGATTAATCAAAGGCAATAAAAAGGCTGCAGTTTTTCCGCTACCAGTTTGGCTGCTGACCAATAAGTCCCCACCAGCGAGAGCAGCAGGAATAACCTGAGCTTGAACTGGGGTGGCTTGGGTATAACCCAATTCAGCAACGTTTTGAAGAAGTTGTGCCGCTAAGGCAAAAGACTGGAATTCAGTTCCAGTGTGTTTTAAGTCCGCGGACTCGTGTTTAGTTTCTTTAGAAAAAGTCATGCTATTACACATCCCCTTGAAGGGATGTCTCCGTGTGTACACCCATGGTTTTAGAGGGTGTGATGGTCAAAGGCATCGACCATCAGACAGGCGGCAGCGCGTTTTGTAAACTTCGGTGTTTATAACTTCTAAACGGTACGCTGAAATATAGCTGGGGGGCGATGAATCAAAATGCTTTAAAAAGCCTCCTATTATGTCAGTTTGAGATCGTAATTACAAGGGTTATCCCGAATTAATTACGATGAGATCATAAAGTGCTTTTAATACCTTCTTTGTTGCTTAGTTCATCCAATTGAGTAGACGCTCGATTGTTTTGCGATAGGGAGGTTGTACTAATTTTGTGCCATGCAAGAGATTAAGGCCAAAAAGTCCACGAACTTCTAAAACAGATTTTTGATGGCTAAAGGTATCAAATCCCTTCTTGCCATGATAGGCGCCCATACCGCTTGGGCCAATACCGCCAAATGGCAGACCTTCAATGGTGGCGTGCAATAGGGTGTCATTTACAGTCACACCTCCTGAACGAGTTTCATTGAGGATGCGATTCATATTGGCTTTATCTTTCCCAAACCAATAGAGAGCGAGTGGGCTTGGTTTGCTGTTGACATAAGCAATAGCAGTAGTAACGTCAATCGTAGTCATGATCGGCAAAATAGGTCCGAAAATTTCCTCTTGGAGTACAAGTGCATCAACGGAAACATTTATTAGTGCAATAGGCTCGAATCTTCTTGAGCTTTGTGTATCTGGTCTTAGAAGCGGGATGGCTTGCGCACCCCTTTGAATCGCATCATTGGCTAAATACTGCCAGTGTGCCAGTTGACTATCGTCAATCGGACCAGTCAATTCTTCTGGATTTGAAAATTGAGCTTGAGCTACTGCTTGCAACTCTGTGATGAAGGTATCTTGATCTTGTGGTGCGATCAAAACATAATCTGGGGCAATGCAAGTTTGACCGCCATTTAGCAACTTACCGTACACAATGCTGGCTGCGGCATCTTTTAGTTTGGCCGAAGGGTCAATAATGGCTGGGGATTTTCCGCCAAGCTCCAAGGTAATTGGGGTGAGGTTATCCGCAGCAGAGCGCATCACTTTTTTGCCAATTTCTTGTGCGCCAGTAAAGAATAGGTGATCAAAACAAAGTCCTGAAAAAATTTCTGCAACATCTGGACCGCCAGTAGTCACGCAAAATTCACTGGAATGGAAATACTCTTGAATCAGGCTAGCTAAGAAGCCCGACGTACGTACGCTTCGTTCAGAGGGCTTAAGCCAAACCCGATTGCCAGCAGCAAGGGCAGCAATTGCTGGCACCAGGGCTAATTGAATGGGGTAATTCCACGGACTCATGATGCCAACTACGCCGATAGATTGATTCTCTATCCAGGCTTGGGACCCACCCAAAAAGAAGGGGGTATCAACGGGAGTTGGTTTCATCCATTCTTTTAAATGCTTACGCGTATATGCACAGGCCTGATACACCATTTGAAATTCTGCCAAACGAGTTTCTACTGAATGGCGTACACCAAAGTCTGCTACTAGCGCCTTACAGATTTTTTCTTCATTGGCGGCAATCATCTTTTCAATGCGGCCAATTCGCTCCAATCTCACCTCAAGACTGGGATTGGGTTCAGCAGCGTAAGCCGCCTTAATTTCATCTAACTGAAGCGTGAAGCGATTCATGGTGTTTTCGGGTTTGAGTGCGTAAGCAGGTAATTCAATAAAGCGTTAGGATAAAGCCATGAGTGAAACTAACAAACAAAACCTGCTACATCTTGAGCGTGCCACCCTTGGCGGGGGGTGTTTCTGGTGTCTAGAGGCGGTTTATCAACAAATTCATGGTGTTCATTCCGTTGTTTCGGGTTATGCGGGCGGCGCTAGACCAAATCCTAGTTATGAGTCGGTCTGCACGGGGGTCACTGGACATGCAGAGATTGTGGACGTGTACTTTGATCCCCAAATTATTTCTTTTCACGATTTATTGGAAGTCTTTTTTGTGATTCATGATCCCACCACCTTGAACTACCAGGGCAATGATCATGGCACGCAATATCGATCGGTGATCTTTACGCATAGCGATGCTCAAAATCAAGTGGCACATGCAGTGGTGGAGGAATTAGAGCAGTCTAAGATTTACTCTAATCCAGTGGTGACGCAGATTGACGTGGCACCGACTATTTATCCAGCAGAAGACTATCACCAAGACTACTTTCGCCAGCATCCAGGCCAGGGTTATTGCATGGCAGTTGTTGCGCCAAAATTAGCAAAATTTAGAGCCAAATTCAAAACGCTGATTTCGTCCGAGTTTTCCTGAAGCTCTAAATCCTCTTTAAGGGGCAAGGCGAGTGATCCGCCAAGCGCCACCATCCATTTGATAGTGCATCCGATCATGTAGACGAGAAGGACGACCCTGCCAAAATTCTATTTCCGTGGGCTTTAGACGATATCCACCCCAATGGTCTGGGCGAGGTGGTGCTTCACCAAATTCCGCCTTCAAGCGTTTTTCAGCTTCCTCCAAAAACTCACGACTTGGAATAGCGGAGCTTTGTGGGGAAGCCCATGCGCCGATTCTGGAGGCTGCTGGACGCGAATGAAAGTATTCATCACTTTCGCTTGGAGAAACACGTTCGACTGTTCCGCTGATGCGCACTTGACGTTCTAGTTCATGCCAGTGAAAGAGTAGCGCTGCTTGAGGACGGTCAGCCAGCTCTCTGCCTTTTTGACTGCTGTAATTGGTAAAAAAGGTGAAACCATTTTGATCTGCGCCTTTTAGTAAGACAATACGAGCTGATGGATTTCCTGCTTTATCAGCGGTAGCAAGAGTCATTGAGTTCGGTTCTGGGCATGCAGCATTCACAGCTTGCTCAAACCATAGTTGAAATAGTGGCATTGGATCAGCTGGAACATCTGTTTCGGAGAGCTGTCCAAGGGTGTAGTTTTTACGAAGTTGAGCAATGGGGTCCATTTATTCAGTATAAAGAGAAGCTATGGCAGAAGACAAGGTTGAGGTTAACTTAGAAGATCGTCGTTTTGGAGGTGTGGCTCGGCTCTATGGCTCAGACCTACGCGAACGCTTTCGCCAGGCAACGGTTGTGGTTGCTGGCCTAGGTGGTGTTGGATCTTGGGCTGCTGAAGCGCTGGCTCGAACCGGTATTGGTCATTTGGTCCTAATTGATTTAGATCATATTGCTCAAAGCAATACCAATCGACAGTTACATGCATTAGAAGGTGAGTATGGCAAAGCCAAAGTTCAAGCGATGGGTGAGCGTATTCGTCTTATTAATCCTGAGATCACTTTAACTTCCATTGATGAATTTTTAGAGCCGGATAATTTAGATGTATTCATTCCGGCTAATGCTTTTGTGCTTGACGCCACCGATTCAGTTCAAACGAAAATCGCTTTGGCAGTATGGGCGCGAAAGGATGATCGTGCACTGGTGATGTGCGGTGCTGCTGGCGGTAAGTCGGACCCCACTGCTGTGCGCTGCGATGATCTTTCTAAAACGGAACAAGATGCCTTGCTAGCAAAGGTTCGCCAAGGACTAAGACAAGACCATGGATTCTCAAGAAATCTCAAGAGAAAAATCGGGATTCGCGCTATCTACTCGCATGAGCCTAGGGCGGGGGCATCTAGCGGTGGACTAGCTTGCTCTGGCTATGGCTCAACTGTGATGGTGACGGCTGCCTGTGGGCTAGCTGCAGCTGCCGAGATTTTGAATCTGATTGCAGCAACCGACTGAAGTTGATATAAATCTTTAAGGGGATTCCCTGTAGGAAATTACTGATTCTTTTGCCGTCCCCTTTTTATTTTCCTGCTTTCGTACTTCTGAATGACGGTTAAGCAAAACTTTTACATTCGTTTTTAAACTTTTAATCACTTTAGGTAATTTGATCCCCTAGTACTTCTGCAAACAGATCCCTAGACTTCGCTTAGTTGGTAAATTGCCAACGCTAAATCGAAAGGAGGTCTCTTTTGCAGACTGAACAACATGGCCTGAAACGCCACCTCAAGGTACGACACATTCGTTTAATGGCTTTAGGGTCAACGATTGGTGTTGGACTATTTCTCGGATCAGCAAGCGCAATTCAAATTGCGGGACCCTCCATTCTCTTGGGCTATTTACTGGCGGGCATCGTTGCTTTTATCGTGCTGCGTGCGCTGGGTGAAATGGCTGTTCATGAGCCTGTTGCTGGCTCGTTCGCAGCTTACGCAAATACTTATGTTGGGCCACTTGCCGGTTATATGGTGGGTTGGGGTTATTGGACCTACTGGATTGTTGTCGGCATTGCTGAGGTGACTGCGGTTGGGATCTATATGGGCATTTGGTTTAATTACAAACAACATGTATAATAATCGCATGACTACAACCGCTTACTCATACATCCGCTTCTCCTCTGAGCAACAGGCTAAGGGCGACTCTATACGCAGGCAGCAGGACCTAGCCACCCAGTTCCTTGAGCGCAATAAGCATTTGGGTCTGGTGCTCGATACCAGTCTAGACCTGCGTGATGAGGGGCGCTCAGCCTACAAGGGCGTACACGCCACAAAGGGCGCGCTGGGTGTGTTCTTGCGGATGGTGGAGGATAGGTTGATTGAGAAGGGCAGCTACTTATTGGTGGAGAACTTCGACAGGTTGTCCCGTCAGGAACCCACCAAGGCACTGCGCCAGTTCCAGGATCTGATTGA
The DNA here is from genome assembly GCF_018881925.1 of Polynucleobacter sp. Latsch14-2. Taxonomy (GTDB): domain Bacteria; phylum Pseudomonadota; class Gammaproteobacteria; order Burkholderiales; family Burkholderiaceae; genus Polynucleobacter. The sequence goes on along the minus strand of NZ_JACVPL010000005.1, from coordinate 59,189 downwards.
TGCAGAGATTGTGGTGGTCACCTTGCATGACGGGAAGATATTCGACAAGGATCAGATGAATAGCGATGGGGGGATAAGTCTAATCCTGTCCGTGATGATGATGGCAAGAGCAAATGAAGAGAGTAAGACCAAAGGGCTGCGCGTTAAAGCTGCTTGGAGTAATAAGTTCGACCAGATAGCTAAGGGGGTGATGCTCACCAAGCGCGTGCCGTTCTGGATTGATCCTAGCGACAAGAGTAAGACCCTTAAAGATAAGGTGCCTGTCATCAAGCAGATCTTCAAGATGGCTGCCGAGGGTTATGGCTCCACAGTTATAGCTAAGACACTTAACGCCGACAACATCCCAACGGCAACAGGCAGAGCTAAGTATTGGAGCGCGGGGACAATTAAGAAGCTGCTAAAGAGTCCAAATGTAATAGGCACGCTGGTTACTGGTGATGGGGTTGAGCATCCGAGTTACTTTCCAAAGGTAATAACGGATAGTGTTTACCAAAAAGTAGCAAACTTAAATCTATCTAGCAAGACCGCTAGGGCGTCAAGCAATAACATCCACCCTTTATCTGGCTTGGTTAGGTGCTCCAAGTGTGGGGGAGCTGCACATCATGTCAGATCACATGGGCACAAGCGTAAAGATGGAACGCGCCCAGTGACGCGGATATTGGTGTGTGCGCACTCCCTCGTGAGTAATTACGACTGCCCTTACCTTACACGCCGTTATGAAGACGTTTTAGCTACTGTGATGGAGGCGGTACAAGAGCACAAATACGCCGATGCAAAAGACCAGACACTCAAAGAGATTAGGGCGCTAGAGAACAGGGAGCGGGAGTTGTCAGTGTTTTTTGATTTTCCTGTTGATCTGAAGTCGGTAGCTGCGCGACTACAGAATAAGAAAGTCGTGCAGGAGATGGATGAAGTAAAGGCCAAGTTAAAAGAGCTCAAAGCCAGTAGGGCACCACTGAATCGCCGCGTATTTGAGACTGCTCAAGAAGAGCTGGAGGCGGGTGGGGGCTTAAAGAATGCAACGATACGCCAGTTGATCAAGCAGATTGATATTGACTTTGCTAGTGGCACGTTGAAGATTCACTTCACAGATAGTGGTGTTAAGAAAACCAGTATTTTTGAATACCAAACCATACACATGGAGCCACCTGAGGCCGAGGAGTACATTGCATCAAAGAGAAAGTCAAAGTGAGCCTACCAAAACTATCAGGGCACAGCGTCCTACATAAAGATCGCCGCTGGGTGGTGTTCGGAATCAGCCAAGAGTATCCGTACGATGGCTACGAAGCCGATTGCTCAGTGTTGGTGTTTGATCGGCGCTATGACTCTGTGGTGGCCTTTGTGGATGATTCTTTCAATGGATACTGTAACCCCTCCACATTCCAAGAGTCTTTGCCTGTGCATGGAAGTGGTGCTACAGAGTTAGTGGAGTCGGTAAGCAAAGCACTGAAGCAGTTTTGATATGCAAATCTTTGGATCATTAATTCTGTTGTTTGGGCTATTTTTTCTTGACGACTCTGGATTTAGTTTTCAATCTCTTTTCTATTGCCTCATTGGCTTTGTTTTATTGGTTATTGGCAAGATCAAGATTGTGATAGTTAAGCGCCGATAGCGCCAAGATAACGACACTTAATACAGTGATAAAAATAGTTTAAAAAGCAGGGCGAAAACGGCTCTTTTTGCGTATTAGTATAGGTAGAGGTAGCTTTTCTTTAAGAGCGAAAAGTGCTCGATATTTGTATTGTTGTGTATGCCCTAGAGAATTTGAGCCCCAAGTATCTCTGTACATCGAACGCATCTCCTAGGGGTCTTAAAACGCTTCTAAATTGATCTCTAGCAGTAGGCCAATACGTTGGTTAGTGCGTCACCACTTGAGCTGACAAAACTCCTTTTTATTCATTCATTTTTATTAAGTTAAAGGCATTCCTATGCACTCAGCGGTATTACATCCCCCAAACCAAAACACAGCAACTATCCAGAATCTATCTGGAGAAACAAAAACGCCCACTGATAACATCAAACTCACCCAAGCGCAAACTCAAGAGCTCAAAGCAATCTGGGCTCCTATCCGCCGCAATCAATTGGTAGATGACAGAAAATCAGCACCCATTTGGATTCGACTAAGCCAGCCCGAGGCGCAGATGTCACGCGCCCAGTTGTTTGCTTGCGCCACGATCTTGGCGGACTTGGATTTGGATATTCCTCCGTTCATCCACGACATTTTGTATGGGACTGAGCAATGACCCCGAAAGAGATAAACAAAACCTTGGATAAGGCGCATCAGTTCACCAACGCCATCTTGCAGGAGATGCACGAGACGTACCTCGAGCAAGAGATTCCATACTTTCTTCATGTGTGGCTATTGCAAGCTGCTTATGGATTAAAGCAATACGGATTTGAGCTATCGGACATACAACAACTATTAACCAGAGAGATGGAACCATTGAAAAACATTACTTTTGAGCTGATCACCGAGCTATTGCCACAACCTAGATCAAGCGCACACGAGGCTTTCGAGTTTCGTTTTCTGTTCGCAGAATACAACGTCGATAAAGTGATTTACGTCGAATATGACGAGGGAGACAAAATGATCAGATTCACTTTTCCCATGGCTACAGCCAATGGTAGGGGTCGTATCTGGCTCAAACGCTCTGAGCTAAGTGAACTGAGCAAACAAGACCTTAGTGATTTTGTTGCAATGATTGCGCGTTTAAGTGCTGCTGCTGATATGGGCGTATTAGTTTCGCCACCCGCACATAAGCTAATTACAGAAACCATTGGTGCTGCCGAGTTTTTTGAAAGCGGTGCTGTAGTGGTAGGTAAGCGTGGGAGTGTCAAATGAAGAAGGTGATCAGTGCGAAGGGATACCTAAAAGAGTTTGACAACCAAGTTATGGAGCTGGGCAAAGGTGGTGCAACCATAGCTATCATGGCTGATGCATTGAGCGTGAGCATTGAGCAACTAGAGGATTGGGCAAGGGCTAGAAAGTCTTTTAAAGATGCCCTGTCAGTCGCTATGACTTCAAGTAGAGCATTTCACGAGCGCAGGCTAATTGAGAGCTACACAAACAAGGACTCCAACAGCACGCTAATTCAGTCTTTACTAAAAGCAAACTTTGGCGATGTGTATACCAACAGCGCCTACCAACCTGTTGGAACGGCAGGCAAAGGTAAGAAAGCGGATTTAGCTGAGCCCATAGATTTCAACGAGGAGATAGCGAGTTTGATTCGCGAACTGCGCGGAGATAGCGCCCCTAGTGGCTCAATAAGAGGTAAGAAGGCAGAGCAAGAGTAGTAAGTGTCAATGCAGGGCAGGGTCGCCCAATTGGTTGATAGCTACGAATTAACCATGTAAGACCGAGCAAGTAGCGCTCCACTGATGCGGAATTAGTCAGTGGTAAATCAAGTTGCGGGGCGGCTGGAAACAGTGAGAGTCCCGACGAAAAATGAATCCGCACCGAGTTCGTGGCATTTAACGATCGAGTGAATGAAGGATTTACAAAATGAAAGAATCTACAGGCGCGTCGCGCCCAAATTGCAACTACAGTTCAATACCTAAAGAATTAAGAGCTGAGCGCACATATATTTATTGGAAGTTGGAGCAAGACCCTAAAACGGGCAAGACTATCAAGCGACCAATAAACCCAAAAACAATGCTCTATGGCGGTCAGAATGACCCGACCTGCTTTGTCACCCTAGACGAGGCAGAAAAAGTGTTTGCCCAAGAAGCAGCCAAACAAATGCCTGCGATTCACGGCATTGGTATGGCGTTTAAAAACGACCTAATCATTGGCATAGATTTGGACAAGGTGTTTGATCAAATCGGGAACTTAAAGCCTGTTGCCAAGGATATTTTGGAAAGCGCCAGAGGATTTGTGGAGAAGTCTGTCAGCGGTCAGGGCTATCACATCATTACCAAAACAGATAAGCCATTTTCTAATTACAAGGACCATGACATTGGCTTTGAGGTGTTCAAAAGCAATATGTTTATTGCACTTACTGGAGACGTGGACTACCAATACAGCGCCAAGGAGTTCCCCAAGTCACCAGTTGATCTTGCGGTATTGGACAAGTATCTAAAACGCTCTACAGAGGCATACGAGGCTTCTAAACAGGCATTTGATGGCTTCGCACAAACAAGAGATTTAAACCTCTGTGATGACGAATTAAGAAGCATTGTGATGTCGATACAGCCGCCTGACGATGGTTATGAATTTTGGCTTAAGGTGGGTATGGCAATCCATCACCAAACCAGAGGGTCAGACGAAGGTTTAGATATTTGGAAAGAGTACTCAATTCAAGATGCGGATGTGTTTGGTGCTTATGGTGGTGACTCACAGCTTAATTACAAATGGCGCACCTTCTACAAAGGCGGAGCCAAGGAGTCTGTTACAGCTTCAACATTGCGTTGGTTGGCTAAAGAGTTTCCAAAGTTTGGACAAGTTGCTCTTAAGAATCAAAGCTATGCACTGGAGCAGACTTCTGCCACCGAATATGTAATAGATGGAATCATTGCCGAAGGGATCTTTGTGTTGGCTGGGCAGAGTGGAATTGGTAAGACAACTTTGCTATTGCCGTTGGCTGCGTATGCCGCACATCTTTGCGCTGATGGAGATGAGCTCAAGCCTGCATTAAGAAGGCCGGTTCTATACCTCACTGAGGATAGAAAACAAGCCCTTAGGATTCTCTCAGGCTTACGCAATCATTGCGGCGTTAATAAGTCTGAGGATGAGTTTAATAGGTGGTTCCACGTTAGAGAAACCCAGCGCATGTCTAAAGGACAGATTGCTAAGCTGATAAGAGACTTTGCGGCTGAGAATAAGGCTTACATGGATGGAGCTAATGGCGAGCCCGTTTTAATACCTCCACTAATTGTTGCAGACACACTGGCTGCCACGCTGGACCTAGAGGACGAAAACAACAACGCACTGGTCTCTGAGTTCATCAGTACCATTAAGTTAGCTTGTTCTGAGACAGGTACATCACTATGGCTAATTGCTCATATCAGCAAGGTAAACAACAAGGCAGACATAGAGAGCATGACAGCCAGAGGAGCATCAGCTTTTGGTGCGGATGTTCACGGCACTGGGTTTGTTATTAAGGATCCACAAGTCGGTGAAGACAAGCGGTTCTTGATTATGGGTAAAAAGCGTTACGAGGCTGCATTTAACGAGCTGTGCTTCAAGACTGAGCGTTATGAAGTTGAGGTAACCAATCGTCTTGGTCATAAGCTAATCGAGTCTTATCGCGTTGGTTTCGCTTCTAAGTCAGGATTTGAGGAGCGTAAAGAGGAAGGCAAGATCCGCCAAATTACCAAGTACGAAACAGAGGTGATGGGTGCTGTGCGTGGGTATGGGCAGCCATATATCACCATCAAGACCCTTTCGGCCCTCATGGACTCAACAGGGGGTAACAAGTACCAAAAGCTAACGGCATCGGTCAGCAAGCTAGTCCAAGACGGCGTGTTGGAAATGATGAGTGGCAAAGAGGCTATCGAGCTTGGGATACCTGTGGAATCCAATACTAAGGCGGTGTATTCGCTGCCAAAAGTGGAGGATTTTGCGGTATGAGAAATGGAAATAGCTTTTGGAAACTACTTGGAAATAGGTGGAAACAACCAAAAATAGACCCTTATAAACAGGGGCTCTGCGGGGAGGGGGTTGTTTCTTCCCCTAAGGAAATAACAAATGGAAATAAGGAAACAACCTGTGCCATTTCCAAAATAAAAAGGTCCTCGAAAGATGGGAGGGAGAGATTAAAAATCTCTCTCCCTTCCTCCCTATCTCTCTATTTTCGTTCTTTGAGAAACAGATTGGAAATAGCTTGGAAACAACTTGGAAATAACCCGAAACAACCTGTGGTTAGAAGGCCCTAATTGGAAATAGCTTGGAAATAACCCCAACAAATAACAATGGAAAAATACAATGAATGAATCAAAAACAACCCTTCACACACTAACCACAGCCCAAACTTTAGAGCTTAAGCAGATTTGGGAGGGGCAAAGAGCAAAACTCAAGCCCGACGACTTTATATTTATCAAGGTGAAGCTAGGCAGACCTCAAGCCAAATTGACTATCAATCAACTATTTCGCTTGACTATGACTTTGGCAGAGACTGGATACGAAGAAATACCAGAGTGGCTGTTAAGCATGCTCGACCCCGAGTAGTACCCATAAAAAAATGCCGAGGTGGTGGATGGACATAATCTTTCCGCTCCCTCGGTAAAAAGCTATACGAACACCGTGCCCAGTAGCAATAAAGGCTATGTGGCCAAACATCACATACAAATCACTAGCAGTACCACAAATAACAGCTAATTAGGCGCTATGTAAATACTCTAAACACAGCATTCCAAACTTAATGGAACAGTAGCACCCAACCCAAACACTTAAAGGAATCAATCAACATGGAACAGAACATAACCAAAACACGTAAACCAAAGACTCCAAGGCGTGTAGACCCAGCTAAAAGGGATGTGCGCAAGGCAGATACCACCAACTTGGATGTAGTTAAATTAGCTCGCACCTATTGGGAAATGGCAGACCTGCTTGAAGGCACACTTGAGAACCTAACGCTTCATAACTCGCAGCGAAAAGTTAACCTTGCCCTCATGTACAAATGCCGGCTGCAAGCGAAGTCACTATGGCATCACATGGAGCCGCCACGTAAGGATTGCTTTATTAGCTATGAGTTAACCGACCAAATATATCGGGCTGCTTTGGAGGATGAGAAAAGACTCAAATCCAAGCAATCAGCGGCCATGGCCAGATCCATGGAAAGGGTCAACTTTAGCTAGCTGGCGAGAAAGGGCGTGTGGGCAAAATGTTTATTCCAGCAACCCAGTGACAGGTACTTTAAGAATTACCGCCAATTTGACTAAGATTTCAAGGGATGGGTTGGCTAATTGGCGCTCAATTTTGCTCACAAGCGTCCTATCTACGCCAGCCTCTAGCGCTAATCTCTCTTGCGCAAGACCCATTTTCAATCTAATTGTTTTGATATTTAAGGCAAGAATAGATTTGTACTTGATTAACTCCTTGTCCCACATAGCTTTTCCCCAAATACTAGGGTTATCAGCTATTAGTGGCTAAAAAGCCACGGTTATTGCGCCACGGACTAAAAGCTACAATAATCATGGTAGTAATTCTTTTTATTTGTAATTTCCATAATGACAATAGGGGTAGAAATGAACAAAAAAATATTAGTAGCGGCTTTATTGGCTGCATCCGTAACAGGCGCTTATGCTCAATCTAAATTTGAGGGTTTTTACGGTCAGGTTGGCATTGGTTACTCAACAATTAACCCTAGCGTATCCAATTCAACGCTAACGCCTCCAGCAGGTAATACGCCATCTTCTTATGGCATGGGCGCATCTGTAAGTGCAGCTAATAGCTTTAATGGTGCACTGGGTGCTGGCTATACATGGTCTTTAGCTCCGCAATTTACTTTGGGCTTGGGCGTCGACTATCAACCATTTGCCGGTCAATCTGCAAATGTGACTTTGAGCAACGCCAGTCTTTCACCTGCCAGCCAAACAGTTTCTTACAAGCAAAATAGTGCTTATGACATTTACCTTGCCCCTGGCTTCGCAGTTACTCCAGAAAGCATGATCTACGGAAAATTTGGTTTTGCTGGCACACAGATCAAAACCACTACAAGCAATGGTAGTTCTGGTACTACTAACTACAACGGTTTCTTGGTTGGCTTAGGCTACAAGCAAATTATCTCTGGCGGTCTTTATGGTTTTGCTGAAGCAAACTACACGAGTTTTGGTGGTCAGACTCAGACGGCAAGTGGTCCTTGGACTTCTGGTACTACAGGCACATACAACCTCAACACCAATACAAGTGCAAACGCATTCAACGCGATGGTTGGTCTAGGTTACAAGTTTTAAGTTTATTTTTAATAAATGCCTCTTTGAGCCACCCAAATTTGGGTGGCTTTTTTATAGGCGCCGAAAAAAGGTATCAAATGAAGAAATTCGTCGGGTTGTGCTTAATGGTTCTAATAGCAGGATTGATGGGGTGTGCCTCAACTGTTAATCGGAATATGTCAAATGTAAAAGAAAGCTCGGTCGTTAAGGAAGAGGTAGTGCAGGCTGTTAAGTTTTCACCATTAAAAAGCGTAGATGTAACTCTCGATTCTAAGGCGCAAACGAAGCTAGCTGATAACGATAACTTTAGCCAGGATAGGTTGCAGAGCAAAATAAACTCCGTTCTATCAAGCGGCAAATATTTGAAAACGCAGAACAATAATTCAAACCTCAAATTGGAGGTAGTTGTTACAAATATAAGAGTCAGATCAGGTGTGTCTGCAATTCTTCTTGGATTTTTGGCTGGTGCAGATTACATCACTGGGCAGGTGTATGTAAAAGATGGAGAGAAAGTTCTCGATACCTTTGAAGTAGACATTTCCTACGCCTTTGGCGGGGCCATGGGAGATACGGACACAAGGATGAATTGGATGTACGAGTCTTTTGCAACAAAAATCCTGGAAGAACTTAAAAAACTAATGCCAATGGCAAATTAGAGACTCCGATGAAAAAACTTTCTGCACTTGTCTTTCTGGTTGGTATTGGCCTTTCATTTAACGCCAATGCTTGGTTTTTCTTTTTTATTCCACCTGGAGCTACACGGGCAATAGGTGATGCAATTACAGGGGCCAAAGGAAATATTTGCGTCAAAGATACGTATAAGGAGGGTGATGTTATTACCTCTCCCAATACGGGAGACACTGCAAAAATTCTATCCCTCTCAGGCACATCTTCGATATGTCAAAATCCAGCGTTGCCTATAAGGGCTGAATTGGAATTTACTTTTAATTTCTCACCAAAAGCTGGTGTCGATCTTACTGATGACTATGAGCCTGTAGAAATTACAGACTTGGAGAGGTTTAACGGCTGGGTTCTAAAGGCAAAATCAAAAACCCAAAATAACCAAGGCATACACATCGTTTCTTATATGCGTAAGCCGACGTTAGAAATCGCCCAAATGGCGAACAATATTGAATCCAAGTTGATTTCTAATCCAAAATTTAAGGATGGCGTATCTAAGAATTCGGAGAAGTTAATAATTAACGGTATGCCCGCCGTACGGTTTGAGGTTACGGGGACCCTAAGCGGTCTGTTTGGGAGTCAAGTTACCTACCTATACACCATACTTGAGGGCGCCAGTGAGATACTAGTTATAAATACTTTTGCGCCAACGGATAAGTTTGATGCCGCTAAGTCAGATTTTCTCTCTGTTGCGCAGAACGTAACAGGAATTAGTGCTACTTCAGAGGGTTTGAAACAGGGATCTAATTCTCCAGCAATTAAGGATGATATGGCTGCTGCTAAGAGTAAGTGCATTGGATTGGGATTTAAAGCTGGAACAGAATCTTTTGGAAAGTGTGTGCTAAAGCTGGCTAAACAGTGAAGTTTAGGCGGCATAGGTAAAGTCAATGTCCGTTATTGGTAATGTCGGTTGCTGGTCCAACATGAGCCAGTCAAAATAGGCTATTTTGTAGGTTCTGCATGTCGCAGAACGGCCAGTAGGTGCCAGTCAGCTAGGCCAATTTACTTCTTGGAAAGCAGAAATATCCAGTAGATCTAATTAGAAAACTGAACTATAAGAATTTGCATCAGGCCTTTGCTTATTGGGCTTATGAACCGAGATAGTGCCGATAGTGATGAAGCACAGAGGCTCCTCTTTATCCTTAAGTAAAAATAACTCCCTCATATTTTGGCTGTATAGAGCCTTACCGCTTGATAGTCCTGAGCCAAATCCTAAAGAATTAGCCATTAGTAAAATATTTTGAATTGCACATCCTGCGGAGATGAGTTTTTCTTGCTCGGGAATATTGTCAAGTTCATTGTGCAGCTTAGCGGTTGCCAATAAAAGCAGGGGGCCTCGAAAAGCTTTCTGCTTTGCTTCATCAATTTGAGTTGGCGTTGCGCTTGGGTCTCTTGCTATGAGTGCGTCTGCAAATAAGTCACCTAATAAATTACGACTTTCGGGGCTGACTTCATAAAAGTGCCAAGGCGTTACCTTTCCATGGTCGGGGGCGGCTCCAGCCGCATTCAAAATTTCTAATTTCTGAGATAGGTTGGGGCCTGGTGCAATCAGTCTTTTAGGAGAAACATGCTGACGACTATGGATCAGTGCATGAGCAAAGCCTCCGAGTGAATCTAAATTATCAGAAGCCAAAATCACTTAGTCCTGGGTGGTCATCCGGTCTTCTTCCTAGGGGCCAAAAAAACTTTCGATCAGATTCTTTGATGGGTAAATCATTAATGCTAGCGAAACGTCTCATCATGAAACCATTCTCATTGAACTCCCAATTCTCATTACCAAAGCTTCGCAACCAGTTACCAGAGTCATCATGACATTCGTAAGCAAAACGAACTGCAATGCGATTAGCTGTAAAAGCCCATAGTTCTTTAATTAAGCGGTAGTCAAGCTCCTTGGCCCATTTACGCTGGAGAAACTCTTTTACTTGCTCTCTGCCTTTTGGAAATTCCGCTCGGTTTCTCCAAATGGTATCTTCCGTATATACCAAGGAGACTTTCTCAGGATCGCGGGTATTCCAAGCATCTTCTGCCATTCGAATTTTTTGAATTGCTGTTTCTTTAGTAAAAGGGGGTAGGGGTAGTTTTTGTTCCATAGCACTTTGTGGTTAATGTTTCGGAATAATAAGAATAAACAGGGATTTGCATACAATAGCCCAACTAGTACCACTTTTGGTGCATTTAAAATAAGCCTTTATTGAGATCGCTTTTGAGACATTTTTTTAAAAAGTTAATTACCATTGTTCTTCCAGAAACTACCTCAGTTTCTTGGTTGGAGCGGTTTAGATCGGTTTTAGGAGTTGTGCTGGGCTTGCTCGCAATGATGGGACTTGGTTTATTGCTTGCAGGTTACGGAAACGCATCACCATGGGTTGTCGCCTCGATGGGTGCCAGTGCATTTTTATTATTTGTCTTACCCTCAAGTCCAATGGCGCAACCATGGGCAGTTATAGGGGGTAGTTGTGTTTCTGCTTTGGTAGGTGTTGCGTGTACGCAATTTGTCCATGAATTACCATTATTAATTCCCTTATCTGTTGGACTCGCAATCTTGGCAATGTTTGCCTTGCGTTGCTTACACGCACCTGCTGCAGCTTTAGCCCTTTTAATTCCTCTTGGTGGAATGACAGATTTTCATTTTGTGCTTTTTCCGGTTATGGGTAATGCTGTTTTATTGGTTTTATGTGCAGTCATTTATAACTCCTTAACTGGCAAGCCATATCCGCAACGCCCTAAGGCCGTCTTGGATTCATCTCCACTGCAGAAACGAAATCGTAAGATCGAGGATCAGGAAATTAACGCTGTCTTGGAGAGCTATAACCAAGTACTAGATATCAGTAAGGATGATTTAGCCAATTTGATTTCTCAAGTTGAACATGGGGCTTATCAAAAGAAGTTGCAAAGTATGCTATGTAAAAATATTATGACCACTGAAGTCTTATACGTTGGGATGGATTCACCTTTGGATCAAGCATGGAATTTACTGCGCAAGCGTCATGTTAAAGCTTTACCAGTCATAGATGGTGCAAAAAGGGTGCTTGGAATTATTACTCTAGAGGATTTTCTTAAAAGTGCAGCAGTGGATTTCCACCAAACTTTTGGACAGCGCATCAGGGGTTTTATGCGGACAGCTGTTCCCGGTTTGAATAGTTTGCCTAACGCTGTTGGGCAGGTGATGAGTAAGCCGGTAAGGGTAATTAGTGAAGATCGAAATATGCTTGACTTAGCTGAGATATTTTGTGGTGATGGTCATCACCATATCCCCGTAATTAATGATAATAGGCAGTTGGTAGGAATGATCACCCAATCTGACTTTGTAAAAGCTATTGACCAGTCTATTGATATTAGATGAAAAATATTTTCAATAAACTGATTAATTTCTTTAATGAAATTGCACCACCCCAGGGACAATATTCTTGGTTTGATAGACTCAGAGTATCCATTGGTGTGGGCCTAACCATCCTTGTGATAGCCTTCTTTAATCACCTATGGGGTGATATGACGCAAGATGAGAATATGGTGACGGCTGTATTTGGAGTCAGCGCTCTATGCATTTTCCTATTTCCCAATAGTAAATTCTTTTCGCCCTTAACTTTAATAGAGGCAAATCTATTGGCTTCCTGCGTAGCCTTCATTTGTGTTTATCTAATTTCATCGATTTCTGTGGGAATTCCAGTTGCCGTCATTGGTACGATAGTTGGAATGTATTTGCTTGGGTGCATGCATCCACCAGCGGTTTTCTTAAGTATTTTTATAGTAATGGCTGGAACTAATAGCTATGACTTTGCCTGGCATCCCGTTTTGGTGGACTCTCTTGTATTGGTCTTAGCAAGTTTTTTAAACAAAGCTTTAATAAAGCGTTCGTTGGGCTAAGCTTTGCTACCCCCAAACACTCCAATCCTTGGATTGCGGTGAGGGTTCATTCCACTTCACTGGGTAATGCAGGGCTTTACCGGGAGTGAGGCGACTCCAGATGGCTGCTACAACCGCAAGAATCGTCACGCTTACCAAAACAACTGCTGTAAGATGGCCAAAGCTAGCATGCGCCTGGATCATGATGAGTGGATTAGCACCAGCCGGCGGATGAACGGTTTGCGTAAGCAATAAGACTACCAAAGTAATTACCTCCGCAAGCAAGTAAACCCATAAAGCATCATCAAAGAGCTGGTAGCAGACAATACCAATGAGTGCGCTAATGAGGTGCCCGCCAAATAAAGCTCTTGGCTGTGCTGCAGGAGCACCAGTCAAGCCAAACAGAAATATTGTTGAACCGCCTAGCGAAGCAAGTAGTAATGGCGTTGTTGGTGGTTTAGTGGCAAGCAGGGCCAAGCCAAGCGCAACGATTGCTCCCAATGAAACCCATGCCAAACGTTTAACTGTTCTGAGCATCGCTTAGTGTAATCCAGCCATCGTAGATATTTGAATGGCTTGTCTGAGAATTGAGCTCGGACATTTGACTTGCCCAGATAGAATTTGCTCGGTAACGGATGCGGTTGAAATGGCATCAATGTCTAAAAACGGACTGAGATCTTCAAAGCGCTCTTCGGGGGTTGTAATTTCATTCGCATTTGCATGCAAAAAATGCATTTCAGGTAATCGTTGCAGGGAGGCAGTTGGTTCACCCTCGCTCCCTCTAATCAAAATTGCATTGGCTGAGCGAAGTTGAAAAAATTCTCGTAGTTTTTCTGGATATTCTGGATGGGTGTAGTTGGAAACTTGCCAAGGCTTCTGAAGGGTTGGGTTAATGAGTTTTGCCAGCACATGACTAGTATTCCGCAGACCTATTCGCTCCCTGATATCTAATAACTTTTGAAGCGCTGGGGAAATAACATTAAGAGAGCAAAAGATCGGTTGATTCAATGCCAGGAGTGCACTAAATTCATCTTTCGTTTTGAGAATTGGCCAGCCAAGGGACTTAAAGATTTCATGGCTCGTTATCCTGGTTTGATCTTTTTCGACCCCCTGAACAAGCACTGTAAAACCATAACTAACAAGCATGCCGGAAAGAAGTGGTGTGAGATTTGCTTGTTTTCTAGCCCCGTTATAGCTTGGTAAGACTATGGTTGGACGTGTGCCAAGATTTAGTAAATTTAGATGTGGTTGCAGAGCATCCATAAAGCCCATGAGCTCAGATACGGACTCACCCTTGATGCGCATAGCAATACAAAATGCACCGAGCTCAAGATCGCTGACATTGCCATCTAGAATTTGAGTGAATACTTCTTTAGCCTGATTGCGATCAAGATCGCCGGCACCTTTGCTGCCTCGGCCAATAACTTTTAAGAATGATGTGATGCTCATTGCAGGATTATGCCGCTACTTCCACTTTCTTGAGAAAGCTGACAATAATTTGCTTGACTTCGGGCTTGCAGGATCCACAATTAGTTCCACATTGCGTTTCTGATTGAAGTGAGCTCATAGCATCATCGGGGGAGGTTCCTGCAGGCATCTTGCTTAAGCATTGCTTCATTGTGTCTACAGATACATTAAAGCAATTACAAATGGCCTTACCTTTGAGTTTAATTTCTACAGGGGGTTTGCTGACAGGCATCAACAAAGACCGACCAAGCGCTTTTGCATCTAAACCGCTTTCTAGGTACTCTCTTAACCAGGCAGTACTTGCTAGGCTGCCAATAGGGCCGGTAAGCATGGCAGATAGAACCTTCTCTTGAGCGCGAACAAGTCGAACTACGCCCCTGCGCTTATCAATATAGCGCATTACAGGTTCTCCAGATGCTTCATCTAGCTTGAATTTCTGCATCACTTGCTTTAAAGCTTGCGCGGCAAGAGATTCTGATTCTTCTAGCGGGTCATCGTGGTGAGCGGCCTTGAATGAAACTCCAATGAGGCCACCATCCTGCTCTCTACCAAATAGAACACATTGGGCAGAATCGAAATGAGGCAGGATGCTGCGCAAACTGTTTTGAACAGAAAATACTTCTTCTTTAGGAAATAAGCCGAAAGCTACTAAATGCCAGGGAAGATTAGCGGGCAAAATCTTGACGGCTGAATGTTTCAGTTCGGGCTGACCGGATACGGGGTCGATCATGTTGCAAGTAAGGCCGTTGACTCCGCGGCCCGGTGTTTTACCAGCAGCGCCTGAAATAAATTCAGAACCCCAGTGCATGGCAATAAAGGCTTGGGAGGAGGCGATATCGTCTGAGACTTTGATTGGGAAGATCTCACTACCTCTGCGACTGGTGACATGAACTAAATCACCATTTTCTAAATTCATCCTGCCAGCATCTTTGGGTGACATCTCCACACAAGGCTCTGGTGCATGTCCATAAAGTGTTCCAATGGTTCCCGTTCTACTCATCCCATGCCATTGATCTCTGAGGCGCCCAGTATTTAAGGCAAATGGGTAGCGAGCATCTACAGATTCTGCGGTTGCTTTATAGGGTGCAGCAATAAAGTGCGCTTTTTTATCTTTGGTAGGAAAAACGCCATTTTCATAAAGACGTTTTTTGCCAAAGAAATCTCCTTTAGGCATAGGCCATTGCTGTGGTCCGCGTTCCTCAAGGATTTTGTAGCTTAAACCAGTAATATCGAGATCGCGACCGGCTGTACTCTCGCGATGCTCATTCCAAATATCCTCAGGTCCGGCGTAAGGAAATAGAGTGGATGTTCCTTCTTTTCTATTGCCTGGTAATAGCGCTTCAAGAGCTAATCCAATTTCAAGAGCGATCTGCCAATCATGTTTAGCAGACGCATAGGGATCAATTGCGGGATTTACTTTGGAAATTCTTCGCTCTGAATTAGTAACTGTTCCCACTTTTTCTGCCCAGGTAGTGGCGGGCAATAATACGTCTGCATATAAGGTAGTGGCCGTGTGCGTATAAGCTTCCTGCACCACAACAAATTCTGCCTTGCTTAATCCCTCGTGAACTGCATTGAGATCAGGCATTGATTGTGCAGGGTTTGTACAGACAATCCATATGGCTTTTAGTTTTTCAGTACGCAATGCCTCAAACATGGGAATGGCACTAAGACCTGGCTTTTCGGGAACTGAATCCACCCCCCACAGGTTTGCAACTTCTGCACGATGTTCTGGGTTAGCAAGATCACGGTGTGCGGATAGTAGATTGGCTAAACCTCCAACTTCCCGGCCACCCATGGCATTGGGTTGTCCAGTCAAAGAGAATGGACCAGCACCAGCTTTCCCTATTTGACCGGTGGCCAAGTGTAGATTTACTAAAGCAGCATTCTTGGCTGTACCTGATGCTGATTGATTTAATCCCTGGCAGTACATCGATAGAGTTGCGGGAGAAGTTGCAAACCATTGCGCTGCTTGGAACAAGTCTTTTTCGTTAATGCCACAGATCTGACTTACTGCCTTAGGCGTGAAATCTCTAACCAAATCACGCAGCGCATCAAAATCTGCCGTATATGAGTTGATATAAGACTCATTAATCCATTTCTCCCAGAGCATGATGTAAAGCATCCCGTGATAGAGGGCAACATCAGTACCAGGTTGTATCTGTAGGTAGAGATCAGCCTCTTTAGCGGTATCGGTTTTTCTGGGATCAACAACAATAACTTTGAGATCCGGATTATTTTTACGGGCATCCTCAAGACGTCTATATAAAATCGGATGAGCAAAAGCGGTATTTGATCCCGTAATAAAAATAGTGGATGCAGAATCAATATCTTCATAGCAACAGGGTGGGGCATCCATTCCCAAAGTTTGCTTGTAGCCAGCTACCGCACTAGACATACATAGGCGTGAGTTGGTATCAATATTGTTAGAGCCAATTAGGCCCTTCATTAACTTATTAAAGATGTAATAGTCTTCGGTCAGTAATTGACCAGACACATAAATGCCAACAGATTCTGAACCATGCTCTTGAATGATGTCGGCAAATTTTTGGGCAACAGTTTGAATTGCCTCGGGCCAAGAAATATCTACCGGATCTTCGCCTCTTGCCTTGCGGATTGCTGGTGAACCCAGCCGAGCCTGCATCTGAAGGCTTGGGTTTGCAGTGAGATGAAGGGTGGAGCCTTTACTGCAGAGTCTGCCAAAGTTTGCAGGATGATCGGGGTCGCCGCGAACCCCGGTTACCTCGATCTTTCCGTTACTTTCTGCGGTTTCAATAATGACGCCACAGCCAACACCGCAATAGCAACAGGTGCTCTTAACTTCAGCCATGAGTAGCTTGCAATTCCTCGCGGCTTAGCCAAACCACACCAGACTCTACTTTGACTGCAAAGGATTTAGCACAGCCTTCATCTGGGGCAACTGCACAGCCAGTGGAGAGATCTATATTCCAGGAATGCAGTGGACAGGTTACGGATTTTCCATGGACAATGCCCTGAGACAGGGGGCCACCTTTATGCGGGCACTTATCCAATACGGCAAATATTTCGTCTTCTGAATTTCTGAAAATTGCAATTTGACCGGCGGGGGCCTCAATAACTCGAGACCCCAACACAGGGATTTCTTCAACGGTTGTGATTTTTTGCCACTGATCAAGTTGGGCGGTATTAGACATTTCCAACCTCGACAATAGGAATGGTTTTAAATTGACGAACATCTACACCAGCACGTTCAAAGTCTTTCCAAGGATCTGGAGCATCTTTTAGATCAAACAGCAGTCTTTCGTAGAGAGCTTTACGACTTTCAGCATCGTCGACCACCTTCTGCTTAATGTATTCCATGCCAACTCTTGCCAAGTAATGGACAGTTCGATCCAGATACCAGGCTTCTTCGCGGTACAGTTGTAAGAAGGCCCCAGAGTATTCACGAACTTCCTCATCAGTTTTAACTTTACAGAGAAATTCCGCCACTTCTGTTTTAATGCCGCCGTTACCACCAATATAAAGTTCCCAACCAGATTCAACACCAATAATGCCAACATCTTTGATGCCAGCTTCTGCGCAGTTTCGTGGGCAGCCAGACACTGCAAGCTTCACTTTGTGAGGTGCGTACATACCGAAGAGCATTCTCTCTAGATCTACGCCCATTTTCATGGAGGACTGGGTGCCAAAACGACAGTGCTCATCACCAACACAAGTTTTCACTGTGCGAATTGATTTGCCATAGGCATGACCTGACGGCATATCCAACTCTTTCCAAACCGCTGGGAGATCATCCTTCTTGATGCCAAGTAAGTCAATTCGTTGGCCGCCAGTGACCTTCACTGTGGGCACTTGGTATTTCTCAGCAACGTCAGCAATTCTTCGTAGTTCAGAAGGAGTAGTTAGACCACCAAACATCCGCGGAATAACTGAGTAGGTGCCATCTTTCTGGATATTGGCATGAGCACGTTCATTAATGAAGCGGGATTGTGGATCATCTTTTGCTTCATGTGGCCATGTGGAGATCAAATAATAATTTAAGGCAGGGCGACAAGTCGCGCAACCGTTAGGTGTTCTCCAATTCAGCTCGGTGCGAACTTGCTCTTGAGAAATTAAGTGACCGGAGCGTATGGCTTGACGAATTTCATCATGAGAAAGATCGGAGCATCCGCAAATCGATTTCTTTCTGGGGGTTGCTGAATAATCTGTGCCAAGAACATTCATCAGCACTTGCTCAACTAGGCCTGTACATGAGCCACAGGAGCTGCTGGCTTTAGTGCATTTCTTCACTTCATCTAGTGTGAATAGACCCTGTTCCCGAATAGCCTTGACAATGGTGCCTTTGGTAACCCCATTGCATCCGCAGATTTCATCTGCATCAGTCATTCCGGCAGCTTTATTGTGGCCTTGATGGCCAACATCGCCAATATTGGATTCACCAAACATCAATGTGTCACGAATTTCTGCAATGCTTTGTTCGTCACGCATGAGCTTGAAATACCAAGTGCTATCTGCTGTATCGCCAAACATGCAGGCACCAATTAAACGATCATCTTTAAGAACTAATTTTTTATACACGCCACCAATAGGATCGGCTAGAGTAATTTCTTCAGTACCTTCGCCTCCCATAAAGTTTCCAGCGGAGAAGAGATCAACACCTGTTACTTTCAGTTTTGTTGATGTTACGGAGCCCTCATAGCGACCGATGCCGTGTTCGGCAAGGTGATTTGCACAAACCTTAGCCTGCTCAAATAAAGGCGCAACTAAACCATAGGCAGTTCCTCGATGGCTTGCGCACTCACCTACTGCATAGACTCTTGGATCAAACGTTTGTAGAGTGTCATTAACAACGATACCTCTTTGGCAATGTAAACCTGCAGATTCGGCTAACGCTGTATTGGGCTTAATACCTGCCGCCATAACAACTAAGTCAGCTGGTATTTCTAATCCACCTTTAAAGCGGATATGGCCGACACGATCGCCAGCAGTATTAGGGGTAATTGCCTCAGTAGAAGTTTTCAGTAAAAACTTAAGACCTTTTTCTTCCAAGGATTTTTGTAGTAAATCAGCCGCTGTTTTATCTAGCTGTCTTTCCATCAACCATTCGGCAAGATGGACCACGGTCACACTCATACCCCTGAGAGCTAGACCATTTGCAGCTTCTAGACCAAGCAGACCGCCGCCAATGACAACCGCATTTTTGTAACGCGTCGCCACATCAATCATCTCATTGGTATCTTTAATATCACGATACGCAATCACGCCAGGTAAATCATTTCCTGGAACGGGCAAGATGAATGGCAAAGAGCCGGTAGCCAGCAATAAGCGATCGTAGCTTTCAACAGTGCCATCATCAGCAATAACAGTGCGCTCTTTGCGATCAATCTTAGTTATGGTTTTTCCAAGATGAAGATGGATACCATTGCTCTTGTACCAATCAAGGTCATTTAGAACAATTTGCTCAAGAGTCTGTTCGCCTGCTAATACCGGGGACAGCAAAATACGGTTGTAGTTGGGATGGGGCTCAGCACCAAAGATGGTGATGTCATAAAGCTCTGGGTCGAGCTTTAATAGTTCCTCGATGGTCCGAACGCCGGCCATCCCATTGCCAATCATGACGAGTTTTTGTTTATTCATGCTTTGATCTTGAAGCTATCTGCATAAGCAGCAGGGTTGGAGCCATTCCACACAACACCATCAAATAATTTGCTGGAGCGCATATCACTTTTTGGTAATGGGGTTTTGGAGGCCGTAGCCGCATCTTTGTAGATAGCGATATTGTTAACCTTCTTCGCAACTGCCAAGTAATCTGGGTGTTCTTTGAGCAATCCCCAGCGCTTATGTTGGGTCATAAACCACATGCCATCAGACAGGTATGGGAAAGTCGCTAAACCGTCGTTATAAAACTTCATCGCATGCGGGTCATCCCATGTCTTGCCGATACCGTTGTTGTAGCGACCCATCATGCGGTCTTGAATCACGCTGACATCGGTATTGACAAACGAAGGTGCAGACACGACTTCTGCAGTTGCATGTTTGTTAGAGGTTGATGCATCAATATATTTTCCCGCCTCCAAGATTGCAGCTGTCACTGCGCGACAAGTATTGGGATACTTCTTTGCAAAGTCAGAAGTTGTACCCAGCGCCTTCTCTGGATGATCTTGCCAAATAGCTTGTGTAGTAATGGCTGTAAAGCCAATGCCGTCGATGATTGCACGGGCATTCCAGGGCTCACCTACACAATAGCCATCCATATTTCCGCTACGCATATTCGCCACCATTTGTGGGGGCGGAACAGTGATAATTTTCGCGTCTTTAAATGGATTAATGCCATAGTTCGCTAACCAGTAGTAGAGCCACATAGCGTGTGTACCAGTTGGGAAAGTTTGCGCAAAAGTGTAGTCACGCTTTTCTTTATCCATGACAGCTTTAAGGCTTGCCCCATCAGTAACGCCCTTTTGGTAAAGCGCTTTAGATAAAGTAATTGCTTGGCCGTTATTGTTTAAGGACATCAGGAGTGACATATCTTTTTGTTGTCCACCGATACCCATTTGCAGTCCGTACATCAAGCCATACAGAATGTGCGACATATCATTTTCACCATTCACTAGCTTGTCACGGATTGCAGCCCATGATGCTTCTTTGGTGGGGATGATCTTGACACCGTATTTCTTATCTAGACCAAGATGGTTGGCCATGACAACAGAAGAGCAGTCTGTAAGGGCAATGAAACTGACCTTTACATCCGTTTTCTCAGGGGCATCGGAGCCTGCTGCCCATGCACCCGCTTTAACCATTGGGTCTATTAAGGACAGAATGCTTGCAGAGCCAATACTTTGGATAAGTTTGCGACGCGTAGGATTCGCATCAGCAACAGTGGGGGTAGTAGCTTCTGGTAATAAACCGCTAATGCTTGTTTTCTCTTTCATGCTGAGCTCCTTTAGTCGATAACTAACGATAAAGAAGTAGTAAGTCCCGACATTAGAGTGGTGGCTCAGTATTGGTGCACCAAATCAAAGCATGAGCATTTTTGGTTCACGTAGAGAATTTAGGGCTATTGCCGACTGTTACAAATGATGCATGGAACAAATTGCACCAAGAACAGCCAAAGCACCCAAATTTAATGGGGCGTTGCCTGGCGTCTACCTCATTGGTGCTGGGCCTGGAGCCTCTGATCTCATAACTGTTCGGGGTTCAAGAATTTTGGCTCAGGCAGACATTGTTTTTTATGACGCACTCATTGATATTTCTATGTTGGAGTGGTGTCCTGGCACTAGGATGGTGCAGGTAGGGAAAAGATGCGGATCGCATTCAAGCTCTCAGCACTTCATTAACAAGCAATTGGTGGATGCTGCAGGCAAATACTCAGTAGTTGTGCGCCTAAAAGGCGGGGATCCGATGATCTTTGGTCGTGCGCAGGAAGAAATTGACGCTCTTGAGAAAGCAAACGTGCGCTATGAGATTGTTCCAGGCATCACTACTGCCTTAGCGGCCTCGGCAGAATTAAAGCAGCCTCCAACTACGAGAGAGTTAAGTAGAACCCTGACGCTGACTACTCTTCCTGGCCGTTGCGCACATGAAGATCATAAAACCGCTATTTACTATATGGCGCGTGATCAGCTATCTGAGGTTGCGACAACATTGATTGCTCAGGGCTACACCGTAGATACACCTGTTTGCTTGATGGAATCGGTCAGCCTGCCAACGCAACGCAGTTTCGCCTGCACATTAGATGAACTGCGCTTTGGTGATGTTCATCATCATTTTTTAGATAAGCAACCTGTTGTGGTGATGGTCGGAGAGGTTTATAGAAAAAAACTGCATACGCTTATCCCATTAATCGAGTCACAAAATCATTTCAACGTATTTCAAGCGGCATCTTAATTACTTACTAGGAGCTATAAATGAATTCATATCGTCCATTTGATCCAGATAGACCTCTGTTTAGCAACCGCTGTAGCTGTGGACAGCATGCATCTGAGTTAGATCATGCAAACTCGCTTTCAGCAATGATGCATGCCGAGCAGCAAAGCGCAGATTTTGTTGAGGCCAGCTTAGTTAAGGCTCTTTTTCCTCAAGAAGATCGTAGACGCGCGTTTTTAAAGGCTGTTGGAGTAGGCGGAGCAATGAGCGCTCTCTCAGGCTTCTTGCCAGTAGGGTCCTTGCAGGCAATGGCACAAGAAAAAGCGCCATTAGAAAAACCAGACCTAAAAATTGGCTTTATCGCAATTACTTGTGCGACTCCACTCATCATGGCTGACCCACTAGGTTTTTATAAAAAACAAGGCCTGAACGTTACGCTTAATAAGACCGCAGGTTGGGCTTTAATTCGTGACAAGATGCTCAATAAAGAGCATGATGCCTCACACTTTTTATCACCAATGCCGATCTCAATGTCAATGGGCTTGGGTTCTGATCCTTCTCAGATGCGTGTGGCCACAATTCAGAACGTGAATGGTCAGGCTATTACGTTAGCTAACAAGCATAAAGATAATCGTGATCCGAAAAACTGGAAAGGCATGAAGTTTGCTGTTCCATTTGAATACTCAATGCATAACTTCTTGCTGCGTTATTACGTAGCTCAAGCTGGCTTAGATCCAGATAAAGACATTCAGATTCGCGTTACACCTCCACCAGAGATGGTGGCTAACTTACGTGCTGGCAATATTGATGGTTTTTTAGGGCCTGATCCATTTAACCAGCGCGCAGTGTATGACGAGGTCGGATTTATACACATCCTGACTAAGCAGATTTGGGATGGTCACCCTTGCTGTGCTTTTGGAACCTCAGAAGAATTTATCCGTAAGAATCCAAACACCTTTGCAGCCCTCTATCGTGCAGTCTTAAATGCTTCTACGATGGCGCGTGATCCTGCGAATAGACCTTTAATTGCTAAAGTAATTTCTACGCCAAATTACCTTAACCAGCCCGAGACAGTTGTAATGCAGGTTCTCACTGGTAAGTTTGCAGATGGTCTAGGCAATGTGCAAAACGTACCAGATCGCATCGACTTCAACCCAATTCCTTGGTACTCCATGGCAACCTGGATGTTGACCCAAATGCAGCGCTGGGGCTATGTCAAAGGCGATGTGAATTACAAGGACATCTCTGAAAAAGTATTCTTGTTGACCGACGCTAAAAAGTATATGGGTGAGACTGGCATTGCAGTTCCACCATTAGCTAAAGTGGGATACAAAAAAGACAAGATTATGGGTAAAGAGTTTGACCCTAGTCAGCCAGCAGCCTATTTGAAATCTTTTCAAACTAATAAAGCATGAACGTAAGGTAAATGAATGAAAACAGTATCAATTAAGGTTAAAGGCGCAATTCTATCGGTTGTGATTTTACTCATGTGCTTATTTATCTGGCATATGGCTACAACACAAAAAGTTACACCGCCGCCTGGGGTATCAACTGGCTCTAGTGAGTACAACAGCCTCATGGGTCAGGGCGGTAGTGAGCCTGTTCAAAAAACTGGGTTTCCAACCTTAACGCAGATGGGGGAGACTATCTATAAGCAGTTGTCACACCCTTTTTATGACAATGGTCCGAACGATAAGGGAATTGGTATTCAACTGGCCTATTCTTTGGCGCGTGTTGCCTTAGGATTCTTGTTGGCGATGATAGTAGCTATTCCGTTTGGATTCTGGATCGGCATGTCACCATTGGCTTACGAGGCATTTAATCCATTCATTCAAATTCTGAAGCCGATTTCGCCATTGGCTTGGATGCCTATCGCGCTCTACACCATCAAAGACTCTGCTATTTCTGGAATCTTTGTGATCTTTATTTGTTCCGTATGGCCAATGCTCCTCAACACAGCATTTGGAGTTGCTAATGTACGTAAAGAATTATTAAACGTTGCCAAGACATTGGAAGTCTCTCCTTTACGTAAGGCATTCTTAGTCATTCTTCCTGCTGCTGCACCAACCATTTTGACTGGTATGCGCATATCCATGGGTATTGCCTGGTTAGTGATCGTTGCTGCTGAGATGCTTGTTGGTGGTACCGGAATTGGTTACTTCTTATGGAATGAGTGGAATAACCTATCGCTCTCCAGTGTTATTTTTGCAATTCTTTTAATTGGTATTGTTGGAATGTTGCTAGATACAGCATTTGGCAAGTTACAAAAGGCGGTTTCGTATGCAGATTGAAAATACATTCCTCAAAGTTTCAAACCTCAGCAAGTCGTATAAAGCTGACGCACCTCCAGTATTTGAAGGAATAGATTTTGAAATCGAAAAAGGAGAGTTTGTTTGTATCATCGGCCATTCCGGATGTGGCAAAACTACTATTTTGAATGTGCTTGCTGGTCTTGAAGAAGCAACTGGCGGCGATGCCATCATGCTTGGTAAGCGTATTCAGGGCCCTGGTTTAGAGCGTGGAGTTGTATTCCAAGGGCATGCATTAATGCCGTGGATGACAGTACTGCAGAATGTGGCTTTTGCAGTGAAGTCAAAGTATCCCGATTGGTCAAAAGAGCAGATTACTGAGCATTCCAAAAAGTATCTAGCAATGGTCGGCTTGGTAAATGCTGAAAATAAAAAACCATCTGAATTATCTGGCGGTATGAAGCAAAGGGTTGGTATTGCAAGAGCCTTTGCAATTGAGCCAAAAATGCTACTACTTGATGAACCATTCGGAGCCTTGGATGCTTTAACTCGTGGGGTTATTCAGGATGAGCTACTCAAAATTTGCAAAGAAACAAATCAAACTGTATTTATGATCACCCACGATGTTGATGAGGCAATCTTGCTTTCTGACAAAATTATGCTGATGAGCAACGGCCCTAATGCACGTATCGCTGAAATCGTTGTCAACACTTTGCCCAAAGGAAGAAAGCGGGCCAATTTACATCATGATGCTATGTATTACCCAATGCGAAACCATTTAGTAGATTTTCTGGTCAATCGATCAAAGGATCTACAGGTAAAAGGAGCTAAGGGTGAGTTGGATGGTTACAAGCCTGTAGTAGTGCTTCCAGGTGTTGATGCGGTTGTTGCTTAATAAACTAAAACTTAAAACTAGGAGAAAAAGATGGATCGTTCAGTAGTTACACAAAAAATTATCGAAGCCAAAGTTCGCAATGGCATGAAGTGGAGTGATATTGCAAAAGCAATAGGAGAATCAAAGGAGTGGGTTACTGCAGGCTGTTTAGGTCAAATGACCTTTACTAAGGTGCAGGCTGAAGCCGCTGGTAAGTTATTTGATTTGACTGATGAAGAGATGGCTTGGTTGCAAATTGTTCCTTATAAAGGATCTCTGCCAACCGCCGTTCCAACAGACCCATTGATCTATCGTTGGTATGAGATTGTGAGTGTTTATGGCACTACTATTAAAGAGTTAATCCATGAAGAGTTTGGCGATGGCATTATGAGTGCAATCGATTTCTCAATGGATATCCAGCGCGAGCCTGATCCAAAGGGCGATCGTGTTCAAGTAGTGCTGTCAGGTAAGTACCTTTCTTACAAGACTTACTAAAAATAGATGCGCCCCTGAGAACCACCTTCGGGTGGTTTTTTATTGGGGTATGCTTAGTCATAAATTACTTAAAAATAGAGTTTAAAAATGCCAAACGCTATAGATTTCGAAACACTTGTTAGCCAAATTGGCGAGGCTGTGATTATTTCCGATCGAGATGAGAATATCTTGTTTTGGAACGCATCCGCCGAGCGTATTTTTGGATATAGCTCAGACGAGGCCCTAGGAAAAACTCTCAGTATTATTACGCCCGAGCGTTTTAGAGAGCGCCATTCAAAAGGATATTTTCATACCATTCAGACTGGTGTGACAAAGTATGGAAATACCTTATTGAGAGTGCCTGCTGTCCATAAAGATGGTCGCTCTATTTCTATTGCTTTTTCAGTGAGTATGCTTTTTGATGATCAAAATCAACCTATTGCTATAGCTGCGGTTGTCCGGGATGAGACTGAGCGCTTCCAGGAGGAGCGTAATTTAAAGGCCAAGTTAGCTGCATATGAGAAGGCAAGTAACGCTCCAAACGGGTAATCTTGCTGCAAAAATAGCCTTTTCAAATAGCTGCTTTGGGTCGGATTCTGCCAGCGGTGCTTAAGTAGGGTCAAAGGCAGATCACCATCTCAAAGCAGTCATTCGCCTAAATTCCAAAAAATAAAATTTAGGTTCGCGGATTCATGGCGCTAAAAATACTAATCTACGCAGTAGCTTTTTTTGACGCATTGATAAAGCCTAAATCGTTTTAAAAAACATAGATAGAGATTCTGATAACTTGCCTCTAGTTGGAGCCTCTGGTTCATGGGGGTTGGGTACCTGAAAAGTCGGGATTGGTTTTAAAAGAACCCCCAGGGCGCTCTTGAGCTCCTAATTTACCCTCAATTTGTCTAAATACTAGATGTTAAATTGTTGTTAATAAATAAACTCAATGGGAATTTGGTTTCCTGAGACGCCCCAATGGATTTGGGCGCTCTCATCGATTGTGATGATGGGTCTCATTAATCTGATTGCTGTCAAAGTCTTTGGAGAATTTGAGTTTTGGTTTGCCTTGATCAAAGTAGTCGCAATTGTTGCCATGATTGCACTAGGTGGTTCAGTCATTCTCTTTGGATTTACGAATGATTGGCAGCCGATTGGTTTAAGTAACCTCTGGCAGCATGGTGGATTTTTCCCGAATGGGATTTCTGGAATGTTGCTGTCATTGCAGATGGTGCTGTTTGCCTATGTTGGTATTGAGATGATTGGTTTATCTGCTGGTGAGGCTGAAAATCCACGCAAAACCATACCAATGGCAATTGATTCATTGGCATGGCGAATCTTGATTTTTTACATGGGTGCGATCCTCGTTATTCTGGCAATCTTCCCTTGGAGTGAAATTGGCCAACAGGGTAGTCCATTTGTTGTGATGTTTGAGCGCATTGGTTTGCGTGAAGCAGCTGGCCTGATTAACTTTGTTGTCATCACGGCAGCACTGTCATCGTGTAATGCAGGTATCTTTAGTGGTGGACGATTGTTATATGCCTTATCTGCCAATGGTTATGCCCCATCGTCATTTGCCAAGCTATCGAAGTATGGTGTGCCACATCGTGCTGTGATAGCTACTGTTGCGGTCTGTATGACAGGCGTAGTTTTGAACTACTTTGTCCCTGATAAAGCCTTCCAATACATCATGGCTGCCGTGACTTTTGTTGGTTTGATGGTCTGGATTTCCATTCTGATCACGCAGATGAAATTCCGCAAATCCTTAACTGCGACTCAAGTTGCTGAACTTAGCTACAAAGCGCCTTGGGCTCCGTATTCCTCGTGGTTTGCATTGGCTTTTATTTGCCTAGTAGTGGTCTTGATGGGCTTTCATGAGGATGCACGGATTGCCTTGGTATTGGGGCCATGCTTATTAGCTGTGTATTACGTGATGTTTTATATCGCTGGACTGCACCGCAAAACAAAGTTGAGTCGTGAATTTAAATAAAGGAGATTGAAATGATTATTGGTGTACCTCAAGAAGTTAAAAACAATGAATTTCGCGTAGGGCTGACCCCTGGAAATGTTCGTGGGCTATGTAAGCAAGGGCACTCAGTTCTAGTGCAGCGGGGTGCTGGTGCACAGATTGGCTTAAGCGATGAGTCCTATCGTATTGCGGGCGCTACTTTAATTAATAGTGCTGCAGAGGTGTATAGCAAATCAGAAATGATTGTTAAAGTAAAAGAACCTCAGCCGCAAGAGTGTGCGATGTTGCGCGAGGAGCAAATCTTGTTTACCTATTTACATCTTGCGCCAGACCCTGCGCAAACCCAAGCTTTGATTAACTCTGGTGCAAGCTGTATAGCCTATGAAACGGTCACTTCTATGAATGGCGCTCTTCCGCTTTTGGCACCGATGAGTGAGGTAGCGGGCAGGATGTCTATTCAGGCGGCGGCATCACACCTAGAAAAAACACATGGAGGACTCGGTGTATTGATGGCAGGCGTTCCCGGGGTTGCCCCTGCCAAAGTGGTGATATTGGGTGGTGGAGTTGTTGGGCGGAATGCTCTGCAAATGGCTGTAGGTATTGGAGCAGACGTTTGTATTTTCGATCGTGATATTGAGCGCTTGCGTCAGATTGACGCCCTTTATGGCAACCGGGTTAGAACTTTTTACTCTGACCCTCTTTTGGTTGAGCGAGAAGTTTGTACTGCAGACGCAGTCATTGGCGCAGTCTTATTGCCAGGTGCGGCCGCGCCAAAGTTAGTCACTCACGACATGGTGCGCAAAATGCAGCCCGGATCGGTGGTGGTGGATGTAGCGATTGATCAGGGTGGCTGTTTTGAAACCTCCAAGCCCACTATACATGCAGACCCCACATTCCTAGTGGATGGGGTGATTCATTATTGTGTTGCGAATATGCCAGGTGCGGTTGCTAGAACATCAACCTTTGCTCTAACGAATGCAACCTATCCCTTTGTGGAGGTATTGGCCAACCGTGGAGTGATTAAGGCGTTGTCTATTAACCATCATTTGCGCAATGGCTTGAGTGTGCATCGCGGCATGCTTACTTCTGAGCCTGTAGCGCAAGCTCAACGACTGGACTTTGTGTCAGCCGAAGAGCTGTTGACTGCTTAGTATGGTATTAGCTTAGATCGGAAACTAAGGAGGCTAGCGTTTCAGGTGTGAGGGTTTTGACATGCATGGGGTATTCCTTGTGGTCACAACCCACCATCATCTGGGCGCCAGCCTTCAAGGCTATCTTCATATCATCTGTGAGATCAAAGCGCATGAAATGAACTGCTGAAGTCTTTTCTTGTGTGGAGCGCTCCAAATCTTCATCAGCAATGGCGTATACGCGTGGCTGACCTTCGACCTCAATAAATATTTGATGTTCAATACCCACTAATTTTGCTAACGCTACTTTGCGATCTGCCTCATTAGGGTATTCCAACATCATCGTTGCCTTGAAATCAGAGCCATCTGGCACTAAGGGGTTATAGGCATTTAGTTCATCCTGCATACCTTCTTCTTCGAATGTTTTTTCTACGCGCAACATCTCTTGAATCTGGTAGCGCATTAAAAATTCATTCTCAAAAATCATAGTGAGATGATCGCCAAGATGAACCGTACGCAAGCGACGCTCTGTAATTGCTTTTTCACGAAAAGCGGGGCGCTCCTTGTGATATGCCTCAAGGCTTAAGAGGCTATCGCGTGTAATTTTTCCCATACTGCTATATTCCTATTCTGTTAGCTTCTCAATTTATAGACCATATGCTTTTGCAAGCAATGTCAGTGGATGCGCCATTTCTGATTTAGGTAGGCCGAGTTCTTCCATGCCTTGTTCGATATGGTGACCAGCAAGTTGGCAGTCAGAGCTGATGTAGTTTGGCTCTTCTTCTGCCATTCTCTTAAACACAGGTTTGCCAATCTTCATTGCCATTTCATGAAACTCTTTCTTCACTCCCCATGTGCCAGAGTGGCCAGAGCAACGCTCGACAACATTTACTTCTGTACCTGGCACTAGGCGCAGGGCTTCAGCTGTTTTTTGCCCGACATTTTGTACTCGAGAATGGCAAGCCATGTGATAACTGACGTGACCTAACTCTTTGCTGAAATCAGTCTTGAGAAGCCCATCGGAGTTGCGCGCAACGAAGTATTCAAACGGATCCCACATGGCCTCTTTAACTAATTGAGTATCTTCGCAATCCGGGAACATCAATGGAAGCTCTTGCTTAAACATTAGCGTGCAAGAAGGAATTGGTGTCAAGATGGCATAACCATCTCGGGCTAATTTAGCCAGCTTGGGAATATTTTTTTCTTTATTTTCTGCGACAGATTCTAGATCGCCCAACTCCAGCTTAGGCATGCCGCAGCAGGCCTCCTTATCTACTAGCTCATATGGGATTCGATTGTGTTTGAGAACCTTGATCAAATCTTGACCAATTCCAGGTTCGTTGTAATTGATATAGCAGGTAGCGTAAATGGCAACTTTGCCAGGAGTCTTTTTGCCATCAATGGCTGGCAAGTTTTCTGATTTTTCTGCAATCTGAGGGAAGGTCTTGCTGGCGTATTCTGGAATCCAAGCATTTTTATCAACCCCTAGAGCCCCTTCCATTACTAAACGCGCAAGGCCTGTGCTGTTGACGGCATTCACCGCCTGAGTCACGATTGGAATGCCTGCGAAGTGCCCTAACTTATCAGTAGAGGAAAGCAATTTATCGCGGAAAGTAGCCTTATCATCTTTGAAATTCACGGCTTTGGCGCGTAACATCAAATGGGGAAAGTCGATATTCCAAGGATGTGGTGGTACATAAGGGCATTTGGTCATGTAGCAAACATCGCAGAGGTAGCATTGATCTACTACCTGTTGGTAATCCGCTTTATCCACTTGTGCCATCTCCAAATCTTCAGTGGCATCCACCAAATCAAACAGAGTAGGGAAAGAGCCACAGAGGCTGACACAGCGACGACAGCCATGACACAGATCAAATACGCGCTCCATCTCATTTTCAAGATCGGCCTTGTCATAGAACTTTGGATTTTGCCAATCCAAGGGGTGGCGGGTCGGGGCTTCTAAACTACCTTCGCGAGTTGTCATTTTTATCCTCTATGCTTGTGGGTGACATTCATCACTTTTTGTATGTTCGTAAGTGTAGGACGCAGAGGCTTAATAGCCAAATTGTATTAATTAACAATATTGATAGAAAATACCTAACTAACTGAATATATGGACTTTTCTGCTCTAACGCTGTCTGCTGGGGTAGTTGCCTTGGCGGAAATGGGGGATAAAACCCAATTACTTTCCTTAATGTTGGCGGCTCGTTACCCTAAGCAGGCTTTGCCAATTATTGGCGGTATTTTTATTGCCACCATTGCAAACCATGCCTGCGCTGCCTTTCTGGGTGAGTGGTTAACAACTTTAATGAACCCAGAAGTCCTCAAATGGGTCTTAAGCCTCAGTTTTCTGGGTATCGGTTTATGGCTTTTGGTGCCAGATCATATCGATGATGCTGAAGGTAGCAAGGTAGCAGACCGAGCGTTCCAGGTATTTTTACTGACGATTGGCTTATTTTTCTTGGCTGAGATGGGTGATAAGACCCAGATCGCAACCATTGCGTTAGGCGCAAGATATTCAGATGTTTTATCGGTAACAATTGGCACTACTTTGGGGATGATGTTGGCAAACGTGCCGGCTGTTTGGGCGGGTCAAAAATTTACTAAGCGCATGCCAATCAAGTGGGTGCACGCAGTTGCAGCGGTCACATTCATTGCAATTGGGGTCGCCACACTAATCTGGAGTTAAGTTCAAGGGCGACTAAAATTGCTTTTATGAAAACTGATCTGCCGCAGAGCTTTCGCAGGCTCGAATACCGCCCTCCAAATTACACCTTCGGGCAAGTCGAATTAGATATCGCATTAGATCCCGCAAGAACCATTATTAAAAGTCGGCTTGAAGTATTGCCAGGTAAGCATCATGAGGTTGGAATGCCTTTGGTGTTGCAGGGGCAAGAGCTCGAGTTTGTGAGCTTGCGTATCAATGGTGAAGCACATCGCCATTTTGAATTAACACCTGAAACACTGAGCATTCATTCGCTACCCAATGATGGCAAAGACCTCTTTGTGGTTGAAATCATTTGCATCTGTATTCCCGAGAAAAATACGTCGCTCATGGGTTTGTATGTTTCTAATGGGAATTTCTTCACGCAGTGTGAGGCGGAAGGCTTTAGAAAAATTACTTATTTCCTTGATCGACCTGATGTTATGGCCAAGTTCCGCGTGACCTTGCGTGCACGCGAAATTGAGTGCCCGGTATTGTTGGCTAACGGAAACTTACTTAGTAAAGAAAAGTTACCAAACGGCTGGCATAGCGCCGTATGGGAAGACCCTTTTCCAAAACCATCTTATTTATTTGCCCTAGTGGCTGGCAAGCTGGAGTGCATTGAAGAAACGATTGCCACTAGTAGCGGCGCAAAAAAATTATTGCAAATTTGGGTTGAGCCACATGACCTCAAGAAAACCCGTCATGCGATGGACTCCTTGATTGCCTCGATTCATTGGGATGAAAAGCGCTACGGTTTAGAGTTGGATCTTGAGCGCTTCATGATTGTGGCGGTGAGCGATTTTAATATGGGCGCCATGGAAAACAAGGGCCTAAATATTTTCAATACTAAGTACGTATTAGCACAGCCAGAGACTGCGACGGATATTGACTTCGCCAATATTGAAAGTGTTGTAGCTCACGAATATTTTCATAATTGGACTGGTAATCGTGTGACTTGCCAGGACTGGTTTCAGCTTTCACTAAAAGAAGGTCTGACAGTCTTTCGGGATCAAGAGTTTTCTGCTGATCAAATGGGTAGTGAATCTGGCAGGGCAGTAAAGCGTATTGAGGATGTGCGTACTTTGCGACAACTTCAGTTCCCAGAAGATGCGGGACCCATGGCACATCCCATTCGTCCTGACGAGTATCAAGAGATTAATAACTTCTACACGGTAACCGTATATGAAAAGGGCGCTGAAGTTGTGCGCATGTATCAAACCCTGCTGGGCGTTGATGGTTTTCGCAAGGGGATGGATCTGTATTTCAAGCGCCATGATGGTCAGGCGGTTACTTGTGACGACTTTTTGGCGGCAATGGCTGATGCCAACGAGCGCGATTTAAACCAATTTAAAAATTGGTATAGCCAGGCTGGTACCCCGCGCGTTAGGGTCGAAGAAGAATACGATGCAGCTAAAAAACAATATCACCTTACCTTAAGTCAAACCTGTGTGGCAAGCCCCGGTCAGCCCGAGAAGAGGCCTTTTCATATTCCATTGAAGATGCGTTTGTTAGCTGCCGCCAATGATCATGAAGAGCAATTGCTCGAACTCACAGAGGCGAAGCAAACCTGGACTTTTGAGAATATCGATGAGCGACCAGTTCTGTCGATTAACCGAAATTTCTCAGCCCCAATTAATTTAGATTTTTCTCAAGCTGAAGCGGATTTATTGACCCTATTCACAAGTGATGATGACGCCTTTAATCGTTGGGAGTCTGGGCAGAAATTAGCCATGCAAATGATTTTAGAAAATCGTTTGCCCGATGAGAAATTAATGAATGCTTATCGCAATCTTTTAATGGATCCCGAGTTAGACCCCGCATTTAAAGAGCTTGCGCTAACCCTTCCAGCTGAAACCTATTTGTATGAGCAGTGCGCTAGCGTTGATCCGCAACAAATCTTCCGTTCTAGGCGTTCATTTCGTCGGGCCTTAGCTAGTGGCTTATGCTTGGAATGGGCTGCTCTTTATCAACAAATGCAAACGCCTGACGGCTTTAAGCCTGATGCCATCAGCGCAGGCAAGCGTGCCCTGAAGAATTTGGCTTTAAGTATGCTGTTGGAGGCGGACGCGTCAATCTGGTCCGCAATGGCAGTCAATCAATATAAAACTACTGACAACATGACTGATCGTTATGCTGCGCTAGCCGCCTTGGTGATACACGGATCAAAAGATGCAAAAGAATGTCTAGCTGATTTTTATCAACGCTTTGCTGATGATCCTTTGGTGGTGGACAAGTGGTTTGCTTTGCAATCGAGTCGTCCGCCAGTGGATGGCGCTGAGCTAACTCTGACAGATGTATATCGCTTGCGGGAGCATGATGTATTCAAGATGAACAACCCCAATCGTGTGCGCAGTGTGATTCATGCATTTTGTATGGCTAATCCCGCAAGCTTTCATCAAGCTGATGGTAGTGGTTATGCTTTTTGGGCTGAGGCGGTATTGGCGCTCGATCCAATTAACCCTCAGGTTGCAGCCCGCTTAGCGAGGGCCTTAGACCGTTGGCGCCTTTTTGCCCAACCCTATCAAGGCAAGATGCATGCTTATTTGGAAGAAGTGGCTGCCTGCAAGACCCTGTCTGCTGATGTCAGGGAGGTGATTTCTAAGGCACTGGGAAATTAAATTTTGGGCTTGGGCGACTTAAATCGCTTGAAGTGAAGCTAGGAACTTTATCGGGGTATTGCCTTCATATTTGGCACTTTCCCGCCAAGTCTCGTGGGTTAGATATAAATTATGGATGAGTCTAAGAACAAGGCAAAATAGACCCTAATTACCATTAGGGCGCTAACAAGCACTACGAAACACTACGGAGAATCATTTTTGAACACCCCAATCAGCTTAAAGACGAATTTCAAGCAATACCTCGAGATGACCAAGGTAAAGGGTGCCGTTGTGCCTGCTGGTCTGCAAGAACTTTTATTGGCAGTGGCTGATACTTGCAACACGCTAAGTCATGAAGTGGCGCAAGGTGCCTTGATTGGTTTGTTGGGGTCCGCTGGAACCGGCAATGTGCAGGGTGAAGTACAGCAAAAGTTAGATGTGATTGCGAACGATCTTTTGATCGAGGGTGTGCAAGGTTGTAAATCTTTGGCTGGTCTTGCTTCTGAAGAAATGGAATTGCCACTTCCTGTGCAAGGTGCTGGTGACTATCTGCTGCTATTTGATCCATTGGATGGATCTTCGAATATTGATGTCAACGTTTCTATTGGCACCATCTTTTCCGTCTTGAAAAAGCAAGATGCGAAAGCGCCATTGCAGACTGCTGATTTCTTATTATCTGGTCGTCATCAAGTTGCTGCTGGATATGTAGTCTACGGTCCTCAAACCACTATGGCGTTGACATTGGGTGATGGGGTAGTGATGTTTACCTTAAACAAGGTAACTGGTGAATTTATCCTCATTAAGCACTCCGTAGAAATATCGCATTCAACCAAAGAGTTTGCGATCAATATGTCCAATATGCGCCATTGGGCCGAGCCAGTGCGTCGCTATGTTGAAGAGTGCCTTGCTGGTAGTAGTGGTGAGCGCGATAAAGATTTCAATATGCGCTGGATTGCCTCCATGGTTGCCGATGTCCATCGCGTACTTTCGCGTGGTGGGATTTTTATGTATCCCTGGGATCAGCGTGAACCACACAAGCCTGGAAAATTACGCCTGATGTATGAGGCCAACCCGATGAGCTTCTTAGTAGAGCAGGCTGGTGGGGCCTCTACGAATGGCAAAGAACTCATCATGGATTTGGTGCCAACCGAATTACATGAGCGCGTCTCAGTGATGCTGGGCTCTAAGGAAGAGATTGATCGCCTGCGTCACTACCACGCTTAAGGCTGAACTTTTTCCTTGAGGTAGGCGAGAGATTCCTCAACTTGGTCAATTAAGATCAAGCAAATATCACCAGCAGCGAGATCATTGAGCGCGGTATCAATCGCTAAAAACTCTCCACGGATCTCTTTGATTTGTTTTGTCTTGGTGGCGCCAACTAAACCCTCTTGCAGAAGTTTAAGAACTTCACCATCTTCACGACCGCGTTGGCATTGGTCTTCGTACAAAATGACCTTATCAAAAGAGTTACCTAGTATCCGGGTTAGTTCACGAATATCCTCATCACGACGATCACCTGCGCCGCTGATAACAACATGGCTTTGATTGGGCTTCATGGCCTCAATGGCACTAGCCAGTGCGCGCATGGCATCAGGATTATGGCCATAGTCAGCAATCACAGTGGCGCCATGGTGTTGAAATTGATTGAAGCGACCTGGGGCTGCATTAGCCGTACTTTCAAAGCTGTGCAATCCGCGTGCAATCTTTTCGGCATCTAAGCCAAGTGCCCACGCAGCACCAATTGAAGCCATCGCATTTTCTATTTGAAAGCCCAATACACCATTTTGGGTCAATGGAATCTCGCTAACCGGGAAGCGATACATGACGCGTGAGCCTTTGGAGGCGACAATATAAGCGCCATCAAAGTAAATTACTTTTTTATTCTTAGCGCGGTGAGCCGCAATCACTGGATGGTGTTGATTCTGTGCAAAGAAAATAACGCGACCCGAACAAACGTCACCCATTTTGGCGACGATGGGGTCAGCTGCATTCAGAACAGCCGCACCAGTAGGCGCAACGTTTTGCACAATCACACGTTTGAGAATGGCTAGATCTTCAACGCTGGCGATGAAGTTCAGACCCAGATGATCACCTTCACCAATATTGGTGACGACGGCTACTTCGCAGCGGTCAAAACCCAAGCCCTCCCGCAGCATACCTCCGCGAGCTGTTTCTAGGACGGCAGCATCAGTATCAGGGTGCATTAAGACATTACGGGCGCTACGCGGACCACTGCAGTCACCAGAATCGATCAGTCTGTTATTAATGTAGACGCCATCAGTCGTCGTCATGCCAACACGTAGACCGGTCTCAGTAAGTAAGTGGGAGATTAAGCGAACAGTGGTGGTCTTACCATTGGTGCCGGTGACTGCAACAACGGGAATCCGACCATTTTCACCTGGAGGAAACATCATATTGATAATGTCTTCGCCAACAGCACGGCTTTTGCCGTAAGAAGGCTTGAGGTGCATACGTAGTCCTGGCGCAGCATTGACTTCCACAATGCCGCCACCCTGTACTTCAAGGGGTTTATAAATAGCTTCACAGAGAATATCTACACCAGCAATATCTAAGCCAATCATTTGTGCTGCAGCAATCGCGCTCGCAGCAACATCTGGGTGAACATCATCAGTTACATCGGTGGCAGTACCACCAGTACTCAGGTTGGCGTTATTGCGTAATAAAACACGTTCACCTTTTTTGGGAACGTATTCTGGGGTGAGGTTGGAGCTGGCTAAGTGCGCCAAAGCAATATCATCAAAACGAATTTTTGTCAGAGCAGTTGCATGACCGTCGCCCCGTAATGGATTTTGGTTCTCATTTTCAACTAACTTGGCAACGCTATTGATGCCATCCCCAACCACTTGTGCGGGCTCGCGACGAGCAGCAGCAGAGAGTCGGTTGCCAACGACAAGTAAGCGGTAATCAGCGCCTGGAAGGTAGCGTTCGACAATCGTTTCACTGCCAAAGGCTTGAGTGACTACAAAGCCTGCGCGTACCTCTTCCTCTGTTTGAATATTGGCGACCACACCTTTGCCTTGATTGCCATCTTTTGGCTTGAGCACAATAGGCCCACCGATTTTTTGCGCAGCTTGCCATGCAGCATCAGCTGTGGTCACAACAACACCAATCGGGACTGACACGCCAGCGGCGGTGAGTAAATTTTTTGTGAGCTCTTTATCCTGAGCTATTGCTTCGGCAATGGCGCTGGTATTGCTGGTTTCTGCAGCCTGAATTCTTTTTTGTTTGCTACCCCAACCAAACTGCACCATGCTGCCTTCAGTCATTCTGCGAAATGGAATATTACGTTGAACTGCAGCGTCGACGATGGATCCAGTGCTTGGCCCTAGGCGAACATCTTCGTAAAGCGCCTCTAGCTCAGAGAGGGCAGCAGCTAAATCAAATGGCGCATCGTTTAAGGTTGCTTGAATTAAGGCAAATGCAAAGTCGAAAGCCATACGACCAACAACTTCCTCAATATATTCAACAACTACTTGATAAACGCCTGGCTCAATAGTTTGAACGGTACGACTAAAGGTAACTGGACAGCCCGCTTGTGCTTGTAAACCCAAGGCGGCATGCTCTAAGGCATGAGATAAAGCTAAGACTTCATTGTGCCCGCCACGTCGCATACTTCCAAGCTGAGGAAAACGTGCGCGAATTTTGTTTTCAAATTGGGGGATGGAGTCAATTGATTGTTCAGATGCTTCGCAAGAGACAATGGCTTCTAGTGCTGTGTGACGACTCCATAAGTTAGGGCCGCGCAGCATCCGAATTCGGGTGATTTCCAATTAAGCTCCTGTTGCGGTATTGATGGCGGGAGCGAAGGTCTCAGCACCAGCTTCAATCACATTAAAAGGGATGTCTAAGGCCCATGCAGCGGCAATGGCGGCTCCAAGATTCATGTTCATCCATGGTGAGCTCGCACTAGGCGTGGAGTGGCGGGGTACGGGGATGCTCTTTTGATCTAACTTGCCACGTCTGAGAGTGAGTTGCTGGTTACCAACCAAGACAACGCGACCATCATTCTGAAGATGTTTCTCAATGGCTAGTGAGTGAGGGTTTTGTGTAAAGAAAATTACTTCACCATCGCAAAGCTCTGCCATCTGAATGACCATGGGATCATCGGCGTTGAGTACGGCAACCCCATTGGGCAAAACAACATCTACCTGGGTGCGGACAATGCTAAAGACTTGGTCTTCATCAAAGATGGCATATTGCGGAAAATTAGCCTTGGGATCAATATTTAAAACAACCCCAACTTGACAACGGTCGTATGCCAAACCTTCAATCAACATCGATAGATGGTTATTTTCAATTACGGCAGCTTCAACAGCACGATTTAATAGAGTGCGGCGAGCGTTCTCCCAATTAGTGGCATTGCTTTTGGGTATCGTGCGATTACCAAAAGATAATCCTTTACTGCTCGAAAGACCTACATAACGGTTTGTTAATCTCAGGAAGTGAGCAATCATTTCGGCAACAGGCGTTTTGCCACGTTCACCACAAATGCCAACCACCGGAATTCTGAAATCGGTTCCAAGCGGAAATAGGTGATTGGCAATTTCTTTGCCGACCGGTTGTGGTTTGCCACTAGCGGGCTTGAGATGCATCAGAAGGCCTGGGCCAGCATTCACCTCAACAATGGCGGCGTTTTGTGACTCAAGCGGCTTGCTGATATCTTGTGCGACTAAATCAACACCAGCAATCTCAAGACCAACCACACGTGCTGCCAAAGCCACTTGACTTGCTACATCGGGATGGACTAAGTCGGTAACATCAAAGGCGACATTGCCATTACTTTGTATCAACACTTTATGATCGAGCGCTGGAATGCTAGCGCCGGTCAGTTTTTGGCGCGCCAGTTCTAGTTCAACTGCAGAGTCGATGCGTACTGGATTAAGAGGGCACTCTTCGGTGGTGCCGCGCCGAGGGTCTGAGTTAATCTGAATTTGTATTAATTCAAGTACGGTATGTTTACCATCGCCAGAAACCCAAACAGTCTCCCCTTTGGCAGCAGCAACTACTTTGTTGCCAACGACTAATAGGCGATGTTCGTCACCAACAATATGCCGCTCAACCAAAACTTCACTGCCTTCATCAATAGCAACTGCATAAGCAGATTCAATTTCTTGTTGGGTATAAAGGTTAATAAATACGCCGCGACCATGATTGCCGTCGATTGGTTTGACTACGACTGGTAAGCCTATATCTTGTGCTGCTTCCCATGCATCATCTGGACTGCTAACAGTTCTGCCTTCCGGGATGGGTACGCCAGCGCTAGCTAATAAGCTCTTTGTGAGATCTTTATCTCTAGAGATGGTTTCAGCGATTGCACTGGTTTGATCGGTCTCGGCAGTCCAAATGCGCCGTTGCTTTGCACCGTATCCCAGTTGCACTAAATTGCCTTCAGACAGGCGGATGGATGGAATGCCACGCTCTTCGGCGGCATTCACAATACAGGCGGTACTTGGTCCTAGCAGGAGATCATCGCCGAGTTCGCGGAGGTTTTCAATAATGGTTTGGACTTCAGCAACACAGTCTTTGCTGTCTTGGGCCAATGCAAGGTAAAGATCGCGAGCATATTTCAGGGCGGTCAATGTAACTTCTTCGTTGATGGCGCTTACCATTACCTTATATACGCTGCGGCGATCACCGTCACGTGCCTTGCCAAAACCACCTGGGATGCCAGCCAAGTTTTGAAGCTCTAAGGTTAGATGCTCCATGATGTGTGCCGGCCACGTACCTTCCTCAACTCTCTTGAGGAATCCGCCGGCTTCACCATAGCTGCAACGATGTTCTTGAAGGCTAGGTAGGGCTTTGACTAGGCGGTCGTAAAAACCGGGAATGAGGTTAGAGGGGTAGTCTTCCAGATCACCAATATCAATCCAGACCTCAATAACGGGATGGTAGGTCCACATATTGGGCCCGCGGAGATGCTTAACACTCAGAATCTCAATGGTTTTGTCTAGTAACTGGGGCATGTGTGGAATCGCAAGGTAATCGCCTTATTGGGCGGGAACCGTCAGAACGTCTCTCTGTTTCTAGTAGTTATTGGAAATCCACAAAATTAGCAAAAATACATAAAAAGCCTTACTGTCAACTTTAACGGCTTTCCAGTCATTAAAGTTGACAGTAGCTATAAATAGAAAAAATCTAGCTCCACTATACTTTTAGGGTCAATGAAGCCTGAAATCTCCCCATCCTCCTCCACACTACCAAGCGATTGGCGGGGTGTTCTGGGGTCGTCAATATCCCCGATCCGGAACCTAGAAGCCATACTGGCATGGGTGGAGTTGGATTTGGATGCGGATTTGCGTTTCCAAAAAAGCCTGCTTTTACTGGCCAATCAGGGTTTGATTTGGACTGATGGCAAGGTTTTTGAATCCTGGCCGATGAGTCATGGAGCACATCTTTTGCACGGGGATCACGCGGGCGTCGGGACTCTCAAACTGGAGGCTGCCGATCGTTTGCTCAGACTTTGGCATTTCACGCTAGCGGTAAACCCG
The DNA here is from genome assembly GCF_018881925.1 of Polynucleobacter sp. Latsch14-2. Classification (GTDB taxonomy): domain Bacteria; phylum Pseudomonadota; class Gammaproteobacteria; order Burkholderiales; family Burkholderiaceae; genus Polynucleobacter. Next base: position 18,984 of record NZ_JACVPL010000005.1, on the reverse strand, counting down.
CAGGTTTTACGTCTACAGGCTGCATTTAAGCAGTTGTCCCAAGGACACCCCGCTGGCAGTGAGCTTGCCGAATCGAGCGAGTACGACAAGCAGGTGTGTCCCGTTTGTTTGACTCCTAAATCTGCAAATTCAGATGTCTGCCCTAATTGCGACCCTGAGTTTGATAAGCCGCCCTCAACTTGGACCTTATTCAAGCTTTGGCGTTTTGCCCGCCCATATAAGAGGCAATTACTGTTGGGCTTTGTATTGACTCTGCTATCAACCGGAGCAACTCTCATTCCGCCGTATCTCACGATGCCTTTAATGGATCACGTGTTGATTCCGTACGAAAAAGGATTGCCGATTGATTTTCATTTAGCCAGTATGTATTTGCTCGCCTTATTTGGTGCAGCCATAGTGGCTTGGGGGCTGGGTTGGTGGAAAACTTATTTACTAGCACTGGTGAGTGAGCGCATCGGCGCTGATTTACGCAACACCACCTTTGAACATTTACTCAAGCTTTCTTTGGAATATTTTGGTGGCAAGCGAACTGGCGACTTGATCGCGCGCATTGGTGCTGAGACGGATCGCATTTGCGTTTTCCTATCCTTGTATGCGCTCGATTTTGCAACTGATGTCTTGATGATTACGATGACTGCCGCCATCTTGGTGTCAATTGACCCCTTACTTGCTGTAGTCACTCTTGCACCCTTGCCGTTTATTGTTTGGATGATTCATGTAGTGCGTGACAAGTTACGTTTTGGTTTTGAAAAGATTGATCGCATCTGGTCCGAGGTGACGAATATTTTGGCTGATACGATTCCGGGTATCCGAGTAGTGAAAGCCTTTGCACAAGAGGATCGCGAGCTCAAGCGTTTTGTAGATTCGAATAAACATAATCTTCAAATTAACGATCGTGTTAATCGCGTGTGGGGTCTATTCTCGCCAACAGTTACTTTGTTGACTGAGACTGGCCTTTTGGTTGTGTGGGGTTTTGGTATTTGGCAGGTGGCCCATCAAAAAGTGACCGTGGGTGTATTGATCGCCTTCCTTGCTTACATCGGTCGGTTTTATATCCGCTTAGATTCGATGAGTCGTATTGTTTCTCATACTCAAAAGGCAGCGGCCGGAGCCAAACGAATCTTTGATATTTTGGATCATGTCTCTAGTGTTCCAGAGCCAATCAATCCAGCGCCGCTGATCAATGTCCAAGGCCGCATCGCTATGCGTGGCGTAGGCTTTCGCTATGGTAATCGTGCTGTATCCAAAGGAATTGATCTCGATATTACCCCCGGTGAAATGATTGGCTTGGTAGGTCACAGTGGCTCAGGCAAGAGCACGCTAGTGAATTTAATTTGTCGCTTCTATGATGTTAGTGCCGGTGCAATTACTTTAGATGGGCGCGATATTCGCAGTATTGGTATTGCTGACTATCGCAAGTGTATTGGCTTAGTCTTACAAGAACCATTTTTGTTTTTTGGAACGATTGCAGAGAATATTTCTTATGGCAAGCCGGATGCGTCTCGTGAAGAAATTATCGAAGCTGCACGCGCCGCCCACGCCCATGAATTTATTTTACGCTTGCCATTGGGCTATGACTCGCTAGTGGGGGAGCGCGGTCAATCGCTATCTGGTGGGGAGCGTCAACGGATTTCTATCGCTCGTGCATTACTGATTAATCCAAGTATCTTAATCTTGGATGAAGCGACTTCTTCAGTTGATACCACCACTGAAAAAGAAATCCAGCGCGCCTTAGATAACCTTGTTAAAGGTCGTACTACGATTGCTATTGCACACCGCCTATCTACCTTAAGAAAAGCAGATCGCTTGGTGGTATTGGATAAGGGTGAGATTGTGGAGATCGGTTCGCACGACCAGCTAATGGAAGCGCAGGGCGCTTATTACACCCTGTATCAAGCGCAACTTCGCCATGCTGCTGAGTTGGTTGAAGGTGGCGCTATCGGTGAGAGTCTTGATGAGCGCGAAGAAGAAGCGCTTCAAGAAGCCGCTAAACATATTGGTGGTGGCGTATGAGTAATTTCAATGCACATACAAAGCCCCATCAGTTAGAGCGCGACTCATTAGGGCGCTTAGTCTTGATTGACGCTGCGGGTCATCGTCACGTGGGCATTCATCCAGTCAGGGCGTTTCCGATTACCGCTCCAGGTGCCGGCATATGTTTAATGGATCAGTCTGGCAAAGAGCTTTGCTGGTTTGAGAATATCGCCGCCATTCCGGAGTTCGAACTCGCACTTATTGAGGAAGAATTGGCTGCGCGTGAGTTCATGCCCGTCATTGAAAAAATTACCAAGGTTTCAACCTTCGCAACCCCCAGTATTTGGGACATTGAGACGGATCGCGGCCCAACTCGCATTCGCCTCAAGGGTGAAGAAGATATTCGTCGCATTGCCGGCAATACGCTACTCATCGCAGATTCCAATGGCTTGCAGTTCTTGATCAAAGATGCCACTCAGTTGGATAAAGTGAGCAAGAAGTTGTTGGATCGCTTCCGCTAGAATTTATTTACCGCCGCTTTAGCTCAGTTGGTAGAGCAGTTCATTCGTAATGAAAAGGTCGCCAGTTCGATTCCGGCAAGCGGCACCAATTTGAGTGCTCAAGGTGGATATTTGAGTTAATTCCTTGACTCTCAGGCGTTGATGGCGATTATTTTCAATTAAATCAAAGACTTATAAGTTAATTATTGCTAACAAAACATTTAAGTCTTTTTAAGGGTTTACCCTAGATAAATCTCCAAATTAGGGTACAATGTAGGTACTAACCCTTAAGGAGATTCAAATGACCCAGTTATTGAATATGTTTCACCAGCTTTTTTCTGAAAGCAAGCCAAGCCAAGCCAAGCCTGCTCGTCATTATGATTTTGACGGCGCCTATCGCGGAATGTAATTTAAAAATTACAGTAATTCAAAAAGCCACCTTCGGGTGGCTTTTTTTATGCCTAAAGGGAATTGGGAGTGCTGGCGACTAAGCAGAAGTGCCTTGTAATTCAATTACTTGGTTTAGGGGTAATCACTAGTGCGCAAATGAAATTATCTTGATGATCATCAAGATAATTAAAGGGTTGATGTCTGAGAATTACTGAGCCCTTAAAGAGGGTGCGTAATCTACAAAAAGAAATAATCAGGAGAGCATAAATCGTGAGTAAGCCATGGCATAACCGTTGGGCGCAGTTGGTATTCGGAATTATTTGCATGGGATTGGTTGCCAATCTTCAATATGCCTGGACTTTGTTTGTTAACCCCATTCAGATTAAAACTGGCTGGGCTTTATCTGCAATCCAACTCTCTTTCTCAATCTTCATCGTAGTAGAAACTTGGCTGGTTCCAGTTGAAGGTTGGATGGTTGATAAATTTGGACCTCGCATCGTTATCTTGATCGGCTCTGTATTTGCTGCAGCTGGTTGGGTGATGGATAGTTATGCAACTTCACTCGAAATGCTTTATGCAGCAGCTGTTGTTGCTGGTATTGGCGCTGGTTGTGTTTACGGCACTTGCGTTGGTAATGCGCTGAAATGGTTTCCGGATAAACGTGGTCTAGCTGCTGGTTTGACTGCAGCAGGCTTTGGAGCTGGCGCAGCAATTACAGTAATTCCAATTGGCAATATGATTCTTGCCGATGGCTATGAGCATGCCTTCCTGTTCTTTGGTCTTGCACAAGGCGCGCTGATTTTCTTATTGGCTTTGTTGATGACAAAACCAACGCCTCCCAAGGGCGTGCAGCCAGCTCCTCGTATCGTTACCACTAAGGTGGACTATACCTCCGGACAAATGATCAGAAAACCTTTGTTCTGGCTAATCTATGTCATCTTCGTGGTTGTAGCTGCTGGTGGTTTGATGGTGACGGCGCAAATTGGTCCGATTGCTAAAGATTGGGGTCTTGCGAAATTGCCGATGGTGTTATTTGGCACCACCTTGCCACTACTCACAATGACTTTATCCATTGATAACCTGTGCAATGGTTTCACTCGCCCACTGTGTGGATTTATTTCAGATCGTTTTGGGCGCGAGAACACTATGTTCTTTGTTTTCCTTGGTGAAGGTTTATCAATGCTCGGTTTGATGCATTTTGGTAAAGACCCATATGCATTTATGACTTTTGCTGCATTGATCTTCTTGTTTTGGGGTGAAATTTTCTCGATCTTTCCAGCGATCTGTGCTGATACATTTGGTGTAAAAAATGCGGCTGGTAATGCTGGCACCTTATATACAGCAAAAGGAACCGCTTCTTTATTGGTACCTTTGGCATCCGTTCTTTCCTCAACCGGGAATTGGAATACGGTTTTCATTGCGGGCGCAATCGTGACGATTGCTGCGGCCTTTGCGGCAAAGTTCATTTTGGCGCCGGCTCGTAAGCGCTTTATTGATGATGCCAACAAGAATGCTGGTCATTAAAACAGCAAATTCAGTTTAGAAGGGGTCTTCGGACCCCTTTTTTATTGCCTGCACCAATTAAGCAAGCAGACTCATGATCGAGGAAGGAAAAGTCATATAAAATTCTCCCATTATGAATTCCCATCACCGCAAACTCGTTCACTGGCTTGCTGCAATAGCAATCGCGATGAGTGCGCTTGCGCCGGCGCTTTCACAGGCGGTATCCCTTGCAAAGGGTGGTAACGGTTTTGCCATGGAGATTTGCTCAGTAGATGGCAGCAAAATGCAGATCAGTGTTCAAGCTGATGAGCAGGCTGACCAGGTCAATTCAACCCAATCTTGTCCTTACTGCGTTACCCATTTCAGTGTCACACCAGCATTTAATACCAATTTGAGTTTTCAAGCGCCGCAAACTTTTGCGATGCTGCCGCAACTTTTTTATCAATCACCCAAGCTGCTCGCAGTTTGGGTAACCCCACCTTCAGCCGCACCCCCAGCACAAGCCTAAAAATTCTTAGGGCATAGCCTAGCTATGTAATTGGCAACCACGTTGCCGCAATCTTGCTGGAGAAATCATGTTTAGTTTTATACCTGTCACGCGCAGGCTTATGTGCGCATATATGGGCATTGCCTTAGGTCTTGCCGCAGCCATTATCTATATGATTTTTTTGATGGTGCATCTAAATGCTAATTCAGAGTCAATGGTTTTGATTCCCATTGAAGTTGCAGCCGCAGCCAAAGGGGTGAAATAATGAACGCCCCTTTTAAACTCAGACTAGTTTGCTCTACCAGCCTTATCCTGCTTGCATCTCAAGCCGGCGCGCAAAGTGCCACTCCTTCTGATTATGGCCAAAAAATTGGTGATGTTGTGGTCAGTGCTAGTCGTTCGGGAACTGAATTGAAGGATATGACTCAGAATACTTCTGTCATTACGAGGGAGGATTTGGATGATGCACCCGCTCAAACCATTGATCAAGTTCTAAAGAACCAATCTAGCGTATTTTTGAATGATCAGCCGTATTATGAAAAAGATCCTACTGGTCAAAGCCTAAACGTACGTGGGTTGGGCAATCAAAGAACTCTTGTATTAATAGATGGAGTGCCGGCCAATGACGCAATGTATGGAACGGTGCAGTGGAACTTAGTGCCACTATCAGCGATTCAGGATGTGGAATTGATTCGTGGTGGCGTATCCAATCTCTATGGGAATATGGGAATGGGTGGTGTAGTGAATATCACGACAAAACCAATCAGCGATAACAAGGGGGAGATTTCAGCTAGTTATGGCACCTTTAATACTGGTAACGTTGCAGCCTCTAAAGAAATTGCAGTTAATGAGGTGCTCAAACTAAGGGTATCGGCAGACTACTTCAATACCGATGGCTACGTTCAGCAGGCAACAATCTCTCCTGCGACTACATATCCCAATCGCAAGCTTTTAAATGGCTCATGGCAAGCGGCACCACTTGTTCCCGGTATGGGCCCTGAGAGTGCAAAGAGTGCAAATTATCGCTTGCAGGGTGATGTAAAGATAAGTGCTGATACAAATGGATTTTTTAATGTTGGCTATCATACGATGCAAAACTTGACCACAGGTGGTTATGCCTTTGCACCCAAGTCTACCGAAGAGACTACGTTTTCGGCCGGCGTGACCAATCGTTTAAGCGCCGAGGATAAAGTGCAAGCCAATGCGTTTTACGAAAAAACAAGCTTGTGGCAACAAAATGTTACACAAAATTACACCCCTACCACGGGTGCTGTCGGGGTTGTGAGTGGTGCTCCATATATCAGCTCTAACTACAACGACCCTTATTACACCTTGGGCGCTTCTGGTCAATACACAAACAATGTGAAAACCTTGGGGGTTGATCAGCTCATCGCCAGCATTGATGCACGCCAAGTTTCTGCTTCCAATTTCACAAACCAATTGAATGCTTCGGGCGGAAACACTGGCACTGCCTATTCTCAGGGCACTCAAAAGTTCTACGGCTTAATGGCGCAAGCAAAATCTAAGATGGAAGCAATCCCCTTGCAGGCAACTTTGTCAGCTAGGCTTGATCAGTGGAATAGCCAAGTGCCTACTTACTATGTCGCTGGTGCAAATGGCGTTAACCCAACTTATACCAACGCACCCAATCAAACAGTTTATAAATTTAGCCCAAACCTAGGTTTGCTCTATAACGCGACGAGCATATTGGATTTCCGTGCAGCCGCATATCAAGGTTTCCATGCGCCAGGTTTGAATAATCAAATCCGTAGTTACGGATCTGGAACCTCGTTTAGTGCATCAAACCCAAATCTCACGCCAGAAAATATGACAGGCTATGAGATTGGGGCCGATTTACGGTGGAATGCAGGCTTTGTTCAGATTACTGGGTTTAATGCCAATGTAACGAACGCCATTTACGCTGCTACTGCAGGATCTGTAGCTCAGATTCAACAATATTGTGGAACTACCTGCACTGGTGGAACGATCTATGGGAATAACCAATCCTTACAAAGTCGTGGCTTAGAGCTTCAAGGCCATTACGATCTCACTGAAAAGTGGGCTACTGATGCAACTTATACCCATACCAATACCGTTCTAACTTGGACTGGGACAGGTGTGAGCACTACAGCAAATCCTCTTGGCTCACAAATCGGAGGTGTTCCTCAAAATATGGGTACTGCCGGCGTTACTTATAGACCTATAACCAAGACTTCATTAACTGCTTCTGTTCGCTATGTAGGTAATTCATGGATGGATACGCAGCATGCATTGCCTGTACCAGCCTATGCAACAGTGGGCTTGCGTGCCAATTATGAAATGACCCCAGTCACTACTTTATTTTTAAGTGCCGTCAATCTCCTAAATCGTAACTACATTACTTATAGTGCGGCTACCTCACAGTCTAGTTATATCATTGGTCAGCCACAGACCATTACCGTTGGAGCTCGTGTAGTCTTCTAATATGAGCAATTTCAAGCGATCCCATTTAAACCTTTTGAAAGTCAGAGTATTCATTTTTGGTGCCTTTTGCTTGGGTGCGTTTGGACCGATCTGGGCTCAAGTGGATCACTCATCCCACTCCGAGATGAGTGTGCCCAGTAAACCGCCGGCATGCGAAGGCAGTGGACTGGAGTGCGCCAATGCCGCAACACCGTTTGTGATGGCTGATGGCAAGTTGTTATTGGTCTGGACTTCTGGTGGAAAAGTATCTGTCGCTCAGTCAGTGGACTTGGGTAAAACATTTACCACCCCCGTTGTCGTGGCAGAGCATGGCAAGTCTCTTGATACAGGTGGTGATGCTCGCCCTCAAATTGTTTCTGATGCAAAGGGTAATGTATTTATCGCTTATGCTTTTTTTAAAGATAAAAACTGGAATGCCCAAATCAATAAAGCCCTATCTGACGATGGCGGTAAAACTTTTTCAACCCCTAAATCGCTTGTTGCCAATGGCTCTAGTGAACGATTTCCTTCAGTCTTAATGCGTCCAGACGGGGATTTTTTTATTACATGGATTGATAAGCGCTTAATTGCTGACATTAAAAAATCAGGTCAGCAAGCGCTGGGTGGATCGATTGCCTATTCCTTTTCTAGCGATAGTGGAAAAACTTTTTCTCCTGAGAAAATTGCCCATGAGAGTAGTTGCGAATGTTGTAGGATAGGGGTGAGCGTCGATCCAAAAGGAGAAATTGCAATTATCTACAGAGCAATTTTTCCAGGTGGTATTCGTGATCATGCCAGTCAGATTATTTCTTCTAAAGGGCCTGAGCAAGCTAGACGCGTCTCTAAAGACGAGTGGAAAACAGATGCCTGCCCTCACCATGGACCATCAATTGCAGTTTCTGGCTCCGGAAGAATCCATGCTGCTTGGTTTACTCAAGGTAGCGCCCGTACTGGTGTGTTCTATGCTTACTCTAGCAATCAAGGAGCGAGCTACTCCAAGCCGTCTAGGGTGGGCGCTGAAGGTGCAAATGTCTCACGTCCTTACCTTTTAGCTTTGGGCGCTAGGGTTTGGTTAGTCTGGAAAGAGTTTGATGGTATGAAGACTTCGGTATACCTTAAGCAATCTGCTGATGATGGCAATACATGGTCTAAGCCAACCATGATTTCTCAGACGGGGGCTTATTCTGATCACCCTTTATTGGCCAATAAAGGGGGCGAGGTTTATTTATCTTGGCTGACACACGCCGATGGGTACCAATTCATTAAACTAAGCGATAAATGATGAGAAAAATACTATTAAGCCTCCTGATGCTAGTCGCATCATGCACCATATCTTTTGCTGATACAGGTACCCTTAAAGCTTATCAAAGGGGTGACTGGTCTGGATTGGTAAAGTCAGCAGCTGGTCAACCTATTGCCATTCATTTTTGGGGCGTCACATGTGCGCCTTGCGCAAAAGAAATGCCTCTATGGGGCAAGTTTTTATCCCAGGATAAAAATGCCAAGGTGATATTTGTTCAAGTTGATGAGGTGCCTCTTGAGGCAACTAAAAAAATGTTGTCTCAGGCTAGCTTAAGTGCTGCTACAAACTACTATCTCAACACCTCTTTTGATGACTACCTACGCTATGAAATTGATCCACAGTGGCGCGGTGAAACACCGATGACCGTACTTATTGATAAGAATGGCAGGGTAGCTCGTAAGGCTGGTCCAGTAAATTTTATTGAATTAAAGAAGTGGTTTGCTAAAGGTGCTTAATCATTTGAGGAGAGTTAGATGAAGAGAAATATTTTTATATCCATAGTTTCTGTGTGCTCGGTTTTATTGGGTGGTGGCGTTTTTGCCCAAAATGCTAAAGTGGGTGGCCTGCAGATTGAAAATGCATATACACGCGCTACAGTTCCTGGTCAGCAAGTGGCCGGTGGTTTTATGAAGATCGAGAACAAAGGCGCCGCAGATCAGTTGATTTCAGCAAGCTCTCCTGCCGCCGGTGAAGTCCAACTTCATGAGATGGCCATGGAAGGCAATGTTATGAAAATGCGTCAACTAAAAGACATTCCAATGCCTGCTGGCGGCGCTGTTGAATTTAAGCCGGGTGGTTTGCATTTGATGTTCATGAACATTAAGGCGCCTCTAAGTGCTGGCGAGACTATTCCAGTTAAGCTAAAGTTTGCCAAAGCTGGTGAGATTGAAGTGAAGTTTCCAGTCAATGCGATGGGTGCGGGAGTAATGAAGCACTAGTCCTTGCACACTGTCCAGCATAAAAAAGCCCCTAGAGTGAACTAGGGGCTTTTGTTTTCTGCCTTTACTTTGAGCTTAAATGATCAATCTAAATTCAAATCCGTTACGGCACCTTTACTTGCTGTGCTAGCTAAGCGTGCATATTTGGCGAGTAGACCACGGGTGTAGCGTGGCTTTGGTTGCACCCATACTGCCCGACGCTTGGCAATCTCTGCATCACTCACATTGAGTTGAATGAGTAATTTATGGGCATCAATGGTTACTGAGTCACCTTCATGAATCAGGGCAATCACACCGCCTACATAGGCTTCAGGAGCGACGTGCCCAACCACCATACCCCAGGTGCCACCAGAGAAGCGACCATCAGTAATGAGACCTACAGACTCGCCTAGGCCTTGACCTACTAAGGCAGAGGTGGGTGCTAGCATTTCACGCATACCAGGACCGCCCTTGGGGCCTTCGTAGCGAATGACGACCACATCACCATCTTTTATTTTCTGTTCCATGATGGCTTGCATTGCATCATCTTCAGAATCAAAGACGCGAGCTGGACCGGTGATGGATGGATTCTTGAGTCCAGTAATTTTTGCGACGCAACCCTCTGGGGAGATATTGCCTTTCAAAATGGCTAAGTGACCTTGTTGATACATTGGATTATCTAAAGTGCGAATGACCTTCTGATCTGCACGCGGCACCGAAGGAACATCTTTCAAGACCTCTGCAATCGTTTTACCGGTAATAGTCATGCAATCGCCGTGCAAGAGTCCGCCATCCAGCAGTATCTTCATCACTTGTGGAATGCCACCAGCTTGATGCAAATCAGTTGCTAGGTAGGTGCCAGAGGGTTTCATATCAACAATGACAGGAACCTGCTTACGAATACGTTCGAAGTCATCAATCGTCCAATCAATCTCAGCGGCGCTAGTGATGGCGAGGTAATGTAAGACAGCATTAGTAGATCCGCCAACAGCCATGATGACACTTACAGCGTTCTCAATCGATTTTTTGGTAATGATGTCGCGTGGGCGCAGATTATTTTTAATGGCCTCAACTAAAACGCGTGCCGATTCTGCCGCGCTAGCTACTTTTTCTGCATCTTCATTAGCCATCGTTGAGGAGTAGGGCAGGCTCATGCCTAAAGCCTCAAAAGAAGAACTCATCGTATTGGCGGTATACATGCCGCCGCAGGAACCGCTGCCAGGGCAGGCGTGTTGCTCTACCCCCTTGAGGTCCGCTTCGCTCATTCTGCCGGAAGTGAATTCTCCAACCGCTTCAAAAGCGGAAACGATATTGAGATCTTTTCCTTTGAAGTGACCTGGCTTGATGGTGCCACCATAAACATAGATCGCAGGAACATTGGTGCGTGCAATTGCCATCATGCCGCCTGGCATATTTTTATCGCAACCACCGATCACGACAACACCATCTTGCCAAAGACCATTCACGCAAGTCTCGATACTGTCAGCGATAACTTCACGAGAAACGAGGGAGTACTTCATACCTTCGGTGCCCATGCCAATACCATCGGACACAGTTGGTGTACCAAACATTTGCGCCTTGGCGCCAGCTTCTTCAAGGGCTGTAACAGCCGCATCTGTTAATTTTTGTAGACCACTATTGCAAGGGGTGATGGTGGAGTGCCCATTAGCAACGCCAACCATCGGTTTTGTGAAATCCTTTTCTTGGTAGCCCATCGCGTAATACATTGACCGGTTTGGTGCGCGAGCAACTCCCTCGGTGACATTACGTGAGCGTTCGTTAAGGCGTTTCATGCAGTAATTACTCCAAATAAAGGATTTATTGAAAGGCTCTATTGTGCCGTGAGAAAGGGGTTGTTGTACCTCAACTAGATCAATGAGCAGGCCCTTTATATATTGCACTGCAATATATAGCTAAGTAAAAAATGCCTATTGCTTTGATATTAATAGGTAAATATTAGCTACAAGGCTAATATCCTTCAAAAAACAACTGCAGTACATTGGCACATCTATTAATTTTTTATCTTTGCATTCCATGACTAAATCTAGCGGCCATATCTATTTGATTGATGATGATGAATCGATGCGGACTTCATTAACCAGGATGTTGCGTGAAGTCGGCTATATGGTCGAAGACTACTCATCCGCACTCATTTTCCTAGAGAAATCTATACCAGTCTCACCGGCTGTGATCTTGCTTGATATGCAGATGCCAGATATGACCGGGCTCGATCTTCAAGAAAAATTGCTGCAATTGGGGCGTAAAACACCAATTGTGTTTGTGAGCGGCCAAAGTCACCCCCATCAAATAGTCAAAGGCTTAAAAAAGGGCGCATTGGATTTTCTGTTCAAACCCTTTAACTTAGAAGACTTGCTCAAGGCGGTTGCAGAGGCAATTGATTTTGATCGACGCCAACTTAAGCGTATTTCCCAAGATGTAGAAACTAAAAAAGACTATGCAAGCCTCACTCCACGAGAGAAGGAGGTATGCATGTGGCTTGTGCAGGGCCTTCTGAATAAAGATATTGCCGTAAAGCTGGGGACGACTGATGCGACGATCAAGGTTCACAAAGCAAGGGTGATGGACAAAATGCATGCTGACTCATTGCAAACGCTGGTTAAAAAATTTCTTGAGTCTGATTTGGGCGATTTGACAACGAATTAGTAGCCAATTAGCTCAAAAGCCAATTGGAGCGATGTAAGTTAAGCACTAATATCGTTATTTGTATTAGTATTTCAGAGAAAGTAGCAAGCTCCAATTCGGATTGGTGATATTTTTTGAGGCAAACAAGTGAATTCGAAAACTAAGCAACCCGAGATTCGAAATGGAGCCTTCTTAAAGGCCAGGGAAAAGCTTGGTTTAAGTGTGCAGGATTTGGCTGGGCAAGCATGTCTGTCAGCACGACAAATAGAGCAAATTGAAAATGGCGAAATGAGCTCCTTCTATGGCGCCCAAATTAAGTTAACTGCTGCAAAAAAAGTGGCAAAGCTTTTAGGGCTCAGTGAAGAAGATGCATTCAATCACGGCGAAGTTGTCGAACTCAAAAAAGAAATCGCTGCGATACCAGAAGAGCCTAAAAAATTAGTGGTGGCGGAGACAAAACAAAACCAAGAGCCAGAGCAAAAACAAAACATCAAAGTAACTCCAGTAAAGGCGGCCTTTACTTTTTCTGCTCTTGGGGCATCGAACCTAAAACAGCCTCCAAAGAAGCGCCTCTTTATTTGGCTCAGTTTGATTGCGGTAGTAGTGTTTTCTGTTGTGAACTTGCGCCCACTTTTTTTCCCCGAAAAGCCAGAAGAAATTATTGTTGTTAAAGAGGAAATTGTTGAGCAACCTATTGCCGATGCAAAAGTTTCTGAGACCGTTCCCGCTCCTACCTCAGCGCCTGTCATAGCCGCTGCCCCTGTGCCAGCCCTGGTGACCAATGATGTTCCTGCAAATACAGAGGCTTGCCCCGTAGCAGATGCAATAGTGCCAAGTTACAAACCTTTGTCACCTAGAAAGCCAGCTGATCTGGTCTATGTGCAGTCCAAAACAAAGCAGGTCGTTTGCGTAGTGGATGCTTCAGGTAAGACTCAAAATAAAACAATCGATCCCAATTTGGGGGCATCTTTTTATGGAACTCCACCCTTTAAGGTTTTGAGCTCAGGGCTCGCCCAAGTGGATGTCTATTTTCAGGGGGCTAAAGTGCGCCCTGCAAACTTAGATGGTAAAACCATTTTGTTGGAGGCGGGTGACATCAGTCAGCCCGCGGCCCCTACGGATTCTGGGTTCCGCTAAATTCTTAAACAGCTGATTCGTTGGTTTCCCCGGTACGAATGCGGATAGCCTGTTCAATTGGACTAACGAAAATCTTGCCGTCACCAATTTTTCCAGTGTGAGCAGCTTTTGTAATCGCTTCAATAGCAGCATCCACTAGATTGCCAGGCACGACCACTTCTACTTTGACCTTAGGCAAAAAGTCAACCACATACTCTGCACCGCGATAGAGCTCTGTATGACCTTTTTGACGTCCAAAGCCTTTGACTTCGGTTACGGTAAGGCCGGTAACGCCTACTGCAGCCAAAGCCTCGCGAACTTCATCCAGCTTGAATGGTTTAATGATTGATGTAATGAGTTTCATTTATTCCCCCTAATACAGTAATCATACCTAGAACTAGCCCAGTTACCAATAGAAGGTATCTGAAATCTCTCTTTGAAGGGTGCATTTAGGCTCTAAATTGAGAGGTAATGGGGTAGCGCCAATCGCGACCAAAGGCGCGTGTAGTCACCCTGACGCCCGGTGGCGCTTGGCGACGCTTATATTCGTTAAGCTTAATAAGGCGAGTGACCTTTTCAACGCTTTCGGGATTAAAGCCAGCAGCAATAATTTGCTCAATCGATTGATTCTGCTCCATATAGCGCTCAACAATACCATCGAGCACCTCATAAGAGGGCAGGCTATCTTGGTCTTTTTGATCGGGGCGTAATTCAGCGGATGGAGCACGCGTCAGAATGCGTTCCGGAATAATGGGGGCGATGCTATTGCGATAGGCGCACAAGCGATAGACCAGCGTTTTGGCAATATCTTTAATTACCGCAAAACCGCCCGCCATATCGCCATAAAGGGTGCAGTAACCAACGGCCATTTCACTTTTGTTGCCAGTGGTTAGTACCATGCGCCCTGTTTTATTGGAGAGCGCCATGAGTAAGGTGCCGCGCACACGTGCCTGAATATTTTCTTCGGTAGCATCGACCTTTAGACCTTGAAATTGCTCTGCAAGAGCCGTTTCAAGAGCATCGACCGGTTCGCTAATCGCAATTTCATCGTATTGAACATTTAAGTTCTTAGCCATCTCGCGCGCATCAATCCAAGAGATATCAGCGGTGTAGCGTGAGGGCATCATAATGGCGCGGACTTTATCTGCACCCAGTGCATCGACGGCAATAGCTAGCACCAATGCTGAATCGACGCCACCGGATAAGCCAATGATCACGCCGGGAAATTTATTTTTTTGTACATAGTCACGCACGCCCAAAACTAAGGCTTGATAGGCCTGAGCCTCAACACTTTGTGGTGGAGTAATGATCGATTTTTCTAAATCACCGGCACCGTCAATGCTGACAAAGCCGAGACTAGTTTCAAATTGCGGCATCGCCATTACTAGCTCGCCTTGGGAATCTAATGCAAATGACCCGCCATCAAAGACTAATTCGTCCTGACCGCCAACGGCATTCACATAGATTAGCGGCATTTTGGTGAGTGCAATATGTTGGCGCAAGACTTCAATGCGCAAGGCTTCCTTTTTTAGATGGTAAGGGGAGGCATTGGGCACAAGCAATACTTGAGCGCCCGCACTGTGAGCTTGTTTAGCAGGGCCAGCATGCCATGCATCCTCACAAAGAATAAGCCCATATTGAATACCATCACATTCAAAGACGCAGGCTTGCTTGCCGGGAACGAAATAGCGAACTTCGTCAAAGACTTCGTGATTGGGCAACTCTTGTTTTGCATACCCCGCAATCACTTTGCCGTCACGCAAGACGGAAGCAAAATTTTGCAAACCTACTGATGTTTTTTTGGGGTGACCCACAATGATCGTAAGACCTGGAAAGCTCGCCAGCTCGACCATCAATTTATCGAGTTGTTGTTGAGCCGCTTCAATAAAAGCAGGCCGCAGCAATAAATCCTCTGGAGGATAGCCGGTGAGCGAGAGCTCTGGTGTTAATACGAGTTTTGCGCCCTGCTTAAATGCTTCTGCTGATGCTTCGAGAATGAGCTGGGCGTTACCAGCCAAATCACCCAGCAATGGGTTGATTTGGGCTAGGGCAATTTTGTGCGAGCTCACTCCTAATGACAAAGCCTTTATTTATTTCTGAAACTCTTTGTTGTAGCGCTCGATACCTTCTAGGATTTCTGCATGAGCATCTGCAACGCCACCCCAGCCTGCTACCTTTACCCACTTACCTGGTTCGAGATCTTTGTAATGTTCGAAGAAATGTTGAATTTGATTTAAGCGTAATGGGTTGATATCTTCTGGTTTTTGCCAATGCGTATAGATAGGCAAAATCTTGTCTTCTGGAACAGCCAGTAATTTTGCATCTTGTCCGGCTTCATCTTCCATCTTGAGAAGGCCAATGGCGCGGCAACTGACGACCACGCCTGGAATGAGTGGGAATGGGGTGATCACGAGCACATCCACTGGATCTCCATCGCCGGCAATGGTCTTATTAATATAGCCATAATTACAGGGATAGTGCATTGCAGTGCCCATGAATCGGTCAACGAAAATAGCGCCACTTTCTTTATCTACTTCATATTTGATGGGATCCGCATTCATGGGGATTTCAATAATGACGTTAAAGCTCTCAGGGATTTTCTTACCTGGTTTGACGTTGTCAAGACTCATACTTACTCCGATGGTGATTAGTAGATACCCTGATCTTCATGGGGGCTCAGGGTAGTGATTCTGCTACATACTTGTAATGCTTATTCGCTCTAGTTTAAAGCTTTCGGGAACCAGATCTGCATAGGCGCTAGAAACAAAACATTAAAAAATCAAATTTTAGGGAGTTCAAGCATGAGTAATGTCACTTTAGGCTTGTATTTTGCCTTGGCTTGCGGTGTCCTGGCTGTGATTTATGGCTTTGTGATGCGCGGTTGGATTTTGAGGCAAGATGCAGGCAACGCCAAGATGCAAGAAATTGCAGGGGCGATTCAGCAGGGGGCAGCGGCTTATTTATCGCGCCAATATAAAACGATCGCTATTGTCGGTGTAGTTCTGACAATCCTAATTGCCTTATTTTTGGACTATGCGACTGCGCTTGGGTTTGTGGTTGGCTCGGTACTGTCTGGGGCATGTGGCTTTATTGGGATGAATGTCTCCGTGAAGGCAAACGTTCGAACCGCGCAGGCCGCTACCAAAGGGATGAATGAGGCTTTAAACGTTGCCTTTAAGGGCGGGGCCATTACTGGGATGTTGGTTGTCGGTCTTGGATTGCTTGGTGTCGGACTCTTCTTTATGTTCTTGGTGTCGATTGGTGCAGGAGGGGATCTCTCTTCAGTGCTTCACCCATTGATTGGTTTAGCTTTTGGTTCCTCGCTCATTTCAATCTTTGCTCGTTTAGGTGGTGGTATCTTTACCAAAGGCGCTGACGTTGGTGCTGACTTGGTCGGCAAGGTTGAGGCCGGCATTCCGGAGGATGACCCACGCAACCCAGCTGTGATCGCTGATAACGTTGGCGATAATGTCGGCGACTGCGCAGGCATGGCAGCAGACTTATTTGAGACATACGCTGTGACTTTGATCGCCACCATGGTGCTAGGCACATTAATGGTGACAGGTGCACCGGTGGCTGCAATTGTTTATCCATTGGTCTTGGGTGGCGTATCCATTATTGCCTCCATCATTGGCTGCTCATTCGTGAAAGCAACGCCTGGCATGAAGAATGTGATGCCAGCTTTGTACAAAGGTTTGATTGTTGCTGGCGTACTTTCTCTCATCGCCTTTTACTTTGTCACTAACTTCATCATGCCTGACGATGCTTTGGGCATTCCTGGCAGTCAGTGGCGTTTGTTTGGTGCAACGGTTGTTGGTTTGGTCCTGACTGCGGCATTGGTATGGATTACCGAGTACTACACCGGTACCCAGTTCAAGCCAGTGCAGCACATTGCTGAAGCGTCCACCAAAGGTCACGGTACTAACATCATTGCTGGTTTAGGCATTTCGATGAAATCGACTGCTTATCCAGTCGTATTTGTTTGCGCTGCTATTTATGCGGCTTATTGGTTAGCTGGCATCTACGGCATTGCGATTGCAGCAACGGCGATGTTATCGATGGCTGGTATTGTTGTTGCACTCGATGCTTACGGTCCGATTACCGATAACGCAGGTGGTATCGCAGAGATGGCTGGATTGCCACAATCTGTTCGGGATATTACGGATCCTTTGGATGCAGTTGGTAATACCACTAAGGCTGTGACTAAAGGCTATGCTATTGGCTCAGCTGGTTTAGCGGCCCTAGTGCTTTTCGCTGACTACACTCATGCACTGGAGTCTATCGGCCAACAAGTTTCTTTTGATCTGTCCAATCACATGGTAATCATTGGTCTCTTTCTTGGCGGTATGATTCCATACTTGTTTGGTGCCATGGCAATGGAGGCGGTAGGTCGTTGTGCTGGTGCGGTAGTTGAGGAAGTGCGTCGCCAGTTCCGTGAGATTCCTGGAATCATGGAAGGCACATCTAAGCCAGAGTACGGCAAAGCTGTTGATATGCTGACTTCCGCTGCCATTAAAGAGATGATCATTCCTTCACTCTTACCGGTGGTTGCGCCAATTGCTGTGGGTCTCTTATTGGGACCCGCTGCCTTGGGTGGCTTACTCATGGGCACTATCGTGACTGGCTTATTTGTAGCGATCTCGATGTGTACCGGTGGTGGTGCTTGGGATAACGCCAAGAAATATATCGAAGAAGGCAATTTCGGCGGTAAAGGTTCTGAAGCGCATAAAGCAGCAGTAACTGGCGATACTGTAGGCGACCCCTACAAAGATACTGCCGGACCAGCTGTTAACCCACTCATTAAGATTATCAACATCGTCGCATTGTTGATCGTGCCATTGTTGCCAATGGTGCGTTAATGTAATAACAGAGCAGCAAAAACCAAAAGCGCCTAGCATTGCTAGGCGTTTTTTTTGAATTTCAGGCTTGACACAAGGTAGTTCAATGACCTACCATTGAAGTAATGGAATTTGAATGGGATTTGGCTAAAAGTAACTCATGCCTAGTCTCTCGAAATTTTGATTTTGCATATGTGATAGCAGTTTTTGCAGATCCAGCGTTATTAATTGAGCATGATCAGCGCTGGGATTACGGAGAGGAGCGCTTTCAAGCGTTGGGATTAATTGACGGTAAGGTTTTTGTGGCGATTTTTACAAAAAGGCCTAAAGCAATCAGAATTATTTCAGCAAGGAGAGGAAATCTGAGGGAGGTCAAGCGTTATGAAAAAAACCATTCGAGTTAGTGTTGATCTAAATAATCTGCGTAGCTTTCCAAGGGGACATGTAAATAAGAAGCTATTGGATGCAACATCAGAGCGTCTAATAAAGTTGCATGAGAGGCAAGACGATCTAGAGGCAATGCAGGATGCTGCAAAGTACGCAAAGGGTGTACGAGAGCGTATTGGATTGTCGCAACTGGAGTTTTCGAACCGAATTGAAGTTTCTTTGGAAACCATCAGAAATTGGGAGCAAGGGAAAAGAAGTCCAACGGGTGCCGCCAAAGCATTACTTAAGATACTGGATCGGGCGCCTGAGATTGCTTTGCTTGCATTAGGCAACTAAAAGTAAAACACCTAGCCATGCTGAACTGACCCACAAAAGTTGGACACCCAATCCAACTCAACAGGGTCAGTCTCATGTCCAAATACAGCAAAGAGTTCAAGCTAGTAGTCATTGAGCATTACCTCTCCGGTAGGGGTGGTTTTAAAAC
>NZ_JACVPL010000004.1 GCF_018881925.1 Polynucleobacter sp. Latsch14-2 | reverse complement strand
CTTCAATTAAAGCTAAGCCGCCGCAAACACCCGAGCAGGCTAGGGTGGCTAGCTTACAAAATCAGAAAGACACTGCTAGTAAGGCATTAAAGGCAGAGCGTAATCGACAAAAGATTAAACGAGCCCATCAGCAGATTTCAGCTGCTCGTGCAAATATCTAGCCGCGTAGTTTTTTGCGCCGCTCGAGATTGCATCCCCCACCTGATTTACGCTAAGCCCCATCAAAATAGCTAATGTGCAAAATCACGCCAAAATGCAGTGGTTTTGCCGATCTTTGTGCTTTATTAATTTCTCTGTTCATGGGGACGAGAGGCATAGTAAAAATGGTTTGCCAAGGCTTGCTGTGGGGTCGCCCGATTTAGTGTCGGTTTAACCGACCCTCAGCCTGCGAATGCCACACACCATATAGTCAGTTCCACCCAATACCAAGATTCTCGGTGCGTATAGGACACCAGATTTAGCCAGGCTTATGCTATTGTGTAAGTTATTGTTTTTGATCATTTTTACAGCTTCTAAGGCGTAGGTCGCACGTTCGAATCGTGCTGGGCAGGCCAAAATTTCACTGGTCGATGAGATTTACTCAAAAACCCCGATTTTATGATGGTCTGTTGACCAAATTTTGACCCGGCTCGCCCAACATATGGAACGCCATAAAGAGTGTAGGTTGATCAGTAAATGTGTCATATAAACTGAAAAATTTTGACATGGAAAGTACTTAAATTCCATATTTTTACTGCTAATTGATTAGGGTAACTACGCCCCGCATGACCCGTAAATCTATTCGTGTATAAAGATAATTATTCTAATTAATACATATATTTAAATGAGTGGGGCTTAAATGTTCTTCAAAAGTTTTTTGATTGTAGTTTTGCCTGTCTTAATCGTCACTTCACCAGCGTTTGCTCAAGAGAGTAATACTTCAAATCCACTACCAAAAGTCTCGCAAGAATGGAGCTTTGAAGTTACTCCCTATGCATGGATGCCTGGAATTAAGGGCACTATAAATTTTGACAATATTTGATTCTGAATCACTGATCCCATGAAAACATTCAAACGTATTCTTGTCGTTATCGCAACGACTACATTGTCTAGCCTAGTAACTGCTCAAAACAGTAGCGCTCCTGATGGGGGTGTGGATAAGGTCGGCATTGCTAAAAAACTAGCCAACCCGATTGCCAATATGATTTCGGTGCCACTGCAATACGAATTTAGTCGTGGTATTGGTAAAAATCAGGGAGGTTCAGAGCAGACCTTGCTCTTTCAGCCGGTAACTCCATTTGATCTTGGTGGCGGAGACACTTTTATTGTTCGCCCGATTGTTGCCGGTGTCAGAGAGGTCAGTGTTCAGGCTGCTAATGGCCAAAGCTTTTCTGGTTATGGTATTGCTAGCGTTACAGTGGAATCGTTCTATGCACCTAACACCAATTCATCTTGGATCTGGGGGGTAGGTCCCTATGCCGTATCCCCCTCGGGCAATAGCGGCAAGTTTGGCTCGCAACAAACTGGTGCCGGTGTGACGGGTGTAGTTCTCAATCGTCATGGTCCCTGGACGTATGGATTGCTAGGTTATCAGTCTTGGAGTGTAGGTGGCAATCCAAGCTATGGCACACAGAACAATTTATATGGCCAGCCGTTTGTCGCTTTCACTAATAAGGACGCATTTACTTATACGTTAAATATGGAGGCGCAATATAACTATGACACGCATCGCACATCCAACCCCCTGTATGCCGGCGTATCGAAATTGATGGTATTTGATGGCGTACCTTTGCAGTTTGCCGCTGGCCCTATGTATTACATTAGCAATACTCCAGGTGGTCCGTCAGGATGGGGCGCTCGTGCCACAGCAACCTTGGTCATTTTGAAATAAACAAAAGCGTTGGAAGGCTGACACCAGACTTTATATAAGGATTCATATGAAACAAATCATCACTCATAAAATTATTGCTACATCAGTCTCACTAACCTTAGTATTTGCTCCCTTTTTGAGTGAGGCATGTACTGCTGTGAATATCACTGCAAAAGATGGCTCTGTTGTTGCGGGTAGAACAATGGAGTGGGCTTTTGATATGAAGTGGCAGTTAACCGTCAATCCCAAAGGTACAGCTATCGCCTTAACTGCGCCTAGTTCAATGAAATTGCCTGCAAGCAGTATGTCGAGTAAATATGGATTTGCAGGTATCTCACCAGCCATCCTACCAGGACCACCTGCCTACTTAGAAGGTCAGAATGAAGCTGGTCTTGCGATTAGTGGAAACTTCTTGCCAGGCTTTACTGAATACCAGACAGTCAGCCCACAAGATAAGAACTACGTTTCGATTCTGAATTTAGGCGGCTTTATTTTGGGGATGTTTGCTACAGTCAAAGAGCTACGTAATGAATTACCTAAATATAAAGTTTGGTTTGATCCAAGTGAAGTAAAGGGTTTGCCAACCCCACCATGGTTACATTTTGTTTTAACTGATCGAAGTGGCGAGAGTATCGTGATTGAGTTTGTAAAAGGCCAAATGGTTATCCACAACAACCTGGCAGGCGTCTTAACCAATGCTCCAACCTATGATTGGCACCTGAATAACGTACGCAACTATTTGTCACTCACAGCAACTGCTACCCCCTCTGTGACTGTTGGCAAGGTTAATGTAACTGAGTTAGGACAGGGCGGTGGTTTGATTGGCTTACCAGCGGATTACACGCCACCATCGCGTTTTGTCAGAGCTGCTTATCTCAGACAGCTTGCCTATCAGCCTAGCAATAGCATTGATGCTGTTGCGTTAACAGGTCATATTTTAGATAATGTGGACATTCCTATGGGAGTTGCAAGATCCACTGATGGCAAGCAGGTAGTCTCTGATTACACGCAGTGGATCAATCTGAAGGATTTAAAAAACAACAAGATGAAGATTGCTAATTATGCAAGTCGTACTAACTTTATCGAGATTGATTTGAACCAAATGTTTAAATCTGGAAAAACGAAAAGCTGGTTAGTGGATAAATTGCCTTACCCACAAAACGATTTGACAGCAGAACTCTTAAAATAAATTAGTAGATAAACCGCCTTCGGGTGGTTTATTTTTTAGTGCATCAAACTAGGTTCATTTGTTCATTAAAATTTCAAAACCTTAATACCTCGGCCATTTATGCGTATCCTCAAAATTATTTTCTCTGCAGTTCTTCTTTCGCTAGCCACCCAAGTCTTAGCCGACAATGCAGTGATTTATTTCAATGGTGACATCCTGACCATGGAGGGTGATAAGCCACAGTATGTTGAAGCAGTCGTGGTGAAGGGCAAGAAGATCGCTTATGTCGGTAATCTGCGAGACGCTTTAAATGGAGCCGGCACTAATCCAGTAATGCAGGATTTAAAAGGTCAAACTTTATTGCCAGGCTTTATTGATGCCTGGGGCCACTTTACTCTGATTGCTCAGAACACTCTCGCTGTCAATTTGGGGTACTTTTCAAAAAATCCGCCGAAAACTACTAAGCAGCTAATAGACCGCTTGAAAGCAGAAGCAAGACCATTTAACGGTTGGATTATTGGCGCAGAGTATGCAGACGCCTTTCTTACCGACGGCCCCTTAACCATTGCTCAGTTAGATGCAGCATTTCCTAATCAACCAGTATTTGTTAATAATATTTCTACCCTGACTGGGATTGTGAATTCTGCGGGTCTAAAGAAGCTAGGATTTACTAAAGCCACTAAAGTGACACAAGGCATGCTGCCCGTTGATCCAAAGACAGGAAAACTTACTGGTGAGTTAATTGGCGATCCTAATTTCGAGGCAACAGCGAAGGTATTCGGTAAGTATTCTCAAGATTTAATGATGGAAACTTATCGCAAAGCCGAACAGATCTATGTCTCAAATGGATACACTACTGCGCAAAGTTATGAAACTACGATTCAAGATATTAGTAATATGCGCCAAGCACTTGATCGTAATGTGATCAGCTTAGACCTGATTGCGCTGCCCACCTATGATGTGGTTGATCAATTGCTTGAAACTAATAAAAACTATCCTTTTGGAGTCTATACCAAGGGTGATGGCGGCTTTAAGGTTGCTGGAATATTGGTTTCTACAGATGGTGCACCACAATTACGTTTGGCCTATTTCACCAAGCCTTATATAGACACCACAGGATTTCCAAAAGAATGGCGCGGTATGGCTGTTGCTTCCCAGGATTTGGTCAATAAGTACGCAAAGTTAGCTTATGAAAAAAATATCCAGTACTTCGGCTATTCCAATGGCGATGCTGGTATTGATATGGCGCTTTCTGGAATTTCTAAAGCAATAAAAGAAACAGGCGTTACTGAAGACCGCAGATCAGTAATCTCACATTCATTCTTTGTTCGTGATGATCAGCTTGACCAATACAAGGCGAATAAAATCCTGCCCCAATTTATGCCTAACCACATTTGGATGTATGGCGATGTGTATAGACAAATTTTAGGGGGCGAGAGGGCTAGCAATATGGTTCCGCTCAATTTGGCCAAAGCAAAAGATATGCAATTTGGACTGCATAATGACACGCCATCATCAGGGCCAAGTGCATTGTTTACGATTTGGACCGCGGTTAATCGCAAGACCTATGGAGGTAGTACTTTAGGCTCTGGTCAACGCCTTGATCCTTATACAGCGCTACGTGGCTTTACTGCTGTGCCTGCATATCAGTACAAAGAAGAAGCATCAAAGGGCACTATTACAGCTGGAAAACTTGCGGACATGGTGATTCTTGATCGCAATCCAATGAAAGTAGACCCAATGGAAATTAAGGATATTCAGATTGTGAAGACCATTAAGAATGGTAAGGATTTGTTTATTCGTCCATAGTTAGACATATGGCTTTTTAGTAGTTAACTAACTTTCGGGCGATAGATTACTTTGAGATAGTCAACAGTCAAATGCTGCGCTGTCGGCTAAACCGACAGTAAATTATTCAGTCCGCCAATTAAGCTCAAACTGCATTGCACAGCCCCGATTTTTGCGTTTAAGTCATTGAAATCATTAGACATTCAAACAGACACGAATTCTTCTAAAGGCGTAGGTCGCACGTTCGAATCGTGCTGGGCAGGCCAAATTAACAGACCTGAACTCTAGACTGGCTATTCTTGTCTAGGCGATCGACTTTGGTAAAGGTAAAGGGCAGAGGCAAGCGCCAGTAAAGAGAAAGCAATCGGTCCATGATAGCTAGCGTGTGCGAGCTGCAGCTCCCAACCAAATCCCAAGAGCAGGGTGAACTGCTGTCAATTTAGGTCCACGACCAAAGAGAGTCTTTCTATAGTAAATCATTGCAGTGATGCGATCAAATACTCAGAATTTTTCCATTGTGAGAGCTTGTATATGCCTGATATTAATCCGCCCTCAGAAGTTTTTTATAGATCCCCAGTTACTGAGGGCTGATTATTTTAAATAAAGGGTATTCCCTTATTTTTATTGTTCGGTTTGGTCGCCAACAAGAATCCGAATGATTTAATATTTGAAAGACTCTAATAAAAATATAAGTAGGAGACCAATATGGAGCAAATTCCAACGAATCGACGCCGCTTTTTAAAGGGTGCCTTAGCTGGTGGTGCAGTTGCTGTCAGCGTGGCTTTGCCAAATACTGCTCCAGCAGAAAGCAAGCTGGCTGCTGGAGCAAAGGCTAGCAATCTTAATCCAGCTTATTTATTTTTTAATATGGAAGAGCAGTCCTTTATAGAGGCTGTGGTGAATCATATGATCCCTGCGGATGCCTTATCTCCTAAGGGAACGGAGATTGGGGTCAATATTTACATTGATCATGCTTTGGCCAACGGGTGGGGCAAGGGCGAGCGCCTTTACAACCACGGCCCTTGGAAGACGGGCTTGCCAACTCAGGGCTATCAACTGCCCCTGACCCCAGCTGAGCTGTATCGGGTTTGTATTACGAAGGCCAATATTGCCTGCGTTGAGCGTCATGGTAGGCCGTTTGAGCAATTATCTGAAGCTCAGCGACAAGATTTTTTGCTTGCGCTGTCTGCTGGCAAGATCGACTTTAAGGATGGTCCTTCATCTAAAACTTTCTTTGACATGCTGTATCAGAACGTCATGGAAGGAATGTTTTCTGATCCGATTTACGGTGGAAACCAAAATAAATCAGGATGGAAATTAATTGGCTTCCCAGGTGCCATTTCGATGCATGCTCGGGACGTTGAGACCTATCTTGATAAAAGATATACCGCGCCTATGTTTGGCATTTCAGATCTCAGTTGATACGGAAGATACGGAAAACCGATGGTTACTAAATTAAAAGAGACTGATGTTGTCATTGTGGGCATGGGGTGGACAGGGGGCATTCTGGCGAAAGAGCTCTCTGAAGCAGGTCTCAAAGTGGTTGCGCTCGAGCGGGGCGATATGCGCACTGCTCAGAATGATTATGCATTGCCGAATATTCGAGATGAATTGCGTTATGTGATTCGACAGGAGTTAATGCAAAACGCCTCAAGAGATACCTTGACTGCGAGAAATAATCCCTCGCAAGAGGCGCTACCAA
This sequence comes from Polynucleobacter sp. Latsch14-2, assembly GCF_018881925.1. Classification (GTDB taxonomy): domain Bacteria; phylum Pseudomonadota; class Gammaproteobacteria; order Burkholderiales; family Burkholderiaceae; genus Polynucleobacter. Next base: position 147,444 of record NZ_JACVPL010000004.1, on the reverse strand, counting down.
TTCGTCGCTTAGGCTCTTTTTTGCCTGGTGAAGGGGTGGGAGGTTCAGCTATTCATTGGAGTGGTGGAACATGGCGCTGGACTGATATGGAATTTAAGATTCGCTCAATGTATGAAGAGCGTTATGGCAAGAAATTTATTCCTGCCGACATGACGATTCAAGATTGGGGAATTACGTATGCCGAGCTAGAGCCTTACTATGAGAAATTCGAGGCAGTCGCTGGAGTCTCTGGTAAAGCGGGCAATATCAAAGGTGTTATTCAAAATGGGGGAAATCCTTTTGAGGCCTACCGCAATCGCGACTATCCGCTGCCACCTCTTAAAAATATCTTATCGGCGAAATTATTTTCAAGCGCCGCATCCGATCTTGGGTATCACCCCTTTCCTCGTCCAGCTGCGAATGCATCCCGGGCTTATACGAATCCAGACGGCTCACATTTTGGTGCATGTCAGTACTGTGGATATTGCCAACGCTTTGGTTGCGAGGCGAACGCTAAAGGCGGCCCCCAAATGACCGTGATACCGATTGCCATGAGTAAGCCTAATTTTGAGCTACGTACGCAGTCATGGGTCACTAAGGTCTTACGAGACTCGAGCGGAAAAAAGGCAACAGGGGTGCTGTATACCAACTTAGTCACTGGAGAGGAGTATGAGCAGCCCGCCTCCATTGTGCTTTTATGTGCCTTTGCATTTAATAATGTGCATCTCATGCTTTTATCTGGGATTGGCAAACCCTATGATCCCGTTAGTGGAAAAGGGATTATTGGAAAAAATTATGCCTACGATACTGGCGTAGGAAGCACCTTATTTTTTGAGGGAAAAAACTTCAATCCATTTATCTCTGCCGGCGGAACCAATAGCGTAATTGATGATTTTTATGGAAACTGGGATTTTGATCGATCCGGGCCGGGCTTTATTGGTGGATATATTGTTTCAGCTGGACACAATACTGCACTGCCGATTGGTTATCGTCCAACCCCACCAGGCTCGCCTAAATGGGGAAGTGAATGGAAGGCTGCTACTGCAAAGTGGTATCAAACTTCGATGGGAATTAGTACGCGCTCAGGAGTTTTACCGCATCGCCATAATTACTATGAGCTCGATACGGTGTACAAGAATGCATTTGGCCAACCTTTAATGCGCCTCACTTTTGACTATAAAGAGAATGAATTAAAGATGGGTATGCATGGCGCTGAAATTGTTAATCGCTTGTCCCAGCATTTAAATCCAACGCGACTAACAAAAGCATCTGCAGAAAAAAAATCATGGAATGTCGTCCCCTATCAAAGTACGCACAGTACTGGGGGCACCATCATGGGGACAAGTCCGGCCAATAGTGCAGTAAACAAGTATCAGCAAAGCTGGGACTGTAGCAATTTATTTATTCTGGGTGCAAACGTCTTCCCCCATAACAGCGCATATCAGCCAACAGGATTGGTAGGCGCCTTAGCGTATTGGACTGCTGACGCGATTAAAAATCGGTATATTCAAAAACCCGGACTATTGGTCTAGATCACTATGAAGATGCAATCTTTTTTCTTTCTTTCCCTGTATTTGCTAGCATTCACTAAATCTGCTGTTGCGCAGGATGCGTCTATCGGTAAGCAACAGTTTCAAGATTGTATAGCCTGTCATAGCACTAAGGCCGGCGAAAACCTTTTGGGTCCAAGCTTGTTTGCTATCTATGGACGACCAGCTGGCACTGTAGAGGGCTATAGATATTCAAATGCCGTTAAAAAAAGCGGCGTTACTTGGGATGCTGCTTCCTTGAATCGATATATTGACGATCCTCAAGGGTTCATCCCTGGTGGACGTATGCCTTACTCTGGGATGGCTGATGAAGAAAGCCGCAAGAATCTCATTGCCTACCTCAAGACACTGCAATAAAAAGTCAGCCTACTTCTTTTTATGTTGGCGTAATTTAAATCTTACCAGCGGGATCACACCCAATAGCAAGCTTCCCAGTGCAATGGTAAAGGTAAGCTTATCAAAACTAAGCATTGCTAAGATTGCTGCGCTCCACAAGGCAATCGCAGAGACTGTTGGCCATAGGAGCATCGTAATAAATAGACCCACAGACCTTACGGCTTCTTTGCGGAAATACCATGCACAGGCAAAGCCAGCCAGTCCGTAATAGTAGGCGGCTTGGACGCCAATGATGTTGATGGATGCCGCCATGACAACGGCAATGCTTTCTGAGCTCAGCGATAGCAATAGGGTAATGATTCCGAAACAGGCAATTAAAAAAGTAGCTGCATAAGGCGTTTTCCAGTGGGGATGAACTTCAGACCAGCGTTGATGAAATATCCCATCTCTTGCCTTAGAAAACATTGTTCTGGAAAATTGCAACATCGATGTTTCGATTGTGCCAATAGTGGAGAGAATGAGTGCCAGTACGGCGACATAACTCCAGGGCTTGGGGATAATCTTTTCAGCAACTGCAAAAATGATGTTGGTGCCAGATTGGGTGATTTCATCATCACTTAGAGACATTAAGGAAATGCTGGCAAAGGCAGTAAACGCTGCAAGGATAATAAGGATGGCCCCAACAATGCCGTAGCCTGGCGATTTTTCAGGATTCTTGGTTTCTTCTGTTAGGTTGATTGCGACATCCCATCCCCAAAAGAAGAAGAGGGCAATCACAGCGCCATTAGCAAAGCTACTTTAGCTCATTTTTCCAGCTTCTAAGGCGTAGGTCGCACGTTCGAATCGTGCTGGGCAGGCCAGACTCTCCTTTCCCCCTGATAAATTACGCTGCCAATATGGCATTTTCTAAAGCAGGCTGTAATGCCGAGAAAAAACGCTCTTGAGCGGCTTTTTTTGATGCTGTAACTGATTAATTTTTTACCGGTCCTTTATACCGAAGAATGTAGATACCTTGTTGTGCTCCACCGGTCACATAGATGTATCCACGGTTATCGACAAAGACATCTTCCATGCGAACAAAGTTTCCGTAAGAGGGTATGTAAACCTTCTCAGGCAAGCCTGCAATAAAAGAACCTACTTCTCTTGGCATGCGCTTGTCTGATACATCATAAACACGCAGGCCGGCATTAAACCAAGTTAAATAAACTAAGTTCCCTTGCTTTTGCACGTTTGGGTTGTATTGCAATTGATTCATATTGTGCGGACCAAAACGCCCACCCTTGTCGCAGTAGTTTTTGTAGGGTAAGCCTGGTGGCGGCACTGGAGTCGGGAAGCGACCCACTGCAAAAGGTTTGGCTGGATTCGAGATATCTACCACGGTGGCGTGATCCAAAGGACCCTTGCAATCAGAGATAACGGATTCTGAGTTGACGTAGACTAATTTGCGGTCCAGCGCTGGTGAGACGGTATGCACATCGAAGCGATGACGCTGCTGGAACTTAGTTTGGGATACGAATTTAGGTTTTGAAATATCGCTAATATCCAAAATAACCATGCCCGCATCGCCATAAGATAGGTAGACTAGATTGCCGTCTACAAAGTTCGGGTTATGGAGATTGATGTTAGGGTCTTTCTGGGGTGTTTCTCCACCCGCAACGTGCTGCCCTGGTATCCACCATCTTCCAACCTCAACCGGTTTGGCTGGATCGATGATGTCGAGGATGACGTAGATATCACCGTCATACCCTTTCATGTCAGCAGCGAGATGCACATAACGTCCGCCAGAATATGAATTACGGTGAGTGCCGCGTCCATTGGGGTTATCGGTATGCCAGCGCCCCAATTCTTTAGGATTGAGCGGATCCTTGACGTCAAAGAAGATCACGCCTGCTTCGTATGGTTTTTTAGGATCCATACCCGTGCCCTCACGATTTTCTGGGCGACCCAAGGCTGCAACCATGATGCCATCGGCAATATCGACTTGAACGGTATTAGTATTTTCTGGCCCAGGTATGAACTTAACTACTTTGGGGTTTTTAGGGTCGGTTACATCAATCACGCTCCAGCCTGGAACGCTATAGTGAGCGGTAATTGCATAAAGGCGATCGCCTGCGCGAGTGAGGGCAATCTTAAAGCCGGGCTTGCCATCTACAGAGGTATAACTCACAACCTCCATGTTTTGTGCCGACCATCCAGGAGGAATGGGATCTGCATTAGAGGTGCCTAAAAAGCCAACTAAGCTGATGAATAAAACAGAAGATAGCACTCTTGGTAATCTGAAAGTTCCCAAATGCAGGTTCATAAAGGTCTCCATTTATCTAGTTTGACTCACTTTACTCCAGAATTTATGGCCTGACTATCCAACTTCAAAACCCCACTTTTTAAAGCCCTGAAGGGATATCTAATGGTTATTTAAGTGCTTAATTGGGGGTTCATGCTCGATTTGCTTCGGTATCTATAGATATACTAGTGAAGATATTTTTATCTGAATAGGTGATGGGTTATATACGTGAAAAGTAAAAATTTGCATAGAAACTGTTTAGTTGCGGTTGTTTTCTTGGCGAGCGTTCTTACTGCCCAGGCTGCAAGCCCTACTTTAGACAAAATTAAATCTACCGGCGCTATTACCATGGGGGTGCGCGAATCTTCCATACCGATGTCGTACGCCACCGGTGGCTCGAAATTTGATGGCTATCACGTTGAGATTTGTCGCCTGATTTTGAATGACATTAAAGACAGGCTTGGCCTGAGCACTTTGCGCGTTAATTATCAACCCGTCACCTCACAAAATCGCGTGCCTCTCATCCAAAATGGCACCATTGATATTGAGTGCGGCACAACTTCCAATACAGCAGCACGTGCTAAAGACGTAGGTTTTGCTAACACTCTTTATGTTGAGGAAGTTCGTATTGCAGTAAAGGCAAACTCAGGCATTAGCTCCATCGCTCAACTCGTTGGCAAGAAAGTTGCAACGACTACAGGTACAACTTCAGTTCAGCTATTACGTAAGCATGAAAAGGCGAATGGCGTTAATTTTGACGAGGTATTTGGTAAAGATCACGCTGATAGCTTCTTGTTGTTAGAGTCCGGAAGAGCGGATGCCTTTGTGATGGACGGCTCAATTCTGGCTGGTAATATTGCTAACGCCAAGAATCCTAAGGACTTCAAAATCGTTGGCGAAGTTCTGAGTACTGAGCCCATTGGCATCATGGTCCCTAAGAATGACCCAGAGTTCAAGGCAGCAGTGAATACTGCGATCGCCAAAATTGTTGCAAGTGGAAAAATGCCTGCCTTATGGGATAAATGGTTCTTAAAACCCATTCCACCGAAAAATATTGTTGTAGGTCTTGAATTGTCTCCAGCTACTAAAAATGCTTGGACTAATCCAAACGATAAACCTGCGGAAGATTACGCAAAGAAATAATTTGAAGCAATTTAACAAAAGCGAGTTATTGATATGGCTTTAGATCTAGGTGTTTTTTGTCGAAACACCTTAGACGGAGAGTTAGTTGATCACTGCTTCTCTGCGGTCTTTGGCTTTGCCAAAAACAGCGATCCTAGTTATTTAGATTGGCTTATTAAGGCATGGGGTTGGACATTAGCCGTTGCTGGTCTCAGTTTAACAATTGCTTTAATTTTGGGTGCTGTTATGGGTACCTTGCGCACTTTGCCTGATGGTGGAAAACTCAACCAATGGTTGGTTCGACTATCTACGGCTTGGGTAGAGTTATTCAGAAATATCCCTATCTTGGTTCAAGTCTTTTTGTGGTACCACGTTATTCCTGCATTTATCTTGCCACTGAAGCAGCTCCCTTCTTATTGGCTGGTCAGTATCGCCTTGGGATTTTTTACCTCTGCTCGGATTGCAGAGCAGGTGAGGGCAGGTATTCAGTCCTTGCCTAGCGGGCAATTCGCTGCCGCAACTGCCTTAGGCCTCACAACCGCTCAAAGCTATCGATATGTTCTATTGCCCATGGCTCTGCGTATTGTGATTCCGCCATTGACCTCAGAGAGCATGAATTTGATTAAAAACTCTTCAGTGGCTTTTGCTGTTTCTGTTCCTGAATTGACCTTGTTTGCTATGCAAGCCCAAGAAGAAACCTCTAAAGGTGTCGAGATTTATTTGGCGGTTACTTTGCTCTATGCCTTTTCAGCGTTCGCCGTCAATCGCATCATGGCCACGATTGAAAAACGCACCCGTATTCCTGGGTTTATTGCATCTCATGATGCAAGCTTGGCTCACTAGGAATTACGCGTATGTTGACCCTAGACTTAAGTTTTTACAATTGGGATCTTTTTACCAATTACATCCTCAAGGGCTTGTTGTTCAGTGTGCAATTAACTGTGTTTGCTACTATTGGTGGGATTGCATTTGGAACTGGCTTGGCATTAATGAGGCTGTCAGGTAAACCCGCTCTAGCGTATCTGGCTACTTTTTATGTCAACATCATGCGATCCATTCCTTTGGTGATGGTGATTCTTTGGTTCTTTCTTCTTATTCCGATTTTGATTGGCAAACCGATTGGTGCCGATCTTTCTGCGACGATTACCTTTATTGCTTTTGAGGCCGCCTTTTTTTCAGAGATTGTGCGTGCTGGCATTCAATCTGTTTCGAGAGATCAGGGTTACGCAGCAGAAGCGCTGGGTATGACTTATGGTCAGAGTATGCGTTTTATTGTTTTGCCACAGGCTTTCAGAAATATGATCCCCATCTTCATGACCCAGACCATCATCTTGTTTCAAGACACCTCTTTGGTTTATGCCATTGGTGCTTATGACTTACTCAAGGGATTTGAAATTGCCGGCAAGAACTACGGTCGCCCAATCGAAACTTATATTTTGGCTGCGGTAACTTACTTTCTCATTTGTTTCTCACTTTCCAAAGTGGTGCGCAAGATCCAAGCCAGCGTTGCCATCATTCGTTAATTAGCCCTATTCCAAAGCGCATAAATCATCATGATTGAACTTCAAAATGTCTCAAAATGGTACGGCTCTTTTCAGGTGCTAAGTGATTGCACTACCTCCATTAAAAAAGGAGAGGTAGTGGTAATCTGCGGACCATCTGGTTCTGGTAAATCCACGCTGATCAAAACTATTAATGCCTTAGAGCCCTTTCAATCAGGGGAGATCTCGGTTGATGGTGTGAGGTTACATGACCCAAAGACTAATTTGCCAAAGTTAAGAGCAAGGGTAGGGATGGTGTTTCAACACTTCGAACTATTCCCGCACTTAAGCATTACCGACAATCTGACGCTCGCACAAATTAAAGTCCTTGGTAGATCGGCGGAAGAGGCCAAAGTGCATGGCCTGAAATATCTAGAGCGCGTAGGTTTGATGGCGCAAAAAGATAAATTTCCTGGGCAGCTTTCTGGTGGCCAGCAGCAGCGTGTAGCGATTGCTCGCGCCCTTAGTATGGACCCCATCGTTATGTTATTTGATGAGCCCACGTCAGCCCTAGATCCAGAAATGGTGGGGGAGGTTTTGGATGTAATGGTGAAGCTAGCAAATGAGGGTATGACCATGTGTTGCGTTACTCATGAAATGGGCTTTGCACGCAAAGTGAGTCATCGTGTCATTTTTATGGACCAAGGAAAAATCATTGAGGATTGCACTAAGGATGAGTTCTTTGGAAACCCTGACGCACGCTCCCCAAGAGCTAAAGATTTTTTATCTAAAATATTGGCCAACTAATGAATACATTTTACGCACCTAAATATCTCGGAATATTGCTGATCACTATTGTTACTTTGTCTGCTTGCAGTATCACTAAGATCGAGTCTCGACTTGAAGCCAACCCTCAATGTAAGGAAGTTGTGAATCCCAAAACGGGAGCAACAATGCCTTGTCCAGGCCCCGAACAATTTGTGCGTGCTCAGGCAAGTACGCCATCGGTTGGTATGACTTCTGTAGTTCCTGCAACCCCTTCGACTTCAGGTGTGCCCAGTTCAACTATCCCAGTGGCGGCGCCATCACCAAAGGCTCAGCCAGTACCGCCTTGTAAACCGCAATTGAATACCAAAACTGGTAGCTTGATGCCTTGCCCTAACGGCTAATTTTTTATAGAGTTTCTAATGACATTTCACATTCCCGGGTTTGAGGATAAAGAGTTCACTGTAGAGTCCGAAGATGGCCCCATCAATATTGCCTGCCAAACTGGTGGCTCTGGTCCTGCCTTGTTATTGCTTCACGGCTTTCCTCAGACTAAGGCAATTTGGCATCGAGTAGCCCCCGAATTGGCTAAATACTACTCAGTCGTTATGACCGACTTACGAGGCTATGGCGCGTCGTCAAGGCCTCATGGCAAGACGGATCATTCTACTTATTCTAAAAGGTCGATGGCGGCCGATCAGCATGCGCTCATGAAGTTGTTGGGTCATGAACAATTCTTCTTATTAGGTCATGATCGCGGTGGACGTGTTTCACATCGTTTGGCGCTAGATTTTCCACAAAGCGTTCTTAAGTTGATGGTCTTGGATATTTCCCCGACCTTAACCATGTATGCAAACACCACTATGGAATTTGCTCGAGGCTACTGGCATTGGTTTTTCCTGATTCAGCCAGAACCAGTCCCAGAAACGCTGATTGGCGCCGACCCGGAGTACTGGTTGAAGAATCATATGGGCCGCTATGCGGGCACCGGTATTTTCGATCCTGGCTGTTGGGCTGATTATTTGGCTAGTGCAAGTAATCCAGAAGGCATGCATGCGATGTGTGAAGACTATCGCGCTGCTGCCTCCATTGATTTAGTGCATGACCGTGCAGATCGTGCAGTAGGTAAAAAATTATCCATGCCTGTTAGAGTGCTGTGGGGCGAGCACGGCTTAGTCAATAAATGCTTTACGCCAATTGAAGATTGGAAGAGGGTAGCTAGCAATGAGGTGACCGGTCGTCACGTGCCTTCTGGCCACTATATTCCGGAAGAGTGTCCCGCAGAACTTATTGAGGAGGCGAAGACTTTCTTTTCTTAAGGCGCTAACTTAGGAAGCTTGCTGGAGTTAGCTGACCAAGAGACAACAATCTTAGAATCTACTTTCAAGATTTTTTTGTCTTTTTGGGGATAATTCACTCTCGATAGAAGGTCTCGAATCAAATTGAGGTGAGCAAGTTTTTTATCGTTCGCATGAATTACCGTCCAAGGAGCATCTGCGCTATTGGTCTTTTTGAGCATCAGATCACGCGCCGTACTGTAAGTCTTCCAATATTTCTGGGCCTGTTGATCTATTGGGCTAGTCTTCCACTGTTTGAGTGGATCAGTCTCTCGACTCTTTAAGCGCGCAGCTTGTTCATCTTTAGTAATGTCTAGGTAATACTTCAGGATTTGGATGCCAGAACCTACCAGTAAGGCTTCAAAGTCATTCACGGTATTCATGAACTTTTTGTATTGTGTGTCAGTACAAAAGCCCATGACTTTTTCAACGCCAGCTCGGTTGTACCAGCTGCGATTAAAGATGGTGAACTCACCTGCGCTAGGTAGTTCGGCAACATAGCGCTGGAAATACCACTCGCCTTCCTCTCTTGGGGAGGGCTTATTTAGCGCGACAACTCGAGTATCCCTCGGGCTTAAATGTTCAGTGATACGTTTGATAGTGCCATCTTTACCAGCAGTGTCACGACCCTCTAAGATAACCAGGAGCCGCTCACCTTTTTGAATGATATTTTTTTGTAGTTTGACTAATTCAATCTGCAGAAGTTTTAATTGATCCTCATGACTTTTTACTGGCTCAAGGGCCTTGGTAAATTTAGTCATGAGGTGGATTGACTTAAGCTGAGGTTGATGGAGTTGGCGCAACTACTTTTTTAGCTGGCGCTTTCTTTGCTGGAGCCTTTTTCGCTGGAACTTTCTTAGCAGCAACTTTTTTAGCTGGAGCTTTCTTGGCAGCTACTTTTTTAGCGGCAGCCTTCTTCGCCGGAGCTTTTTTTGCAACTACCTTCTTGTCCATCTTATCCAAAGCTTTAGCTAATTTGTCGATCAACTTCTCTCTATCGGATTCCAACTTATCGAGTTTTTTTAGTAACTGTTTAACTAATTTCTTTTGGCTCATGATTATTCCTATATTGAATTGTTATATCTTTGCGTGTAAATACCCGACTCTTTGATCCTATGTTTTATTCTCTTTAGTTTCAAGTGTTTATGACAGTAATCACCGGTTTTTTTCATACTGACTTTTAGTGATACATTGAAAAACATGTGGAAAACCTTACGCTCACTTCCTAGAACAGTTTGGCTCATTGGCCTAATTAGCTTTGTGAATGATTCTGCGAGCGAAATGCTATACCCCTTAATGCCCCTATATTTGACCTCGGTCTTAATGGCGGGTCCTCGCGCACTTGGTATTGTTGAGGGCATTGCAGAAGCAACATCTAGCATCTTCAAGCTGGTTTCTGGTGTGATCGTGGATCGAACCAAAAGATCCAAGCCTTGGATTGTGATTGGCTACTTGTTAGCAGGCATTGGTCGACCCTTGATTGCTCTAGCCAGCTCCTGGACTTGGGTGCTCTTGATTCGGTTTACAGATCGTCTAGGAAAGGGTTTAAGAAGTTCACCCCGCGATGTGTTGCTAGCTGAAAGTGTTCCCACCGACCAAAGAGGCATTACCTTTGGGCTTCATAGATCTATGGATAATGCCGGTGCCGTAGTCGGTCCATTGCTTGCTGCTTTGCTTTTATCCTTAAATGTTCCTTTGCGAGATATCTTTCTTTGGGCAGTCATTCCGGGAGTCATTACGGTAGTGTTAGCCCTTTGCCTCAAAGAGCCGGCAAGAGAAGCTTCTGTGATCCCAAAGAAATTCACATGGAGCATGGAAGGGTTGCCCCCGCAATTGAGACGCTATATTTTTGTTGTCGGCTTATTTGCCCTTGGCAATTCTTCTGACATGTTTTTGTTATTAAGGGCGAGAGATGCTGGCGTGCCGCAGGAGCAAATTCCTTTGCTATGGGCAGCCATTTCTTTGATCACTACCATCTTTGGAACACCACTTTCTGCCTTGTCAGATCGCTTTAGCCGGAAGTACTTTATTTTGATTGCCTGGCTAGCTTTCGCCTTCTTTTATATGGCCATGAGCTTGCCCAATATCTCCATTTGGACGATTTGCCTCTTATTTGGGATTTATGGCTTATTTAAAGCGGCTACAGAAGGTGTTGAGAAGGCGTTGGTTGCTGATATGGCGCCTCTAGGTATGGCTGGGACTGCCTTTGGGTGGTTTAACTTAATTTCTGGGGTAATGCTGTTTCCAGCCTCTTTTATCTTTGGCTGGATTTATGAATCCCATAGTCCGACTTACGCCTTCCTGTTTTCAGGATCGTGCGCGCTATGCGCCTTGGCGCTGCTGGCAACTTGGGTTTTTAGGGCTAATGCGCCCAATCAGACTGCTTGAGTAGCAAACAAAAAACCCTAGATAAATCAATAATCTAGGGTCTGTATTTGAGGTGCTTATTCTGGATGGAAGTTATTGCTAGCCATGAAGCTAATGGTGCGTTCAAAGCCCAAAATGCGGATATAACGCCATGCAATATCACGGTATTTGCTATCTAGATAGCCAATTGCCACTTCAGGATCTGTCTTTTTAGACAAATTAATCTGCTGAATTGACCGAGCCCAACGTTTGAGTCTTGTTGACATATTTGTCACCTCCATGGGCATACAACGCATAGTAAAGAGGGCGAGATGACAAGAATTACAAAATATTTATTAAAAATTCAATAAAACTAGACTAAATCGAGACAACTTTATGGGGGTTGAGGATATTTTGGGGGTCTAAAGCCCTTTTTAAAGTTTTCATGAGCTCATGGGCAACTTCACCTTTATGAGCCCTCAGGCCATCCAATTTAAGTTGTCCGACACCATGTTCCGCCGAAATAGAGCCTTTGCAACGCTCAACTTGAGCATAAATTAGCTCATGGATTGGCTTTTCATTAGCCAAATTGAATGCTTGGGCATCAGATCCCTCTGGCGGCGCAATGTTGTAGTGGAGATTGCCATCCCCCAGGTGGCCAAAATTGATGATTCGAACGCCGGGGTATTTAGCTCTGACCAATTGATCGGTTTCGTAAATAAAGCTTTCAAGGGCGGAAAGGGGGATGGTAATGTCATGCTTAAGGTTGGCACCTTCAGCTGCTTGAGCTAGGGTGATATGTTCGCGCATATGCCAAAAAGAATTGGCCTGACTTAGGTTGCTCGCAATGACAGCGTTGCTAATTATGCCGGCTTCAAAAGCCTCCTCCAAAATCGATTCCAATAATTGACGAACGTGTGCTTCGCTCTCGTGATCGGAGAGCTCAATCAGGATAGTCAACGGCGGATTATTCTGCAGAGGATTTGTCATCTGCGGAAAGTGTTTTTCGTTCAAAGCGAGACTCTCTTGAGTCATCATTTCAAAACCAGTCAGCAGAGATGTTGCGCGCTTTTGAAATAAATTAAGCAGTGCAATAGTCGCGGCAATATCTTCGGTGGCAACAAGGGTGGTCCATTGGGAAATCGGCAATGGATGGAGTTTCATCACTGCAGCTGTAATAATGCCTAGCGTACCTTCTGATCCAATAAATAAATCACGCAGGTCATAGCCAGTGTTATCTTTGCGCAAGCCTTTAAGCCCATTCCAGATTTCACCTTGAGCGGTGACAACTTCAAGGCCTAGGCATAAATCACGAGTATTGCCATAGCGCAATACATTAGTGCCGCCAGCATTCGTGGCAAGATTGCCGCCAATCATGCAACTACCTTCGGCGCCTAAACTCAATGGAAATAAAAAGCCTTCAGATACCGCTCTTTCTTGAACGGCTTGTAGGATGCAGCCAGCTTCCAGACTGATGGTTTGATTGCTTGCATCAATCTCACGAACTTGATTCATGCGCTTTAAGTTCAGCACGACTTGCTTGCCACTAGCATCTGGCGTAGCACCACCACAAAATCCTGTATGACCGCCTTGCGGAACGATTGCGATATTGGCCTTTGCGCACGCCTTCACAATTGCTGCAACTTCTTTGACGTTACCCGGCAATAAGACTGCCAAGGCTTTTCCGGTATAGCGCTTACGCCAGTCGGTCAGGTAGGGCGTGGTGTCGGCTGCTGAAGTGAGAACATAGTTCTTGCCTAAGATAGACTCCAGTTCAGTCAGAAATGTTGGCGACATTGCGTTATGACTTATGAATGTTTTTCGGATTGAGCGCGTTTCTTGGCAAGGCTTTTGGCTTGCGCTTTAATCGGCTTAAGATATATTAATAGGCAGACAAAGGCAGTAGTTGCTAAAAGCGTTTCCAGTAATGCCAGCCAAAAATTAGCACCTGTTTCAGTAATACGAACTAAGCCTTCAGTGATATACAGCAAGATGAGCATGGAAGCCCATTGCATCGTATAGATTTTACCTTTCCAAAGCCCTGGAATTGCGAATAGTAGGAACGCGCCCTTGACGACCAACCATGATCCATTTGGGCGTAGTGGTGAGATAAACCACTCCCAGCAAACACATAATATAAATAAATCAATAAACGCCGCAGTGGCAATAAGTTGATAGGGATTTTTGTCTAAGATTTTTTTGATCATTGCCATCAACAATTATTTCTTAATTAATTTCAGTGCGGCTTGGGCTAAACGTTTGCCCTGCGCTTTTGCGAGTCTTTGCTCTTCGGCGCTAATTGGTGCTCGGCCATCTGCATGGGCGAGATGTGTCACTCCATAGGGGCTCCCCCCCGTACTTGAACTCATCAGGTCTGGCTCACTGTAGGGCAGGCCCATGATCATCATGCCGTGATGCAGAAGGGGGATCATCATCGTGAGGAGGGTGCTTTCTTGCCCACCATGCAGACTGCCCGTGCTTGTGAAAACGCAAGCGGGCTTGCCAATAAGGGCGCCATTGAGCCATTCTGAGGAGCTGCCATCCCAAAAATATTTCATTGGAGCCGCCATATTGCCAAAACGGGTTGGGGAGCCTAAGGCTAGACCGACACACTCCTGCAGGTCGGCATATTCAGCATAAGGAGCCCCCTCTTTTGGTACAGCTTCCTCGCTAGCCTCGCAGACTGCAGAAACTGCAGGAACGGTCCTCAGGCGGGCATTCATGCCTGGAATGCTCTCAATTCCTTCGGCAATCAGGCGCGCCAACTCCTGGGTTGCACCATAGCGGGAGTAGTACAAAACTAAAATATCGTGTTGGCTCATATTCTTCTCTTATGATACGGCGATGCGCCTTTTTCGTAATCCCCAATTATGGCTCTCTCTCGTTAGAGAGATATGGGAGCGCAATCGCGGTCAAAATATTAAGCAAATAGCAGCCAGCCTCTCTTTCACGACTACCTTGTCGCTGGTGCCTATGTTGACTGTCGCCTCTATCCTGATTAGCTATCTACCCAGCGTTGTCCGCATCAAAAACGCCTTTCAGAACTGGCTTCTGGATACCTATATGCCTGGAGGTTTAAATCAGCAGGTTTTTATGTATCTAGACCAATTTTCTTCGAAAGCCAAGGGGTTGACACTTTTGGGTCTACTGGGATTGCTCATCACAACAATCATGACAATGGCGGTGATCGAGGGGGCCTTTAATCAGATTTTTAAGGTTCATAAAAGGCGACCTATTCTTAAAAAAATAGCCATTTATTTTGCTGCCATGGTCTTGGGACCCATTTTTTTAGGTTTTGGTACTTACTTGAGCGGCTTGTTATTGAGCGCCGCGGAGGGTTGGACTGAAGCTTTAACCTTTAGTTTGAGTCTCATTGCAACTGTAGTCCCGGTGTTGTTGGCAATTGGCGTCTACACCTTGGCGTACAAAATTCTGCCTTACGCCCAAATTCTCTGGAGCGATGCTCTGAGTGGGGCATTTTTTGCGGCACTCACTTTTGAATTAATGAAGTTCGGCTTTGGCTTGTTTCTTACCAAAACCGCTTTTTATAAGACTGTTTATGGCGCATTCGCCATCTTCCCCCTCGCATTACTTTGGATCTACCTTACGTGGTGGATTACTTTAGCGGGCGCCGTTCTAGTGGCTAATCTGCCGAGTATTCGAGCTGGTTTTATTAGGGTTATTCGCTACTAATGCCACCATGAAATGCTTGATTCTTAAGGGTCTTGGGAATATATTCAAGTAATAAATACATAATTGCGGGGGCTCAATGAAAGTTCATGACATATTGCGAGTGAAGGGTAGTACGCTATTTACTGTCACTCCAGAAACCCTGCTGCAAAATGCAGTTTTAGTGATGAGCGATCACGACATTGGCTCTTTGATTGTGATGGAGCACGATAAGCTTGCAGGTATTTTGACCTTTCGTGAGGTGATACAGGCGCTAGCGAAGAATCATGGCAAGCTTGATGGCTTACAGGTGCGCTCGGTCATGAATCAAAATCCCTTGACCTGCAACATGGAGACCGAGATCGATGAGGTTCGCCGCATGATGCTTGTAGACCATGCCCGTTATTTGCCGGTGATTGATCAAAAGATGCTGATGGGTGTCATTTCTTTTTATGACGTTGCCAAGTCGGTGGTTGAAGCCCAAGATTTTGAGAACACAATGCTCAAAGCCTATATCCGGGATTGGCCCGAAGATACGCAAAAAGCCCCCAACTAGAACCTCTATCCCTTATTCGCAGACTTACCCAATCCTGCCGACAGATGACATAATGTCGATATGTCAGGAAATACTTTAGGCCTTCTCTTTACCGTCACTACTTTTGGCGAATCCCATGGTCCCGCGATCGGTGCCGTTGTTGACGGTTGCCCCCCTGGAATGTTGTTATCTGAAGTCGACCTGCAGATAGACTTAGATCGTCGCAAGCCGGGTACCTCACGACATGTGACTCAGCGCAAAGAGGAGGACAGAGTCGAGATATTGTCTGGGATCTATGAAGGTAGAACCACTGGTGCTCCTATCGCTTTATTAATACGTAATACAGATCAACGCAGTCAGGACTACGGTAATATTTTGCAAACCTTCCGACCTGGCCATGCTGACTACACTTATCACCACAAGTATGGTTTGCGTGATCCACGTGGAGGTGGTCGCTCGTCGGCTCGTTTAACTGCGCCCGTGGTAGCTGCGGCGGCCATAGCGAAGAAGTGGTTACACGAACAATACGGCACAGAGTTTTATGGATTCATGAGTCAGCTTGGTGAAATTGAGATTCCCTTTAAAGATACAACTCAAATTGAGTGCAATCCATTTTTTGCAGCTAACGCAGAGATTATTCCTGAGCTTGAGTCCTATATGGATAGTTTGCGCAAAGCGGGTGACTCTTGCGGTGCAAGGATTGAAGTCCGTGCGCGCAATGTTCCGGTGGGTTTGGGAGAGCCACTTTTTGACAAATTGGATGCTGATATTGCTCATGCCATGATGGGCATCAATGCTGTTAAAGGTGTTGAAATTGGCGCAGGCTTTGGTTGCGTTCTCCAGCGCGGTAGCGAGCATGGTGATGAACTGTATCCAGATGGTTTTGCCACTAATAATGCCGGTGGCACATTGGGTGGTATCAGCAGTGGCCAAGACCTGAAAGTCTCAATTGCAATCAAACCGACATCGAGCATCCTGAGTCCTAAGCAATCGATCGATTTGGACGGCAAGCCTATTACAGTTCAGACTAAGGGTAGACATGACCCTTGCGTGGGCATTAGAGCCACCCCAATTGCTGAAGCAATGTTAGCGTTGGTTTTGATGGATCATGCATTGCGTCATCGTGCTCAGTGTGGAGATGTCGCTTTAACCGTCGCGCCAATACCAGCCGCTCGTCCTGGATCACAGTCGGATTAAATCACCTCACTCAGCAAATGACACCTTCAGTACGGTGGGCCTTCGGGTCCTTTTTCTTTTTATATTTCGCTTATGTTGGCTTAGTATCCCCTTACGCTAGTTTATTTTTCCTAGAGCGTGGTTTTAACGTGATTGAGATATCAGTGTTGATGTCGATGCTGCAAATTACGCGTATCGTTGGCCCATTTTCGTGGGGATGGCTATCGGATTATTTATCTAATCGCGTCGGTATTATTCGGTTCTGTGCTTTTTTAGCAGCGCTCGTTTTTGTTTGCATTTTCTTCCTGCATACATACATCGCTTTTTTTGTATGGATGTTTGTCTTGCATACCATCTTGAGTAGTTTGATGCCTCTCGGTGAATCAGCAACGGTGCATGCTTTATTTAAAGATAATTCATTTGATAAACGCTATGGGCGTTTACGTCTTTGGGGCTCGGTTGGATTTATTGCGATGGTGCTAGTTGCTGGAGAGCTTTTCCAGCGTAAGGGGGTTGAACTCTATCCATATGTTGGCATGATTGTTCTGACCTTATTGGCCTTCATCACATTGCTCTTGCACGAGCCCAAGATGGAGCGTCGCAAGATGGTGAAAGGCGAACTCTTAGTTGTTCTCTTTAATCCAGATGTACGGTGGTTCTTGCTTTCGGGCTTCTTCATGATTTTTGCCCACGCCGCACTTTATGTTTTCTATTCTTTGTATCTATCAAATCTGGGGTACAACAAATTCCAAATTGGTTTATTTTGGGCATTAGGCGTGCTTGCGGAAGTGATCTTTTTTTACTTCCAGAGTAAGGTTTTGAGCCGTCTTGACGCCGAGGTAGTATTGCAAGCATCTTTTGGGGTAGGGGTAGTACGCTTTGCCTTGATTGCGCTTTATCCGATCACACCCGTTTTAATCTTTGCGCAAATTTTGCATGCGGGAACCTTTGCCGCACACCATAGCGCCGCCACTAAATTGCTACAACGCTGGTTTACTGGACCGCTACAGGCTAGAGGGCAAGCTCTCTTGGCGACAATTTCTTATGGACTTGGCGGTACTTTGGGCGGTCTTTGTGCTGGTTGGATTTGGGATGCATTTCAACCGCGCGATGTATTTGTGATGTCATCCTTAGCCTGTGGTTTGGCAGGCATGGCAATTCAAAAATTACGACCGCGCAGTTACCCGTCGCGTTAATACCTTTAGCAACTTCAACTAGTTACATTCCAGCGTAATTTGGCCCGCCACCACCTTCGGGTGTAACCCAAACAATATTTTGACTCGGATCTTTAATGTCACAGGTTTTGCAATGCACGCAATTTTGTGAATTGATCTGCAATCTAGCCTTGCCATCCTCTTCAATAAACTCGTAAACACCTGCCGGGCAGTAACGTTGTTCTGGTCCTGCGTAAGTTTTGAGATTAAGGTTTACGGGTACTGATGCGTCCTTGAGCGTCAGATGAATCGGCTGATTCTCGGCATGATTGGTGTTGGATATAAATACCGATGAAAGACGATCAAAAGTAATCTTGCCATCGGGCTTTGGATAGTTGATCGGCTGATGCTGCGAGGCTGGTTCCAGGCACTCATGGTCAGCATGTTTGAGGTGGATAGTCCAAGGCATGTGACCACCTAAGAGTTTTTGTTCTATACCCACCATCACTGTGCCTGCATAAAGGCCTTTAGACATCCATGGTTTGAAGTTGCGTGCTTGGTTCAGTTCAGTGTGTAACCAGCTATTTTGAAACGCCGTGGGATATGCCGAGAGCATATCGTTAGCGCGATTCTCATGGATGGCTGCAATGGCTGCTTCAGCTGCGAGCATGCCAGTTTTAATGGCCGCATGACTACCCTTGATACGGGAAGCATTTAAATACCCCGCGTCGCAGCCAATTAGCGCGCCGCCAGGAAAAATGGTTTTGGGTAGGCTGTTTAAGCCGCCGGCAGTTAATGCGCGGGCACCATAAGCAATCCGCTTGCCGCCTTCAAAAGTTTCTCGAATCTTTGGGTGCAACTTGTAGCGTTGAAATTCTTCAAAGGGAGAGAGATAAGGGTTTTTATAGGACAGGCCCACAACGAGGCCAACAGCTACCTTGTTATCACCCAAGTGATAAAGGAAGGAGCCCCCATAGGTATCGCTCTCCAGTGGCCAGCCAGCGGTATGCACGACTAAGCCAGGTTTGCTTTTAGATGGTTCAACTTCCCAGAGTTCTTTAATACCAATGCCATAGCTTTGGGGATCTGCATCCTTGTCCAGTGAGAAGCGGGAGATGAGCTGCTTGCCTAGGTGTCCGCGCGATCCTTCGGCAAATAAAGTGTATTTACCACGCAGCTCCATGCCCAATTGGAATTGATCGGTAGGCTGACCTTCTTTATCCAAGCCCATTGATCCAGTGATAACTCCGCACACAGCACCTTGCTCGTTGAATAGAATCTCTGCCGCAGAAAAGCCCGGAAAAATTTCCACGCCCAAGTTTTCAGCTTGTTGCCCTAGCCAGCGGGTGACATTGGCCAGGCTCACAATGTAATTACCTTCATTCTTAAAACAATGCGGGAGCATCCAGTTGGGAACCTGATAAGACTTTTTAGGAGTTAAAAAAAGAAATTGATCCTTTGTGACTTCCGTATCCAACGGAGCGCCTAATTCTTTCCAATTGGGAAAGAGCTCTGACAGTGCTTTAGGGTCCATGACGGCACCCGACAGAATATGGGCGCCAATCTCCGAGCCTTTTTCTAGAACGCAGACACTGATTTCTTTGCCGGAGGCATTCGCAAGTTGTTTTGCCTTAATGGCTGCGGAAAGGCCGGCTGGACCACCGCCAACTATGACTAGATCGAAGTCCATAGACTCTCGGGGTCCAAATTGCTCTAGAAGGTCTTGGGGATTCATACAAATTCTCCGAAAAATCTCAAATTTAGGGCTATGACTTCTGATAGTTTAGTTCTAAGCATGGAAATTCTATCTTGCGCCACTCAAGAGTAGCCTCTAAGGCTTATGGCGTTATGATTGCTCTTTTACACTTTTGGCAATATTTAGGACTAAAGCTATGAATAAAACCTACCCATCGGCAGTGGATGCTTTAAGGGATATTTTGAAGGATGGCCAGAAACTTGCAGTCGGCGGTTTTGGCCTTTGTGGAATTCCTGAGGCCTTGATTCAGGCAGTCAAGGATTTAGGCGCGCAAAATTTGACCGCTATTGCTAATAATGCAGGCGTCGATGGCTTTGGTCTGGGTATTTTGCTCAATTCGCGTCAGGTTAAAAAGATGGTCGCGTCTTATGTAGGCGAGAACAAGGAATTTGAGCGTCAGTTTTTGGCGGGCGAGTTGGAATTGGAATTCACACCCCAAGGTACTTTGGCTGAAAAATTACGCGCAGGTGGTTGCGGCATTCCCGCCTTCTTCACCAAGACGGGTGTAGGTACTTTGGTTGCTGAGGGTAAAGAGGAGAAAGAATTCGATGGGGAGCGCTACATTATGGAGCGAGCAATTGTGTCCGACATCTCCTTGGTGAAGGCGTGGAAAGCTGATAAGTCTGGCAATCTTATCTACCGCTACACCGCTCGAAACTTTAACCCTGTAGTCGCGATGGCCGGCAAGATTACCGTTGCTGAAGTTGAAGAAATTGTGGAGAACGGCGAGTTGGATCCAGATCAGATTCATACGCCAGGTATTTATGTTCATCGCTTAGTTCTGAATGCGACCCCAGAGAAGCGTATTGAGCAACGTACCTTGTCTGCAGTCTAATCACTGCATCCACACACTGACAGAAATATATTTAGGAAGATCGATATGCCTTGGAATAGAGAAGAGATGGCAGCACGTGCTGCTAAAGAATTAAAAGATGGCTACTACGTTAACTTGGGAATTGGAATGCCAACATTAGTTGCCAATCACGTTCCAAAGAATATGGAAGTTTGGCTGCAATCTGAGAATGGCTTATTGGGCATTGGCCCGTTTCCAACGGAGGCAACAATTGATGCCGATCTGATTAATGCGGGTAAACAAACCATTACAACCTTGCCTGGTTCATCGATTTTTTCTTCTGCGGATTCATTTGGCATGATTCGTGGTGGAAAAATTAACATCGCCATTTTGGGCGCAATGCAAGTGAGTGAGTTCGGTGATTTAGCTAACTGGATGATTCCAGGAAAAATGGTTAAAGGCATGGGCGGTGCAATGGATCTCGTTGCCGGTGTTAAGCATGTGGTTGTATTGATGGAGCATGTTGCCAAGAAAAAAGATGGGACTGAAGAGCTGAAAATTTTGCCTAAATGCACTTTGCCTCTGACTGGTTTGGGTGTTATTAGCCAAATCATTACTGACCTTTGTGTCTTGGATGTCAGTTCTAAGGGTTTGAAATTGGTTGAGTTGGCTCCAGGCGTCACCAAAGAAGAGGTGATCGCTAAAACGGGTGCCCCTGTTGATACAGCAGGTTTCTAACTACAGTCATCATTTAGTGAAATAATGGGATCACCATGTCTGGATCCCATCATTCTCACTCTCCAAAGCCTGCACACTCCCAACTAAATTCGGGGGGTGACCCTTCTTTGCATGCCCATAAAAAGGGTGATGCTAAGCATTCCCATAGCAAGGAAGTGTCCAACCAGAACCTTTTGCTGATAGCGTTGATCCTGACGCTGAGCTTCTCTGGAGTTGAGGGCGCTGCTGCTTACTTTGCAGGTTCTTTAGCGTTGATCTCTGATGCTGGTCATATGGTGACCGATGCAGCCGCTTTAGGTCTTGCGCTCCTAGCGCAAATCATTTCTAGGCGACCACCTTCCCCTAAGCATTCATTTGGTTTTGGTCGCGCAGAAGCTCTCGCTGCTTTTGTCAACGGTATTGTGATGCTGGTATTGGTGGCTTGGATTGTTTTTGAGGCGATTAGCCGTTTCTATACGCCGCACACAGTCGATGGACTTACGGTAACGGTTGTTGCCGCCATCGGTTTGTTGATGAATATCGTGGTTGCTTGGGTTTTATCTCGTGACAAAAAGAGTGTTAATACCAGGGCTGCATTAGTCCATGTGATGGGTGACCTGCTCGGCTCAGTAGCCGCCTTGCTCGCCGGCCTCGTTATACAGTTGACTGGGTGGATGCCAATCGATGCCATCCTTTCCATTTTGGTCTCCTTATTGATTCTGAAGTCTACCTTTAGCATCCTGCACGAGTCTTATCACTTCCTCATGGAGGGCGTACCACTTCATATTGACTACTTGCAAGTGGGTCGTGACTTGAAAAAAGTCCCTGGTGTCCTTGCGGTGCACGATCTTCACGTTTGGGAAATGACACCAAGCTTTCCCGCCTTGATTGGCCATATTGAAATTAAAGATATGCAAGAGTGGCCCGACATCATGTCGCGCATTAATCTGATGTTGCTCGATCAGCATGGGATTGATCATGTAACCTTGCAACCCGAAGTGGCGGGGGAGCATGAGCATGAACAAACCTCAAACTCAGAGTTAGCAGTGCAGCATCAGGGTGACACTTTCTTTGTGAATTGCAAGAATAGTGATGGCATGCATCGAATGGCTTATCGCGCCTGGGGAGATCCAACTAATTCAAAAGTATTAATTTGTGTACATGGCCTCACGCGGCGCGGCAGTGATTTCAAAATCCTCGCGCAAGCAATGTGCAAAGACTATTACGTAGTTTGTCCTGATGTGGTCGGCAGGGGTGATTCTGAGCGCCTACCAAACCCGATGATGTATGCCATTCCGCAGTATGTTGCTGACATGACCACTCTAGTAAAACACTTGGGTGTTTCCCGGGTGGATTGGCTGGGCACTTCAATGGGTGGTTTGATTGGCATGATCTATGCCTCGATGCCAAATTCTCCAATACGCCGTATGTTGATCAATGATGTTGGTCCGCGCATAGAGCCTGAATCAATTAAGCGTCTCGGGTCTTATGTGGGTCAACCCTTTTCTTTTGCAAACCGCGCTGACGCACTGAACCGCTTGAATGCAATTTGCTCCACCTTTGGTGAGCATACCCCCGAGGAGTGGGAGATTTATAACGGGCCTATGCTCATCCAAAAAAATGGCATGTGGGAGATGCATTATGACCCAGACATCTCTGTACCATTTGCCTCTGTAAATCCAATCATGGCCAAGGCGGGTGAGATGGCGATGTGGCATGCATTTAAACAAATCCACATTCCGATGTTGATAGTACGGGGTGCCAACTCAGATCTTTTATCCGCGCAAACAGTTGTAGAAATGTGCAAAGTTAATTCATATGCTAGAAGCATTGAAATACCCAATGTCGGTCATGCGCCAGCATTTGTGAAGACTGAGCAAATTGCACTAGCAAAAGAATTCTTTAGTTAAGTAATTCTTCATGTTTTTCTAGGCGAGTATTCATCCGAAAATCTGTCTTAACTAATGGCAAACTCACTTCAGAAATTTAAAATCATAGATGGCTGGTATGGTGAGCCTGCCGAAAGTCACGCCTCTGGGGTTTTGCGGATATTAGAAATGCTTCATCTAGACCAGGCGACATTAACGGCCGCTATAAATATTGCGCGTACTCATGGGAAGGAGGCGCTCATTAAACTCATTGGTGATGAGTCAGCTAAGTTGCTTATTGGGTATCGAGGTCTTCGACAAGCTCAGGCTAAATTGGTGCGCGATGATGGTGGCCTCAGTGTTGCTGGTCAGGAAGAGATGTTACGCAAAATGCTTTTGGCCTTTGGTGATGATTTGCGTGTGGTCTTGATTTATTTAGCCTCACGTTTGCAAACGCTTCGATGGGTAACTCAGGAAAAGTTGGAAATGCCTGCAGCTTGGGCGCAAGAGATTCTGGATATTGATGCCTCATTGGCCAACCGACTTGGTATTTGGCAGATGAAGTGGGAGATGGAGGATTTAGCCTTTCGTACTTTGTCACCCAAAACATATCGTGATATTGCCAATATGTTGGATGCCAAGCGCATCGAGCGAGAGGTCTTTATTGAGCAGATTGTATTGCGCTTAAAACAAGAACTTCAGAATGCTGACATTGATGGTGAGGTTTTGGGTCGACCAAAACATATTTATAGCATCTGGAAAAAGATGCAGGGTAAGTCTTTGGATTTTGCTAACCTCTATGATGTGAGAGCGTTTCGCGTATTGGTTGCAGATATTAAGTCCTGCTATGCTATTTTGGGCTTAGTGCACAACGCTTGGCAGCCCGTACCTCGCGAGTTTGATGACTACATCGCAAGACCTAAGCCCAATGGCTATCAATCCTTACACACTGTTGTTATGGATGAGAATGGCACTGCCTTTGAGATTCAGGTGCGCACCCAAGAGATGCATCAGCAGGCTGAATTTGGGCTGGCTGCGCACTGGCGTTACAAAGAGGGCGCCTATGCTGGTGTTACTACACCCCCTAAAAATGCCAATCTACATCCAAGCCATCAAGCAGGCACTCATAGTGCTGAGGTTGCTTATGAAAGACAAATTGCTTGGGCAAGGCAACTCATTTCTTGGAAAGAGGATGCCTGGGATCAACTTAAGCATCATGAGATTGATGATCATATTTATGTGCTGACACCTTTGGGAAAAGTAATTTCACTCGAAAAGGGTTCTTCCCCTATTGATTTTGCTTATGCAGTACACACTGACTTAGGACATCGTTGTCGTGGTGCTCGAGTCGATGGCGCGATGGTTACACTAGATACGCCACTGCAAAATGGTCAGACAGTTGAAATTATTACCGTCAAACATGGCGGACCATCGCGGGATTGGATTAGCCCTGAGCGCAACTATTTGCGCTCTCAAAGGGCTCGCACACGCGTGCGTGCCTGGTTTAATGCTCTAGACGACGAAGAGACTGCGGCGCATGCAAAGTCTGCAGACCTCAAGTCAGAGTTAAAGTCGGAAGTAAGGCCACCATCTTCTGCTGAAATCGTGTTACGCCAAAGCAGCCGTAAGCAGACTCAGGGGGGTGATGTGCTGGTCGTTGGTGTCGACTCTTTGTTGACGCAATTAGCTCGTTGCTGCCGCCCGGTCCCCCCTGATCCGATTGCAGGTTTTATTACACAGGGTCGTGGGGTATCGATCCACCGCCGCGCTTGTAAGACTTTCAGGGGTTTATTAGAAAGAGCCCCAGAACGGGTAATTCAGACGGCATGGAATCAGACTGCTGCTACGCTAAACCCCAAAGAAGATTCCCAACGTGTATTTCCAGCTGATTTAGCTATTAGCGCTCTAGACCGACCTGAGTTGATGCGCGAGTTATTTGAGGTGCTGACCAGACAGGGCGTGCACGTGATTGATTTGCGAAAATCTGCCAAACGAGGAGTGGCCCAGATCCTCTTTACGGTTGAGATTAGGGACTCGGAGGCCTTGCGCTTGGTCCAAAATAGCCTAGAAGAGCTCAAAGGCGTTACTCAAGTACGCCGCCGGTGATAAACTCTTGGTCTTAATAGGCTCGTAGCTCAGCTGGTTGAGCACCACCTTGACATAGTCAGCGAAATTTTTACTGAACTCACGAAAGCCATATAAACAAAGGGCTTCATCGTTCCAGACCTTTTGGTATCCGACAAAAACGTAAATAAATTCTACAAAAATAATCCAAAATTTTTAAAATTTATATGTGATAAAGTGAACACCACTTCACCTTCAGATTGATACTCAAGTTCCAGGCAAACCACTTCGTTTTACAAGCAATCAAGTCCATATTGAAGTGTCGGTTACACGCCTAGAATTTCCTATAGCTACACCGTTTGCAAGTTCCTATAGGTGACTTCGCACAATAAAGTGCCTAGTGTCAGCGCTCCTAGTTCTAATAGACTTAAAGAAGATCATCGCCTTGAGCTCATCAAGGCAGCTAAAGCTACTCCTAATTTTGAAAAATTGCATGAAGACGTATCGCAAATTTTAGATATTCCCAGCTCAATGGTGGGGCTCTGGCAGATTGTTTCGAACCTTCCTGAGATTTTGACAGCAGCCCATCGATGGGCAAATAAGAGGGATGAGAGCTTAGGCAATAGCTTAGATTTAATTCAAAAATGGCTAAATGCCGTCACCCAGATCCCTCTGGATTCAGCGCTGCGCCAGGTACCAATAATGGGTAAGGTGAGTGCGGACAAAAGTAAAAATAAGAACGTTAAAGGCTCCTCATTTCATGGAACCTTAGAGGATCACCCTGTCTGGGCGGTTCTATGGAACTCTGCGGTAGGAAATGATGGCCTGCCTGAGAAGTCCAAACATGATGCTTATCGAAGCCTTCAGGGGCTCCTACTGGCATCCTTTAATAGCCGTCCGTATCGAAATTCAGATGATGTTGATTTGCAGCGCTATGTTGAGGCTGGCCTTCTTTTGCGTAAGATTCAGAAACCCGAGCGAAGCGGTGAACTATTGCGCTGGTCTCGAATTGGTGCAACTTTCGCAGCTGCCCATGATTATTTTGCTCAAATGCATCGTGATAGTGCGCATGACAATCAGGGATATGGGGCGCTTGCAGATCTTATAAGTGATGCCTATGGCTCCAAAAGACCTTCGGTTTTTAAAGATCGACCCCTGGGATCCGGCAAGGGCAGAAAAAAACCCAAAATAGATGAGGATCCACCAGAAGTTTTTAGCAAAAAGTACGTGGTAGTTCGGGATGAGCCCCCCGAGGACTTTAGTGAAAGGGATTTTGAATTTCCATTTATTGTTGTTAAGGGAGATATCCCGCCTCCCAGAATTGTGTCGATTGCTCCTGATGAGGAAGAGCTTAAAGAAATTTGGGAGTCCGGGCATCATCCCGGCGAATTCACCATCCCCGATGAGATTTTGTTCCCAGCCGAGGAATTTTTTGATCCCCCGGATATTCCTGGAGAAAAAGGCAAGTTACCGCCACTTGCCTCCATTTACGCAGCCGCTCATGGAAGATATAAGGGGATGCTGATGTCGGCACAGGCGTTTAAGACTCGTCTTAAGCGCCCCCATGTCGCTCTTATGGTGAAATTTCTCAACATTTTGGAGGGTCTAGCGCTTACCTATAAAACCCCTCCGGCTGGCAAAGAGGCGGAATATAAATTAATTCGAGAAACAGTAAAGCTGTGTGCGGTTGCGATTGTGACTGGATCTCGATTACGGGATGCAGCGCAATTAGTCGGCTTTAATACTATAGAAGGCCTGCCAGAGGATTGGACGCTTGCCTATTCATCCTCACTTAATGGTGTGTGGTTACGCCCATACTTGCCGCCTGTAAGAGATCCCCGCACTCTAGAAATTTTTGGCAAGCAGATGTTGATCCATCCCCGCCTCGGTTTTTCAGATATTTGGGGTATTGGCAAAGGTCTCCCCAGCAAGCCAAATGACAAATGGTTCGAGCGCGATCTTGCGGAATATGAGCAATTATTCAATGAAGTTATACGAGAAAAGCTCCTGAATGCGGGCATTTCCAAATTTTGGGCAAATCACGACCGAATTGGTGATCTCATCCCATTGTGGTTTCATGGATTAGAGGAGCGGGAGTTACTGCGTAACTGCGCCATTTTCGGTAGAGCTTCGAACCAGGCCGACACTCAAAGACACTACGTTGCTTTAGATCGCGAAGTACTAAATCAATATTACTGCAATGCAATGAGTCAGCTCTGGTATGAAATGACCAAAGTTGGGTTGATAACGAGTGGGCTTTTTTCTTTGCAGCACGAAAGATCGGTTATTCCCGAATCTCTGACAGGAAATGATTTTTCCCCTAAACCAGAAAATATCAAATTGATCTTAGCCAAGTTGCAAGCGCAAATTGAGGAGCACAGCGCATCCAGCCCTTATGAGCACCACAACTTGGTAGCAGCCTATATTGGAATAGTCTTGGGGATCGCAACTGGATTTCGAGATGTCCGCACCCCGATCTTAGATTTAACCTTAATCGACCGCGAAACAGGTTTTATGTCGATGCAAGAAAAGGACACGGATGATGCTAGTCATGCTCGCTTAGTCTGGATTCCTCCCCAAGTGCAGATATGTGTTGACCGATATTTAGAGCACCTTAAAAGGCTTTGGACGCTACTTCCAGAAAATGAGCCAAAGGTGTTGCTGGTAAAGGCTACTAAAAATCGGGATCGACAAGGAATGGGGGTTAAAGAGTTCACGCTTTCACTGGAAAAAACGCTCTTCTTTTTTGAGGAGAGAAAAGAAGGGTGGTTTGCCAAAGAGTTTTCTGGCTTTTCCCATCAGGCCATTTTAAATGGCGTGAGCAAAAATATTTGGGCTATTTCCAATACCGGCCGCCACTATGCTGCAACCAGCTTCTTTAATGCCAAAGGCAGTCATGCCACGATCAACAGTACTTTTTTGGGCCATTGGGGTCTAGGTGAATCCGCCTGGCTGCCCGATTCAGGATTTGATCCTTACCAATTTCGCCAAGCAATAGAGCCAATTATTAGGGCTATGCTTGCTGAAATTGAATTTAAGCCGATTCGGTTTTAGACAATGCAAACGGTTTCTGAAAATCCTGCTCCAAAGCTTAAGGCGCCTCCATTACCGCAGGATGCTAATATTTGGATTGGCTGGTCTCATTTATTTACTCCCGAGCCATTTCGGGACTTGGCTAAATCACACATTACCGAGACCGCATTAAAAGTAGGGGAGATTCCCGCTACCCATCTATGGCTATTTGAGTGTATTTATTTGACTAGCCCACAGATTCTTTCTGCAGTAGGTCTTAATAAGTTTCATGTGGATCCTATCGGGCTTGATGCGCTTCTCGCAACCATTCGGGAGCTTGCCCCGCCAAAAAGAGGGTTTGCAATTAGTAGACGATTTTTGGAAGTGATTGAGGCTGGAAATAATTCTGAGCGGTTTGATATGGCTATTCCGTATCTTCCCATTCCAATGTTCGATGATCCTGCATCGCCATTTATTCATAAGAATATGGAGCACTTAGCAAAAGTACATCCCTTCATAACCGCTTTTCATCAATCGCTTGAAGATAATTCAGAATTACATCTTCATGCGCAGTGGGGTAGGGTCATACTCTCGGCGATGATTAATGGGGCTTTAATTCAGACGAGTTTTCTAAAGGCTTTGCCAGGGTCTTTATTAACGGCAGAGTCCGATTTGCGTTGGCTGGTCTTATTGCCAGGTGATGGCAAAAAAGACTCGGGACCGATAGTCCCTAGGCGCTGGTTTCCTGATCCGCTTACTCGTTTACTGTTGGCAAACATGAGGCCAGCCTCTTTGATTGAAATATCACATCTTGGGAGAAGGCAGTCAGAGCAGATTTATTTTTTAATTTTGGCTTACGCAAAGGAAAGAGGTTTTCAGCTGCTATTGCCAACAACAATCGGCAAGATTTTACTGGGACTCAAAACCCGCCTTCATTTACACCTTCCTCCTTGGCTAGTCAGCTACGCCAACAATGATTTTTCTAGCGTTTCCCTGCCAGACTGGTCTTGGCATCGTTTCAATAATGCCCCGACTGAAATGGTGGAAATACTCACCAAGCGTCCGTCACTCGGGCCGGAGCGCCGACCCCGAGAGGAGCATGGGGACCCCGAAGAAAATGATGTGCAGGACAAAGCCACCTGGCCTTTGCAGTTAAGGAGTCTAGGCGCGGCAATTCTGGCCAATGAGGGTGACCTACTAAAACGGGTGGGTCGCTGGCAAAAAGAAGATGCGCTCAATCGATTGCCTAGCGTTAGTCTGCTCGGGGAATGGCTATCAGAGCACGTTCTTAAAAAAGTAAGGGGGCGACATCCCTTGAGTAAACATACTATTTACAAAAATCTTAACTGTATTGGAGGTCGCTTGGTTGGACAGTTGGGGGAAATGGATTTAACTCAACTGGGAAGCGAGACTGCCTACATTGAAATCTACAGAAACGCACTTGATAACACTCCATCGATAGGTGCACGCCGAACGGTAGCGCATTCCTTGAAATCGCTTCATGAGTATTTAGTCGAAAAATATAAAGTAGCCGAAATTGATGAGAGTGGCATCTTCAATGTATCGGGAGCAAGTCAAGGCATGGTCGATGCCAATATAGTGAGCGTCGATACTTTTTATAGGACGATGAAGTTTCTTAATAGTGATGCCAAAAAAAGAGTTGGCAAAAGGGTTGCTGAGCAACTTGCAAAGATTGCCGAACTAGGATTTTTTGGTGGTCTGCGACGATCAGAGGTTGTTGGGTTAACACTAGGTGATCTTGAAGTTGTTGCTAAAGATTTGGATAAAGGGTCTCTCCCTGATGCCTGGCTTGAGGTTGCTGATAATGCACTCAGAAATCTAAAGACAAAAGCAGGACATCGACTAATACCGCTAACTATTTTGGCTCCTGAGGGGGTGCTTACGAGGCTCTTGAAATGGTATTCCACTAGAATTAAAGAGGAGGCTGGTAACTTAGGTGCGTATTTATTTCCCGATTTCGTAAAAGAGGGCAAAGCCAATCCTAAGGATCAACGTTTAGATTTAATTACCAATGCATTGCAAAAGATGGCAGATGATGAAACTTTGCGCTTTCATCATCTGCGCCACAGTTTTGCCACTCGCCTAGCATTTGAAATGTGGTTAGCTGATCAACCGCTAGAGAGAAATTATCTGCCAAAATGGTTTATGCCTGCAAAGCATAATAAGAAGCGCTTTACGCCATTTATACTAAAAGATCTGCGTCGTGGAATGCTTGGCGATGCCCAGACTAATCGCCGATCGATGTTACAAGTTAGCTTATTGATGGGGCATACCGATCTAATTATTACTTTGGGTTCCTATATCCATTTATCAGATTTTATTTTGGGCAGAATGGTCTACCGCATCGCTCCAAAACTTAGTGATAAAGCTCTACAAGCTTTGAGCAGCTACTCAGAGTCACACCTTGTCCTCCTATCAAAAAAAATTGAGAAGTATGAGAATTCGCAGTATATAAACGGTGAACTGCTTGACCGTATAACTGACCGCGCCGTATTAAAGGGAAGCCACGCTGTTAAGGTCGTCGAAACGCTCGGTATTGATTATCAAGTTCCAACTCCCGTCATTTCACCAAAAGGGGGCTTGGAGAGGTTGCAACATATTGCCAATGCATTGAATTCATTGACTAGCGCCTCTGCGGTTAATGATCAAAGGTTTGATCAGGTTGCGTTTGAATTTGGTTTGTCAAAAGCAGATCTAGAAAAATGGTTTTCTAAACAAAAAACATTGCCTGCTACTTTATTTAATCTAAATCCGGCTTCAACGAAGGGCTCCCAATTGCCACGGGGGGAGATTGATTTACTTGCGGGGGATGCCCACATCTCCTTTGCAAAAAAGACATTTCAAGTATTAAGTGCTCTCTACAGTAAGCGAACGGAGGGTTCCGTCAGAGATCTCACAACTCAAAAACACGTTCGTGATTTTCTCGATAAATATCCTGAAATCGCAGATTCCGGATCTTATTTATCTGTTCAAACAAGCTCCCTTGCAGATGCTAAAAAATGGCTTTGGTTTATTAATGAAATGGGAATGTCGCAGGCGGTCGTGATTAATCATGACAGCACCAAGGTCGCCAATAGCTCTTCTCAAAAAATTCAAATTGCCTATTGGAAAAAAGGTTTAAATTGCGAGCAGATTACTGATTCTGGAGTAACGACTTTAGAGGCTGCTCGAGGGCGAGTTCAGATCGATCTGAAGTTGAGTGCCATCACTAATCCCAAGGAGAAATATACAAAAGTAACTGCTTTGTATGGGGTTAGATTTGTGCTGGCAATGATTTCAGTAGTTGGGCCATCTTTGCTATTGGAATAGTAGACATTTGAAATCCTTTGAGCATATGGAATTCTGATGAGAAAAATCAGGCATCCCATTTATATGATTGATGCCCCCAAAGACTCACTCGCCTAAATAATTTTCATTATTGTTGATATGACTAATGTATTGATGCTCGGCATGCCCCATCAATTGTGTGTATTTGCTTATTGTTAAAACAGCTTTAAGGCCTATTTACACATTGCGGTCAAAGGAACCACTTGTAATTATTTAAAGGGGCCGGCCATTGCGATCCAAAAGAAGGGCGTAACTCATATTCGGCGACTCCTTTTCAAACCATTGCAGACACTCTAAAGAGGCTATTTTTAGGGGATTGACCGGCCGAGTCCGGCCAATAGGTGACCTTAATCCTGATGACCAGTTTTAGTACTGACTAAAGCAGAAATTGATTGGCGATGCTCATCACAAAATAATGCTAGTTCAACCAGAGTGTTGAGATTAAGTTTATTTTTTAAGAAATTCCTGTACATCTTTACGGTGCTTAAAGATATGCCCAACATATGCGCCACTTCCGCTTGCTTATGTCCTTTTCCAAGTAAAAGTAAGACTTGCGCTTCTCTACTGGTAATGGGGGGTGGGGTATCAGTATTTTTGCCTACCGAAGAGCCTGATGAATCTTCATCCTTTATTTCTGCTATTTCGGTGAATAGGGATTTAAGTGTTGAGCTAATTTGTGCAGCGCTAAATGGTTTCAGAACAAAGTCAACAGCGCCCCCATGCCAGGCTTCAATTATGTCAGCTTGGTTTGCATTGCCGCTCATAAAAATAATGGGGTGGATAACCTTCATCAGCTGAAGTTGACTCAATAGCTCCATGCCATTCATATCTGGCATTTGCAAATCAAGCAAAATACAAGTTGGAGGGCCATTTTCAAACTCGAGTTGGTTTATTGCTGCCAATATTGACTTAGCTGAATCAAAGCATTGCACTTCATAATCATAAGAGAGCCATTCAAATAAACCACGTCTTACCTCTTTGTCGTCATCAACAACTAAAACTCTGCAATTTTTCATGATTTAACTTGGGATAAGGGGATGGCAATAGTGAAATTTGCACCTCCACCGGAGTTGTTCGATGCAGCAATAGTACCCTTATGTTTATCTATGATGGTTTTAGAGAGCCACAAGCCAATTCCAAGTCCAGATGCTTTTGAGGATTTATAGAGCTCAAAAATGATTGGTAAGAGCTCACCCCTTATGCCGATACCCGTATCTTGAATAGATACCATCGCATTTTTATCATCTTGCCATATAGAAATGGTGATTTCTTTATTGGGTAAGTTAGCTTCAGAAATCGATTCAATAGAATTATTCAAGAGATTAATTAGTACTTGCTGAATCTGAATTGGATCTGCATCAACAATTGGATGCGATTGATAATTTTTCGTTAAGGTAATTTTTGGAGATTGAAGATTAAAATTTAGGATTTCAATAAGCTCTTCAGTAATACTGGCCAGATCAACAGAAGCTAATTGGCTATTCTGAGATTTGAAAAGTTGCCTTAAGTTTTTGACTAAAACAGATAGCCTGTTGATTTGAGAGCCGATGTTATCGAGTGATCTTATAGACTTCGTATTCTCAGATGAGTTAACAAGACCTCTTTTTATGGCCTCTGTTTGGAGGGCGATGCTTGTTAGCGGCTGACTTAGCTCATGCGAGAGTGAAGATGCAAGAGCGCTAACACCGATCATTCGATTGGAGTTAATAAGATTTTGTAGCAATTGTTCTTTTTCATTGATTAAGTTATAGAGATTCTTATTTAAAAAATTAATGCCCGTAGTGCCTTTGCTAATCCAACTTATCCTTAGTGACTGGTAGGTAATGAAGCGAAATACATTTAATGTTAAGTAGATGGCAAAAAATATAACAATTGGATTTGTGACATTGGGATTTCTAGGTGCAATAGGGTCAGAGGTAAAAAAGCTGATAAAGCGTATCAAGGATATAAAACCCACCCCAATTTGCAAATAGGAAATCAATTTCAGAAATTGGTTTCCTTTCAAGTCCAAATCAATGCTTGTTCTGCAAACATAAGCTGCAATGAACGCAAGCAAAGCTGAGAGACTACACTGAAATGCGATTGGTGAAGTGGCGCCTAAATGAACTCGGGCATATTCCATAAAGATGCAATAAATTGCACTGAGGAAAATTAAAAGATACAGCTTTGTAAATTTCACCTTTCGATCAAGTCCATAGATGCTAAAAATCAGCACAATTTCAGAAGTGATGACTAGAAAATTGGATAGAAAAAATAGCCATGGCACAGCGTAACTTGGATCTTGTCTGGCTAGAAAATTAAGACCGACAACTCCGAGCATTAATACTTCTACCGCAAGGAAGAGCATTGCAGAAGTATCAAACTTCCCTCTAAATGTGAAGTAAATGGTTGCTGCTGTACCAACAGTAATGAAGCTATAGATGATGATCAGTACGCTAATAGGTTGCATATGAACATCCCCCTTTTTTAGCGCTTATTTTTAATTTAGTTGGCAAAGTGTTCATTTCGTTCTATGGGTATAACTAGAGCTACACATTCAAGGGCGGGTTTTTTGAATTAGCTCTAATTTTATGCATATTAACTTGTAAGGAGCGCTCTATTTCATAGGGTATCCAGAGCTACATACCTTAGTACATAGTACTTTAGTGTGTATTTTTATTGCGCTGAATTGGGGAGAATATGGCTTATTAAAATTTCACCTAATTAAAAAAACATGAAATCAATCAATACCAATGCAACAACTGCTTTTGCTGGTGTTGGTACATCGCACAAAGATATTTCACGTAGCATATTGCTTTCTAGTACTGGTACAGAGACTGATACGAGCATAAGCAATGGCTCTTACAGCGCAATCAACGCTTCGATTCCCCCGGTTGCTCAGGTGACTCATCACCCTAACCCTATTAATACTCGTCCGACGGCCAAACTAGCCGCGAGCTATGATGTTGAGAGGAATCAGCGTTTAAGTGTAACTGGTATCTATCATCAAGATGCATATCAAGCTAAAGCCTCCACGACTGTAATAGCAGCATTTACGGTCGGTTTCTAATATATGTCCCGCTTATCTCAACTGCTTTTATCCGCTTGCATAGCATTTACGCTAAGTGGCATTGCTAGGATTTCACTTGCCCAAACTTCAGCTGGACAAGTCCTGCAAGAGATTCAACAACTAGCACCACCCGCAATCGATGTGCCACAGGCTACGCGAGAGGTTTCACCGCTAAAGCCAGACCTCATTCCACCAAAAGCTGGCCAAGTTACTTTTGTGGTTAAGCAGTTTGTATTTACTGGTAACAATAAAATTTCTAATGAAGAGCTTCAATCACTGGTTTCTGGCTTTTTAAATAAATCCATTACGTTTGATAACTTAAAGCAAGCTACCGATGTCATTAGCCGCTTCTATCAAGAAAAGGGCTGGCTCGTACGGGCAATGCTGCCTCAACAAGACATTACTGGTGGCACCATAACGATTCGCATTGTTGAGGCTAAATTGGGCGGCATCAAGATTGATAATCAAAGTAAGCGTGTTAGCAATCAACGGGTTGAAGATTGGGTTTATGGCCGCATTCCAAAAGCAAGTGAGCTTTCATTGGAGGAGCTCGATCGTGCGCTACTCACCCTGAATGATCTGCCTGATGTGAATGTAGTTGGATCTATCCAAGAGGGCACTAAGCCTGGTGAAGTCAATCTATTGGTCACCGTAACTGATAAGCCTTTATTCAATGGCCAGGTTGCTGTTGATAACTATGGCAGTCAGGGTACTGGCCAAGTTCGTGGAACCGCGCAAATCAATTTAAATGGCCCTATGGGTATTGGCGATCAGGTTTCAGTTTATGGTTTGTACACCGAAGGTAGTACCTATGGTCGTTTAGGATATACGGCCCCGGTTGGAGATAGTGGCTTGCGGGTTGGTATTAATGGTAGCTCTATGAACTACCGCGTTATTAATCAAAGCTTTTCCAGCTTGTACGCGAACGGTACCGCAAATACTGGCGGAGTCGAGGCTAGTTATCCCATTATTCGAAGCCGCGCAACTAATTTAATTGCAGTAGGGTATTGGAACTACAGCCAGTTTAAAAACTGGACAATTGCCGGTCTCAATACAGAGCAAACTTACAACACCAACGTTACTCAAGCAGGCTTAACTGGCAATTCTCTTGATAACTTTTTTGGTGGCGGCTTAAACGTTGGATCAGTGATTTTGTCGGGTGGTAATGTAAACCGAAATCCTTTGGGGGTCTATAACGGCTACTATGGTGTAGCTGGAGACTTTGCCAAAGTTCGTTATGGATTAAATCGTACCCAATCCATCACTAACAGCACATCTGCCTACCTCGCCGTTTCTGGTCAGTTAGCAACTAAAAACATGGATAGCTCTGAGCAGCTTTATCTTGGAGGTCCGCTTGGTGTACGTGCCTATGCTACTGGTGAAGGTGCAGCAAGTCAGGGCAATCTCACTACTTTTGAACTGCGTCAAAACTTACCTTATCAAACCCAATTAGCTGCTTTTTATGACATTGCTAATGTGCAGACCTGGAAGTTCAATCCCGCGATTAATACTGTAAGTAACAATTATGTTTTACAAGGTTATGGATTGAGTCTGACTTGGCTTGGCCCATACGGCTCAAACCTGAAGGCAGTCTGGGCGCAGCGTACCGGCGCTCTTTCACAAAGTACAACTAATTATCTGAGTCAGAACGGCGGCAATAGCCAAAATCGCTTCTGGTTTATGGGTTCAATTCCTTTCTAACTGGAACATCTAATGTCAACAAATGCTGAGAGTGATGTCCTGGTTCTGGGATCTGGTTTTATGATTGATGGCGATGTCCGTGGAGCGGGAACAATTTTGCTGGGCGGAACAGTAAAGGGTTCTATCAGCGCTGAAACTGTCAAGATCACCCCATCTGGTCAAGTGTTTGGCGTTATTGAGTGCGCCCAGCTAGATATTGCAGGCAAGCTTGATGGCAGCTTTAATGGTGAAGATGTCATTGTGCGTGAAGGCGCCGTGATACAGGGCAATAAAGAATTAGTTAGCAAGGGCACTTGCCTGGTTTCAGGTTCAATTCATGGTGCTTTGAAATCAAATAACCTCAAAGTTGAAAAAGAGGGCGCATTAGTTGGTGCTATTTCCGCCAATCAATTAGATACTTTTGGAAATATTACTGGCTCTGTAGTTGGTGTATCAGTGATTGTGCGTAATGGTGCTGTAGTAGATGGATCAATACATTACGGCAATCTAGCAATGGAATCAGGCAGTGATGTTACTGGTCAAATCGAGCGTAAACATCGCGCAAACATATCCCCAGCCGTAGCAACTCAAACGATTACTGTAGATTTCCCAGAAAACCTGATTCAAGAGCTACGCAAATATCCTGTGGCAGGTGCGTTAAAGGCGGGCCTTGCCAACGGCGGTCCTTTGCCTTCTTGGATGTTTGTCGATCAAGAGCGTTTTCAATTAGTTCTTCAAAGATCTGCTTTGGATGATTTGGTTGCGCGTGGACAGACTGTGCGTATTGGCATTGAAGTCGGCGATGAAATAGTTTCATTTACTCTTCCCCCAGAGAAAAAATGATTTTTGGACAATCTCATACTCACTTCATAGTGGGGTGTGTGACTATAGCCATGTTCTGCATGAGTGCGTTCGCACAGGATAGTGCTCAAGGTCAAAACGAAGTAACCGCTCAGGACCTAGCAAAAGTGCAAGGCCAAATATCGCAATTAAAAACATCACTGGTAAAGCAAAGCGCAGTACAGCATGAACAAGCTGCTGCCATGAAATCACAATTAACTTCAACCAATGAAAAAATCAGTGGTCTCAAGATCAATTTAGACGACTTTAAGAAAAATACCAATGCGAGTATTGACCAGCTAGAGGATCGATTTCATTTTTGGATCTTGCTATTAGCAGGGGTATTCACCTGCCTATTCTTAGGGCAATGGCTCGTTAAAGCAATGCAAAGTCCTTTGTCAAAGGCAAAGTCCCAGCCTGCTAGTTCGGCAGTAAAAGCTTCTGAAGTTAATCAAGAGACGTCCTATCCGCAGAATATGGGAAGTTTGTTGCGAGATTTACCACCAGCAATTTTAACTCCAGCTCCATTGGATGCCACCATGGACGTGGTGAAGTTAGGTCAGCCTGAGGATTCAGGCGCTGGTATTGGCAAGCTGATTACTCAAGAATTAGATCAAACCCAACACGCCTTTGAAGTAGCGCGTAAAGGCTTTATGAGCTCTCCTAATGTTTCTTAAGACGACATATCAATGAAGAGCTCACTTAATCGCGTATTTAAAGTCATATGGTGCCGTGTCAGAATGGCATGGGTGGCTGTCAGCGAAGCAACTAAAGGCCAGGGCAAAGTTAAATCACAAGCTCGCCGAGAAAATCGGGCAGGGCAGCAGCTAGTAAGTCATGAGTTAGTGTGGCGAGATGATCAATTGGTCATGCTGCCACTCACTCTGCTGGTTCATGAGTACCAAGCTCGATATACGTATTTCCGCAGATCGCATAAAGCTGTTGCAGCAGCACTCTTGGCTGCTGGTTTATTGCCAACGATTGCGGCAAGTGCGCCTCCAGCCCCAAATCAATTACCAACGGGTGGACAGGTAAGCGCTGGTGCAGCCAGTATTGCCACTGCTGGTAATGCCATGACGGTTACGCAAACCTCTAACCGCGCGGCCATTAACTGGAATACCTTTGATATTGGTTCTCAAGCTGCAGTTAATTTTGTACAGCCCAGCGCCAGCAGCGTAGCGCTTAATCGCATCACTTCACAAAACCCTAGTCAGATTTACGGCCAGCTCTCAGCTAATGGCCAGGTTTATTTGGTAAACCCAGCAGGTATTTACTTTGCACCAGGAGCTAACGTTAATGTGGGCGGTATTGTTGCAACTACCATGCAAATGTCAG
This sequence comes from Polynucleobacter sp. Latsch14-2, assembly GCF_018881925.1. Taxonomy (GTDB): domain Bacteria; phylum Pseudomonadota; class Gammaproteobacteria; order Burkholderiales; family Burkholderiaceae; genus Polynucleobacter. The sequence goes on along the minus strand of NZ_JACVPL010000004.1, from coordinate 109,251 downwards.
ACGCTGACTTTATGGCCGGTAGCACAACATTCACTCGTAATGGCAGTGTTGGCAAAGTTATTAATGAAGGCACTATCCAAGCCAACCTGAATGGCTACATCGCTATGCTGGCTCCAGAAGTGCGCAATAGCGGTGTGCTTGTTGCTCAAGCTGGCACGATTGCACTAGCTGGTGGTGAATCCGTTACCTTGAACTTTGGTGCCACCAACAAGCTTGACAGCATTACCGTTGCTGCATCGCAGATAGATACTCTGATTGAAAATCGACATGCCATTCAAGCGCCTAATGGTTTAGTCATTCTTTCTACAAAAGCATTGGCACAACTTACCGCTAGCATCATTAATGATGGCGTGATTGAAGCGCAAGGCGTTACTCAGGTTGGCGGCAGAATCATTTTAGATGGCGGCACTGTTGCTAATAATGGCAGCCTTAATGTGAGTAGTAATACAGCTCGAGGTGGTAACGTCACCATCACTGGTGACGCTATCACCTTAACCGGTAACTCTAGTATTAATGCATCGGGTGCTGGAGGTGGCGGTAATGTTCTTGTGGGTGGAGATTGGCAAGGAAGCAACGGAACATTTCAGGCCACCACAGTCAATATGCAAGATGGTGCCGTGATTCAAGCAAGCGCAACACAACAAGGTGATGGTGGTAAGGTTGTTCTCTGGTCTCAAGGCACAACCAATTTTTCGGGCAGCATATTTGCGCAGGGTGCAGGCCAATCTGGTTCCGGTGGAAATGCAGAGGTATCAGGAAAGACTCTCCTAAACTATACGGGTTATACAAACTTACTGGGTAGTCAGGGCGGGAGTGTTGGAACTCTATTACTTGATCCATACAACCTCTACATCACTTCTGGTTCTGGGGGTAGCACTACCGCCTCTTCAAATAACTCAATACTTGGAAACTCAACTTTAACGACTGCGCTATCGACTGCTAACGTCAATGTCACTACAGGGTCTAGTGGTTCCCAAACGGGAACAATCGGCATTTTGGCTGACATTGTTTCCTCATCCACCAATAACCTAACCCTAACTGCCAGCAACAACGTAGTGTTAGGCGGGAACGTTGCCATTGGCGGTCAGCTTACCGTTAATGCCACTGGCAACTTTGTAATGGGAACTAACCTCACCTCAGCAGCTGGTATGACTATTACAGCTAATGGAGGTTTTGTTAAAAACGGTACAGGCACTAGTTACCTGACTGGCAACATTACTACTAATGGCACAGCAATCAACATTTCTGGCCCCGTACAAATTGCTAATTTCAATGGCAACCCCCTTGGTCTTAGTACCAACGGCGGCAATATCACTCTGAGTGGTGCGGTAAGCAATTACTCAGGAACTGCACAGAACTATGCTGTAACAATGGCCTCAAATTTATATGATGGTGTAACTGCTAGCACTGTCACCGGAAATACTACGGGCATATATCTTGCATATAGCGCTGGTAGTAATGTGTTCTTCAACCAGTCAGGCTTGTCATCCACTTTGAATTATTTGCTCGTTGGTGGCGGTGGCGGTGGTGGCACTTCGATTGTGGGTCAGTATCAGGGTGGCGGCGGCGGTGGTGGTGGCGCATATAGCAGCACTTATGCGCTCAGTGGCAACTCTGTCAGTCTTACTGTTGGTAATGGTGGTGCTCTCAGTTCAAATGGTGGAGATACTTCTCTTGGCACTAACTATGTTGGTGGCGGCGGTAGCGGCGGTAACAATGGCGGTGGTAGCGTTGGTTCTCCTGGCAACATTGGTGTCGGAAACAACAATCCATCTACTGCAGGTAGAACCTATCTAGCTGGCGGTGGCGGTGGCGGTGGTGGATCTGGTTCTGGTAGCGGTTCTGTGGGCGGAACTGGTACTTCTCAAAACGGATATTCCGGGGCTCCAAACAATGGAAATAATGGCGGCGGCGGTGGTGGTGCCAATGGTGCTGCGTCCGTAACAACTGGTGGATTAGGATACTCCTCAAACATTACTGGGACCGTTACTGCATATGGTGGTGGTGGCAACTCTTCAGGTGCAACCCCAACTACTATAGGAGGTGGCTCTTCCTCTCAAGGGTACGTTGGCTCCAATGGTGTTGGAGCAAACGGTACCGTCATCATCAGTTATGTAGTTGGTAATGCAACAACCAGTGCTGCATCAGCACTCAAACTGAGCGCAGGTAGCGGTAACGTTACATTGAGTTCTACGGTTTCAAATCTAAGTAGTCTTGAGATTAATGCTGGGAATACATCTTCTATTGCTGGAGCAATCTCAGGTACAGGTAGCACGCTTACGAATAGTGGTTCTGGTACTTTGAATGTGAATGGCGCTGCAACCTACACTGGATTAACAACAGTGAATACCAGTAGCATTGTGTTCACCAATAATGCGACACCAACTACTAGTGGCTTTGCTGGTGCAGGCAATATTACTATTCAGCCCAATGTGAGTTCGAGCTTTACTAGTAGCCTAATGGCTAATTACACCTATGCCAATACCTTAAGCGGCTTGACCTTAGGTAGTGCAAGTAATACAGCGAACATTATTGTTCCTAGTGCAATTAATATTTCAGGCCCCATTAGTATTAATGGCGGAAAACTCGGCATTTTGGCCGACATAACATCCACCAATAACCTAACCCTAACTGCCAGCAACAACGTAGTGTTAGGCGGGAACGTTGCCATTGGCGGTCAGCTTACCGTTAATGCCACTGGCAACTTTGTAATGGGAACTAACCTCACCTCAGCAGCTGGTATGACTATTACAGCTAATGGAGGTTTTGTTAAAAACGGTACAGGCACTAGTTACCTGACTGGCAACATTACTACTAATGGCACAGCAATCAACATTTCTGGCCCCGTACAAATTGCTAATTTCAATGGCAACCCCCTTGGTCTTAGTACCAACGGCGGCAATATCACTCTGAGTGGTGCGGTAAGCAATTACTCAGGAACTGCACAGAACTATGCTGTAACAATGGCCTCAAATTTATATGATGGTGTAACTGCTAGCACTGTCACCGGAAATACTACGGGCATATATCTTGCATATAGCGCTGGTAGTAATGTGTTCTTCAACCAGTCAGGCTTGTCATCCACTTTGAATTATTTGCTCGTTGGTGGCGGTGGCGGTGGTGGCACTTCGATTGTGGGTCAGTATCAGGGTGGCGGCGGCGGTGGTGGTGGCGCATATAGCAGCACTTATGCGCTCAGTGGCAACTCTGTCAGTCTTACTGTTGGTAATGGTGGTGCTCTCAGTTCAAATGGTGGAGATACTTCTCTTGGCACTAACTATGTTGGTGGCGGCGGTAGCGGCGGTAACAATGGCGGTGGTAGCGTTGGTTCTCCTGGCAACATTGGTGTCGGAAACAACAATCCATCTACTGCAGGTAGAACCTATCTAGCTGGCGGTGGCGGTGGCGGTGGTGGATCTGGTTCTGGTAGCGGTTCTGTGGGCGGAACTGGTACTTCTCAAAACGGATATTCCGGGGGTCGAGGTATTGGAAGTAATGGCGGTGGCGGTGGGGGCGCTAATGGCAACGCCACCACAATTAATACCGATGGTTATGGTGGTTTAGGCTTAAGCTCAAACATTACTGGTACTAATATTGCTTATGGCTCTGGTGGTGCGGGATACGGCGAAAATCCCACTGCAAATACAGGTGGCGGCGGCGGTGCTAATCTGTACGGTGGCTCTAATGCTGTTGGGGCAAACGGCACCGTAATCATTAGCTATGCTGTAGGAAACGCAACAACTGGTGCCACATCAGCGCTTAAACTGAGCGCAGGTAGCGGTAACGTTACTTTGGGTTCAACAGTTTCAAATATAAGCAGTCTGGAGGTCAATGCCGGGAGTGCATCTTCCATTGCTGGAGCAATCTCAGGTATAGGTAGCACGCTTACGAACAGTGGTTCTGGCACTTTGAATGTGAATGGCGCTGCAACCTACACTGGATTAACAACAGTAAATACTAGTAGCATTGTGTTCACTAATAATTCGACACCAACTACCAGTGGCTTTGCTGGTGCAGGCAATATTACTATTCAGCCCAATGTGAGTTCGAGCTTTACTAGTAATTTCACGCCTACGTATACCTACGCATCGACTCTGACTGGTTTAGTTTTAGGTAGCACTAGTAATAGAGCAAACATTTCGATTGGCAGCGATATTGGCATTGCTGGTCCGATAAGTATTTATGGAGGCATAGTCAATGTTAGCTCGAATCTTGCTAGTAGCAACACGGGCGATATCAGCCTGATTGCATACTCCAACATTACTAACGCTCTCAATGTTTCAGCTAATATTCTAAAGACGGGTGGAGGCTTATCGAATATTTCCTTATCTTCATATGGTGGAGTTCTTAGTTCTGGAAACATCACAGCCAGTAACTCAGCTGGAGCAAATGTAGTTCTTTGGTCGGGTGTTGGAAACGCAACATCCAATTCCACCGTTACAGTAAATAATGTCACCACTAATGGCGGCAATCTTTGGGTAGGCGGCTCCAATACGACTCTTGGCAGCACAGTTTGGCATGGCCTGACAGTAGGCAATTCAGGCGCTCAAATTAATTTATGCGGAAGCTTGTCAGTCGGCGCAGGCGATGTGATGTTGTGGCAAAAATCTGGCGCATCAATGAATGTTACTAGTGCATCGATTACTGATACAACCGGCACTATTGTTTTGGTCAGCGATGGGTATTCCGGTACGGGCTTAGCAATCAACTCTAATGGAACACTTAACCTTGAATCGAGTAGCGGGAATTTTGGTGGTGGATTTATATGGAATGGTACCTATGGATCCCCTGCGACCAGTCTAGTAGGTAGCAACACCCTATCTAATGTCACTATCAATAATTTAAATCCTGGCTTAAGTGCAAATACAACGTCATTACAAAATTTAGTGATTGGTAACTACACTGGGGGTGGACAATCTAGCGATACGGTCTATAGTTTTGCCAATACAGGGAACATCACAGTAGGCAATCATATTTTTATGCCTAATAGCATTGTTCTTCAAGGCAAAGACCTTGTTTTAAATGCTCAAATTGGAGCCGCTCCAACAGCTTCACTTAGTGACCCCACGAAAGGGTTAACTTTAGTCTCCAGTGGAAATGTAAGTGAATACACAGGACTTCCGGTTCTGAACAATGATGTTCGCTTTATTGGCGGAAACATTACTCTGACAGCTTCTAATTTAATTGATCAAATGTCAGCAACTGGAGTTGGTAACTTAACCATTGCCAACAACTATGGATTTTCTGGAACTACTCGTACCTTGGGTTTAGAGGGGATAAGCGCTTCCGGGCTTATTAAGATTCAAAATACTGGTGCTATTAGCGTTGATCAAAACGTAGTAACTACAAGTACTGCCAATGCTTCAGCAAGTCCGGCAATATTGTTGGCGGCAGGTTCTGGACTTGCAGTAGGAAATACAACTGCTGGGTTTGATCTGTATATGAATGGTGGCACTGTTTCTACTGGCGCTAACGGTCTTTCACTTATTTATACCGGTAGTATTGCCAATAGTACCGGCGTTACTACCTCGGTTGGGTCTGGCTCAGGCAAGTTTCGCTATAACAGTACATTAGCGTCAACAGGCTACAACACAACCGCAGCGCCTTTAACTACTGGCGTATATGCAATTTACCGCGAAAGCCCCACGCTGAATTTGACTCAAGCGTCTAATACTTCTGTATACGGGGTTGCCAATAGCAGCAATGCAAATACCTATAACAACATTACTTTTAATGCGGTGAACGGTGATTCTTTAGCTCAAATATTTGGGTCTACGCCAACCGTTACGATTAGCGGTGGTTTATCCAGCACCAATTACTACAATGCGGGAACGCATGGAATTAATATCACGCAGAGCGCCAATAATCTTGGTTATGGCCCCGTAAATTACACCAATGGTACGCTAACCATTACTCAGGCCCCCTTAGGCATTACTGCCAACAGTACCTATAACGGCGTAACTACATTTAATAATTTAGTTAACGGCACCAGCTACAACCTGACTGGTTTGAAAAATGGCGAGGTGATTGCTTCTGCTAATTTAACGGTGAGCAATTCTAATGTGTCGGCCAATGGCTCTAACTACGTCACAGGCCTGACCGTGGTATCTGGTAACGCAAGCATTAGTAACTACAACATTACTACTGCTTATAACGATGCTATAGCTACTAACACTACTAATACCTTTACCTTGGCTCAGGCCAATCTAACGATTACGGCAAACAACACCAGCACCCAATATGGTCTGGGTACCACCTTAGGCACAACAGCGTTTACACCAGTTGGTCTGCAAAATAGTGAAACGATTGGTGGGGTGACGCTATCAAGTGCTGGCGTTGCAAATACTACAAACGTTGGTCTTTACAACATCACCGCTACTGGTGCAACAGGCGGCAGCTTTATTGCTAGCAACTACAACATTGGCTACGTCAACGGTACTCTAAATATTACGCAAGCACCTCTTACATTGGTAGCGGGTAATTTGACTCGCACCTATGGTGCCGCAAATCCGACGACCGATACGGTGACCTTAGCAGGTGGCACTACTCTATATAACGGCAATACCATAGGCAATGCCACGGTAAGTTCACCAGCTATTTCGACTACCAATGCTGGTCAAACAGCTAATCTCACACCAAGCGCAGTAGCCTTTACCAATGGCTTGGCAAGCAACTACAACATTACCTACACCAATGGCGCGCTAACTATTAGCCAAGCGCCCTTAGGCATTACTGCCAACAGTACCTATAACGGTTCAACTAATTTTAATGGGTCAGTTAACGGCACCAACTACAACCTGACAGGTTTGCAAAATGGTGAAACGATACTTACCGCAAATTTGGCAGTGAGCAATGCTAATGTGGCATCTGCTAATAACTTTGTCACCGGTCTAACCAGGCTCACTGGTACTGCCGATATGAGCAACTATGTGATTAATGGGTCTTATAACAGTGCGCCTACTACCAACACTACCAATACCTTTAACTTGGCTCAGGCCAATCTCACGATTACGGCTAATAGCTCAACTAAGGTTTATGGTCAAAACATTACCTACAGCGGCACAGAGTTTACGCCCGTGGGATTGCAGGGCAGCGATACGTTAACCGCGGCTAATATATCTAGTTCGGGCGCAGTTGCTAATGCATCAGTCAACGGCGGTACAAATTACACTATTGCAATTAGTAATGCGACAGGTGCCAATGGTTACCTTACAAGTAACTACAATATTAGTTATGTGACTGGAAACTTAACTGTCACTCCGGCACCATTGGGCATTGCCACAACAGGCACCTATAGCGGTACAACACTAGTAACACCGGCAACATATAACGTCACCGGCTTAGTCAATAGTGAAACTATTAGCGGTATTTCTTCGGTAGTAGTTAATAATGCGAACGTCAATCAGGCTAGCTATGTGACCTCGCTTAATCTTGCTGCCAATAGCACTGCCAATATGGCGAATTACCGGTTAAATTCGGTTGCCAATACAACGCTAAATACAACAACTACAAATACATTTGTATTGGCGCAGGCAAATGCCACCATTACACCAAATAATGATGCAATCTTTGTTGGGCAGACCTTGCCAGGGACATACAACATAACGATTAATGGCTTAGTGAACGGCGAGACATCACCCGCTGGTTTAGTGAACGGTACGGTCACCAATTCTGCTACAGCCAATTCTTCAGCAGGCTCATATAACCTAACGGCTAACGGTTTTAGTTCAACCAACTATCATTTTGCCTATACCAATGGTACCTTCACTGTTGTCCCCGCAAATAAACTACTGATTCAGACGGGTAATGCAATTACCACTTATGGTACAAACGCAACGCTAAGTCCAACTTCGGTTCAGTATCTATACAACACTACACTTGTAGCCAACTTAACCCTGGCATCAAATGGCACTTTGGGTAATAACACTTACCTCTATAACGATCCTAATGGCGGAACAGTCACCCTTGCATTGTCTCCGGCAAATACTACGGTTAGTGGAAGTGGGAATCTGAATGTCTATAACTACCAAATGGGTAGCAGTGTTATTAATCAGACTAGCTCTAACTTCAACGGTACTACAACAACTCTTGGTACTTTGGCCGTAAGCGCATTGACTGTAACTCCTCAAGCTGGAAATATCAGCAAGGTATACGATGGCACTACCTCAATGAGCGGCTTATCCATTGGCTTGAGTCCATCAATTATTGCTGGTGATAATGTCAATATCAGTGGCGGTGGCGCTTTCTCGCAAGCCAATGCGGGCACCAACCTAAGCTATACCGTCAGCGGATTACAACTCAGCGGTACAAATGCCGCTAACTATGTCCTATCTGGAGGCTCTACATTCTCAGGTAGCAATGGAACGATTGCTCCTCGTATGATAACTTTAACCAATACGCAGGTTTATAGTGGTTCAACTGTATTAACCAATGTCTCGATCGGTAATCTGGTCGGTAATCAAACGCTTTCCTATAGTGGCGCATCAGCCAATAGCAGTCACGTTGCTGATAATGGCTCAAATTACATTACGGCCATTGCCTTAAGCAATGGTTCTGCCGGTGGATTAGCAAGTAACTATCAATTACCTATTCTCAATGCTGCGAATGCCCCCGTTGTCATTACGCCAGCACCATTGACTGTAGTTGGTACAACGGTAGCTAATAAAATTTACGATGGAACGACAACAGCAACACTCACCAATGGCACATTACAAGGTGCTGTAGCAGGCGATTCATTAGTGCTACTACAGGCTGGTAATTTTATAAGTCCTAATGTTGCGAACGGAGTGTCGGTAACCGCCAGCGATAGTTTTAGTTCATCCAATTCACCAATTGGTAGTTTGACGTCTGACTATAGTTTGATTCAGCCAGTGGGGCTAACTGGAAATATTCTTCCGGCTACAGTGCCAGCTACTAATTCTTGGATCTATCAATCAACAATGGTTCAGGGCGGTACAACGCTTTACCTCCCATTGCCTAAGACTCAAACCGCTGCGTCACCAGTAGCACTGGATGCTATAGCATTTAATGATGAAATAATCTTCCTCAAAAACTCCAATGAAGAATCAACAGCGATGGAAGTGAGCGCCATAAAGAATGATATTTCACCTGTTTTGAGCGATTGGTCATTTGGTGCCATTCCACCACTTACCAGATTGCCTGAAGTTGACTCTATGAAGGCGGTAGAGCAGGATGGAAAAATATTCTTAATTAATACAGAATCAAAACGGGAAAATAGATTGGACACCGTTAGTCTGTTTTCTAGTCAATTGATTGAGCGGGACAACTAAGAGAATCTAAGATGACGATCAAAGTAAGGGATAAGCTAAAAAATACGGAGAGTGGAAAATCTAAGAAGGCAACCTCTAAATCAGTAGAAAAAGAAGTTTTCAAACTAGAAACGGATGTGATGCCTCCACGTGATTCAGTTACTGGGCAAGGGCTTTTCATAGTACATATTCTGGAAAATTCCGTCTCAGTTGAGTCTGCATTTTTAGCTGACGATGGCAACATGTTACGTATGCCCGCAGTCTTTCCTAATCGTGGATATGCATTAGAGCAAGTAGATGAGTTAAGAAATATTATCAACCGCAATTTTGATGAGATTGAAGGTAAATCAAAAGCGTGAGTGGTTGTTCATGGCAAATACTGCCTTTTCCACAATGTATGCGAAAAGCCACCCTTTAAATGAATGTATTTCGCCTAGAAGAGTTTGAGCATCTGGCTTACAGCCGCCAACATGAAGAGGCGGCTAGGATGCTAGTTGGGCTACTTACTCTCTTAGACAGTAGTTATGGTGTTCCGGGCGATCGCTTTCAGGCGCAACCTTTAGCTGGTATTGCGCCCGAACAGCGGGAGGCGCATATCGGAATTCGTTTGGCATCGGCTATTTCCTGCTTATTTTCGGATAAAGATTTCCACTTTGCCCCGCAAAGCTTCACCTCTCTATTCACATTGCAGCGCTGGTTTGCCACCATATTTGGCTCAACGAACTTTCTTAATGCTGATCATGTAGTTAGGGCCCTCAATTTAGCGGGTAAAGGCAACCTCAATCATCTTGAATTAAAGCCTCAAGATCTACCTAAGTTTTGTTTGCTGTATTTGCCGGAATCTGAAATTGTTTTAGAAATCGATGCATTATGGGATGCCAATAAGCACTTGGCCGCTTGCTTGGGCATGGCCTTACTATCCCCACGATTTTTGGGCTCCCCACAGGCGCATGAAAAGCGTGAGACTTTATTGCCCTGGTTAACCGAAAAACTCCCAGAAATTGATAGTCTCGATTCTCTGCCATTTGGCATCATGCACGATGTTTACATGCACTGTAGTTATGCAGATATTCCAAATAAGCACGCCATTAAAGGCTCGATTAATGTACTCATCGAACGCTGGCTAGAGCAGCATCAGCTATTGCCGCTAGATGCCCTGGTAGAGATTCCTAAAAAGGGTTCTAAGCCAACCATGCTGGTTGTAATGGAGTGGTTTAATGCAGGACATTCGATTTATCGAACTCACTCACGCACTCTAGAGGCTGCACGAGAGCTCTTTCATGTAGTGGGTATGGGCCTAGCCAATGCAACTGATGCGGTCGGCCACGCCGTGTTTGATGAGTGGATTGAAATCAAGCCTGCTAGCCTTCAAGAGCAAATTGCCCAAATTCGGGGTGTGGCACAGAGTCGACAGGCGCAAGCCTTTTATATGCCTAGCGTGGGTATGTTCCCGCTTACGATGATGCTCACGAACATCCGTTTGGCGCCAGTGATGGCGATGGCCCTGGGTCACCCCGCTACCACGCATTCGAAGCACATGGACTATGTAGTGGTGGAAGAGGATTATGTAGGCGATCCCGATTGTTTTAGCGAAGAGTTATTAATCTTACCCAATGACGGTATGCCATACCGCCCATCAGGATTGGCAAGTCAAAACCCAGAGCCGCCAATCATTCGTGAAAATCCAGAAGTGGTTGATATTGTCGTTGCCGCCTCAGCTATGAAAATCAACCCAGGTTTTCTCAATGCCTGCAAGGAGATTGCGACTCGTAGCAAGGTACCCGTGAAGTTCCATTTTGCAGTCGCTTTTGCCCAGGGCATGGTCTATGAGCAAGTCAAACGGGTAGTCAGCAATGTTTTGGGTGATCATGCCATTGTGTATAGCCATCGTGGATATACCGAATATATGGAGATCGTGCGTAAGTGCGATATGTTTATTAATCCCTTTCCATTTGGCAATACCAACGGCATTATTGATACCGTGACGGCTGGTCTAGTGGGTGTATGTAAGACTGGCATGGAAGTTAATGAACATATAGATCAGGGTCTCTTTGAGCGCTTTGGCTTACCGAATTGGTTAGTAGCTACCGATACTGAAGGCTACATTAAAGCGACTATTAAATTGGCTGAGAATCATGAGCTGCGAAATGAATTGCGACGAAATCATACCGGTCCCGATAAGGTAGAGCGGATTTTCCAAGGTCGTCCTGAGATCATGGGTCAAATGCTGATGGAGCGTTTGAAGAAGGCGCTAATACAAAATGCAAAGCCTTGTAAATGAGCCAGATTTTTATAGCCTTAAATTCCATATTCTTTACTCGATCGATTCCTAGGCATCTAGCATTCAGCTGAAATGTCGGTTTTCCCGACAAACATAGTGGTCGCCCAAATCCTAATCTGAAGTTAAGCTACAAGTGTCCCGAAACGCGACACTTGAATTGCAAAATCTTAGCCAACTTTTCTTCAAATCTAGTTCATCCCAATCTGCCGATGTAATTCACCTCCACCGAGGTTTAGTAATCCTCTTTAAGTCATCAGCTAGTAACCAATGGCAATGTCGTTTTAATCTGCTCAATGTATTAACTTGTAAATTGAATCGCTACCACTTCTATAGACACTTTCTAGCCTAATATTTAGTCTATTAGGAGGTGTGTAATGAGTACAAGAAGACGGTTTACTGAAGAGTTCAAGTTAGAGGCAGTCAAGCAAGTCGTTGAGCGAGGATTTGGGGTTCGAGATGTGGCTGCTAGGCTGGGCACCTCACCCCATAGTCTGTATGCCTGGATTAATAAATATGGTATTCCAGCCGAGCAGCGCTTAGTTCAAGATGATCAATTAGCTAAGCTTAAAAGACTGGAGGCGGAGCTGCGGCGGGTTACCGAAGAGCGCGACATCCTAAAAAAGGCCGCCGCGTACTTTGCCAAGGAGTCCGGTTAAAGTACGCCTTCATCAAAAAGCACCAGCATGAGCATGCCATCCGCACGATGTGCAAGGTTTTGCGAGTCCACCACAGTGGCTATTACGCTTGGCTTAAAGAGCCGCTCTCGTCTCGAGCGTATGAGAACCAGATGATCGTAGGTCAAATTAAGCAAGCGTGGCTGGCAAGCGGCACCATCTATGGTTATCGCAAGATCCATGATGACCTGCAAGATCTGGGGATTGCTTGTGGAGAGCAACGGGTGTATCGATTGATGAAGGGGTAATCCCCCCACAGGTTAACTGAGCTCAGAGGTAGAATTTTCTCGAATATAGAGGAGTTCTACATGAAGCGTTCTAAATTTACTGATAGCCAGATCATGGATGCCCTAAAACGGGTGGATGCTGGCCTAGCAGTTCCAGAAATCTGTCGTGAACTGGGTATCAGCACTGCTACTTTCTACAAGTGGCGCTCTAAATATGGCGGCATGGACACTTCCATGATGGCCCGCATGAAGGAGCTTGAGGCTGAAAATGCCAGGCTTAAGAAGATGTACATCGAAGAGAAGCTCAAGGCGGAGATCTTAAACGAGGCCATCACAAAAAAGTGGTGAGGCCGTCTCACAGACGTGAGATGGCCCAAAAGGCAGTCAGAGATAAAGCTATCCCCATTCGTTTGGCTTGTGAGGCCTTTAGGGTCAGCGAGTCTTGCTATCGCTACGAAGCGAAGAACAATGTGCAGAACGAGCTCATTGCCAACTGGCTGATCCGCTTAACGGACAACAACCGCAGTTGGGGGTTTGGCCTTTGTTATTTGTATCTACGCAATGTCAAGAACTACACATGGAACCACAAACGCATCTACCGGATTTACCGCGAGCTTGAGCTCAACCTGCGCATCAAACCCCGTAAGCGTTTGGTGCGAGATAAGCCAGATGCATTGGTCGTGCCGCTGAGTATTAACCAAGTCTGGTCGATGGACTTTATGCATGACCAGTTGCAAGATGGCAGAAGTATCCGTCTGTTTAATGTGATTGATGACTTTAATCGTGAAGCCTTAGGTATTGAAGTGGACTTCTCATTGCCGGCAGAGCGAGTAGTTCGTAGCTTAGATCAAATTATTGCTTGGCGAGGTAAGCCTGCTGTTATACGAGCGGACAATGGGCCCGAACTCGTCAGTGGCAGACTCATGGAATGGGCAGCAAAGCATCAAATCCACATACAACATATCCAGCCAGGTAAACCACAGCAAAATGCCTATGTGGAACGCTTTAATCGTACCGTCAGATATGAGTGGCTATCTCAGCATTATTGGGAAAGCATTAACGAAGTTCAGGAGTTTGCAACGCAATGGATGTATAAATAGACCGAAGGGAATCCCGCGGGACAATCATCAACGTCCAAATATGGCATTGGGCGGGATTACCCCGAAACAGCGACTGGCCATGGTTGCTTAATTAATCCTACTTTTAGGCTCGGTTAAATAAGGGGGGATTACCCCCTGAAAAAAACTTAGATTAGGAATACGGATTCATTCCTAGCCCAGAAATCAAAATGAGCCTGCACGTCAATGAGTGCAATTGGAAAAATAGTTTCCTCAAAACCTGCACGAAATCGATGGAGAATTTCAGCGAAGATCATTTTAGTCATTGTTTTTCCATGCACATTGCGTGACCCCTTGTGTTGGTGGATATAAATAAATATCGCCTCAGCATAGTTCAGCTGTTCTTGGCTAGCATCAGACGGCAACGCCAATACCGAGAGCTTGATCCACTGGTTTCCCATCGTTTCAAAGTGTTCGCCACAAATCCTCTGAAAGACATTTACGCTCTGTCCGATGTAGTAAATATGTCCCGCACGATTAATTAAGAAATAAATCGCTGGTACGCGGGGTAAATCTCTTGCTATGCAGTACATCAGTCGGTAATCGGGACGAAGAATGCCTGCTGCCTTAATTTCTGGAAGGGTAAAGTCCATTAGGCTTGTCTTGGGAATCTCGCGCGCTGCCAGCTCTCCCTGGTGTACATATTTCTTATCTAGGGTTGTCATTAAGTATTGTGGTGTGTTCATGTTTTTATCCTTATAGTTGTGAAGAAAGAAGTTGTTCAAAAGCCGAGCCATCCTTACGCGTGAGGTCTGGTACATACCGGGAGTACGTTGTAAACAGCATGCGTGTTGATGTATGCCCCATTTGTCTTGCAATCCACTCGGGGTTTTCACCTGAAGCAAGCCAAAGCGTTGCTGCTGTATGACGGGTTTGATAGGGTCGCCGCCTTTTAATTTCTAATTTATCTAAGAGGGGATGCCAAATGCGGTTAGCAAAGTTATGGCGATTAAAGGGCAGGCCATTAGTTGCACAAAAGACGTATTCCGATTCAATACCCTGCGTATTTTTTCGTTGCTGTATGAACGCTGAAATGACTGGTGTTGATAAAGCAATCGTGCGTTCAGACTCTGCAGTTTTTGTTGAATCAAGTTCTCCCTCGACCCAGGCTTGAGTAATGGTTAATTGCGCTCGATCTAGATCAATACAGTTCCAAGTAAGGCCAAGCAATTCAGAGGTGCGCATACCAGTAAAAAAGGCAATGGTTAGGTAGGGCTGGTATATAGAAGATGCCGCTTCTAAAATTTTGCCTACTTCCTTAAGTGAAAAGGGCTCGATTTTAGTTTTAGGAATTCTCAAGGGCTTGATGCTCCTAAAGCCGGTGACAAATTCATAGCGATCGCTAGCTTCAGCGAGTATTTGCCGCAAGATATTCAAAATCCCATTAATCCTCGCTGCTGATAACTGCCCGCCATCATCATTCACTTTGGCGAGAACGCCTCGATAGGACAAGATGTCGGCCTTACTAATCTCGTTGACACGTCTCCCCTTAAACCGAGGCATTAGGTGTTTAACTAGAATGTCGTTTACCTTGCGTTGTGTTGAGCGCTTCCAGTCAATTTTTCTCTCGGTAAACCACAAATCAGAAAATTCAGAGAAGCTTGGCACGCCATCAATATTGACTATCGCCAATTTCATTCCAGTTTGCTTCATTACCTCTTGAGCAACTTGAGCGCCAGCAACTAATTCATCTGTAGTGGCAGGACTAATAGTTGGCGCAACGCTTTCAAATAAGTCTGCTCGGTTGCTATGGGGGAAGTACTTCCGATAGCAGAAAGTATCCGCATCAATCTCTTTTTGAATATTCTTCATGATTGTTTCCAATTTGAAGATATTGGCCTTGTTGGACTTGAGCTTAGTCAGCTCTTTGCACCTGATGCCTCGATAGCGAAAGTCAAAGAATAGGGCGCCAGATTCATCCCGTATGCGAATACTACCCATGACAAACACCCCCATTAGCCATTGGAATTTCTATGGCCGTCTGTTTCAGGTAGTCCGCTTGGATAGTCTCCCAGATGTACATGATCCGTCTAGAGCCAGGAAATCGCACATAGTGAGTGCCCTCAATAAAGACCCGGTCTTTTAGGTAGTCATTGATGTAGCGAGCCTTATATGGAATGCGCGTCGCTAATTCTGCTGCTTGCATGTAAGTAATCATGTTTAATTCCCGAAGTTAACGATGGTTGAGTTACTGATAAACTGTCCGACAGTTTTAATATACGACATATTGAGTGATTTGTCAACCTGTCTGACACTAAATGTTGAAAGTAATGTTAAATGACAACGAATACCGGGAACAAACAATTGGCGGTGCGGCTAGAAAAGGAAGTGCTAGTCGCTATTGATAAGAAGAGAATGGAAATTGCTCAAGTTGAGGGAATTATTCCAACCCGTTCAGATATTGTGAGAGCTGCTTTAGGAAGCTATCTTGGAATTAACATGATCAATTAGTAGATTAAATTTGCGTCTATTTATAGTGATACAAAATTAACTAGGTGGTGTTCTTAAGTCTAGAGAAGTAAAAAATTGAATGGGCCCAAATCTGTCCCAATCTGGGCCCAAAATGGGCCCAGAGAACTTTTTCTTAACTCTTGCAATGTTTGATGAAGTCTAAAAACTTTTTTATATTCTGTTTAACTTGTGAAGAAGTGAGCGCAGAGGCTTTCACAAAGCTATATTCTATATGGCTTATATGGCAATAGAGGTTATGCGCAAATAACTAAGGTCAATAGGGTAAAATATTCAACTTAGGCTCGTAGCTCAGCTGGTTAGAGCACCACCTTGACATGGTGGGGGTCGTTGGTTCGAGTCCAATCGAGCCTACCAACGAATAAAGACCCAAAAGTGCGCGGTTGCCTAAAGCTTCCGCGCTTTCTTTTTGGCGGCTGTCGGGCTGTACTGATTTAAAGAATGCTATTCATAAATAAGATGGGGTGGTCATGCTAGTAGTAACTCTGCCAGATGGATCAAAACGCGAATTTGAGGCTTCCGTTCGCGTGGCTGATGTTGCCCAAAGTATCGGCAGTGGACTTGCGAAAGCGGCCTTAGGCGGTATTGTTGACGGCAAGATGGTTGACTTGAGTCATGTCATCGATAAAGACAGTCAGCTCGCCATCATTACTGATAAGAGTCCAGAGGCTCTTGAAATCGTGCGTCACTCCACAGCGCATTTACTCGCATACGCCGTAAAAGAATTATTTCCAGAGGCGCAAGTCACTATTGGCCCTGTTGTAGAGAATGGTTTTTACTATGACTTCTCATATCAACGTCCGTTTACTCCGGATGATTTAGTCGCGCTGGAAAAGAAGATGTCTGAACTCGCCAAGAAGGATGAGCCAGTGGTTCGTAGCGTATTGCCTCGTGATGAGGCGATACAGTTTTTTAAAGCTCAAGGTGAGCACTACAAGGCAGAATTGATCGCAAGTATTCCTCAGGGTGAGGATGTGTCGCTTTACGCAGAAGGTAAATTCACTGATTTATGTCGCGGCCCACACGTGCCTTCTACTGGTAAGTTGAAAGTATTTAAGCTGCAAAGCGTTGCTGGCGCTTACTGGCGCGGCGATAGCAAGAACGAGATGCTGCAGCGTATCTACGGTACCGCATGGTTGCGTAAAGAAGATCAAGATGCTTATTTGCACATGCTCGAAGAGGCAGAGAAACGTGATCACCGTCGTCTAGGGAAGTTGCTGGACCTGTTCCACTTTCAATCGGAAGCACCAGGTTTAATTTTCTGGCATCCAAAGGGCTGGTCAATTTGGCAAGAAGTTGAGCAATATATGCGCCGTGTTTACCAAAATGAAGGCTACCAAGAGGTAAAGGCGCCACAAATTTTAGATCGCGGTCTTTGGGAAAAATCGGGGCATTGGGATAACTACAAAGAAAACATGTTCACGACCGAGTCAGAGAACCGTGCTTATGCTTTGAAGCCTATGAACTGTCCTGGTCACGTACAGATTTTTAATTCTGGATTACATAGTTATCGTGAGTTGCCATTGCGTTACGGTGAGTTCGGTCAGTGCCATCGCAATGAACCGTCAGGCGCTCTGCATGGTTTGATGCGTGTTCGCGGATTTACTCAGGATGACGGCCACATTTTCTGTACGGAAGATCAAATTCAGTCAGAGGTAGCTGCTTTTGACAAAGCAGTTCGTGCGGTGTACCAAGATTTTGGCTTTACTGAAGTTGCCGTCAAACTGGCCCTGCGCCCAGTTAAACGAGTTGGCGACGATGCTATTTGGGATAAAGCTGAGGCTGCTCTGCGAGGTGCTCTGAAAGCCTCTGGTCAGCAGTGGGAAGAATTGCCAGGCGAGGGCGCTTTTTATGGTCCTAAGATTGAATATCACCTGAAAGACTCGATTGGACGTACTTGGCAGTGCGGCACCATTCAGGTGGATTTCTCAATGCCTGAGCGTTTAGGCGCTGAATATGTGACCGAGGATAATACCCGCAAGGCCCCAGTGATGCTCCATAGGGCAATTGTGGGCTCTTTAGAGCGTTTTATCGGTATTTTGATCGAAAACCACGCTGGAAATATGCCTGTTTGGCTTGCCCCTACCCAGGCCGTAGTGCTCAATATCTCGGATAATTCTGCTGCGTATGCACAACAAGTCCAGCAATCGTTGAAAAAACAAGGGTTTAGGGTCGAATCCGATTTGCGAAATGAGAAAATTACATATAAAATACGCGAGCACGCATTACAGAAGATCCCATTTTTGCTAGTTGTTGGTGATAAAGAGTCTGAAAGTAATACTGTGGCCGTTCGTGCCCGTGGCGGAGTCGATTTAGGTGTAATGCCTCTTGAAGTCTTCGTTGCCCGACTCCAGCAGGATATATCCCAGAAGGTCGGACCCGAGCATAGCTAGGGGTTGAATGGCTTTTATTGTTTATTTATAAGGAATTAGAAGATCGCTACTGATAAATCGCAGCGCATTAACCGGGAAATTACTGCCCCTGAAGTGCGTCTGATTGGAATAGATGGTGAGCCCATCGGTGTAGTTAAGTTGAGTGAAGCCCTGGCTTTGGCCGAAGAGAAAGAGACCGATTTGGTTGAAATTGCTCCGACTGCTGTGCCACCTGTAGTCCGTATCATGGACTTCGGCAAATTCAAGTACCAAGAAGCTAAGCGCATGCATGAGGCGAAGCTAAAGCAAAAAGTGATTCAGGTGAAGGAAGTTAAATTCCGCCCTGGTACTGATGATGGTGACTACGGTGTAAAGCTGCGCAATCTAATCCGCTTTTTGGAAGATGGCGATAAGACAAAGATTACGCTGCGGTTTCGGGGTCGTGAAATGGCCCACCAAGAAATCGGAGTCAGAATGTTGGAGCGTTTGAAATTGGACTTGCAAGAGCATGGACAGGTTGAACAGTTTCCAAAAATGGAAGGTCGCCAGATGGTGATGGTATTGGCCCCCATTCGTAAGGCTAAGTAAGAAGATCATTCCTCGGAATTTCTTTTTTCTTATGTAGGGAGGTGCCCTTGGCGAATAGCTGAGACACTGGCAGTTAGAAGTGCTTCTAGGTACGGGAAGAGTGACCGTCGGTTGCCACCTATGTTGCACAAGCAGAAGAAGGGGTGCTTTATGCCCAAGATGAAGAGCAAGAGTAGCGCTAAAAAGCGCTTCACGGTTCGCGCAGGCGGAACGATTAAAAGAGGACAGGCATTCAAACGCCACATTCTCACCAAGAAGACCACTAAGAACAAGCGTCATTTGCGTGGTTCCACAGAAGTTGCGAAATCTGACGTTAAGTCAATTCGTTCCATGCTTCCTTACGCTTAACCTCAGACTAAATTAGGAGAATTCAATGCCAAGAGTCAAACGTGGGGTTACAGCAAGAGCCCGTCATAAAAAAATTACCGATGCCGCATCAGGCTACCGCGGTCGTCGTAAAAACGTATTCCGTATTGCCAAGCAAGCGGTTATGCGTGCTGGTCAATATGCCTATCGTGACCGTCGCAATAAGAAACGTGTATTCCGCGCCTTGTGGATTGCTCGTATCAATGCGGCAGTCCGTCAGCATGACATGACTTACAGCGTATTCATGAATGGTATGAAGAAGGCGGCGATCGAGCTTGATCGTAAAGTGCTTTCCGACATGGCCATTGCTGACAAAGCAGCTTTTGCCGCTTTGGTTACTCGGATTAAATCCGTAGTAAGCGCTGCAGCTTAATTTTTAATTACTAAAAACTAAGCTGCAATGGTTTCTCTCGACCACATTGTCGAGGATGCTAAACGTGATTTCCTTGGGGCTGCCGATGCGGCAGCTCTCGAGGACGCGAAAGCCAAGTATCTCGGTAAGTCAGGTGTTCTCACTGAGCGTTTAAAAGCTCTGGGTGGAATGTCGCCTGATGAGCGCAAGAGTGCGGGCGCCCAAATCAATCAAATTAAAACGGCCGTAGAGCTCGCTCTTCAGGAGCGTCGTCAAGCTTTGGCTGATGCAATATTGCTACAACGTCTCGCAGCAGAATCTATAGATGTATCGCTTCCTGGTCGCGGCCAAGCCGTGGGTAGCCTGCATCCTGTCATGCGAACCTGGGAGCGTGTTGAGGAGATTTTTCGCTCGATTGGGTTTGATGTTGCCGATGGTCCTGAAATTGAAACTGATTGGTTTAATTTCACTGCTTTAAATAGTCCCGAAAATCATCCTGCACGCTCAATGCAGGATACTTTTTATATCGATGGCAAGGATTCCCAAGAGAAGCCCTTGCTGTTACGTACTCACACCAGTCCTATACAGGTTCGTTATGCGAGTGAGCATGTCAAGAAATATGCTCATGCAGATGTTATGCCGCCAATCAAAGTGATTGCGCCCGGCAGAACCTACCGAGTGGATAGTGATGCAACCCACTCGCCAATGTTTCATCAGGTTGAAGGTTTGTGGATTGCTCAGAGTGTTTCATTTGCTGACTTAAAGGGTGTCTATACCGATTTCTTAAGAACCTTTTTTGAAACTACGCAATTGCAAGTTCGCTTTCGTCCATCGTATTTCCCTTTCACAGAGCCTTCTGCTGAAATCGATATGGCGTTTGGTAGTGGTAAGTTGGCTGGTCGTTGGCTAGAGATTTCTGGCGCTGGGCAAGTTCATCCAAATGTATTGCGCAATATGGGTATTGATCCAGAGCGCTATACAGGATTTGCTTTTGGTTCTGGCCTAGAGCGTTTAACCATGTTGCGTTATGGCGTTGATGATTTACGCCTTTTCTTCGAAAATGATTTACGTTTCTTAGCGCAGTTCCCTGCTTAACAACATCATTACTACTAAACCTTAGATCGCGCTATGCAATTTTCAGAATCTTGGCTCCGTCAGTATGTAAATCCATCACAGGGTAGTAATGAATTAGGTCACGCCTTAACAATGGCGGGTTTAGAAGTTGAAGAACAACATTCAGTAGCCCCAGCCTTTACAAAAATTGTCATCGCCGAAATCTTATCCGCTGAGCAGCATCCGGATGCCGATCGTTTACGCGTTTGCAAAGTCAATGCTGGCACTGGTGAAGAGCTACAAATTGTTTGTGGCGCCCCCAATGCGCGTGCTGGCATCAAAATTCCTTGCGCCTTAGTCGGCGCGCAATTGCCAGCTGCAGAAACTGGTGGCAAGCCGTACGTCATTAAGGTCGGTAAGTTACGCGGCGTTGAAAGTCAGGGCATGTTGTGTTCTGGTCGTGAGCTTGGACTTGGTGACGACCATGAAGGAATTTTAGAGTTACCTGCTGATGCCCCTATTGGCGAAGATATTCGTAAGTATCTTGATTTGGATGATCAAGTCTTTGTAATTAAGTTAACACCCAATAAAGCGGATTGCCTTTCATTGATTGGTATGGCTCGGGAAGTGTCGGCCATTACTGGTGCCGCGCTGTGTACTCCCAAGTGGAATGCGCCAGTAATCACAATTGATGACAAACGAAAAGTGAATGTAGATGATAAAGATCTATGCGGTCGCTTTGCGGGTCGCCTTATCCGCGGCGTTAATCCAATGGCAAAAACTCCATTGCATATAGTGCAGCGTTTAGCTCGCGCTGGACAAAGAAGTATTTCTGCTTTGGTTGATTTATCCAATTATGTGATGTTAGAGATGGGGCAACCCACTCACGTTTTTGATATTGATAAGTTATCAGGTGACATCAGTGTGCGTTGGGCTAAAGCTGGCGAAACTCTCGAATTACTCAACGGTCAAACAGTTACCCTAGTGGGCCCAGATTCTGCAGGAAAAGTCCAACAAGCAGGGGTGGTAGCAGACCATAGCGGTCCTGTAGCGCTGGCTGGCATCATGGGTGGCAATCATTGCGCCGTTACTGATGAGACGCAAAATATTTATATAGAGGCTGCTTATTGGCTGCCATCTGCTATTCAAGGCCGTGCTCGTCGCTTTAATTTCAGCACAGATGCAGCCCATCGATTTGAGCGTGGCGTTGACCCGCAAAATACGGTGAACTGTCTTGAGTACCTCTCTTCCTTGATTCTGGAGGTCTGTGGCGGCCAAGCCGGCCCAGTTGATGATCAAGTGCTAAATGTACCAGAGCGTAAGCCAGTCAAAATGCGTTTGACTAGAGCAGAAAAAGTTATTGGCATTCAGCTCACCAATGACATCGTGGCAGATGTATTTAAACGCCTCGGTTTTCAATTCAAACAAGAGGGTGATGTATTTGTTATTACCCCGCCAAGCTATCGTTTTGATATCGAGATTGAAGAAGATTTGATTGAGGAAGTCGCACGCATTTACGGCTTTGAAAATATTCCAGATATTCCTCCGGTCGCTCCATTAAAAATGAGCGCTAAGGCAGAGGCGAAGCGGGGCATTCATTTACTCCGTCAACGCTTAGCATTGCAAGGTTACCAAGAGGCAGTGAACTTTGGTTTTACCGATATTGAGAGCGAGCAACGTTTAACTAGTGCGACTGAAAAAGAAATGATTGTGGTGTTAAATCCTATCGCCAATCAGTATGGCGTGATGCGCAGCACTCTTTGGGGCGGTTTACTCTTCAACCTCAAATCCAATTTAAACCGTGGATTAGGGCGTGCGCGCCTGTTTGAGACTGGTCGCGTGTTTAGACGTGATGCTAATGTTCATGAAGAAGTTGGCAAAGTCGCCGGCTTTCAACAGCCGCAGAAGATTGGTGGATTGGCTTATGGTGAATTTGTTCCTGAGCAATGGGCAAGCGCTTCAAGAACAGTCGACTTCTTTGATGTAAAAGGTGATTTGGAGCGAGTTTTAAATCCATTACATATCATTACCGAATCAGCTCAGCATCCTGCTTTACACCCAGGTCGTAGTGCAAAGGTATTCTTGATTGGAGGTAAGAATCGCATTGAAGTGGGTTGGATTGGTGAATTGCATCCAGGTTTGCAGCAAACATATGAACTTCCTCAAGCGCCAGTTCTATTTGAATTAGATTTGGAACCCATTCGTAATCTTGGCTTGCCAGTTCCGGAAGAGTTGAGTAAATTTCCTGCAGTGCAACGTGACTTAGCGGTAGTGGTTAAGCAAAGCGTATCTGCGCAGTCTTTATTGGATGCAATGGCTGCTAGTAAGCAAAATTTTGTACGCGCCATTGAGTTATTCGATGAATTTAAGCCTAAGGTTGGCTCTAGCACTATGTCAGATGATGAGAAGAGCTTGGCTTTTCACGTCACTTTGTTAAACCCTCAAGAAACCCTGCAGGATGCGCAAATTGATGTGGTGATGAATGCTTTGCTGTCAGTATTGGAAAAAAATTGCGCGGCACGCCTGCGCTAGGTTTAGTATTGAGTAGTAGAGCACAATACCAAAATAATTAAATATTAAAAATATTCCGAAAGAGTATTGCAATGATAGAAATAAACTCGAACGAGACCGTTACAAAGAATGAGCTTTCGGAAGCCTTATTCGATCAAGTTGGCCTTAACAAGCGCGAGGCAAAAGATATGATTGATGCCTTTTTTGATCGGATTGGTGAGTCTTTAGAGGCTGGCGTTGAGGTCAAAATCTCTGGTTTTGGTAACTTTCAACTCCGTAATAAATCAGCGCGCCCAGGCCGCAATCCTAAAACTGGTCAAATGATTCCAATTGCGGCTCGGCGTGTCGTTACTTTTCACGCCAGTCAAAAGCTTAAGGACGTAGTCGAATCCCATGCTTCAAAAGTCAGTATTTGATTCTGCCGCAGCGCTGCCCAGTTCGCAGTTGCCGCCAATCCCCGCAAAGCGCTATTTCACAATTGGTGAGGTAGCTGATTTATGTGGCGTTCGTTCACATGTCCTGCGCTATTGGGAGCAGGAGTTCTCGCAACTGAGCCCCCAAAAACGTCGGGGTAATCGTCGCTACTACCAGCATCACGAAGTTGTCCTGATTCGTAAAATTAGATCCTTGTTGTACGAAGAGGGTTTCACTATCAGCGGCGCTAGAAACCGCTTGGATGAAGCTCCTGGGGAGCTACGCTTACGTGATGAGTTACAGGCCGTTCTTCAAATTCTCACCAATTAGTACTGATACAATTTTCTTTTTCGTCGGGGCGTAGCGCAGCCTGGTAGCGTACATGCATGGGGTGCATGTGGTCGGAGGTTCAAATCCTCTCGCCCCGACCACTTAATTTACTTAATATCTATGAACCAAGATTCCTCGATTACCCCAAAAGAACCCATCAATTACTTTGGTCTAACTATTCCTTTTTTGGACTACATTGGGGTTGTTCCCGAGTTTGCTGAAGGGGGTAAGTCCCGCATTAGTCTTGACTTAAGGCCTGAGCTTGAAAATAGTTTTCAGGTTGCCCATGGGGGATTGATCATGACTTTATTAGACTTTGCAATGGCTGCTGCAGTTCGTAGCAGTATGAATCACCCCTTAGGAGCCATTACCATTGACATGACTATTAGTTTTCTGCGCCCCAGCGTAGGAAAGATAACTGTTGAAGGAAGTACCTTAAAGCCTGGTAAAACTATTAATTACTGTGAAGCAGTTGTTTTGAATGAGGCTGGGGAGATTACTGCTAAGTCTAGCGGCTCTTTTTTGCTGAGAAGATAATATTTATTAATATAAATATCTTTATATTTTCTATAAATATAATCATTTTTTAAGTTATAAATCCCTGTTAAATAAAGGTTATTTTCTATTCAATCATATATATTGAATATTATTTATAAGCATATATAATATTCTTTGAGTTAACCGATTATTAGGTTAATTCGTAAAAATTACATTACTTATCGAAAGTAGATATATATGACTTCCTATAAAGAGTTATTGGCACAGCGAGAGTTGCTTGATAAGCAGATCAAAGAAGCTGTTCAGCGTGAAAAGGCGGATGGCATTGCCAAGGCAAAGGCAATCATTGAGCAATATGACTTAAGTGCGTCTGATTTATTTAGTCGTAAGTCAGGATCAAAGGGCCCAAGCGGTAAGGTTGCACCGAAATATCGCAATCCATCAACTGGTGAAACTTGGACTGGCCGTGGTAAAGCCCCCAAATGGATTGATGGTAGAGATCGCAGTAACTATTTGATATAAATATCTGATTTTATTGATTTATATTTAAAAAGACCGTACCCAATAGTACGGTCTTTTTCATTGTAACCATGCAAATTAAAGCCTCAGGTACATTTTCTACTGAGTGCCTCAATAAATATAGACTCTAACAGTTCATGACGTTTCTTATAGTTGATCGACTGATCATGGTCTGAATTTGTGGCTGGGTAGCCAATAATGAGGGGGTTTAGCTCTATTAACCCATTTTCTACCTCTTCCTTCAGGCTTTCCGTATCAGGGGATCTAATGCCCCCCGAGTTTTCGTCTGCAAGCGCTATCACCCCTGGATGGAGTTTGATAAAACCCTCATCAACTAAAATAGGTATATGTTGAGTATCCTTGTTTTTACTCAAATAATGTATCAAATGCACCTGTTCAACTGGCGGGATTAGGGCATCTAGAAAGATCAGATCTGGCGCTATTGAGACCGCTTTCATGAGGCCTTCTAGGCTATCAATTGCAATATCCAGGACAACTTCCAATTGCCAATCCTTGATAGATTCAATTAACTCTTCACTATTTTCTATTCTTCTGAATATCCCCATGGCAACACAATGTTGGGTGGATTTCTGTCGCATTGCTCTTTTACGACGTTGTAGCTGCTGATTTAATGAGCTTGCGAGAATGCGCCTATGCCCACCCCGTGTTTTCCAGGCGATTAACTCACCTAATTCAACCATTTTTTGAACGGTACCCAGGGATACTTGCAAGAGTTTTGCACTTTGCCTTGTGCTGAGATATTCCATTTCTGGGGTAATTGCTTTCATATTTCCTTAATTTTATTAATTCACTTGAAGATTTAGAGAATAAAAATCAAATCAATTTCAATCTGTCGGGAGGGCTTGAAAGATGGGTAGGAAAATTCTTATTAATTAGGTTTTGGCTGATAAGTCTGCTTGGGGCTGAAAAAGTCAGGGAAAGTCCTTTATGCAGCGATGGTTAATCGTGTTAAATTAGGGGGTAGTAACAATATTTGCACAGATCAATTCGTACGATGGTTAAGCTTGAGTACGGGTGGTTATAACCACAGTTTTTAATCGGGAAACCCGATGAAAGGTGAGAATCATGATGCAGGACCAAAGGGATAACTCCTATCTCTTCGGCGGAAACGCCCCATATGTAGAAGAACTCTACGAATCCTACTTGCACGATCCAGCATCCGTTGCTGATCATTGGCGAGATTATTTTGATAACGTAAAACAGGTTCCAGCGGCTGATGGCTCATCTCGAGTTGATATTGCCCACGGACCCATTGTTGCTTCATTTGCCGAACGTGCCAAGCAAGGGCCTATCAGAACAGTTTCTGATTCAGCTGACTCGGAGATGGGGCGCAAACGTGTAGCGGTTCAGCAACTCATCGCCGCGTACCGTAATGTCGGTAACCGCTGGGCCAATATTGATCCATTAAAACGCTCTGAGCGTCCAGAAATACCAGAATTAAACCCAGCCTTCTATGGCTTTACTGATGGCGATATGGATATCGTCTTCAATACCAGCAATACCTTCTTCGGCAAGACCGAGATGACTTTGCGTGACTTGTTGCAAGCTTTGCGTGAAACATATTGCGGCACGATTGGTGCCGAGTACATGTTTATTGCTGACCAAAAGATTAAGAAATGGTGGCAGGAGAAATTAGAGTCTATTCGTTCAACTCCTAGCTTCAATGTAGATCAAAAGCGCCAAATCTTGGATCGCTTAACTGCTGCAGAAGGTTTGGAGCGTTACCTTCAGGCTAAATATGTTGGTCAAAAGCGCTTTTCTTTGGAGGGGGGCGAAAGTTTTATCGCTTGTATGGATGAGCTTGTCCGTGAGTCTGGTGAAAAAGGCGTCCAAGAAATTGTCATTGGCATGGCCCACCGCGGTCGTCTTAACGTACTCGTCAATACCTTGGGCAAAATGCCAACCGATTTATTTGCAGAGTTTGAGCATAAAGGTCCTGAAACATTGCCTGCTGGTGACGTTAAATATCACCAGGGCTTCTCGAGCGATATCTCTACGCCTGGAGGTCCCGTTCACTTGTCATTAGCATTTAATCCTTCCCATTTAGAAATTGTTAATCCAGTGGTAGAGGGTTCTGCCCGCGCACGCATGGAGCGCCGGGGCGATTTATTGGGTCAGCAGGTATTGCCTGTGCTAGTTCATGGTGATGCGGCGATTGCAGGCCAGGGGGTGATGCAAGAGACTTTAGCAATGGCTGAGGTTCGTGGCTATTCCACTGGCGGTACCTTCCACATTGTGATCAATAATCAGATTGGTTTCACAACTTCTGATCCGCGTGACTTACGTTCGAGCTTGTACTGCACGGATATCATGAAAATCATTGACGCTCCTGTTTTGCATGTCAATGGCGATGATCCTGAAGCGGTTGTATTGGCGACCAAGCTGGCTCTCGAGTTCCGCACTCAGTTCCACAAAGATGTAGCGATTGATATCGTTTGTTTCCGTAAGTTGGGGCATAACGAGCAAGATACCCCGGCGATGACGCAACCCTTGATGTACAAGATCATTGCTGCACATCCAGGTACGCGTAAGTTATATGCTGATAAATTGGAAGCCCAAAATGTATTGCCAGCAGGTACTGGTGACTTGATGGTGAAAGAGTATCGCGCCGCAATGGATGAGGGTAAGCAAACATCTGATCCAGTGCTAAGCAATTTCAAGGGTAAATTTGCTGTCGATTGGTCTCCATTTTTAAATAAGAAATGGACTGATGAAGCTGATACAGCGATTCCGTTGACTGAATGGAAGCGTTTGGCAGACAAAATTTCTACCATTCCAGAAGACTTTAAAGCGCATCCATTAGTTGAAAAGGTTTACAGAGACCGTGCTGCAATGGGTCGTGGCGAAGTTAATATTGACTGGGGTATGGGTGAGCATATGGCTTTCGCATCCTTGGTAGCTAGCGGTTATCCAGTTCGTCTATCCGGCGAGGATAGTGGTCGCGGCACATTTACTCACCGTCATGCTGTATTGCACAATCAAAATCGTGAGAAGTGGGATACCGGCACATACATTGCGCTTCAGCATGTCACTAAAGATCAGGCTCCATTTATCGTTATTGACTCAATTTTGTCTGAAGAGGCTGTGCTTGGTTTTGAGTATGGTTACGCAGCTGCAGAGCCTAATACTCTGACGATTTGGGAGGCGCAGTTTGGCGATTTTGCTAACGGCGCTCAAGTTGTGATCGATCAATTTATTGCCTCAGGCGAAGTGAAGTGGGGTCGTGCCAATGGTCTCGTAATGATGCTGCCTCATGGCTACGAAGGTCAAGGCCCAGAGCATTCATCGGCACGCTTAGAACGTTTTATGCAGTTATGCGCTGACACTAATATGCAAGTGGTTCAGCCTACTACTGCCTCACAGATCTTCCATGTATTACGTCGCCAGATGATTCGTCAGTTCCGCAAACCATTGATCTTGATGACGCCAAAGTCTTTATTGCGCAACAAAGAGGCTGCATCTCCGCTCAGTGAATTCACTAAAGGTGGATTTCAAACGGTACTGTCTGAGCGTGATGACACCATTGATGCCAAGCAGGTAAATCGCATGGTGGTTTGTTCAGGCAAGGTTTATTACGACTTGGTGAAGAATCGCACCGAGAAGAAGCTGAGTGATGTAGCGATTGTTCGCTTGGAGCAGTTATATCCATTCCCGCACAAAGCGATTGCTGCAGAGTTGAAGAAGTATCCAAAGCTCGAAGAAATTGTGTGGTGTCAGGATGAGCCACAAAACCAAGGCGCCTGGTTCTTTGTTCAGCACAATTTGCTTGAAAACATGTCTGCCGGTATGAAGTTGGCTTACTCAGGTCGACCCGCATCAGCATCTCCAGCTTGTGGCTATGCGCATCTTCATCAAGAGCAACAGAAGTCTCTTCTTAACGCGGCCTTTGCCAAACTGAAGGGTTATGTAGTCACGAAATAATCGTTGGCATAACCCATACCAAACACATTAGATAGGATTAATCATGGCTATATTTGAAGTTAAAGTTCCACAGCTCTCAGAGTCAGTGGCTGAGGCGACTTTGTTGCAATGGAAAAAGAAGGTTGGCGACGCTGTTGGTCAAGATGAAATCTTGATTGAGATCGAAACTGATAAGGTGGTGCTAGAAGTTCCTGCGCCTTCTGCTGGTGTATTGACAGAAATTCTCATTACCGATGGTGGCACTGTTGTTGCCGAGCAATTGATTGCGAAGATCGATAGCACCGCTGTTGCTTCTGCAGCACCCGCGGCTGCTGCTCCTGTGGCTACCCCAGCTGCTCCTTCGACGCCTGTAGCGGCACCACCCGCTGCAAAAAATGCGGCGGCGGCTCCTTCCGCCGCTAAGTTGATGGCCGAAAATAATTTAAGCTCTGGTCAAGTTGCCGGCTCTGGACGTGATGGCCGCATTACTAAGGGCGATGTGATTGGTGCAGTTGCAGGTGGCTCTAAGTCGGTTTCATTGCCTAGTGCGCCTATCCCAAGTGGCAATCGCCCAGAAGAGCGCGTGCCAATGAGTCGTTTACGTGCCCGTATCGCTGAGCGTTTGCTTGAGTCGCAGGCCAACAATGCCATTTTGACGACATTCAATGAGGTCAATATGGCCCCAGTGATTGCAATGCGCAATAAGTACAAAGATCAATTTGAAAAAGTTCATGGCGTTAAATTGGGCTTCATGTCTTTCTTTGTCAAAGCCGCAACGCACGCCTTGAAGAAATTTCCTCTGTTAAATGCCTCTGTTGACGGTAACGACATTATTTATCACGGTTATTTTGATATTGGTATTGCGGTAAGCTCGCCACGTGGCTTGGTGGTTCCTATCTTGCGTGATGTTGATCAAATGAACTTGGCTGATATTGAGAAGAAGATTGCTGAATTCGGCTCTAAGGCTCGTGATGGCAAGTTATCGATCGAAGATTTAACTGGCGGCACTTTCTCCATCTCTAATGGCGGCGTGTTTGGTTCGATGCTGTCAACGCCAATTATTAATCCACCGCAATCTGCAATCTTAGGCATTCATGCTACTAAAGAGCGTGCCGTGGTTGAGGATGGTCAAATTGTGATTCGCCCTATTAATTACCTGGCCCTGTCATATGACCACCGCATTATTGATGGTCGTGAAGCAGTGCTTGGTTTAGTTGCCATGAAGGAAGCTTTAGAAGATCCTTCACGCCTCCTTCTCGATTTATAAGAGGAGACACAATATGAGTCAATCATTTGACGTGGTAGTCATCGGCGGCGGCCCCGGCGGCTATATTGCTGCAATCCGTGCAGCACAACTAGGCTTTAAAGTAGCTTGCGCTGAATCTGCAAGCTACGATGATCCCAAGGGTGAGCCACGCTTGGGTGGAACCTGCTTAAACGTTGGTTGCATTCCCTCTAAAGCCTTATTAGCCTCTTCTGAAGAATTCGAAAAAATTAGCCATCATGCGGCTGATCATGGCATTAAGGTTGGCGCCGTGAGTATCGATTCTAAGAAGATGGTTGCCCGCAAAGATGACATCGTTACAAAGATGACTGGTGGTATTCAGTATTTGTTTCGCAAGAACAAAATAACCTTGCTTAAGGGGCATGCCTCTTTCGAGGGTAAAGGTGCGGATGGTTATCAAGTCAAGATTGATGGTAAGGATAAAGAAACAGTAACCGCTAAAAACGTCATTATTGCTACCGGCTCTAAGGCGCGCCATTTACCTGGGATTACTGTAGATAACGTCTTGATTTGCGATAACGAAGGCGCCCTGAAATTTGATTCAACACCAAAAAAACTCGGTGTTATTGGTGCTGGCGTCATTGGTTTAGAGTTGGGCTCAGTTTGGCGTCGTGTTGGTTCTGAAGTAACTATTCTGGAGGCGATGCCTTCATTTTTGGGTGCTTGCGATCTTGGTATTGCGAAGGAAGCCCAGAAGCTTTTGACTAAGCAAGGTTTGAATATCCATACAGGCGTGAAGATCGGCGAAGTTAAGGCTGACAAAAAAGGTGTTGTGGTTAACTACACTGACAGCGCTGGCAAAGTTGCTAAATTGGAATGCGATCGCTTAATTGTCTCTGTTGGTCGAGTGCCAAACACTGATAAGTTGGGGCTGGACAAAATTGGCCTGAAAGTAGATGAGCGCGGCTTTATTCCGATTGACGATCATACTTGCCAGACAGCAGTTCCTGGGGTTTACGCTGTAGGTGATGTAGTGCGTGGACCAATGCTGGCGCACAAAGCGGAAGATGAAGGCGTTTTGGTTGCCGAGGTGATTGCCGGCCAAAAACCACACATCGACTACAACTGCATTCCTTGGGTTATTTATACCGACCCAGAAATTGCTTGGGTTGGTAAGACGGAGCAACAGTTGAAAGAGGCTGGCATTGCCTATAAAGCAGGGCAGTTCCCATTTGCCGCCAATGGTCGTGCTCTCGGCATGGGTCGCGCTGATGGTTTTGTAAAGGTATTGGCGGATGCTAAGACCGACGAAATTCTCGGGGTTCATATTATTGGCCCAAATGCCTCTGATTTAATTGCTGAAGCTGCTGTAGCTATGGAATTTAAAGCGGCTGCCGAAGATATTGCCCGCATCTGCCATCCTCATCCAAGTCTGTCAGAAGTAACGCGTGAGGCCGCCTTGGCAACGGATCAACGTGCATTAAATATGTAATTGAAAGCCTTAGAGTATTACCATCAAGAGTTGAAGGCGCGCGGGTATCACAGTGATCCCGCGCAGCTTGCCGCTATCGAGCGTTTGCAACAATGCGAGGATGAATGGGTTTCTTATAAAGAAATTCGTAGTAGCGGCCTCAAAAAGAAATTACTTAAACCGAAATTACCTCGTGGAATTTATTTATGGGGCGGGGTGGGGCGCGGCAAATCCTTTTTGATGGATTGTTTCTTTGCTGCATCCCCTCTAGAGAAGAAGATTCGCATTCACTTTCATGAATTTATGCGGGAAGTTCATCGTGAATTGCACGAGTTATCTGGTTTGGCGGATCCTTTAGATGAACTTTCAAAGAGAATTGCAAAACGCTATCGCTTAATTTGTTTCGATGAATTTCATATCAATGACATCGCTGATGCGATGATTTTGTATCGTCTTCTGAGGGCTCTATTTGAGGATCGCGTTCAATTCGTGATGACGTCCAACTATCGTCCAGATCAACTTTACCCAAATGGACTGCATCGTGATCGACTTATTCCAGCGATTAAGTTGCTGGAATCACAGCTCGATGTCATGAATGTGGATGCTGGCAATGATTACCGACGTATCCAAATGGAGCAGGTAAATGCCTATTTGACGCCTTTAAATGCACAAACAGATGCCGCCCTTGTGGAGATGTTTCATACTCTCATTGGGCAGCAAAAAGAAGATGCAAAGCCAATTCTTCATATTGAATCCAGAGAATTAAAGCCTCTGCATATGGGTGATGGTGTGGTTTGGTTTGATTTTCAGACGCTGTGTTGTGGTCCCCGCTCTCAGAATGACTACCTCGAAATTGCCAATCAGTTTCATACGGTAATTCTCTCTAAAGTGCCTCATATGCCGCCTAAAATGACTAATGAAGCTCGGCGCTTTATTTGGTTAATCGACGTTCTGTATGACCATAAAGTGAAGTTGATCATCTCAGCAGAGGTTCCGGCTGCTGAGCTGTATACGGAAGGCCAGATTACGGGTGAATTTTCAAGAACCGTCTCCCGTTTGATTGAAATGCAGTCACGAGACTATTTGGATACTCCCCGGCGTGTCATTGACACCAGCTTGACCTAAAATAGGGTCTATGAGTAGCACTACCAACTTTAATGCTGATTTACATTGTCATTCAGTGGTTTCTGATGGCACTTTAACGCCCGAAGCCCTGGCGGAACGTGCGCATGCGAATGGTGTGAATTTATGGGCCTTAACTGATCATGATGAGTTGGGGGGTCAACAGCGCGCTCGGGCTGCCGCTGCAGTCTTGGGCATGGAATACTTAGAGGGCGTAGAGATTTCCGTTACATGGATGGGGCAAACCATTCATATCGTTGGGCTTGGAATTGATGCAACCCATGTTGGTATTGTGGAAGGCTTGCGCCGCACTCGGGAAGGCCGCGCAAATCGTGCCAAATTAATGGCTGAGCAATTGCTGAAAGTTGGCATACCTGGCGCCTATGAGGGTGCCTTACACTTTGCCGGCAATCATGATTTGATTTCAAGAACACACTTTGCAAGGTTTTTGGTGGAGCAAGGTGTTTGTCGAGATACCGAGCAAGTTTTCAAGAATTACTTGATTGAAGACAAGCCTGGTTATGTACCCCATTTGTGGGCAACGCTAGACGATGCGGTTGCGTGGATTAAAGCGGCCGGTGGTGTTGCGGTGATTGCTCACCCTGGTAGATACAAGCTTAGCGCCATGCAAATGGATGAACTATACAAACATTTTAAAGATATTGGTGGCTTGGCGATTGAGGTGATCACTGGGAGTCATAGCCCGAATCAATTTGCAACTTACGGCAAAATTGCCCAGCAGTATGGTTTTATGGCTTCACGCGGATCTGATTTCCATGATCCAGATGAAAGTCATATTGATCTAGGGTGTCTACCGCATTTACCTGATTCTCTGACGCCTGTTTGGTCGATGTTTCATTAATGGTTGTTTAACGTACTACTTATAAAGAATAAAGAAAAAGATGTTTGCTGAACGCGTTCTCTCTGGCATGCGACCTACGGGTAATTTGCACCTTGGTCATTACCACGGTGTTTTGAAAAACTGGGTCCGCTTGCAATCTGAGTACCCATGTTTCTTTTTCGTAGCCGATTGGCATGCCTTAACCACTCACTATGAGACCCCTGATGTGATTGAGCAGTCCGTATGGGATATGGTTATTGACTGGCTGGCTGCTGGTGTAGATCCTAATCAAGCTACTTTATTTATTCAGAGCAAGGTGCCAGAGCATGCCGAACTCTTTTTATTGCTGGCGATGGGAACCCCATTAGGCTGGCTAGAGCGAGTACCAACCTATAAAGATCAGATAGAAAAGTTAAAAGAAAAAGATTTGCAGACTTATGGTTTTTTGGGTTACCCATTGCTGCAAGCTGCTGATATTTTGATTTATCGCGCCCAACATGTACCGGTTGGTGAGGATCAGGTTCCCCATGTGGAAATGACTCGTGAGGTTGCGCGTCGCTTTAATTATTTGTATGGACGTGAGCCCGGCTTCGAAGAAAAGGCTTTGGAGGCAGTCAAGAAATTGGGCAGTAAGCGTGCAAAGATGTATGCAGAGTTGCGTGTAGCATTTCAGGAGCGCGGAGACAACGAAGCGCTCGAGCAGGCAAAAGCACTTTTGCAAGAGGCGCAAAGTTTATCGATGGCAGATCGTGAAAGATTATTTGGCTTTCTCGAGGGAGCCCGAAAAATTATCCTTCCAGAGCCTCAGGCACTACTGACGTCAGCATCTCGTATGCCAGGGATCGATGGTCAAAAAATGTCCAAGTCTTATGGCAATACGATCAGCATTCGTCAGCAACCAGAAGAAGTCATTAAATCTATACGTACCATGCCAACCGATCCAGCTAGGGTTCGTCGCACTGATGCGGGTGATCCTTCTCGTTGTCCTGTATGGCAATTACATGCTGTGTACTCAGATACGCAAACCAAAGAATGGGTTGAAAAAGGCTGTAAATCGGCTGGGATTGGTTGTCTGGAGTGTAAACAGCCAGTAATCGATGCCATTCTTGCTGAGCAGCAACCCATGTTTGAACGCGCGCAAAAGTACTTGGATGATCCAAGCTTGCTGCGATCTATCATTGCCGATGGTTGCGATAAAGCGCGTAAAGTTGCACAAGAGACTATGAGAGAGGTTCGAGAAGCGATGGGCCTCGCGTACGATTGATTTCTGTTTAACATGAGCAGTCTCCACGCTGGACTTACGGATGCTTCCGCATGGCTTAAACGCTTTGCCCCAGCCATTCCCAAAGATGGAATGGTGCTGGATTTGGCTGCCGGTTCTGGTAGGCATTCCATCTATTTAGCCAAACTGGGGTATTGCGTTCTAGCGGTTGACCGAGACTTCAGTGCTCTTGAACCCCTAGAAGATTATTCCATTGAGATTGCGCTGCTTGATTTAGAGGGGGAGAAATGGCCACTTCAGAATCGTCAATTTTCAGGCATTGTGGTTAGTAATTACCTCTACCGTCCATATCTCGATCTTTTGCCTGAGATGTTGCTAGAGGGCGGGGTTTTGATCTACGAAACCTTTGCACATGGCAATGCAGAATTTGGTAAGCCATCCAATCCTCATTTCCTCTTAAACCCAGGGGAATTGCTCAGTTTGGCCGATCGCCATGGTCTGCAGGTACTGGCTTACGAGGATATTTACGTAGATCGCCCCAAACCAGCTAGGATTCAGCGGATTTGCGCCGTAAAAGGTTCGTTAAAAGGGCGCATTCCGTTACAATTTGTTGGTTAACTTAGCTAGAAAATCGGTATACATTCGGTGACAAATACAGCCCATTCAAAAGGTAGTCAAAAGCCCATTGCTGGCAGCATGCCCGCCATCGTGACGCCGATGTTTGAGGATGGCAGCTTGGACTTTGCCAGCTTGCAATCCTTGCTGGATTGGCATGTGGCCGAAGGGTCAGACGGGATCGTGATTGTAGGCACCAGCGGTGAGTCGCCAACTGTTTCTGTTCAAGAGCATTGTGAGTTGATTCGGGTAACAGTCGAGCACATTGCTGGCCGCATTCCGGTTATCGCTGGAACTGGCGGTAATTCCACTTTAGAGGCTATTGAGTTAACTAAGTTTGCCAAGAAGGTGGGCGCTGATGCCAGCTTACAAGTTGTCCCGTACTACAACAAGCCTACCCAAGAAGGCATGTACCAACATTTCAAAAAAATTGCTGAGTCTGTAGACTTACCAGTTATTTTGTATAACGTTCCCGGTCGTACCGTTGCAGATTTAGCTGGTGATACGGTAGTGCGCTTAGCTGCAGTGCCTGGCATTATTGGCATTAAGGATGCAACCGGTAGCTTAGAGCGTGGCACTTTACTGATTGCTGATCTGAAACGCGCAGGTCATGGCGACTTTTCAGTGTTTTCTGGCGATGATCTTAGTGCAGCGATGTTGATGTTGATGGGCGGTAAAGGCAATATCTCTGTTACGGCTAATGTGGCGCCCCGTTTGATGCATGAGTTATGTGTTGCTGCAATGTCTGATGACGTGAAGAGAGCTCGCGATATTCAATATCAACTACTAGCGGTACATAAAGCAATGTTCACAGAAGCAAATCCAATTCCAGTGAAATGGGCCCTGCATCAAATGGGAAAAATTACTGCAGGCATCCGTTTGCCGCTGACACCATTAAGTGCGCCATTGCGTGAACCCTTAAATATTGCACTGAAACAGGCCGGCTTACTATGATGATTGTTGCGCAAATTCTCCGTCGAGTAGCATCGATTGCTGCAGTTTTAATATGGGTACTTTTTGGCTTGGCTGCTTGTAAATCAGTCACTAGTAACGATACAGTTGACTATAAAAGTGCTGGCGCAGTGCGCGGCCCCAATTTGGCTTACCCACCTGATTTAATTACAGCGCAGGCGGATCGTCGCTATATCGTCCAAGACGGCACAGCCACTATGTCTGAGTACAACGCAGCTGCCAAAAAGTCTGCCCAGTTACGTACCAATGTAATGACTGGAATACCAGGTATGCGCATTGCTCGCGATGGTGAGCGTCGCTGGTTGGTTGTAGAAAAACCTGCGCCTGAACTCTACCCGCAGATTAAAGACTTTTGGCAAGAGAACGGTTTTCTCCTGGTCGTAGATTCACCATCCACCGGCATTATGGAAACCGATTGGGCAGAAAATCGCGCCAAGATTGCACAGGACTGGATGCGCTCAACTATTGGCGGTGCTCTGGATACGATATATGACACTGGCGAGCGTGATAAATACAAAACACGCTTAGAGGCTATCAAGCCAAGCGAGACAGAGATTTATATTACGCAGCGTGGTGCTGTTGAAAAATGTACAACGGACAATACAGGCGCATGTATATCAACAGTTTGGACCCCTCGACCTAATGATCCTGAGCTTGAGGCTGCCTTTTTAGCTCGCTTAATGGAGCGCCTTGGAATGACTCAAGAGCAAGCTAAGGCGATGGTCGCGGTTCCCTTAGGCCCCAAAGCGCCTAGAGCTAAATTGGTGCAAGAGGGAGTCGATAAAGCGCACATCGATTTGGGTAGCAGTTTTGATCGTGCATGGCGCGATGTTGGATTGGCGTTAGATCGTTCTAACTTCACTGTTGAAGATAGAGATCGCTCAAGCGGTGTTTATTATGTTCGCTACGTTAGCCCAAAAGATACGGGAGATACCAAAGGTTTCTTTGCGAATATGTTTAGTAGCAAGGACGACTCTAGCTTGAAAGCTAAGAAGTATCGGGTTGTTATTCAAAAGGCTGGGGAAGAAACTTCGACTGTATATGTGCAGGATGCTGATGGCAAACCAGAAAACACGCCAGCTGGATTCCAACTGCTAACCTTATTGACGGAGCAATTGAGTCGTTAAGCGCATCCAAAAAAGATGGGTAATAAAAAAGCCGCTTTTCAGCGGCTTTTTCTCTTCAAGAAGAAGATTACTTCTTAGCGTCAGCAGCAGGAGCAGCAGGAGCAGCAGCAGGAGCAGCGGCATCAGCAGCAGGAGCAGCAGCAGCAGGAGCGGCTTCAGCAGGTTGTGCTTCTTCTTTTTTACCGCAAGCGGCCAAAGCGATAGCTAACATTGCAACGAATACGAGTGACTTCTTCATTTGTAATTTCCTCTTAAAAAGTTACATCAATTACCGGTAATTGTTGTTGGTTAAAACCAAGGGGAATTCCCTAAGTATTTTCCAGTAAATATTATAGCCACCTCTTAAATGGAAGATTAAAAAATCAGCCAGCCTGCCGTGTAGGCCATATATAGGCTGTTATCGTCTGTATTACTTGGCCCTCTGGATCCCTTTAGGCTGGGAAGCCTCTTCTTGGCTGACAGGGTGCTCCAAGCCGCTTGGACCTCTTTTGTCTGGTTTTCTGTAACGTTTTCACCATTACAAAATACTGCCTTGCCTAGGCTCAAAATACGTGTTTGGGGGTGGGGTAGGAAAACTTCTCTTTTTAGCCGCTCAAAAAACGCATCGACTGAAAGGGGGTTTTTAGGGGGATTGAAAATAGCTTGCTGCTTAGGCTCGCTTAAATACGCTGCAATACCCGGCAAAAATGTTACTGCTTGATCTAACTTTAGGTTTTTTAGTTTATCTTCTATTTGTTTAATTAACTCTGCAGGCAATTGTTCTGCCTTAGCGCTAGCTTCTTGCATTGGGTCTGCAAAGTGCCGCTCTAATTCGGGGATGCCTTCTAGCGACTCCGCCAAGCGCCAGAGGCCCTCCTGTATCAATTCTTTGTAGCTTGGGGAGCGAAATCCTACTGACCAAGTTTGACATCCTGCATCAAGTGCGATTCCATCATGTGCAATATGGGGTGGCAAATAGAGCATGTCGCCAGGTTCAAGAACCCACTCCTTCTCCACCTTAAAATTTTGGAGGATTTTTAAGGGTAATTTTGGGTTAAGACTTAAATCTTTTTGCTCTGAGATCCGCCAATGTCTTCTTCCTGCCATTTGGATTAAAAAAACATCATATGAGTCAAAATGGGGGCCGACGCCGCCGCCCGGGCCCGCAATACTAACCATGAGGTCGTCTAAGCGTGCATCTGGAATAAATCGAAACCAGGACAATATTTTTGCTGCCGCAGGATGGTGTGCTTCCATACCTTGAATTAGAAGAGTCCAATGAGGGTCTGTGATTTCAGGCAAACTTTTCTTTTTAAATGGCCCCTCGCTAAAACTCCATGGTTTGGCCTGAATCAAGCGAGATTCGGCGGAATCTTTGTTGGCTATTTTTAAGAGTGTGTCTGCGGAGATGGGGCTTGTAAGCGGTTTTTGTGATTTAGCCGCCAATCTAAATGCTGGGATGGCTGACTTAATCAGCAAAGGTTTTTTATGCCAATACGTTTTCATGAACTTTTGAGGGCTAATGCCACCAAAGAGGGCCCATGGTTGATCTAAAGGTAGATTTTCTGGTGCCCGGGGAGGTTCGTAAGGGTTGCTCAAGTAAAATGAAGTCATAAAGTAAAAGCTGTATAAAAAACCAATTAAAAACGAATGTTTGATGAATTCCGCATGAAGATCGCAAAAAATACCATCGTATCCCTACGCTATAAGTTAACTGATGCGCAAAATAATGTCATCGAAGAGCCCGATTCTCCGATGGTATACCTGCATGGTGGTTATGACGGAACTTTTCCCAAAATTGAGAACTTGCTAGATGGTCAAGACATTGGATACGAAACCACTATTCAGCTCGAACCCAATGAGGCATTTGGTGAATACGATCCAGAACTTTTAAAGATTGAGCCCCGTGTGCGCTTTCCTGAGCCGCTTGAGGTGGGCATGCAATTTGAGGGTGTTCCTGAGCCTTCAGGGGAAGAGGATGTAGAGGGCGCCAATCTAGCCGCCGATACTGAAGATGATGAAGATTCTTTGATATACACCGTGACTGATGTTGCGGATCACCAAGTAGTTTTGGATGGTAATCATCCTTTGGCGGGAATGGCTTTGCGTTTTTGGGTTCAGGTCGAAAATATTCGCGAGGCAACCAGTGATGAAATTGAAAATGGGCACCCTGAAGGCGCGGAAGGTCTTACTTTTGGAATGCCTAATGATGAAGACGACTCGGAGAATGATGATCTCGATAGCTTGCTTGATGGTGGCATGCTAAACAATCCCAATCCTCGCACCCTCCACTAGAGCTACTCTTTAAGCCATTCTTTAATTACGCCAAGATCGCGCTTAGTGCCGCTTTCTGGGGCGAGACTACTTGCGCTAGCGGGATTTTTTAGTTGCGCTAAAGCTTGCTCAAGCTCCGCAATTTTGACCCCCTGTTCTAGGCTTGCATCAATCAAACCTTTTAAGGCCATAGATACTGGATCATCCACATTAGGTGTTATTCCGTAGGCAGAAAAGTATTCTTTGGTCCTGCTCTCAGGGCTCTTAGGCAAGTCTGGATGCAAGACTCTTGCAGGTATCCCAACTGCAGTAGCGCCGGCCGGTATTTCTTTGAGTACCACGGCATTTGATCCAATCCGTGCGCCATCGCCCACAGTAAATCCACCCAGTACTTTGGCGCCAGCGCTGACCACAACATCTTTTCCGATGGTTGGGTGACGCTTAATGTCTTTGTAGAGGGATGTCCCCCCAAGAGTGACGCCTTGATAGATGGTGCAGTCATCGCCAATCTCAGTTGTTTCACCAATCACAATCCCCAGCCCATGATCCAAAAACACTCTGCGACCAATTTTTGCGCCCGGATGGATTTCAATGCCGGTTATAAATCTAGTTAATACCGACAATAGGCGAGCAATCCATTTAAGACCAATAGACCATAAAAAATGGGAGATCCGATGCAGCCAAACGGCATGCAGACCGGGGTAGCATGTGATGACCTCAAGACGATTTCTTGCGGCAGGGTCACGGGCTATGATGGAGTCGACATGGTCGAATAGCGAATTAAACATCCATTAATTTTAACGGGCTGCTCTTATTTTCTCAGAAGCATCTGTTTTGCAATGCCCCGTAGTAAGTCAACCTCTTCTTTATGCAGACGACTTCTCGAAAAAAGGGCTTGAAGGCGGGGTATGAGCTTCTTCGGATGGGAAGGGTTGAGGTAGCCAATTGCCTCTAGACCGTCTCTCCAGTGCTCTAGCATCGCAGCAACAGCGCTAGGATCAGCATAGTCAGGCAGGGCTTGATCTCCTTGCATCTGTGCGGGGGATGTATTGAGGGTCTCCCTAAGGGTAAAGGCACAAACCATGAGTGCTTGGGCGAGGTTTAGGGAGGGGTAGGCGGGGTTTGCATCGAGCCATACTCGGTGGGTGCATAAGGCTAAGTGCTCATTTTCTAGACCCGTTCTTTCTGTCCCAAAGACAAGGGCCACTTTTTGATGATTTGCTACTGCTTCTTGAATCAGGCCTCTGCCAGACTTCCAGTCGATTGGCGGGGGACCAAACTCTCGATCCCGGCTAGTAAGGCCCAAAACTAACGAGCAACCTTCGAGGGCGGATTCTAAAGATGGCAACTCTTGGCTAGATTCCAAAATATCGCTTGCACCACTAGCCAAGGCAATGGCCTCGGACTCCTGGGCAATGTCCTTTATCTTCGGCTTTATCAGTCGTAAGTGAGCAAACCCCATGGTTTTGAGTGCTCTAGCAGCTGAGCCTACATTACCAGGATGGCTTGTTTCAACAAGCACCCAGCGAATTAAGTCGGCTTCTGCGAAGTTCATGATTAAGTTCAAATATAGAGGGTTTTGGTCAAAAAGAGGGCTATCGTTTAGAATCAAGCCGTTAGCTCGTTATTGTCCCGTAGTTTTTCAATATTGCGAGCTTGTTCTTATTTAATTTGTCCATCAATACTATGCATCCCATGTTAAATGTGGCCATTAAGGCCGCTCGTCGAGCAGGAACCGTGATTAATCGAGCCTCTCTGAATTTGGAGCGCCTACAGGTTGATCGCAAGCAGCACAATGATTTTGTGACTGAGGTGGACAAACAGGCAGAAGCTGCCATCATTGAAACGCTTAGCGAGGCTTATCCCACCCATGGCTTTTTGGCTGAGGAAACTGGTGAGCGCAATGCTGATGCTGAATATGTTTGGATTATTGATCCGCTTGATGGCACTACTAATTTCATACACGGATTTCCTCAGTATGCAGTTTCGATTGCATTGGCAGTTAATGGCGTAACTCAACAAGCTGTGGTTTATGACCCAACCCGCGATGAACTCTTTACGGCTACGCGTGGTGCTGGCGCTTATTTAGATCGTCGGCGTCTGCGCGTTGCGACCCAAGATCGCTTGGCAAATTGTTTGTTAGGAACAGGTTTCCCATATCGCGAAGACCAAGATCTTGAGAAGTATTTAAAAATATTTTCTGATATGTCACGTCAATGTGCTGGTCTACGACGTCCAGGTGCTGCATCATTAGATCTTGCCTATGTGGCCGCAGGTCGCTACGATGGATTCTTTGAAAGTGATCTTAAGCCTTGGGATATGGCTGCCGGTGCATTGTTAATTACAGAGGCTGGTGGCCTTATTGGTAACTATCGTGGCGAGGAAGGTTATCTGCAAAGTGGCGAAGTAATGTCAGCCAATCCACGTATTTTTGCGCAGATGGTGCAATGTCTTGCAAAGTATTCGAACTGCTAAAAA
The DNA here is from genome assembly GCF_018881925.1 of Polynucleobacter sp. Latsch14-2. Lineage (GTDB taxonomy): Bacteria > Pseudomonadota > Gammaproteobacteria > Burkholderiales > Burkholderiaceae > Polynucleobacter. Next base: position 66,963 of record NZ_JACVPL010000004.1, on the reverse strand, counting down.
ATAAGCCTTAGCTATTGAGGTTTTACAAGGTCGTCGTAATGGACGCCGCTAGCATCAATTCTGAGAGAGCTTGCCTTTGGTAGGCTACTTTCGGGATGATCTAAATCCCAATCCGATAAAACCCATCGTTGCCAAGTTTGCTCATTGAACTGCTCATGATGATGGGCCGGTAAGTGCGTATGCCCGTGAATCAATTTTTCGCTTGGCAGGTCTCTGAGTAGAGCAGCGCAAGCACTTAGAGTCACATTGGTCTTTCTGGCTCGATCTTGAGGAGCATTGCCGGCATAGCTTTGGTATTGTGCTGAACTATTGCTGCGGAGATTTTTGGCAATTGATCTTCTCCAATGTAGTGGCATTCGTAAAAAGAGTTTTTGTACCCAAGGTTTACGAACCCAATTACGAAATATTTGATAACCAACATCGGCAGTGCAGAGTGAGTCGCCATGGCTGATGGTGTAATCATTCCCAGCTATATTAATTTTTGATGGATCAGTCAGCAAGGTCATGCCCGTCTTCTTTAGGAAGTCATGACCAATGAGAAAATCACGATTACCATGAACGTAATAGGTTTTAGTTTTGGTAGATAGGCTTGCGATCGCTCTTTTTACTTCCTGCTGGAAAGGTGAGTCGAGCGCGGCATCATCTCCAATCCAATATTCAAACAAATCACCCAAGATAAAAACCGCTTCGACTTGAGGTCCATCTTTCTCGCAAAAGTCGAAGAAGCGTTGTGCCGTCAAGGGCATTGACGGCGTAAGGTGTAAATCGGAGATGAGCAGAGCGCTCGTATGCTGCGGAATCATTCCTCGAGAACGCTAGCCTTCTCAATCACCACATCTTCAGTTGGAACGTCCTGGTGATAGCCAGCATTACCAGTCTTGACCTTGCGAATAAGATCTACTACATCCATACCATCGCTTACTTTGCCGAATACAGCATAACCCCAGCCCTGTGCATTTTTAGCGGTGTGATTTAAAAAATCGTTATCGCCTACATTAATAAAGAATTGAGCTGTAGCAGAGTGTGGGTCACTCGTGCGAGCCATAGCAAGCGTTCCGCGGTCATTTTTTAGGCCATTATCAGCCTCATTTTCAATTTGAGCGCCAGAAGATTTTTCTTTTAAGCCGGCCGTCATGCCGCCGCCCTGAATCATGAAATTATCGATAACACGGTGAAAGATGGTGCCGTCATAGTGCCCCTTTTTTACGTACTCCAAAAAGTTGGCAACTGTTTTAGGTGCCTTTGCAGAGTCCAGGGTGAGGGTGATATCGCCCTTATTTGTTTTGAGAAGTACTTTCGCCATTGTTTGGTCTGCTTTCTGATCAGTTGGTGGTTGGAATGGGCTTGCTAGCGGGTGCTACTTGAGACCCTCTAGGTGTAGGCTTGAGCAACTCACGTAAAGCCTTCGCGCGGTTGCTGTATTGGCGCTGGTTTGGTTGTGCGTCTGCCGCATCTTCATAAGCTTTTGCGCTCAGGCGGATATAGACTTCACCAAGATTGGCTGAGGCAATGGCATAGCTTGGGCGCAATTTTAGCGCAAGCTCCAAGTAATCCCGAGCTTGGATCCATTGATCCTGATTGGCCGCTAGGGCGGCGAGGTTGTTATAGGGTTCTGGTAGCTCTGGAAACTGCTGCGTAATTTCTAGTAAGGTTTTTTTGGCCTGGTCAAACTGGCGCTGCTCAATTTGAAGGCGGGCTTTCAGAAATCGGAGTTGTACATTGCGGGGCGATTTTTTAATGTGTTTGTTAACCAGATCAATCGCCTCGGGGTATTTTCCTGTCTTGAGGAGCTTTTCCACGTCGGAAGGCACTGCATTTTTAACGATTGGATCTGGTTCAATAATTAAGAATGAAAGGAACGGTAGCGCCACTTCCTCGGACAGTTGGGGAGCCTGGGAGTCATACCCAGAGTTTGGAGAGAGTCTAGGGGGGTCATTGGGGCCGTAGGCGCCCAAATATGGCTGAGTTGCAGCTCCAGGAGCTTCGCTGTTCTGGGCATTTAAGGCTTTTATTTCGGCATTTGCTTGCTGCTGGCCGGGCGTACTACAACCCAATAGGGCAAGCACGGACGACAAAGAGACTAACATTCTCAAAAGGATTGGGCGATGTGCTGAAGAGGTAGCTGACATAGGGGAGGGGGTGTAAAACTGACTCATTCGATATACTCAGCGCTCAGTCTAACAAATTGGCGCAACTTTCCCCACCTTTATAGCGATATGCTGCAAATCTATAACACCCTAAGCCGCTCAAAACAAGTATTTAAACCCATCGTGCCGGGGCGGGTGAAGATGTATGTCTGCGGCATGACGGTTTACGACTTTTGTCATATTGGCCATGCACGTGTCATGATCGTTTTTGATATGGTGGTGCGCTGGCTTCGTGCAAGTGGCTATGAGGTTGTTTACGTTCGCAATATTACTGATATAGACGACAAAATTATTAAGCGAGCTGTTGAGAATGGCGAATCGATTACTGCATTAACTAATCGCTTTATTGCGGCAATGCATTCAGATTCTGATCAATTGGGGTTAATGCATCCCGATCAGGAGCCTCGCGCTACCGACTATATTGTTCAAATGCAAGGAATGATTGGCCGTTTGATTGAGAATCAATTAGCCTATCAAGCTGATGGTGGAGATGTAAATTTTGCGGTTCGTCTCTTTCCGCTTTATGGCCAACTCTCTGGCAAAAGTCTCGATGAATTAAATGCTGGAGAGCGTGTAGCTGTTGGTAGCGGCAAGCGAGATCCTTTAGATTTTGTACTCTGGAAGAGTGCTAAGCCTGATGAGCCTGCCGATACCCGCTGGCAATCGCCTTGGGGTGAAGGAAGGCCTGGTTGGCATATTGAGTGTTCAGCTATGTCCTGTGATTTACTTGGCGAGCATTTCGATATACATGGTGGCGGTGCAGATTTGCAATTCCCGCATCATGAGAATGAGATTGCGCAAAGCGAGGGTGCCTTATATGGCCAAGATCGTAAAATTGAAGACGCACCTTTTGTTAATTATTGGATGCATAACGGTCACATTCGTGTAAACGAAGAAAAGATGTCTAAGTCCTTGGGCAATTTCTTTTTAATTCGCGATGTCTTAAAAAGTTTTGATCCTGAAGTAGTGCGTTTCTTTATGCTTAAGGCCCACTATCGAAGCCCCATTAACTACAGCGATGCTCAGCTAGAGGAAGCTCGCGCAGGTTTGGTGCGCTTATATACCGCCCTTGCTCAAGTGCCCGTGATCAGTGATGCTGCCCTAGATCCTGCGTCCCCATGGGTTAAACGCTTCACAGTAGCTATGAATGATGACTTCAATACGCCCGAAGCAGTCGCTGCACTGTTTGATTTGGCTAGTGAACTCAACCGTGCCCAAGGTGATGAGAAGTCACTGCTTGCCAATACTTTGAAGTCGCTTGCACAGACAATGAATTTTTTACAGCGTGATCCAACCCAATTTTTGCAGGCAGGCTCAAGAGATGGCGAGCAAGAATTAAATCCTGAAGCGATCGAAGCGCATATTGCTGCACGCGTAGTTGCCAAGCAAGCAAAAGATTTTGCAAAAGCAGATGAGATTCGTAAAAATTTGCTAGAGCAGGGTATTGTTCTTGAAGATAAACCAGGCGGCATTACTGAGTGGCGTAGAGCTTGATGGCAGATTCAAAAGAAGCCCTCCCTGCTGCAGAAACTATCTCCGCCGAGATTGCTCCGGAGTATTGGAATAAAGCATGTACTGAGTTGATGAAGCATGATCGCATCCTCAAGAAAATTATTCCGAAATATGGCTCTGGTTTTTTGGTTACTCGGGGTGATGCATTTGTTACGCTTGCAAGAGCTATCGTTGGGCAGCAGATTTCAGTAGCTGCAGCGCAATCGGTTTGGAATAAAGTTCTACTTGTTGCAAAAAAGAAGGTGAGCCCTAAAAATATCTTAGCATTGACCGTAGAGGACTTACGTGCCGCTGGATTGTCCGGTCGCAAGGTTGAATATATCCGCGATTTAGCGGAGCACTTTGATTCCGGCCGTTTGCATGCTCGTCAGTGGAAAGGTATGGACGATGAAAGTGTTATCAAGGAATTAACCGCAATTCGGGGTATTGGCCGCTGGACAGCTGAAATGTTCCTGATTTTTAACATGGTTAGGCCCGATATTTTGCCTTTGGACGATGTAGGCCTGATTAAGGCTATTTCCCTCAATTACTTCAGTGGCGAGCCTGTAAGCCGTCACGAAGCCCGCGAAGTAGCTGCTAATTGGGCCCCATGGCGCACGGTTGCAACCTGGTATATGTGGAGAAGTATCGACCCCATCCCAGTAGAATATTAAAATCAAACTATGAAAACGACTTTCCTGGATTTTGAGCAGTCAATCGCCGAATTAGAGTCGAAGATTGAAGAGCTCCAATTTGTACAAGATGAATCATCGGTAGATATCTCTGATGAAATTAAAACGCTCTCTGAAAAAAGTCTACAGCTCACTAAAGATGTTTATGCCAATTTAACTCCGTGGCAGGTATCGCAAGTAGCGCGTCATCCTCAAAGGCCCTACACCCTTGATTATGTCAATGCCTTATTCACAGATTTTCATGAACTTCATGGGGATCGAAATTTTGCAGATGATCAGTCGATTGTTGCTGGCCTAGCTCGCTTTAATGATGAGCCTTGCATGGTGATAGGTCATCAAAAAGGTCGCGACACCAAAGAGCGTGCCTTAAGAAACTTTGGCATGAGCCGTCCTGAGGGTTATCGTAAAGCGATGCGTCTCATGCGTCTGGCGGAAAAATTTGGCCTACCAGTTTTCACCTTTGTTGATACACCGGGTGCATTCCCAGGAATCGACGCTGAAGAGCGTAACCAGTCAGAGGCGATTGGCCGTAATCTCTATGTGCAAGCTGAGCTAGAAGTTCCCATCATTGCTACGATTATTGGCGAGGGTGGTTCCGGAGGGGCATTGGCTATCGCAATGGGTGATGTCGTGTTGATGCTGCAAAATTCCACTTACTCAGTCATTTCGCCCGAAGGCTGCGCTTCTATTTTGTGGAAGACTGCAGAAAAAGCTCCTGAAGCAGCAGAACAGCTGGGCCTAACGGCGCAACGACTAAAGACCCTGGGTCTGATTGATAAAATTGTTCCGGAACCAACCGGTGGGGCACATCGCGATTACGACACCATGATGTTCAATATGCGCAAAGCATTGGCTGAATCTTTAAAAACTTTCCAGGGCATGAAAGTAGATGCGCTTTTAGAGCGTCGTCATGAGCGTTTGATGAGCTATGGTAAGTTCAAGGAAATCGAAAGCAAGTCCTAAGCCAAGCAAACGAATTGCGGTCGCCTTAAGTGGTGGCTTAGATTCGGTTGTATTGCTTGATATTGTCTGCCAAGCGCAGCAAAAAAATAAGTCAAATACCAAAACATTAAGTGAGGTCCCGGTCGAGATCTGGGCCTTTCACATCCACCATGGATTGCAAAAGGGTGCCGACCAATGGCTTCTATTTTGTGAGAAGCTGGCAAGCAAATACAAAATCCATTTTGACTTTCGACTATTGCACTTAGCTGACTCGAAAGTTGCCGGTAATGTTGAGGCTCGGGCAAGAGCGGGACGCTATGAGGCTTTAACTGATCTTTGTGTCGAGCATGGCATTAACGACCTATTATTGGCGCATCATCAAAATGATCAGGCTGAGACAGTGTTGTTGCAGCTTCTGCGTGGTGCAGGCGTTGCTGGCCTATCCGGTATGGGTGCGAATAAGGAGCTCGCGGTAACGGAGGATCAGGTTGCTAAGATTCATCTCCGGCGCCCATTACTAGATCAAAGCAGGGCAGACCTACAGACCTATGCAAAGCAACATCGGCTTAAGTGGATTGAGGATCCTAGCAACCAAGATATTCGCTATCGACGCAATGCACTTCGTAAACACATCATTCCGGGATTAGAAAAAATTCAACCTGATGCGATTGCCAATCTTGCCCGTAGCGCCCAGTTAATGGCGGATACACAAACTCTTCTGGACAGGCTCGCAAGGCAAGATGGTGAGGCGATTCTTCAAGAGAGCGGATTAAATTTAAAATTCCTTCTGAATTTAGCTAAGCAGGATTTACCTGCTGCGAACAACCTCATGCGCTATTGGCTAAAGCTAAATGACCTTGCAATGCCTTCGCGGGAGCGTCTTCAGTCTTGGTGGAGTGATTTGAGTAGGGTTAAGGCAGATTCACGCCTAGAGTGGCAGCATGATGAATCGACTATTCGACTTTGGCGTGGCCAATTGCGAGTCACCCCTCAAGTGGTTAATCCGGAAGAGGGTGGCAGTTGGGTATTTAGACCGATACCGGCGAGAAGTAAAGCCCCTGGCATTGCGGTTGAGTGGCTTGCGGATAGTCAAAAGCGGGGTGGCGTTGAGTTTAGGGCTCGCCAGGGTTCGGAGAAGTTTCAATTAAAACCTGGAACACCACGTAAAACCCTCAAGAACCTCTTTCAGGAGGGCGCTGTGGCGCCCTGGTTGCGTCAGGCGCCATTGTTATATATCGATGGAGAGCTGATAGCAGTAGCTGGTCTAGGGCTTAGTTATCCTCATCTGCAGGCATCTGGCAAGCGAGTGCTGCCTGAGTGGGTTCAAAACCCTGTAAAATAAGTCCTTTTTAGACCCTAGGGATTCATTTCCCTGCTACAGATAGTTAAATAGACAGTTTTTATGGCTCTTATTGTTCATAAGTACGGCGGCACCTCAATGGGATCTGTTGAGCGCATTCAAAACGTTGCTAAGCGCGTTGCTAAATGGATGCGTGCTGGACACCAGGTGGTAGTGGTTCCCTCTGCTATGTCTGGCGAAACCAATCGCTTACTCGGTTTGGCTAGAGATATCAACCCAGAAGCAAATCCCCGCGAGCTTGACCAAATCGCCTCTACTGGCGAGCAAGTTAGCTCTGGTCTATTGGCGCTCGCTTTATTGCGTGAAGGTGTTGATGCAGTTAGTTATGCGGGTTGGCAAGTCACCGTACATACCGACTCATCATTTACTAAAGCGCGCATTAAGTCGATTGATGACAAAAAAATTCTGGCCGATCTTGACGCCGGTCGTGCAGTAGTAGTGACAGGTTTTCAGGGTGTAGATCCTGAGGGTAATATTACGACTCTGGGGCGGGGTGGCTCTGATACCTCTGCCGTTGCAATGGCTGCTGCATTAAAGGCTGATGAGTGTTTAATTTATACCGATGTTGATGGTGTCTACACAACTGATCCACGCGTTTGCGAGGATGCACGGCGTTTGGACAAAATTACTTTTGAAGAAATGCTTGAAATGGCTAGCCTAGGTTCAAAAGTATTACAGATTCGTTCTGTTGAGTTTGCCGGTAAGTACAAAGTTAAAACCCGGGTTCTGTCTTCCCTGACAGATCCTTTGATGCCCCTCGATGTTGAGATGAAGTCGGGCACCTTGATTACATTTGAAGAGGACAGCACTATGGAAGCCGCCGTTATTTCCGGCATCGCCTTTGCGCGTGACGAAGCGAAAATTACCGTTCTTGGAGTTCCGGATCGTCCAGGCATTGCTTATCAAATCTTAGGCCCAATTGCTGATGCTAATATCGATGTTGATATGATCATCCAGAATCAGTCATACGAAGGTAAGACGGACTTTACATTTACTGTACCTCGTGCCGATTACCAAAAAGCCTTGGATTTACTCAAGAATAGCGTCCAAGCGCATATCGAGGCCAAAGAAATTACTGGCGATGCAAAGGTTTCTAAAGTTTCTGTCGTAGGCGTTGGCATGCGCTCCCATGTAGGTATTGCTAGCAAGATGTTCCGCACCCTCTCGGAAGAGGGTATCAATATTTTGATGATCTCTACCAGTGAGATCAAGATATCGGTTGTGATTGATGAGAAGTATATGGAGCTCGCTGTGCGAGCTTTGCATAAGGCATTTGAGCTTGACCAGAAGTAAAGATTTTTCAGTAAATAGCCAAAAAAGGCAGTAATCCCACCCTCAAGCGGTAATCCGTTAAACTGTGGGACGTTGTAAATGCATCAATACGGAGACGTGGCCGAGCTGGTCGAAGGCACTCCCCTGCTAAGGGAGCATCGGGGCTAAAACTCTGATCGGAGGTTCGAATCCTCTCGTCTCCGCCAAGTTATTGAGTATTTCAAAGGTATATGGGTGCAACATGCCTATTACCAAAAGCATTGCCAAAAACCACCTGCGGGTGGTTTTTTGTTTTGCATCACTTTTTTCAACAAGAGCTTGATTAAAGGACAGGTAAGTTCGATGCTATCTTTGAGGGTAGGTTGATTAGCACTAGGAAGGCTAATATAGAAAATATTAGTTTATTGATCGATACTAATTTCTGTATGTTTGAATGCAACTGCATATCGCTTTCGCTCTTCTTTAATGAACTTGGCAAACTCCGTTGGGTTGGTGCCAGCAGTCTCTCCACCAAGTGACGATACGAGATGTTTGAAGTTATCAGAATTTAACACTACTAAGGTTTCAGCATTTAGCTTGTTTAGAATTTCCGGGGGAAGATTTTTGGGTGCTATCAAGCCATACCAAGAGTAGGATTCAAAACTTGGTCCACCAGATTCTTTGACGGTCGGTGTATTGGGATAATCTGGACTGCGATTTTTGGTTGCTATTGCAAGCGCTTTAAGCTGACCAGAAGATACATAAGTCGGTGAGCTGGGTTGGGCTACCATCATGTCGATATTGCCTGCAATGGTATCTAACATAGCCTGAGAGCCTCCTTTATAAGGGACATGAGTGCCTTGCATATGAGCCATGCTAAAAAATAATGCGCCTGCAAGATGTTGTGATGAACCGTTGCCACCCGATCCATAGGTTATAGGTCTTGTTTTAGATAGGGCAATCAGATCTTTAACATTCTTTAATGGCAACTTAGGGTTTACTAAAATCAATTGGTTAAATTTCGCTAGTGAGGTCACTGGCGTAAAGTCGCGATCAGTATCGTATGGTAATTTTTTGTAAATTAACGGGTTTACAGCGTGCCCCATAGCAACTAACATCAGAGTGTAGCCATCATTAGGTGCGCCAGCGACAATTTCTGATGCAATGACGCCATTTGCACCAGGCTTGTTGTCCATCACTACTGGTTGCCCCCACGCCTGAGATAAATGCGTTCCAACTGCTCGAGCAATTTGGTCAGTGGTGCCACCAGCTACAAACGGAATAATTAATCGAATGGGTTTCTCGGGGTACTCCGCTTTTGCAGTTATCGAGAGGAAGCCAATGAAGACTGGTATGAAAAAACGCGTAATTGAAAAATCATGCAATTTATAAACTCCATCTATCACTACTGAAGGACATAGCCAGAGGGCGTCCCCAAAATAGTGGTTCTTTCTAGGTGGCGTATCTCAGACTCGTCGTAATCACCTAAAGCAAGGTGCATCGTGCAGCGGTTATCCCAAAACAATAATTCATTCGCTTGCCATTGGTGGCGGTACACAAATTGCGGTTTGCTGGCATGCCTGCATAAGTAATCTATTAAAGGCTTACTTTCGTCTTCTGTCATACCAACAAATGACTTTACCTTTTCTCCGATATAAAGCGCTTTTTTTCCAGTTTCAGGATGAATGCGCACAATGGGTTGTGCTACGGGTGGAATTAACTTTTTAGTCTCATCAATTCTATCTTGGCTTAAATCGATAATTTTCCTGGCGCTCGTATGGACGCCATGTAAATCACTGATTAAATTTTGCATTCCCTTTGATAGCTTCTCGTAAGCTAGCGTCATATTCGAAAACATCGTGTCGCCACCAACTGAAGGGACTTTGATGCTTCGCAGAATTGAGCCCATGGCTGGCGCTAGGGTAAAAGACATATCTGAATGCCACACCTGACCAGTATATTTAGAATCCGATGGCATACCATTTGGCTTGGGCTCATTAGTTACCATTAACAATTCGGAGTAATCTGGATGACGATCCCGAGGCAGAGATTCATGTTGGTCTAGTTCACCAAAGAGCTTGCTAAAGCCAATATGCTGTTCGCGACTAATATGTTGATCGCGAAATAATAAGATTCCGTATTTTAGGAATCCTGCGCGCACCAACTCGATTTGCTCTTTGGAAGGACTATCTTTAATTTTTAGACCTAGAACCTCAGCACCTAAGCTAAAGGATAGGGGTTTAAATTCAATAGTCATGAGCTATCTCCGCATGGCTTAAATTGACTCTAAATTTTTTTAGAGATCCTACGCTACTGTTGATTTGGCGAACTTGCCAGCACTTTGCAGTTCTGCCATACGCCAAGAGTCCGCTAGGAGAGTTTTGCAGCGAGCACGCGGCAGAATATCTTCGGTTAGATCCAAAAATTTCGCATCTAACTGCTCATTGGTCATCGGATTTTCAACACCACCAACAGCACTCTCAATGAACTTATTGAGAACTCGACCATCGTTGAGGGTAATAGTGACTTCACCAGATTTTTTCGGTAAAGATTTATCGATCTCGACAGTAATTTTGTTACGTAGGGCAATAGTCTTTGGACTCAATACAGCTGCATCAGAGTATTGTTTTTCGCCAGCGCGACCGTCAATGATGGCAATCGCAACAGAATGGTATACGCTGAATTTCCCTTCTAGACCAGTTTGTGGTGTTTTTTTACCAGTCAACTCTACAACATAGGGATTGGCTTTAATTAAGATCGATTTTATTTGGTCTGGCTTTAGTTTGTATTGGTCTCTTAATTGGATGGCAGCATCTAATGCCGGATGAATCACAATCCCGCAGGCAAAAGGTTTATAGGTATCCTTGGCTATTTCATAACGTGAACCAAGATCACCTAGCATCTCTTGATAGTCGCACTTAGTGCTCATTGCGGCAGCCCAGCCAATGCGAGATTCTATCATTTGGTTTGAGCTGGTAAAATTGCGTTGCGCCAAAAGGGCTGCAAAGAGTCCATTGGCAGCAGATCTACCAGGATTAAAGCTCTTGTTCATTGAGCCAAAAGAGTCTCTAAAGCCAACCTGCTGTGATGCGGCTAATCCAAGATTCCAAATCATTTGCTGCTCGCTGAGATTCATCAGTCGACCAACAGCTGCAGCAGCGCCTATGCAAGGGGCAGTACCCGAGACATGCCAGCCAATGTCAGCATGATTGGGGGCTAATGCATTAGAAAGTCGAATACTGTATTCCACGCCTAGATAGAAGGCGTTCATGAACTCACGTCCGGTCACAGGTTTAATTTCTGAATACGCTAGTAATGCAGAAGCAATAGGGCCGGCAGCATGAACATTCGTAACGAGGTGAGTATCATCAAAATCAAACACATGGCTACTTACGCCGTTGATAAATGCGGCATTAAGTGCATCAAATCGTTCTTTTCTGCCCAAGACGGTTGCCTGACTAGATCCGGAAACTGGCCTGAGGGCATCAATCGAAATTTCCACGGCCTCATGGCGACAGCTGCCGACTGTAACGCCAATATAGTTAACAAATGCCCTGGATGCCTCCCTTTTAATATTGGCTGGCAAATCATCATATTTTGTTTTGAGAGCATATTGCGCCAATATTCTTGTTGCATCTTTACCGTTTTCAAAAGTAGTAGCTTGCTCCGCTGCCGCAGAAAATATTGTGTATCCCGGCAAAGCCATTGCAGCGATTCCGGTTGCGCTAGATTTTAAAAAAGATCTTCTTTGCTTGCTGTTCATATTGTTGTCTCCGGCTTTATGTTTTATTTTTACTGCAGGGAAAAAATTAAACGCTTGTATAAATATACCAATTCTGATGCTATCCTACCTGAGTTGACTGTCAACTTCATTCGGATGGCTGGTTACATAAATGTTGCTGAGCAGCATTTACAGGCCTTTGCATTATTGTTTAGTATCAGACGTATTAAAAATATTGATTCGATATAAAAAAGATAGTGCTGATCGATTATTTGATTGGGATCGGCACGGCAAGGAAATCATGAAGACACAAAAACAAATTGGCTTAGCCATCATTGGCTCTGGGCGTATTGGCACATTGAGGGCAAAGTTAGCAAAGATGCATCCATCGGTTGGCTACATTGCGGTTTCCGATGTGAACCCTGAAGCTGCAGAAAAATTAGCCAAAACAGTTGGCGCTGATTTTTGGAGTGTTGATAGTAATGAGGTGATGACAAGACCCGAGGTCAATGCCATTGATATCGCCACCCCAGAGCACGAACACACTAAACCCTTGCTGGCTGCTCTAGAGCTTGGATTTCCGGTGCTGGTGGAGAAACCCATAGCTCTCCTAGAGTCAGATGCTGATTTGGTTTTGAAGAGGGCTCAACAATTAAATAGCGACTTACATATTGGCTATAGCCGACGCTATAAAAATCGCTATTTGATTGCTAAAGAACAAATTGTGCAAGGGCGCTTAGGAACTATTACGGGAGCATGCGCGCGCCTCTACAATTCTCGTTCGCAATGTTTTGCCATGCTCAAGCGCAATAAGGGTGCAACACCTGTAGTGGATGCGCTGACTTATTACGTTGATTTGATGGGCTGGTTGATGGCTAACAATCCTGTAACCGAAGTCTTCGCTAAGGGTCAAAAGGGCATTATCCATGCGGCCGGATACGATACAGAAGACGTGACTTGGGCGATCTTGACTTGTAAAGACGGCGCAGTCGTGAACTTGGGTGTCAGTTACGCCTTGCCAGAAAAATGGCCTTCAGTTGGGCACAGTGCCCGCGTTGAACTTTTGGGCACTCACGGCACGCTGCTGATTAATGACGACCATACAGATCAGATTATGCAAACTGAGTTGGGTTTTCCACATGTATATCTCTCTGATCACAAGATTGAAACCGTCTTTTTGGAAAGTTCCACTCCTGGGGACTGGGCCTTGGGAGATTTTCTTGGCCCCATTGCTGATGAGACAAGAGCTTGGCTTGACTACGTCTCAACTGGTAAGCCATGCAACCTAGCAAAGCCAGAGGATGCTAGACGCACACTTGCGGTTACCTTAGCCATCGAAGAATCTGCCAGAACTGGCAAAACCATTTACCTAAAATAAGACTATATTTTGAAAGCTATTTTTTTTGGACTCATGCTTGCCCTAGGCTGTGGCTTTGCAAACGCTGCCTATCCCGATAAACCAATTCGTTTGATTGTTGCCTATCCACCTGGTGGTGGTACGGACATTATTGCTAGACTGATTGCTCCTGAGCTTTCCAGAAAATTAGGTCAACCCATTGCAATTGAAAATCGCGGCGGGGCTAGTGGCAATATTGGTACAGAAGCGGTTGTGAATTCTGCACCCAATGGTTATACGCTTTTGATGGGGAATGTTGCACCCAACGCCATTAACGTCAGTATCTTCAAGAAGCTTCCATACAACCCTGAAAAGGATCTGGCTCCGATTTCGTTGGTGGCAATTACCCCAAATATCTTGGTTTCCAACCTTAATGTTCCAGTTAAATCCGTAGCTGATCTCTTGGCATTGGCTAAAGCCTCCCCTGGAAAAATCAACTACCCATCAGCAGGAAACGGCTCTTCATCCCACTTGGCAGGTGTCTTATTTGATTCCATGGGTGGGGTAAGCATGACCCATGTCCCTTATAAAGGGGGCGGTCTTGCCATGAATGATCTCTTAGGTGGGCAAGTGGATATCTTCTTTGCCACCATGCCTGCAGCCATGCCTTTTGTTAAATCTGGTCAGCTGAGGCCTATTGCTGTCACTTCTGAAAGATCCTCGTTGGCGATGCCAAGTTTGCCGACTATTTCTGATTCTGGTCTTCATGGTTATAGTGCCACTACCTGGTATGGTTTGTATGCACCCAAGGGTACGCCGCCTGAAATTATCAATCGTATTAATCAAGTCACCCTTGAGGTACTGAAAATTCCTGAATTAAGGGAGCAGTTGATTCAGAGGGGATTTGAACCGGTTGGTAACTCACCCAAAGAATTTGCTAACTTTATTTCTTCCGAGATTGTTAAATGGGCAAAGGTAGTTAGGATTGCCGGCATAGAACCCGAGTAGTCGTAGCCTCTTTCTTCTCCTTCCTTTTCAGATTTAAAGCCCCTCTGCGGGGCTTTTTCTTTTTGGGTTTCCTTACACATCGATGCAGAAAAACGACAATAATAAATTATTGTTCACAACTTCACAACTTCACTACTTCTGTGGTATAGTATTTACATGGAAGGAGTGTTATGAAAAGACTGGTGCCAAAAACCCATCAAGCAATTGAGTGGGTAGGGAAGGGAATGAGTGCAGCCCAGGCGGCGAGAAAGATGGAAATCTCGGAATCAAGTGTTTACGCAGCACTCAGAAAACTAAAAGCGAAGGATTTAGGTTGTTGTCCAACATGCGGTCAAAAAGTTAGGAAATAAAATGAAAAAGACATTACTAGCAGGTGTTTGTATATCAGTGGCAGCCTTTGCATTTGCCAATACGACAACAGATTCATCGGCGCTGATGACTCAACAGTGCAGACTATCGGCGGAGACGGTCGCTACCCTGAAGAATCTACAGTATGGAAATACGGCCATTCGCAAAGATGTTGGAAGTTTGATTTCGGCAACGCTCAAGGTGCAAGACAATAGAGAGGAAGCGCAAAAGGCGATGAACTTGATGGTTGACGACAAGGCAAAAGATGCCAGCACCTTAGAGATGAAGTATTGCTCTTAAACCGTCATCGCTGCCTGTGGATTCTCCAGGGTTGATATTGCTGGTGTGGGTATAACTAAATGAAGCAGTCATTTAATTGCCCTGAGTGTGGCAATGCTCGGCATTGGATGGGCGCTTGTCAGCATTGCGGAAGTCAAGCAATGCCAGAGTCATTGAGTGATACGCTAGAGATTAACTTGAAGCGTGGCGGACCCAGTGCGGAAGAGGCTTTAGACAGACTGACTCACCAATTACGCAGAGCTAGTGAGCTTGGTATCAAGGTTGTTCTATTGGTTCATGGGTATGGATCAAGCGGCGAGGGTGGCCACATTAAAAGGGTAATACGTGAGGCTCTAGATAATAACTATTTCTCAGACCGAGTTACTGACTATTATTGTGGTGAAGATTTGGCCTATGGAAGCGAGTTGTACCAAGCTTTATTGCGCAGGCGACCAAGCATAAAGCATCATCTACAGTCATCTAAGCATGGAAACGCCGGGTTAACCATTTTATTGTTGGGTGCAAGCTCGTAAATGCTTAGAATGGGTTAACCAGTCATTTTTCGAAAGCAGGGCTATGACAGCTAAAAAAAATTCAGATAAGCTTGAGCATAATCAATCAGATATCAATCCAGAGCAATTGGTGAGCGACTTTAAGGCGCTTATGAGCGATGCTGAGGCCTTGATTAAGGCAACAGCTGGACAGGAGGATGGCATGATAGCTTCCATTCGCTCTAAAGCGCTCGAGACCTTATCGAGCGCAAAGGAGAGTCTCTCAAATACTGAAGATGCTTTTACAGAAAAGGTGAAGCTTGCCGCCGAGGGTGCGGATGATTTTGTTCATCGGAACCCCTGGGAGGCTATTGGAGTAGCCGCAGGTCTGGGCTTATTAATTGGCCTATTTATTCGACGCCGCTAGGAAAAGAATGTCACAAGAAAACTTGCTTTCATCGCTGAAGAATTTGCTGGCCACTGGTACATCAATCGCACAAACCCGTCTTGAGCTTATTTCTACCGATGTACAAATTGCCAGAAGTCGATTCATTAGCTTATTGGTAATGATTATATTTGCCCTATTTTTTCTTTTTTTTGGGCTTGTGATGTTCGCATTATTAATCGTCATTTATAGCTGGGAGTCGAATCGCATTTTCGCCTTAACTTTATTGGCGAGTGGCTTCTTGATAATAGGTTCGATCTTAGCCGCTCTAGTTTTGCAATCACTCAGAACTATGCCTAAGTTATTTGAGGCAACAATCGATGAGTTACAAAGGGATCGCGAGGAGCTTTCAAAGTAATGAACTCAAAACTAAAAGCTTTGCAGCAACGCCGAGTAGCGCTACAAGACAGAGCCGCGCTTGAGCGTCGTAATTTATCTCTGCATTTTGAGCCTTGGCAAAAGCCTCTGACTTGGGCTGACAAAGGAATTGATGCTGTTAATTTTATAAAAAGCAACCCCATTGTTTGGAGTACTGCTTTTGCAGCACTTGCGCATTACAAACCAAAACTTGCTAGCAAGACTCTTGCAATCGGCTGGGGGGCACTCAAACTCTTAAAAGGTGCCAAGAGTATTCTTTAGCGTCTATTTAGGCGACCAGCAAGGTGCGACTTGTAATGCCGTTCTCTTTTAGGATGTTGGAGCCGTTTAATCCTGCAATTTCCAGCAACGTCAGTGCACCACAAACTTCAAATCCAGCGCCCTTGAGTAATTTGTGTGCCGCGACTAATGTTCCCCCGGTAGCCAGCACATCATCTATTAACAAGACTCTGGCATCCTTTGTAAGGGCCGATTGCTGGAATTCCAATGAGTCTTGACCATATTCAAGTCCATAAGTCTGCCTGTGGCTCGCTAAGGGTAATTTATTTGGTTTTCTGGCTAAAGCCAGTCCTTTGTGAGCGTAGTGAGCTAGAGCAGAGCCAAAGATAAAGCCCCGAGATTCAATGCCTAAAATGTGGGTGTAATCAAAAGACTTGGCTAGCTCATTCAGTTGCCTAATGGCCTCTTGGAAGGCGATTGGACTGGCCAATAATGGAGAGATATCCCTAAAGAGGATGCCCGGCTTTGGGAAGTCAGGCACACCAGGTAGATAATCTAATAAATTCATAATTTGCCGACATGAAAAATCAATTACTCATTATTGCCGCATTAGAGTCTGAACTCAAGCATGAATTCCTTCCGCATGGGGTGAAGATTGCCTACTCTGGGATTGGTAAGATCAATGCCGCACTGACTACGCTCAAGGCCGCACAAGAATTCCAACCCAAAAGAATCTTAAATTTTGGGACTGCTGGAAAAGTCAATCCTAGTGTGCAGGGATTGCTGGAGATTGCTCGAGTCATTCAGCGTGATATGCAAACCGAACCACTTGCGCCGAGAGGAAAAACCCCGTTTTGCCCGAGACCATTTGAATACTTTTCTTTGGGCGGCAACTATGTATGTGGCACTGGGGATAGTTTTGTAACGGCGCATGATCCTTGGCTACATACTCAAAGGGTTGATGTGGTTGATATGGAGCTATTTGCGATTGCGGCTGTTGCGTACCAATTGAATATTCCTTGGCAAGCCTATAAATACATAACAGATAATGCCAATAAAGATGCTGGAAAAGATTGGGGTGAAAAGGTGAATCATGGCCAAGAGCTTTTTTTAGAAAAGCTGAGTGAGATCGTAAAGGATTGATTGGATTGGGTATGAATTCTGAAAAGCCTTGGTTAAAACACTACCCCGAAGGAGTTCCTCACGATATTGATCTGAAGAAATATTCCTCATTGGTGGATATTTTTGAGGAATCTTTTAGACGCTACCCCAATCGCCATGCTCTAGAGACTATGGGCAAGCCTTTGACTTACCGTGAGCTAGATCAGATGTCGAGAAATTTTGCAGGATATTTGCAGACATTAGAGTTAGAGCCGGGATCTCGGGTAGCCATCATGTTTCCTAATGTTGCGGAATATTTGGTGGCTATGCTAGGTACGCTCCGTGCAGGATTGGTAGTTGTGAATATCAATCCTCTTTACACATCCAGAGAACTTGAATATCAACTGAAGGATAGCGGTGCATCTGTCCTCGTAATCTTGGATAACTTCTGCCACACATACCAGCAGATCGAAAGTCAAGGCGCATTGAAGAAGGTGATTGTCAGTAGTCTTGGTGAGCTACTTAGTCTAAAGGGTTTATTCATCAATTTTGTTGCACGCAAATTCAAAAAGCTTGTGCCGGCTTGGAATTTCCCCTGCATTAAATTTAAAGAGTCATTGAATCTTGGTAGGGAGCACGCCTTTGTTAGGCCCAATATTGGCCTAAATGACTTAGCTTTTTTACAATATACCGGCGGGACGACTGGAGTTTCAAAAGGTGCCATGTTGCTCCATAAAAATATTCTTGCAAATGTATTGCAAATTGAATCATGGCTAGAGCCTGGCCTAAAGCATGCCAAAGTCGAACAATTGGTTATTTTGTGCGCGCTTCCGCTAACCCACATTTTTGCTTTAACAGCTTGCGCTTTACTCGGTATCCGTAAGGGTGGTTTATTGATTTTAGTGCTTAACCCAAAAGATATTGCTGGGTTTATTAAGTTGCTCATACGCCATCCTAATATCAATATCTTTCCAGCTGTGAATACACTGTTTCATGCACTCATTCACCGACCCGATTTTTTACGAGTCAAACTCCCTAATTTACTGGTTACCATCGGGGGTGGTATGGCCGTTCAAAAGAAAACAGCCGACTTATGGCAAAAACTCACTGGCGTTCCAATTGCACAAGGCTATGGTTTATCCGAAACTTCCCCGGTAGTTTGTGTCAACACGCCTTTAGTTGAGGGCTTTAATGGGACTATTGGTTTACCTATGCCCGGTACCGATATTGCAATTCTAGATGACGACGGAATTGAGGTGGCAAATGGCTCTCCTGGAGAAATTTGCATCAAGGGTCCCCAAGTGATGGCGGGTTACTGGAATCAGGTTGAAGAAACAAAACGCTTTACCACCACAGATGGATTCTTTAAATCAGGCGATATAGGCATCATGGATGATGACGGGTACATCACAATTGTTGATCGCAAGAAGGATATGATTGTTGTCGCTGGGTTTAAAGTTTTCCCCAATGAAATTGAGGATGTTTTATCGCGGATGATAGGTGTTCGAGAGTGTGCTGTGATCGGCACTCCACATCGTAAGCTTGGAGAGGTAGTCAGTGCTTATATTGTCAAAGAGAGCGAAGATCTGAGTGAGGAACAGGTCGTTCTGTACTGTAAAGAGCAAATGACCAGCTACAAGCGTCCGAGAAAAATTATCTTTGTTCAGGACCTTCCAAAATCAAATGTTGGTAAGATCTTGCGCCGGGAATTAAGAGCGCTTAAAGTTGAGTGAATATTGCCGGCCTTGACTTTATTTCTGGGGGGTTTTACCAACCATCTTAGCGGCCCGTAAAAAATCAAAATCAACGCCTTTGTCCGCTTGTGTAACAGTATCTAAAAATAATTTCTTATAGCCGCGATCTGCGGTCGGTTCGGTGATGGGGTTATCTTTCATACGTTTGGCCAGTTCTTCATCAGAAATCAGAAGGCTAATTTCGCGGTTTTTCACGCTCAAACGTATCCGGTCACCATTGCGCACATGTGCTAACGGACCGCCAATAGCCGATTCTGGCGTCACATGCAAAACAATCGTGCCAAATGCAGTACCACTCATACGACCGTCGGAGATGCGAACAATATCTTTAACGCCAGCCTGTGCTAGTTTCAGCGGAATTGGGATATAGCCAGCTTCAGGCATTCCAGGCGCTCCTTTGGGTCCGATATTCTTCAGGACCAAGATATCATCAGCCGTGACATCGAGATCTAGACTATCAATACGCGTCACTAAATCTTCAGCATTTTCAAACACTACCGCACGACCTTCATGCTCCATGAGTTTTTCATCGGCTGCAGATTGCTTAATGATTGCGCCACCCGGCGCCAAGTTCCCGCGAAGAACGACAATGCTGCCACGCGGATAAATGGGGTCATCAAATTTTCTAACAACATCTTGTGGAAAACTAGGCGGTGCTGCATTTATCTCTTCGCCTAATGTTCTGCCAGTAACAGTCAGGGCATTGAGTTTGAGTAAGGGCTTTAGCTCGCGTAGGAGGGTGGCCATACCGCCAGCATCATGGAAGTTTTCCATATAGTGGTCACCAGAGGGCTTTAGATCCAACAAGACTGGGGTCTCATCACCCATTTTGTCTAGGGCATCTAAGTCGATTTCTAGGCCCATACGTCCGGCAATGGCAGCTAGATGAACGATACCGTTTGTGGACCCACCAATGGCCAGCAAAACCCGCATAGCATTTTCAAACGCATCTGCAGTTAATATCTTATCGATGGTTAAACCATCTCTTGCCATTTGTACGGCGAGCGTACCAGTCTCTTCTGCAATTCGAACTCTATCGGCAGTAACTGCCGGCGGTGATGCACCGCCTGGGACTGTCATGCCTAAAGCTTCTGCAATGCAGGCCATTGTGCTGGCTGTTCCCATGACGGAGCAGGTGCCAACGCTAGCAACCAATTGGTCATTAACTTCGTCTTTCTGCTGCTCATCAATTTCACCCGCGCGAAATTTACCCCAGTAACGACGGCAATCAGTGCATGCACCAACACGTTCATTGCGATGTGATCCAGTCAGCATTGACCCGGTAATCAGTTGTATTGCAGGCAAACCGGCAGAAGCTGCACCCATCATTTGCGCCGGAACGGTTTTATCGCAACCGCCAATCATGACCACCGCATCCATCGGCTGAGCACGTAGCATTTCCTCTGTGTCCATTGACATCAGGTTCCGTAAATACATGCTGGTTGGTGCTGCAAAGCTTTCATGAATTGAAATTGTTGGAAATTCCATTGCCAACCCACCAGACAACATGACACCACGCTTAACCGCTTCAATTAGAGCGGGCATATTGCCATGACAGGGGTTGTATGCGCTGCCTGTATTAATAATGCCGATGACTGGTCGGTCTAGAGCGCTATTGGTGTAGCCGGCGCCTTTGATAAAGGCTTTGCGTAAAAACAGTGAAAATCCCTTATCGCCATAACTAGTGAGACCTTTGCGTAAACCGCTTTCGGGATTGCTTGGAAGCGTTTTCTTTGGTTCATTGCTCATGATGGTCATTAGCCTCAAATAACTATATTTAGGGGGTTTAGCAGTCTTTACTGATTTTAGCTATTTTGCGCTATCTCAGTATTTATAGACCAGGACCCCAACGATATTGCCATGCCATACCAAACAGGTCATAGTTGTTACTCGTTCTGGAGTATGCCCCAGTGCTGGCATAGAACTTAATGGCATTGTGTTTGTCGATTGGAGTGGAGAAGGTTCCACCGAAGCGCCAATTCTCTTGGGGTACTCCTGACGATGTGCCATTGATAGAGGTTTGACCACCCGTGAAATAGTTTGCGTCTACCGATAGCCATGCCGTTGACGGTAGATAGTAAATTACATGGCTCTCGACAGAATAAATCGGAGCTTGTGAAAGAGAATTTCCTCCGACAAAATTCTGATTATCGGTGAAGATCGTAGCGGCACCAGCCAACTCAAATCGCCATGAATCAATGGCTTTTGAGCCGCCTAATCCAGGTTGAATAAACCAGCGATTAGCCCCAACATTTAACAGTTGATTGCTATCATATTTTCCCCATGGTATGGAAGCAGCCAAACTCATACCAATGATGAGATCTTGTTTGTAATTCTTAAAATCTTCAGAAGAGAGTGCTGGTGCACCATAAAGATTTACCGAGGCTCTAATCATAGGGTCGGATAAACCCTCTGAGGAAGCGTTGATTGATTGGCCACCATTTTTTGCTGAGCCAGATAGCTCGGCATAGGGCAGCACGATGCCGAGCTTTGCTGATTGGCCGCCAATATCGAAAATATGGGCGTATGAGAGTACCTCACTAGTGAGTTTGTACTGAGCACTTTTGGCTTGGCCAATTCCACCAGAAACAAAGTTCAATCCGATTGGCGCATTTGAATATGCCCGTGGTTCTATTTCTTGCCCAAAAGATACCTTTGTCGCGATGCATAGCACGAGAACAATAAAGCATTTCTCAAAGGACATCTTCAATGGCTAGCGAGGTCTTTTAGGGCCAAACATTATTTCTGCAACCGTTGCATTTCCTAAGGCTAGTTTCATCCCCGAAAACAATAGATAGGGCCATATGATGAGCCAATAGACGATCGATAGGGCTAGAACATATAGAGGATCGGCATGACCAAAGGAGGCTAGTGATTCTACAAAATTTCTGCCATGGATAAGGCCATCAACTCCGGACTCTAGGTAGCTAAAGATTAATACGATAGCTGAATACACTAGCGATTCAGTAAATAGCGATGGAACAATGCCATATTTTTTATTAACAGTAATGGGATAGGCGGCTTGACCTAGTAGCATAAATTTTGCACAAATACCTGCTTTAATCATGGCTAGGCCAAATATCGTTAAATGGATTGGCCTCTCTCTCAAGGCAGTTTCTGCCAAAAAGGTAATGGCACAGAACCACGTACCTAAATAGAGTGTTAAACGGATAGCTTTTTGAAATTCGTTTACTACACGTCTTTTGAGATTCGGTGGTGCATCTTTGGTGGGGTTGCTTGAGTTCATTCGATGATTGTAAGTGCTAAAAGGTGTTTTCCAGAAACTTGGAAAGTTTGTGCAATGCAGGTTTCAATTAGCGTCCTTACGGCTGTTAATATATAGATTCAACCCTTATTGAAAGTATTTTTGATGAAAATTCTGTGCTCTAGACTCGTTGTGGCATGCGTTGCAATTGCAGCGTTTTCTGGTACGGCTTTATCCCAAGCTCTCCCTTCTAATGCTGCAGCTAGCGTTAATGGGAGCCTTATTACTAACGATGCAGTGGAGCAGGGTATTCAGATTGCTTTATCCCAGGGTCAAAAAGACTCACCGGAATTACGCAATGCAGTGCTCGGAAAATTAATTGAAATTGCTCTTTTATCTCAACAGGCTGAGCGTGATGGCGTAGCAAACTCTGATAAGGCTAATTATCAGTTGGCCCAGATACGCCAAAACTATTTGGCCGATCTTGAGTTGGCGACTTTTACTGCACAAAACCCAGTGACCGATAGCGATATTTCAGCGGCATACAACCAGCAAGTTGCCTCGCTCGGACCCCAGGGTCTTATCGTTGAATATAAAGTCAGTGATATAGCGGTTGCGACTGAAGAAGATGCAAAGGCCGGTTTGGCCAGAATTAAAAAGGGTGAGTCATTCGACAAGGTTGCCAAAAGTATTTCTTTGGCACCCAACAAAGTTCAAGGTGGTGCAGTGGGATGGGTTCAATTGGGTCAGGTTGCACCTCAGATCTCATCTGTTTTAGTGGCCCTTTCAGTTGGTCAAGTTTCACCGTTGCCGATTAAGATGCCGCAGGGTTGGTACCTTGTTAAGTTGGAGGATAAAAAATCGAGCAAGCCACCAACACTAGACCAGGCAAAGGCATCTATTCGTGCTGGCTTAAATCAGAAAAAACAATTTGAATATTTAAATCAACTAAGGCAGGGTGCCAATATCGTTGTTCAGTAAGGACTAATCAACCGAACAACTCTCCTGGCCATTGCAGCAAGAGCTTGCCTCGACTTTTGCTGGCTCGTTAGTGTATCTGGCAATATAGGCATGCTTACTTGTTAATGGCAGTTGCGCCCAAACAAAGTGGCCTGAGCCAGGAGCAACCTGAATGGATTCACCCTTCATATTCCACATGCTCTCTAGGATCAAATCTTGATTGCCTTGTGGCTCGATGATCTCTAATTTATCGCCAACTGAAAAGCGATTTTTCACATCAATCTTGACTCGACCAGATGCAGGGTCTATTTCAAGAGTTTCGCCAACATAAAGACTTCTGCCCGAAAGGGAGTAGCCTCTCATGTACAACTGATATTCCTTATCATGGTGGCGTTCATAAAAGCCATCCGTGTAGCCACGATTTGCTAAACCCTCTAAGTTCCCGAGCAGCGCAGTATTAAATGGTTTGCCTTGTACGGCATCGTTAATTGCCGTCCGATACGATTGGCATGTACGCGCAACATAGTAAGGAGATTTAGTGCGACCCTCAATTTTGAAAGAATCAACTCCCATGGCGGTAAGTCTTTCTATATGCTCAACTGCTCGTAAGTCTTTGGAGTTCATGATGTAAGTGCCATGCTCGTCTTCTTCCATTGGCATTAAATCATCTGGCCGTTTGCCTTCCTGTATTAGGACCACATCACCGCTCGCAGTTTCTTTAGCGGGTTTAACTTTGTAGTCCCAACGGCATGCATTGGTACAGGCACCCTGATTTGAATCTCGATGAGACATATAGCCGGAGAGTAAGCAGCGACCTGAGTAGGCGATACATAAAGCCCCATGTACGAAGACTTCAAGCTCCATTTCTGGGCAATCTTGGCGCACTTCTTCGATCTCATCAAAAGAAAGTTCGCGAGACAAAATTACTCTACTGATACCAACTGAGCGCCAAAATTTAGCAGAAGCCCCATTAACTGTATTGGCCTGCACTGATAAATGAATCGGCATCTCTGGCCATGCTTCGCGAGCCATCATGATGAGGCCTGGATCGGACATGATGAGGGCGTCTGGTTTGAGAGCGACGACCGGAGACATGTCTTTGATGTATGTACGGGTTTTGGCACCATGCGGGAGTAGATTGGATACCAAATAAAACTTTTTGCCCAAATCATGGGCCGTATCAATGCCTTGTTTAAGCACTTCAATTTTGCCAAAGTCATTATTGCGCACTCGCAAGGAGTAGCGTGGCTGACCCGCATAAATAGCATCAGCGCCAAAATTAAAAGCTGTTTGCAGCATGTCAATGCTGCCTGCAGGAGCAAGGAGTTCTGGGATTTTAGTCATTGCGCTATTTTAGTGGAATTACAAAATGTAATAACTTTGTCTCCAGAACTTCCATTTCAACCCTGAACCAGCCCTAGCACTCATTTTTTAGACCTTTAAACGCGGAATGAGCTTAACTGCGTTATTACGGGTGATCTGTTGCAGGTCTGATGGACTAAATCCATAAGCTATAAGACCCTGTACATTGTCTTCACTAGTGCGATAGGGGTAATCTGATCCATATAGGACCTGATCTTTCTTGACCAACTTTAAGAGTGAAGAAAGTGCATATGGGTTTGAAGTCCATGCGGTATCGTAATAAAAACGTTGTAGCTCGTGCATTACGCCGTTGGGTACTCGTGCCTGTAGTTTTGGATCTAATACCGGCATCATTTGCAGGCGCTCAGTGAGGAAGGGTATTGTTCCGCCGGCATGCGAGAAGATGTATTTAACATCTGGAGTGCGTGCGGCGGTTCCAGAAAAAATAATATTCACAATCGTGCGGCTTGTATCTGTGCCATATTCAATGACTGTTGGCGGAGTATCGGGTAATAAATTCTGGCAGCAATTAGCAGCAGTAGGGTGCGTATATAAAATTGCCTTGCGGCGATTCAGCTCCTCCATCACTGGGGTGAAATAGGGATGTCCTAGCCATTTGTCACCATAGCTCGTGAGTAGGCCAATCCCATCAGCCTTGAGTACATCCATCGAATATTCGATTTCTTTTAGAGCGTCATCGATGTTTTGTAGGGGCAGCATGGCAAATGAACCAAACCTTCCTTTGTATTGATCGCATAGTTTTGCAGCATATTCATTGTTTTCTCGCGCAAATTTTTTGGCGAGTTCTGCATTCAAGAAGCTCACTTGAGGGGTGGTTGCGGAGAGAATGGCGGTTGCTGTCCCGGCTCTATTCATATCATTTAGAGTTGCACTCACAGACCAATCCAGAGCAGGTTTTGCTGCAATTTTCTTCTCAACCATAATCTCTAATAGGCTAGGAGCAAAAAAGTGATGGTGGGTATCGATCCGATCCCTATTTCCAAGTACTGCAGGGGTTGGGCTGGCTGCCTTACCGGGGATAGCGGTGCAGGCAATTCCACCTAAGAGGCCGCTAATAAACTTTCTGCGTGAGGATGTGCAAGTGCAATACATTCTGTCTCCTTTTTGCTTATAACTAGTAGTTTGATTCTCAAGATTGGTGCTCGGATCCTAATTTATCCCCAAATTGACCAATGTTCAATAAAAACAATGCTTGTAAGCCGAGATTGGCAAGCATTGGACTCCATGAGCGCCACAAACCACCCTTTAAACGAACGTTTAAAAATGGATTAATATTGAGCCTTCAGAGCAATCGCAGTAAGGTGGTGATTGCGTTTATAAAGGCACTTAATGTGGGGTTGAGATATCAATGAATAGGGCGAGCCACTCATACCAGCCAGGTTTAGGCCATGGTTTGCCACATGACCCTTTTAACTCGATTGTTGGACCCCGCCCAATCGGGTGGATTTCTACTCGAAGTGCTGCCGGGATTTTGAACTTAGCACCTTATAGCTTCTTCAATGCATTTAACTATATCCCACCCATTATTGGATTTTGCAGCATTGGCCACAAAGATACAGTCAGCCATATTGAGCAAACAGGGGAGTTTGTATGGAATTTGGTCACCAGAGATTTAATGGGGAAAATGAACCAAACTTCAGCGCCATTGCCACCTGATGAATCTGAATTTGGTTTTGCTGGTCTGACGCCGCTAAATTCTGACTTAATTTCAGCGCCCCGCGTCCTTGAAAGCCCCGTTACTTTCGAATGTCGAAAAACCAGCATTTCTCAACTTCTTAACAAAGAAGGCGAAAAAATTAATTCCTGGTTAGTGCTAGGTGAAGTTGTTATGGTTCACATAGCAAGCGATTTATTGGAGAATGGCATTTACAACACGGCAAATGCGGGCCATATTTTGCGAGGTGGCGGTCCAGCCGATTATTTCAGCATTGGCCCTGAGCAGTTAATTCAACTGGGTAGGCCAACTCTCTAGGAGGGGTACTAATATGTCACTTATAACCAGCCCAGAATCCATTTTAGATATTACCGTCGCTGCAATGCAGAGTACGGAAGACCAAAGACTTAAAAGCTTAATTGTTTCATTAACCAAACACTTGCATCAATTTGTTCTGGAAAATCAGCTAACAGAGTTGGAATTTGAGAGGGCTCTTCAGTTCATAGTGGGTATTGGTCAAGCTACCGGTGCAAATACGAATGAAGTAGTGCTGGCGGCTGATATTTTGGGCGTGTCATCCTTGGTATCCACAATTAATAATTTAGATTTAGATGGTGGATCTTATGCCGCCTTATTGGGCCCATTTTGGCGTAAGAACGCCCCCTTGTGCGCTTGGGGTGAAAACATTTCAAGAACTGATTTAGGTGGTCAGGCGATGGAAGTGCGTGGCCGCATTATGGATGAATTCAAGAGACCTGTTGCTGGTGCAATTGTCGATGTTTGGCATTCTTCGCCCGTTGGCTTTTATGAAAACCAAGACGAGCATCAGGAAGATATGAATTTACGAGGGCGTTTTCAAACTAACGCTGATGGCGAATTCTTCTTCACCTCAATACGCCCGGCTGGTTATCCAGTGCCCACCAATGGGCCATGCGGAGAATTGCTGCGTGCCCAAAAACGCCATCCGAACCGACCCGCACATATTCATTTTATGATTTCAAAGCCTGGTTACAAAGTATTAATTACTCAAGTTTTTGATTCTACAGATCAAAACTTAGAGAGCGATCCAGTATTTGGCGTTTCTAAACAATTGGTTGGCGAATACCTTACCGATGCTGCAACTGGTATTTGCAAACTCAATCATTCATTTTTGTTACAAGCTGGTGAGATGGTTTTTCCAGCCCCACCCATTCCTTAGGAGTTTTGTATGAGTAATTTTCAATCGGTTGACGATTTAAATGGCAAGGTTGCAGTCATCATCGGAGGCAATGGAGCTGTTGGTTTCGCTACGGCTCAACGTTTGGCAAAATTGGGCGCCACCTGCGTACTGATAGGTCGTAATGCGCTTGAAAAAGGTAAGGAACAGTTGAACCTTCTGCCTGGCAGTAAGCATTTATGCCTTAATGCCAATATCACTGATTCTGCAAGCTTGGTAGCCGCAGCCAGTGAGGTTAATAGCCGCTTAGGACGTTGCGATATTTTGGTGAACTCTGCTGGCTTTACTAAGCCCGTACCTGCCGCCAATCTCGATGATTTAACTGATGAATTAATTGATGATGTTTTAAAGTCTAACTTTCGTGGAGTGCTCGCTTCAATTCGGGCCTTCCAATCGTTATTAAAGGCTAATAGTGATGGCTTGGTAGTCAACGTTTCCTCGATCTCTGCTTTTACTGGTGTTGGTAGCAACTTGGCCTACGTTGCAGCGAAAGCAAGCTTAGATATTGTGAGTGAATCTCTTGCTAAAGCTCTTGCTCCTAATATCCGGGTTCTTTGTGTTTCACCTGGCGTAGTTGATTCGGCGTTTGTTCCTGGACGGGGAGGCGACTTTAATGAAAAAACAGCCGCCACAACACCACTTAAGCGTATTGGCATACCGGATGATGTAGCGTCAGCCATTGAAGCTTGTGCAACACGCCTGCGTTTTTCGACGGGAACACGAATTGTGATTGATGGCGGTCGTCACCTTTAATCAAAGCATTCCTAATACATACTCCAATATATGAATTTCTCCTTACGTGTAAATCAAAAAGCTAGCTCGATTACCGACTTAAGACTTGAGTTAGTGGAGCAGGCGCCAATTAAGCCGGCACCAGGTTTTGCTTTAGTGCAAGTAAAGGCTGCAGCCATTAATCCCAGTGATGTGAAGGCGACCCTTGGCATCATGCCAAAGGCGGTCTTTCCAAGAACGCCCGGCAGAGATTTTTCTGGCATCGTGATCGAAGGACCATCGGAGTGGATTGGTAAGGAGGTCTTTGGTTCTGGTGGTGATGTAGGTATCACTAGGGATGGCTCACACGGTAGTTTTTTGAATTTACCCGTGGCCGCTTTGCACCTGAGACCAATGAATATTACGATTGAAGAGGCTGGTGCGATTGGCGTGCCTTTTGTAACGGCTTTCGAGGGTTATCGCCGCAGTGGATTTCCTCAGGCGGGGATGACTGTTGCGGTGATGGGCGCCAATGGAAAAGTGGGGCAGGCCGCTGTTCAAATTGCCGCAATGTATGGTGCAAAAGTCATTGCAGTGCAAAGATCATCAATATTTGAAGCTTTCTCATGTTCGACTGTAAGCGTTGTTAATTCGAAAGGCTTAGCTCCCGATGAAGTATCTGAACAGATCCTTCTGTTGAGTGGCGGCAAAGGTGCTGATATTGTCTATAACACTGTTGGTAGTGCTTATTTTGAGGTCGCCAATAAATCGATGGCAAAAGGTGGGGCTCAGATATTTATTGCCACTCAAGATCGTGCGGTCCCGTTTGATATTTTTACTTTTTACCGGGGTATGCATACATATGTTGGCATTGATACATTGGCCTTAGATTGTGTAGCATCAACTTCGTTATTAGATCTACTGCGTCCAGGTTTTGAGTCGCAAAAATTGAAACCATTTCCAGTTGATCAAGTTTTTTCTCTCGATAACGCACTTCAAGCCTATGAACTTGTTTTGAGTGGCTCTGAAAAACGTGTTGTCTTTAAGTTGTAGTTATACGCATTGATATAAAAATTATTGGGACGATTTATGCACATCACGCGAATTAATGAGGCAAAGACTTATCAGGCTCCAAATCATGACAACATGACTTGTTATCGTCTTCAGGGTAAGGATGCTAGTCCCTGCGAGCAAATGTGGATGGGCATGAGTGTTTATGAACCCGGGGGTCAAACGGGTTTTGATGCCTCCGATGTTGAAAAGATCTATTTAGTACTTGAAGGTGAGATTACTGTTTTTTACGAACTCGAAGATGGCAGTAAATCTGAGACAATCTTACGCAAAAATGATAGCTGTGTTTTTTTAAGGAGCCAAAAAAGACAGCTAAAGAACCTGAGCAATCAGATTGCAAAAGTTGTATTGGTGATGGCCTCAAATTAAATCAATTAGTTAATTTAAATAGACAATTAAATATCATGAGACAGTTTATAAATGCATTGAAAGTTTTCCCTGGCAATTTCATTATTTTGCTAGCGCTTACTGTATTTGGAATGGGTGCCGCTCATTCTCAGGAGGCTTGGCCAAAAGCTCGCACTATTCGCTTTATCGTACCGTTTACCCCGGGTAGCGGTACCGATGTTATTGCACGTATATTAGCTAACAAGCTAGGCGATTCCTTGGGCACATCTATTTTTGTCGAAAACAAGCCAGGCGCAGGCGGAACAATCGGAGCTGGTATTGTTGCGAAATCCGATCCCGATGGTTATACGTTTTTGATTCAGTCTTCTGGGCATGTTGTAAATCCATTTTTATATACCAATCTTCCCTACGATACGGTTAATGATTTTGCCGGCATTACTCCTCTGGTGCAATTACCCAATGTTATGGTCACCGCACCAGCCGCTGGATATGTCTCTGTAAGTGACCTTGTGAGTAAAGTTCAGGCAGCGCCGGGGGTAAAAAACTATGCTTCAGCTGGCAATGGTTCTGCCACTCATATGAATGCGGAAAAATTTAAGCTTGCTGCGAAGTTAAATGCCAATCACATTCCTTACAAAGGGACTCCTGACGCCATCACCGACACAATAGCGGGTCGTGTTGATTGGTTTTTTTCGCCAATTGTGTCGGCTCTCCCTTTAATTAAGGATGGAAAACTACAGGCTCTCGCGGTTGGTACCAGCAAGCGCTCGGCGGTACTGCCTAACGTGCCCACCACCATTGAGGCAGGAGTTCCTAACTCTTCTTACATATTTTGGGTGGGTATTTTTGCACCATCAAAGACTTCAATTAAGATCATCAATCAAATGAATGCATCCATCATTAAAGTTATGAAGGATCCTTCGGTTGTTGATCAATTGAGTAAGTTAGGTGCAGAACCGATGTTGATGAGTCCTGCCAAGTTTGACCAGATGGTCAAGGTTGAAATGGACGCAGCTTCCATTTTGGTTAAAGAATCAAAAATGAGCGTTAACTAAGGTGCATGGATTTAAGTCTTTTGTAGTTGGTTTACTTTTGCTTGGGGCTGCTTCATATCCTGCATGTGCGGATGTGTATTCGAATAAAAGCATTCGCCTTATTGTGCCTTTCGCCCCTGGTGGCGGTAACGATACTGTTGCCCGTGCGGTTGCTCAGCAAATGAGTCATAACCTTGGTCAAGCTGTAGTGGTTGATAACAAGCCTGGTGCAGGAGGAGTTTTGGGTGCCGATCTTGCCTCCAAGGCTCTGCCTGATGGATATACCCTTTTCTTGGGTGGAGTGGGGAGTCTTGCGGTCAATCCTCAGGTTATGTCGAAGATTCCGTACGACTCTCAGAAAGACTTCTCGCCTATTATTCTTCTGGCTACAGCTCCATCTGTTGTTGCTGTAAATGCGACCTCCCCATTTAAGACCATTCAAGAAATGACGGCGTTTGCAAAACAAAATCCTGGTAAATTAAATTACGCCTCGAATGGCAACGGTAGCTCCGCCCAAATTGCCACTGTTATTTATGAATCTATGGCAGGCGTTGATTTGGTGCACATTCCTTATAAGGGTTTAGCGCCAGCATTATCAGACTTACTTGCTGGGCAAGTTCAGCTCATGTTTAGCAGTACAGTTGCCATTCTTCCGCATATTCAGGCTGGTAAATTAAGGGCGCTGGCAGTAACTAGTGCAAAGCGATCCCCTCTATTGACTAATATACCCACTTTGGCAGAGTCTGGTCTTCCCGGTTATGAGGCAGGCTCCTGGTATGGCTTGCTTGCCCCCGCAGGTACTCCTAATGATGTCATCCTTCGACTCAACCAAGAGGCTGGAAAGGCTTTAAGCCAGTCAAAGGTCAAAGAATCGTTGGTGACAGAAGGGGCTGAAGTCATTGGTGGTAGCCCTCAGGATTTTGCTCGATATATCCGTATCGAATATACCCGCATTGGTAGGCTTCTTAAAGAAGGCCGTTTGCAAGTCAACTAAACCTTTTGCCAAGAATTTAAAGTAGTTATCCACCCTGAATACTCAAAAGTTTCATTATTGAGCTATTAATTTCTAAGATATACTATTGTATACAATGGTATATATGCAGATTAATCAGCACTCAGGAGATACAGATGGCAGATGCAGGACGAGATAATCCTTACACAAAAGGTATAGCGGAATTTGTAAGTGGCTTGCAGTTTGGTGATATTCCCCCTGAGGTAATTCAGAGAATTAAATTGTTGATTCTGGATTCTCTAGGATGTAGTTTGTATGGCCAGAAACTGGAGTGGACTCGAATATTGCAGGAAACACTGGCCGCAGTGGACTCTTCAAATTCCTCACAAATTTGGGGTACCAATAAACGGTTGTCATTGCCTCATGCTGTCTTAGTTAATGGCACGCAAATCCAAAGCTTCGAGTTAGATGACGTGCATCGACAAGGTGTCATGCACGTAGGTGCAGTTGTACTGCCGGGCCTAATTGGCATTGCTGAGTCACAGCGGAGCATGAATGGCATGGAGTTTTTAACTTCGGCTGTTGCTGGTTATGAAATCGGTCCTAGGGTTGGTATTTGTATGGGTCAAGAGCACATAGCCCAAGGGTGGCACTCTGGGGCTACATTGGGAGTTTTTTCTTCCGCGGCTGGAGTAGCTCGTGGCTTGAATTTAGATGCTCAGAAAACAGTTCATGCACTTGGGATTGCTGGAACACAGGCGGCGGGCTTAATGGCGGCTCAATACGGCTCGATGGTTAAGCGTATGCACGCAGGACGTGCTGCACAAAGCGGTTTGTATGGCGCCTTACTTGCTAAAAATGGTTTTACTGGCATTGAGAATGTATTGGAAAGCGAATATGGCGGTTATTGCACAACATTTTCCAGGTCGAATGATCGTTTTGATTTAGAGCAGTTAACCGCTGGTTTCGGCAGTGTATGGCAAACGATGGGTATCGCCCTGAAATTCTATTCATGTGTTGGTAGTAATCACACCACTTTGGATGGCATTCGCTTATTGCAAGAACAACGTCATTTCGGCCCAGGCGATATTAAAGAAATTTTAGTCAGTGGCTCACAAGTCACGATGGATCATGTGGGTTGGACTTATATCCCGCAGGGGCTGACCTCAGCACAGCTCAATTTACCGTATTGCGTAGCCACTTATTTGCTAGAGGGTGACTGCTTTGTAGATCAATTTAGCGAGGAATTGGTTGCAGATCCAGAGCGCATGGCTTTGGCTGGCAAGGTTCGCGTTCAGCATGATGAAGCCATTACTAAGCAAGGTTCAAAGTATCGTCACAAAGTTCACGTCCAGGTTGAGTTAAATGATGGCACACTGTTAAAGACCACGGTTGAGTCTGGTCGTGGTAGTGAGCATAACTTTGCAAGTGAGGAAGACATCGTGAGTAAATTTATGTTTTTGGCTACCAAGGCATTGCCAAAGTTGCAAGCAGAAGAGTTGTGTGAATCTATTCTGACGCTAGAGCGCTTGGATAATGCAAAGAAATTAACAGCCCTAATGACTCTGTAATGCGAAAAGAGAGTGATATGTACGCCTCTGAAAGATTAGCTAGGTTTGCGGTAAATTTTAGATTGGAGTCCGCTCCTCTTGAAGTAATGCAAGCCGCTAAATCACTTGTCATTGATACAGTTGGTGTTGCTAGCTACGGCAGTCGTTTCCCCTGGAGCCAGGCAATTATGCGTTTTGCTAATGCCAATAGTGGTGTTGGTCATTCTCGTCTTTTTGGTATTGCCGGACTGCGCTTATCGGCTCCTCAGGCCGCCCT
This sequence comes from Polynucleobacter sp. Latsch14-2, assembly GCF_018881925.1. Lineage (GTDB taxonomy): Bacteria > Pseudomonadota > Gammaproteobacteria > Burkholderiales > Burkholderiaceae > Polynucleobacter. The sequence continues at coordinate 33,639 of NZ_JACVPL010000004.1, read as the reverse complement.
CTGCAATGGCGCATTTGCACATGCTTTTGAACAAGACAGCCTGCGTAAACCAGGGGCAGGGGTTCATCCTAGTGCTACTGTTGTTGCCCCGGCTTGGGCTGTTGCTGAAGAGTGCAATTCATCTGGCGCTGCCTTGCTTAAAGCGGTCATTGTTGGATGCGAGGTCATGTTTCGCATTGGCGCAGCCTCACTTCACAGTAGTGAGAAAAAAGGTTTTCATGCGCCAGGCTTAACAGGTCCTTATGGGAGTGCTATTGCATCTGGGATATTGCTAGGGCTCACTGAGGCGCAAATGGTATCCGCATTGGGTATTGCGGGCTCTTTGTCCGCTGGGCTAATGGCCTTTACAAAATCTCAATACGGTTCTGATGTTAAGCGTTTGCATTTGGGCAGGGCTGCTGAAGCTGGTGTAGTTGCTGCCAAGTTAGCAAAGGAGGGCTTGGATGGGCCCGAATCTATTCTTGAGGGGCGCTTTGGTTTTCTTGAGGCTTATTGTGATGATTCAAATCCGGAGCTCTTGGCTTCCAATCTAGGTTCATCGTGGGAAACTACAAAGACCTGTTTGAAGGCTTTCCCCTGTCACATTACTGCTCATACCTCAATAGAGTCACTCAGAATGTTAATGGAAGAGTATCTCTTTAATGCTGAGCAAGTAGCCCAAATTGATTTAGAGGTTTCTGAAAAAGTATTGAGTCATCATGTCATTCGCGAGCCAGCGGATATTAAGCAAGCACAATACAGTACGCCATTTTGTGTTGCCTGGGCCTTGCATCATGATCCTTATCAGCCAAGCAATATGAATGACTCTGTTTTGCATGATGAATTAGTGCGCCAAACTTGTCGGGATATCAATCTTCAGCCATTTACACAAGGCGATAGAAAGCATTCTGCTTGGTCGTCACTGCTGCGCATCACTTTAAAGTCTGGCAAAGTTTATGAGCGTTGGTCAGATGAATTTTTGGGCTCTCCAAATAAGCCATTGGATGCGCATCAGTTACAACAACGTTTTCTTCAGCTTACCAGTGGATGTGTCGACGCTCAGCATTGGTGGGATGCATTATTTTTATTGGAAGATTTAAAGAGCCTGCGGGATATGCCTGAACTTATTTATTCACTGGATACGCAATAGTTATGAATTTCAATCGACGAAAATTTTCCATCATGTGTGGATTTGGTTACTTAGCCACTTTTTTACCAAAATCATGGGCGCAAAGCGAAGTAGATTCGTACCCCAATAAGCCGATCCGTTTGCTTTGCCCATTTGCTCCAGCAGGTGGAGTTGATATAACGGCTCGAACCATAGCTCAAAAATTAACAGAGGCTTGGGGGCAACCAGTAGTTGTTGAGAATAGGCCAGGTGCAAACGGTACGATTGCAGTTGAAATTGCCGCTCGCGCTGCGCCTGATGGTTATACCTTAACCATGATTTCATCGAGCCATTCGGTGAATGTAACCCTACAAACTAAGCAGCCGTACAACTTATTAAAAGATTTAGCCCCAATTACGCAAGCTACTTCACAGCCCTATGTTTTAGTCATTAACCCATCCTTGCCCGTTAAAAATGTCGCCGAATTATTGGCATATGCAAAGAGTTCTGGCAGACCATTGACATACGGCTCTTCTGGTATTGGTGGCTTTAGCCATCTTGCAGGCGGCTTATTTGGGTTATTAACAAATACTAATGTGATGCATGTTCCTTACAAAGGCGGCTCTTTAGCAATGAATGACGTCATAAGTGGGCAGATTGACATGCTTTTTTCAACCATCTTGCAGTCTCATGGACATATCGAATCTGGACGCCTCAATCCGATTGCAGTCACTACATTGCAGCGGTCGCCTTCTTTGCCACAAGTCCCTACGATGCAGGAAGCAGGGGTAAAGGGTTATGAAGTGGCGGGGTGGTATGGCATTACAGCCCCAGCAGGTGTCCCTCCGGCCATTATTAACAAACTGAACAAAGAAATTGTCAAAATCTTAAAAACTCCAGCCATGGCTGAGCGTTTAAGTACCGATGGTTCGGTGGCTGTTGGTAGTGCCCCGCAAGAGTTTTCACAATTTATTCGCTCTGAAGTAATGAAGTGGAGAAAAGTAATTAAAGAATTAAAGATTCAGGAATAAAAGGCGGGCAAGAAAATGAAAAATACTCATGTAGCGCAATTCTTTGCATCCAAAATAACTGAACTTAAGTATTCGGATTTTGATGCAGATGTGATTCATTGGGCCAAAGTTGGTATTTTGGATACTGTTGGCGTTACCTTGGCAGGCTCTGCAGAGCCTTGTGCCAAAATCTTGGCCGATGTTCTCACCGGCTCAATTGGTAAGTCCATTATTTTTGGAAAGCCCAAAACACAATCTGCGTTAGACGCTGCTTTTATCAATGGTACAGCTTCGCATGCGTTAGATTTTGATGACTGTAACAATACAATGGGGGGGCACCCATCCGTACCAATCCTGCCGGCTTTATTTGCCTTATCGGATGAGATCACTGTTAGCGGCAAAGATTTTATGACTGCCTATGTTGCGGGATTTGAAGTAGAGACCAAAATTGCCATGATGGTAAATTTCCATCATTACACGAAAGGGTGGCATCCCACAGCAACCTTAGGCGTATTTGGGGCAGCCGCTGCTTGCGCGCGACTCTTGAATTTAAACGAACATCAGACAATGGTTGCCTTAGCGCTTGCCGCCTCTGGCGCCTCTGGTATTAAGGCAAATTTTGGCAGCATGACTAAGCCTATGCATATTGGACGTTGTGCGCGCGAAGGTCTCTTGGCGGCAAAGCTTGCTAAGGCTGGATATACGGCCAACACTAACGATGTATTTGAGCATGCCCAAGGTTTTTTTGAGGTTTATAACGGTGCTGGAAATTACGATATAGCAAAGGGCTTAAATGCCTGGGCTAAGCCGTTTGATATTGTTAAACCCGGGATTGCAATTAAGCAGTACCCGTGTTGCGGCAGCACACATCCGGCGATTGATTGCGCCATCAGCCTCTCGCTTGAGCATTCTATAGATGCTGAACAGATTAAACATGTCGATGTTTGGATTCATGAGCGCAGACTTGCGCATACCAATCGCCCCAGTCCGAAAAGTGAACTAGACGCTAAATTTAGCGTTCAATATGTTGTTGCACGAGGCCTCCTAGAAGGCTGCGTTTCTTTGGGCCATTTTTTGGATGGTGAATACAGCAATCCTAAGGTTGTTGATTTAATGAAAAAGATTCTTGCTCGACCCTATAACGATGTCCAATTTTCACCAGAAAACCATTTTGGTGGCGAGGTTCATGTACATCTGCAGGATGGCAGCTGCATTGCCGCCAAAGTACAGGAACCCTTGGGCAGGACTTCCGATAATCCCTTGCCAAAGGATCGCCTAAAGACCAAATTTGAACTGTGCTCCAAGGGAATTATTTCTGATGATGCAGTTCAAGAAGCCTACCAACTGATTGATCGATTGGAATCGCTAGAAGACATGCGTTTATTAACAAAATTATTTAAAAACTACTCATAAAAATTTAGGAGAAATCATGACCAATCAATACGATGTCATTGTTGTTGGAAAAGGGAATGCTGCCTTGTGTTCTGCTTTGGCGGCAAAAGATACTGGGGCGAAGGTTCTAGTGATTGAAGCAGCCTCAAAAGATGAGCACGGCGGTAATAGCCGTTTTGCTGGCGGTGTAATGCGCTTTGCCTATGATTCAGTGGACGACTTAATGAAAGTCACTGATATCACCGAAAAAGAATTGGCTGAAACTGATTTTGGTACCAACACTACGGATGAATTTTTTGATGATCTATTTCGCTTAACGCAATATAGAACTGATCCAGATTTATCAGAGATTTTGGTGCGTCGCAGCCTTGACACCATGATTTGGTTGCGTGAGAAAGGCGTTAGATTTGTACCTAATTTTGGTAGGCAGTCGGCTTTAGTTGATGGCAGGCGGAAATTTTTTGGTCGTTTACCGATTGAGGTTTCAGGTGGTGGTGCCGGCCTAGTTGATTTTTTAGATAAATCAGTTGAAAAATCTCAAATAGATGTTGTCTATGATACGAGGGTAGTGTCTCTGATTTTGGATGGCTGTAAGGTTACCGGTGTTAAGACGCAATGCAATAACCAAATTGTTGAATACCATGCTAAATCAGTGGTTCTGGCCTGCGGTGGTTTTGAGGCCAATCCTGAGATGCGTACCAAATATTTGGGTCATGGCTGGGAATTGGCTAAAGTCCGCGGCAGTCGTTTTAACCAAGGGGATGGACTCAAAATGGCGTTAGATATTGGGGCTGCCCCATACGGAAATTGGTCTGGCTGTCATGCCACTGGATGGGATCGTAATGCGCCTGAGTATGGTGACGTGAATGTCGGTGATAAGTTTCAAAAGCATAGCTATATTTTTGGACTACTCATTAATGCCGAAGGTCGTCGTTTTGTAGATGAGGGGGCTGATTTCCATTCATTTACTTATGCAAAATATGGTGGAGAGGTTCTCAAGCAGACCGGTCAATTCGCATGGCAAGTATTTGATTCCAAGGTAAAAGATATTTTGCGTAATGAATATCGTATTAAATTTGTTACTAAAGTGAGTGCAAATACCTTGGAGGAGTTAGCCGAGAAACTTGAAGGAGTTAACCCTGAGGAGTTCCTAAATACAGCTCGCGCATACAACGCAAGCATTAAGTCTGAAGTGCCATTCAATCATACGGTTTTAGATGGACGAGGTACTGAGGGGATTTATCCGCCTAAGTCTAATTGGGCGCAGGCGTTAGATGCACCTCCATATGAGGCGTATCAGACAACTTGTGGCATCACCTTTACCTTCGGCGGATTGCGCACCGTAGCCGATACCGGACAGGTGCTTGATGTTCATCTTAAGCCAATTGAGGGCCTCTATTGCGCCGGAGAAATGCTTGGGGGAATCTTCTACTTCAACTATCCAAGTGGTACAGGACTGGTATCAGGCTCAGTATTCGGACGTATTGCCGGAAGCTCGGCCGGCAATGCTGCATTGAATCGCTAATCCCAATACCGAAACGAACCCGTGATTAAAAAACCTACTAGTACTAAGGCACCTAAAAAACCGACATTGCTTAAACGGGCGGCGGATGATGATGCGATGTCTCTTGGTGAGAGGGCATATCAGGCGATTCGTAAAGCTATCCGTCAGCGACGTTTTCAGAGTGGCGATCGATTGCGCGAAGCTGAACTGGCAGAAATGCTGGGACTATCACGAACGCCTATTAGAGAGGCGTTAGCTCGACTCCAAGTTGAGGGCTTGGCTGCGGAAAATGGTCAGCGTGGATTTAGCATTATTGAATTTGATCATTCGATTGTTACGGAATTATTTGTTATTCGAGAAATCCTGGAGGGGGCCGCAGCAAAACTCGCAGCACGCAATGCTCAAGATGCAGAACTTGCTTGGCTTAGAAGTTTGCATGAGGAGTATGCTTCTTTGGTAGATTCTGGCAAGGTAGAAGACTTAACTGAAAAGAATCGTCAGTTTCATGAAGCATTGGCTTTGTGTGCCCACAATCGTTTCTTACTCAAAATGCTCGAACCTATTCGTGATGCGTTAGGTTTACTTGGTGAATCTAATCTCATGGATGAAAAACGCGTTCGTGAAAATTTAACGGATCATCAAGATATTGTGAGTGCGCTAGAAAACCGCGATCCCGTTGCGGCGGATGAGGTGACTAAAAGGCATATTCGTGCAGCATATGCCTCTAGAATTAAGCGCATGTTTAGCGCACCAAAATCTAAGGATCTATAGGAATCTGACGCCTGAATAGTCGACAATCAGATTGAATAACAATCTGATTGCAAAGCAGTTTTTAAGTGTTTTTCTGATTAAGAGAGTGTTTGCAACAACTCTCTTTTCAGAATCTTACCGCTAAATGTCAGGGGAAATTTATCCATTGCGATTATTTGAGCTGGCAACTTATAGGGCGCTAGACGATCTTTTAAAAATTCTCTTACAGATTCTTGGTCAATCTTTTGATCGGAGCTCAGTTGCACAAAGGCAATAATAGTTTCATTGCCATCAGCCTCTTTTTTGCCAACCACAGCGCTTTGTGATATTCCTGGGTAGCTATTTAAGATTGTCTCAACCTCAGCAGGATAGACATTAAATCCTGAGCGAATGATCATTTCTTTGAGTCTACCGACGACAAAAAGAGCCCCATCTTTATCAAAATAAGCAATATCACCAGTAGCCAACCACCCACCTGGCCTCATCACTTGCTTGGTTGCGTCGGGGTCTCGGAAATAACCAGGCATCAAACCGATGCCACGAATCCAAAGTTCACCGCGTTCACCTTGCGGCAATTCTTTCCCATCGGCATCAACAATAATGACCTCACCACCTTCAACCAAATATCCAGAGGATGTATCTTTTCTCCATACATGATTCTTGGTAACAGAGACGGCTCCAGCATATTCAGACAATCCATAGCCGTGATTGAGGGGAAAGCCAAAGAATTCCTCAACACGTAGCTTGATCGAATAATCCAATGCTGATGCCCCCATGTAGACATAACGTAGGTCTGGGTGCAAGGGTTTTTGCTTTCCTTCTGCGTGACTTTCCCAGTAATCAAGAAGTCGTGTATACATTGCAGAGGGTCCTTGAAGGTTTGTTAGCCCTCCGGTAGCAAGTGCTTCATACGCCTCAGCCGGATCGAATTGCGTGCGCAATATTAGCGCAGCGCCTGCATAGAGGGACGCCATAAGCACTGTGCCGAGACCAAAAATATGAGTCATTGGTAGGTAGGCGTAGGACTTATCACTAGGACCTAGATCACGAGATTCAGCTGAGACGCGACCAAAATGGGTCAGTCCAAGATGGCTCACAAGCACTCCCTTGGATGCGCCTGTCGTGCCAGATGTAAAGATAATGGCAGCAATTTTATCTATCAGATCAGGCTCTGCTGGTAAAGCTGGTGTATCGCTCTTGCTTAGGCTGAGAGCGTTCAAGACTGAAGACTGCGTTGCATACTGAGTAGCGTGCTGTTGAGCAGCTGGAGAGACGCCACTAGTAAAGTAAATCAAGCGAGGATCGGCCATCTTAAGATAGGTGGCGATTTCACCTTTAGACATCCGCGCATTGACGCCACAAGACCATGCGCCGACACGGCTGCAAGCCAGAATGAGGGCGATATGCTCAGGACAATTTTCGGCAATGATCAAAATACGATCGCCGGGAATTACTTTGTTGGCTAATAATTCTTTTTCTAGTTCATTGACTAGGGTATTGATCTGCTCGAAGGTATAAGTGCGAGTTGGGGTAAATAAAAATTCTTTATTTGGATCAAGTTTATGGCGGTATTCAAATAGTAAATGGATGCGATCTAATGTTGGTTTGTTCATACGCTTATTCTTTTATTGCTCCTGTTTCTTTGATGACCTTGGCCCATTTATTGACTTCAGATTTGACATAAGCAGAGAATGAAGCTGGTGAGCCACCAACCGGATCAAAGCCAAGCGCTGTTAGGCGGTCACGAAATTCTTGCTCTGCCAAGATTGACTCTACGCTGGCATTAATTTTATTGATAATTGCAGGGGGCGTACCACCCGGCGCAAATATTCCAATCCATGTGTAATCTTCAAAACCCGGGTAGCCAGATTCCGATAAGGTGGGGGTGTCGGGTAATGTGCTCAGGCGCTTTGAGCTTGTGATGGCCAAACCTTTTACCCTACCTGTTTTAATTAACTGTATTGCAGGAGGTGCCGAAGTGCTGGCAAACTCTGTTTCGCCGGTCATTGCTGCATTTACTGCAGGTCCTGCACCGCTATAAGGAATTGGTGTGACATTCACCTTTGCTAAGACCTTGAACAGATATTCTGCGGTGAGATGGGGGGTGGTGCCTAAACCAGGTGAGGCGTAATTCAATTTGCCTGATTTTGCTTTTTGAAGCGCCTCTTTTAGATTGCTGGCGTCAAAGTTGTTGTTTGCAATAATGACATTAGGACTCCATCCAATATTAACAACCGGGATCAGTGACTTGTCTAGATCGTACCCTGGATTGTTAAATAAGCTCACATTTACTGCGATTGAAGTGCTGGTGACGAGGAGAGTATAGCCATCAGGATTGGCTTTAGAGACTTGCGCAACGCCAACGTTACCGCTACCACCAGGTTTATTTTCCACGACAACTGCTTGACCCCACGCGGTACTAAGTTTTTGACCAATAACCCGCGCCATAATATCTGTTGGTCCACCAGTTGCAAATGGAACAATGATCTTGATTGTTCTATCAGGATAGGTTTGCGCATTGCTTGCTTGCGCTATTAGGATAAAAAAAGCAGCAGGTAAATAAAGCAAATATGAAATGCGTTGTTTCATAGTTCAGCCTCGTCTCAATTATTTTTTTTGGTATCAGTCAATATTAGCCTAATATTTTCCGTCTAACAAGATAAAAAGGATGCGTGCAGCTTGTCCGGACCGATTCGCCCATGCATGGTTCGTACCCCTCTGAATCAGAATGTCGCCAGTCTTTAAAACCGTTTCCTCTGTTTCAAGAATGGCGGTCATTTCACCAGCCAAAACCACGGCATAGTCAACCGTCTCTGTGATGTGCATACCAGGGTGATCATGAGGTCCAAGTTCATGCCCGGCATCGGGATAGAGCGCTCCAAATGTGGCATCTTGTTGGCGTTTTAATTCAGCCGCATCTTTAGGTTCAGGCGGGTAGTCGATCACTCTGAAAACGTTGCCATTTTTAGGTGGCAATACACCTATATGTTCATGAATGGAATCGGGCGCATTGATGAGCGCAGGCGATTCGGTAGTTCTCCAAATATTGCTGACGCGATACCCGGGACGCTCTGGAACTACTTTGATATTTGTTATAAGTGCATCTTCTGAGATGTACGATTTCCCATCGGGATTATTTTCAGTGATGACACGACGGATGGGATCTGCTAGGTCAATCATTTTTAGTCTCCATTACATGCTTTATGATGAGATTTAAGAATATATCAAAGCGATTAAAAGATGAATAATTGTGGTTAATGCACAGAATTAATCTATACACCTAGGCAATCCCCAATCTCCAATCATTACAAAGAGGATTAATGTGAGTCAAATATCAGTCGGTAGCTGGGTTGAAAGCGCCAATCACATTGGATGCGACTTTCCAATTGAAAACTTACCTTTTGGCAGGTTTTACTTAAAATCCGATCATTTAAAAAAAGAGCGAATAGGGATTGCTATAGGGGATCAAATATTAGACTTTTTTATCCTTTCCACGTCTATTGAAATACCTAGCGAACTTAGCGCTTCAGTCCAGCTTTTAGCAACTGCCAATCTCAATACTTTCATGTCTAAATCTGATGCAGATCATCAGTTATTACGCAGTTGGCTTTCTCAATTGCTTGGGAGGCAATATCTAGAACGAACGAAAATACAGGCAGCACTGATACCGCAGATCGATGTGGTCTTGCTATTGCCATGTGAGATCGGTGATTACACGGATTTTTATGCCGGCATCCATCATGCAATGAATGTTGGTAAGATGTTGCGTCCCGATGCCCCGCTAGGTGAGAACTATAGTTGCTTGCCTGTTGGTTACCATGGCCGCTCCTCTTCTTTGCTGCCTTCTGGCACCCCAATCAAAAGGCCTACAGGGCAGACTAGGGCTAGCGATGGTAAGCCTCCCTATTTTCAGCCAACCAGACGCCTTGATTACGAATTAGAGCTAGGTGTTTTTATTGGCTGCGGCAATGAACTGGGTTCGCCAATTGCCATTGAAAGCGCAGAAGATCATTTCTTTGGCATGTGCATTCTCAATGATTGGTCTGCTCGTGATATACAGGGATGGGAAAGTACGCCGCTTGGACCATTTCTCGGCAAGAGCTTTGCGACAACGATTTCACCTTGGCTTGTGACTAAGTTTGCCTTAGAACCCTTTAGATGCCCGCTCACTAGAACGATCAAAGCTAATGCAGGCTTGCCTTATTTAGAGTCTACCCAGAATACTCAAGGTGGGGCCATCCAAATTATGTTGGAGGTACTGATCCAGACGGAGGAGATGCGCTCAAGTGGAGAGCCCCCCTATAGACTGGTTCAATCAGAGTTTTCGGAGGCTGCCTATTGGACGATTGCGCAAATGATTACTCACCACACAAGTAATGGATGTAACCTTCGTGCAGGTGATTTATTTGGCACGGGAACGCTGTCTGGGCCAACTCCAGAATCTGCTGGCTCCTTACTTGAACTCACTTTCGGTGGAAAGCAGGCAATAAAGCTACCGAATGGACAGGTACGTGGATTCTTGGAAAATGGGGATACAGTCATTATGAAAGCCTATTGCGATTTACCAAATGCCGTTAGGATTGGATTTGGTGATTGTGTTGGAATGATTGTTTAATTTTTATGCTGGTAAACAGTTTTAGGGAGATTTGAGATGAAGTTAGTGCGATTTGGTGCAGAGGGCAAGGAGAAGCCGGGATTAATTGATAGCTCTGGAAAATTAAGGGATCTATCCGGAATCATTCCAGATATAGAGCCACGCTATTTATCTAAAGGGGTATTGACCAAGATATCTAAAGTTAAACCAGAATCTTTACCTCTTGTTAAGGGTAAAAAACGTTTTGGCGTTCCAGTCAATGGCGTCAGCAAGTTCATTGCGATTGGATTGAATTACTCAGACCATGCTGCTGAAGCAGGTATGGCTATTCCTCCTGAGCCGATAATTTTCTTCAAGGCTAATTCAAGCTTATGTGGCTGTAATGACGACACGATTACACCAAGAAATTCAAAAAAATTAGACTGGGAGATTGAGCTTGGAATCGTTATCGGGGAAAAAGCTCAGTATGTTTCTAAAAAAGATGCCCTGAAGTATGTGGCCGGCTACTGCGTCATTAACGATGTCTCTGAACGTGAGTTTCAACTTGAACGTGGCGGCACTTGGGATAAGGGCAAAGGCTGCGATACCTTCGGACCAGTTGGGCCTTGGCTTGTTACTACTGATGAGATTAAGAATCCACAAAAACTCGATATGTGGCTTGATGTGAATGATGAGCCTAGGCAGCGTGGAAATACTAAAACCATGATTTTTGATGTTGCCACTATCGTGAGCCGTGTCAGCGAATATATGACGCTTCTCCCTGGCGATATTATTGCGACAGGAACTCCACCTGGAGTGGGTATGGGGATGAAGCCAAAGCCACGTTATCTAAAAGTGGGTGATGTCGTTACCTGCGGCATAGAAGGTTTAGGAGAGCAGCGACAAGCAGTTGTTCCCAGCAGAGTGGCTAAAAAGTAGATTGATGGAATCTGCAATATCTAAATAAGTGCAAAAAGTTGATTTTGCTTTACAAAACCCTCACCATTTGTGGTGGGGGTTTTTATTTGGAGGGGCTATCCCAATGCGATTCGTTGAGTTGGAAAATTTCCAGTACGCAAAGAAAAAGGGGCTAGCCTTAGCTAACCCCTTGTATTTCTTGGCTCCTCGACCTGGGCTCGAACCAGGGACCTACGGATTAACAGTCCGGCGCTCTACCGACTGAGCTATCGAGGAATAAGCCGATATTATAGCAAGATGAAAGCAACTCTTCCCACTTCTGTGCAGATCCCCAAAGTACTGACCATTGCTGGCTCGGATAGCGGCGGCGGGGCGGGGCTTCAGGCTGACCTTAAGGTCATTACTTCTCTTGGTGGCTTTGGGATGTCTGTCATCACCGCTATTACGGCTCAAAATACTCTTGGGGTCACGCACATACAGGATGTTGACCTAGAAGTTGTGGAGGCTCAAATTGATGCTGTTTTATCCGATATTGGCGCAGATATCGTCAAGATTGGCATGTTGGCAAGTCCAGAAATTGTCCGTACGGTAGCAAATGCTTTGCGCAAGCATGACATTAAAAGAATTGTGTTGGACCCTGTATTGCGTGCAACATCGGGTGCAAGTCTGGGTGGTGACGATACTGCTCAAGCCATGATTCAGGATTTATTTCCAATGGCAACATTGATTACGCCAAATTTAGACGAAGCATCCTTGTTATTAGGTCGCGAGATTGCATCTCCGGATGACTTCAAAGCAGCGGCGCAAGAATTACTAGATATGGGCCCTCAAGCGGTGCTGATCAAAGGCGGTCATCTTGACGCAACCCATACGCAAATTTCTGATTACTTAATGTGGCGAAGCCTCGAGGATGGTCTTGAGGTAATTCAAGCAAAAGAATTTAAACACGAACGCGTACCCACTGAAAATACTCATGGCACCGGCTGTTCATTAGCATCGGCCATTGCAACGTATCTAGCCGATAGCCATGATTTAAGTCATGCTGTCGCTAAAGGCATTTCTTATGTTGAGGCTGGACTTAGGGCCGGTCGTTTCTTAAGTATTGGTGAGGGGCCTGGACCTCTTTGGCATATGTTTGAGTTTTACCCAACAGCGCTACCCAAAGAAGAGGGTTAGTTTTACTGTGCACTTAAGTTCGCATTAATTCTTGTAAGTGTTTGACTGCAGCCTTTGGGTCTTTGGCATTTGTGATTGCCCTGATGAGCGCTACAGAACCCACTCCACTTTGTGCTACTGCATGGATGCTAGTTTCATCAATGCCGCCAATCGCAACTAGCGGATAGTGACTCATAAGCTTGGCATATTGGTAAATGCGACCTAAGCCTTGTGGGGCAGTGGGCATTTGCTTGATGGGTGTTGGAAACACTGCACCCATCGCAATATAGCTAGGGCAAAATCGATCCGCATAAACCATTTCGGCATAGCCATGAGTACTCAGGCCTAGTCGCAATCCAGCATTACGAATCGCCTCTAGATTGGCTGTTTCCATATCTTCTTGCCCGAGATGAACACCATAAGCTCCAGCAGCTATGGCCTCTTGCCAATAATCATTAATAAAGAGCAAAGTCTTGCTACCTTCAACTGCAGATACGGCTTGTGCGATCTGTTTTTTAATTTTGGACTTGTCCTCGGATTTAAAGCGCAGCTGTACAGTTGGCAGTTCTGCATCAACCATACGCTTAACCCAATCAGAGTCAGGCATCACTCCATAGAGACCTAAGCGTTTAGGGCATTCAGCAAAGGCCTTGGGATTCATATTGCGAGTCCAGGGTAGTAAATCAAAATGCTCTGGTCTTTTGGGCCATTTGTAAGGGTCAAATCCACCATCTTGATGGACCATGCGTGACCAGGCCTTACCTAAGACGCTCGCATCAGATTCAATAAAACCCATTTCAATTGCAGCGAGGGTGCCGGCTAATTCATAATGATCGCTAGCATGTTCATTATCTATTTTTGGTGGTGGTGTTGCTAGGGTAAAGGTTGGAATTGTAATAGCCAAATCAGCCGCACGATGTGCTGCCACAATTTGATCTGCAAGGTCGCGAATGAGGCTCATATCTTGATATTAATCGTCAACATTAACTTTGATGCCAGAACGGCGTGCCGACTAATGGGGTGCTGGCCTGTGCCGAATCTTGCGCTTGCATTGCACCCGATAAGTAAGCTGAGCGACCAGCAGAGACTGCCATTGCAAATGCTCTTGCCATAGCAGCAGGATTATCAGCCAAGGCAACAGCTGTATTGAGTAGAACGCCATCAAAACCCCATTCCATGACGGTGCAAGCATGTGAGGGTAGACCAAGCCCAGCATCAACCAATAGCGGCACCTTAAGCCGTTCACGCAAGAGTTGCATCGCGTAGGGATTGAGAGGTCCTTGACCGGTGCCAATCGGAGCAGCCCAAGGCATTACCGCCTGACACCCGACGTCTACCAGACGCTGGCAAACAATGAGATCTTCCGTGCAATATGGAAGAACTTTGAAACCATCTTTAATTAAGGTCTCTGCAGTTTGAACTAGCCTGAGAGTATCGGGTTGCAATGTATAGTCGTCACCAATCAGCTCTAACTTAATCCAATTAGTCTCAAACACTTCCCGTGCCATCTGAGCGGTTGTAATAACCTCTTGAGGGCTATGGCAGCCAGCAGTATTTGGCAGTACTGGCACTGCCAATTTTTTAAGAAGGTCCCAAAAGCCGCTGTGAGCCTCAGTTGTAGAGCTCCCTTGACGCCTCAAACTTACTGTAATCATGGCAGGGTTGGATTGAGTTACAGCATTCTCTAAAATTTGCGGTGAAGGGTAGCGTGAAGTGCCTAACAATAAGCGGCTAGCAAAACTCTCCCCATATAAGACTAAGGTGTCTGCGTTTGTGAGATTTTTAGGTAGTGGTGCAGTCATTTTTTAGCCACCGGTTACCGGTGCAATGATTTCAATTTGGTCATTCTCATGCAATTGGTGCTCAGCATATTTTGTTTTGGGAATGAAATTCAGATTTACAGCAACAGCATAAGGTGGCTTGGCATTAAGTAGTGCAATTGCATCGCTAAGCTTGCACCCCGATGGAACATCATGGTCTTTTAGATTGACAATTACACGCATAGACTTGTCTCTCGAAGAGTAAGATCTTTATTGATACGTAACCCTAGATCTATGGCTGTATTGCTATGACCGTCTTCGAGGAGTTCGATTGCACAGTCCATCACCGCCGGTGAAATCATAAAGCCATGACGATATAAACCATTAATAAGCATTAAACCGGATTGATCTGGTTGTTTGCTAAATTTAATTTCTGGAAGATTATCTTTTAGGGTTGGGCGACATTGCGTTGCCATTTCTAAAATACGGGCCTCTGCAAAACCGCTATGCACTGTATAAATCGCACTGAGTAATTCCATAGCAGATCGGACGCTAACTTCTGATAGGTCCTCAGATTCAATTTCTGTAGCGCCCACAACATAGACATGATTTTCTTTCGGGGCGATATAAATTGGGTAACGCGGATGAATTAATCGAGTGGGGCGTTGTAGGTTAACTTCTGGTGCATAAAGACGCACTACCTCGCCACGCACACCGCGTAGAGGGTTGTGGCTTGCATCATCAGCTTGCCATGCAGTTTTAGCGCCAAGCCCGCGACAGTCTATAACCCAATCATGATGACGCTGAGATCTTAATATCTCTGGTTCGACGGGCGTATTCCAGTAGCAATTTACCTCGAGCAATTTCAGTTCAGCTAGCAAAGCATCTAGTAGCTGTCGATTATCCAATTGACCTTCATTTGGTAAATACAAGCCTTGGTGAAAACGATCTGCAATGCTAGGTTCTATATCTTTTAATGACTGACTGTCGAGTTTTTGTGGTGTTGGCAGTTGCTGATTATTTCTAGCGTTGCTCTCAAGATGTGCAGTGAAGCGTTCTGCATCACTGACATCTTGGCGGTGCCACAAAATAAGCGTGCCATTTTGCTGAAAGAAAACTGGTGAACTTAGGCTGGCAATGATGCTTTTCCAGCGAGGCAGACTATGCATGCCCATACGCACCACACTATCTTCGGTAATGGCAGATTCAGCAAGAGGGGCAAGCATAGCAGCAGCAACCCTAGCCGGAGAGAGTGCGGCATCGGCAGATCCCTTTTCAAAAAGATCTACTTGAGCGCCTCGCTTAGCCAAAGCAACAGCAAGCATCCGACCCATTAGGCCGGCGCCTACTATTGCATATTTGCCATTAGCGAACTTGCTCATCTCTTGCCTTACTGATAGATCTCGCTGCCGCGTTTGCGGAACTCTGCTGACATTTCCTCCATGCCTTTAGTTGCTTCTGTAATTTCTGCAATCGGAATAACTTTTGGCGGTGTTTTTGGATTTCCATCGGCATCTAAAGTTGCGGCATAGTCACGTACTTCTTGGGTAATTTTCATTGAGCAGAACTTAGGCCCGCACATTGAGCAGAAGTGGGCAATCTTTGCGCCTTCAGCCGGTAGTGTGGCATCGTGATATTCCCGAGCACGCTCCGGATCAAGACCCAGATTAAATTGATCTTCCCAACGGAACTCAAAGCGCGCTTTAGATAAGGCGTTGTCACGAACTTGTGCACCAGGCAGGCCTTTTGCGAGATCGGCACCATGGGCTGCAATCTTGTAGGTGATGATTCCTTCCCGCACATCCTCTTTATCTGGTAAACCTAAATGCTCTTTTGGCGTGACATAGCAAAGCATGGCGGTGCCATACCAGCCAATTTGCGCCGCACCAATGCCGCTAGTGATGTGGTCATAACCTGGAGCAATATCAGTGATCAATGGTCCAAGGGTGTAGAAAGGGGCCTCCAAGCAGTGCTTTAGCTCTTCAGTCATGTTTTCTTCAATGCGCTGCATTGGTACGTGACCAGGGCCTTCAATCATCACCTGAACATCATGCTTCCATGCTTTAGCGGTGAGCTCACCAAGGGTATGGAGTTCGCCAAATTGCGCAGCATCATTGGAGTCGGCAATGCAGCCTGGTCGCAAGCCGTCACCCAAGCTAAACGAAACATCATAGGCCTTCATGATCTCGCAGATTTCATCGAATTTCGTATAGAGGAAGTTTTCTTTGTGATGAGCCAAGCACCACTTGGCCATGATAGATCCGCCACGCGAAACGATGCCTGTAATGCGGTCTGCGGTTAGGGGTACGTAGCGCAGCAACACGCCGGCATGAATTGTGAAGTAATCCACGCCTTGCTCAGCTTGCTCAACAAGGGTATCTCGGAACATCTCCCAAGTGAGATCTTCAGCAATCCCGCCAGTTTTGTCTAAGGCTTGATAGATGGGGACGGTACCAATAGGTACCGGGGAATTGCGAATGATCCACTCGCGAGTCTCGTGAATATGTTTGCCTGTAGAGAGATCCATGATGGTATCTGCACCCCAACGGATAGACCAAACCATCTTTTCAACTTCTTCATTAATTGAAGAGGTAACTGCGGAATTGCCAAGGTTGCCATTAATCTTCACGCGGAAGTTGCGACCAATAATCATTGGCTCTAATTCAGGGTGATTAATATTGGCTGGAATGATGGCACGTCCTGCTGCGATTTCAGAGCGGACAAATTCACCAGTCACGGTCTCCGGCAGATTAGCGCCGTAACTTTTACCTGGATGCTGTTTAAGTAGCTGTTTATATTCTGGGTTTTTGCGAAGTTGATCAATCCCCATTGACTCACGCAAGGCTACGTATTCCATTTCCGGGGTGACGATGCCTCTACGTGCGTAGTACATCTGACTGACATTGCTGCCAGCTTTGGCTACCCGTGGTGCGCTAATGTGAGCAAAGCGGAGGGTTTGTGTGGCTGCATCTTGCGAGCGTGCCACTCCATACTCGGAGCTTGGTCCAGAAAGTTGCTCAGTATCGTTACGCTCTTTGATCCATGCGTCCCGCAATCTTGGCAAACCCTTTTCAAGATTAATTACAATTTCTGGGTCGCTATAAGGACCAGATGTGTCATATACCGGTACTGGTGGATTAGCCACCATTTGTTCGCCAACACGCGTTGGCAACTGTTCAATCATCCTGAATGGTGCCTTGATGTCAGAACGCGAGCCCTCTAAGTAGGTTTTAGTTGACGCCGGGTATGCAAATTTTTGACCGAAATCTCGCTCCAAGCTTTTGAGGCTTGGAATCTCATGTTTGTTTTTTGAATTATGTGTACTCATGCCCATCTCCTGACTGTTTAAGATGGACGAAACCGGGTGTCGGTCTGATGTAACTCCCCACGCCAGCATTACCTGGATCGGGTTTTAGGGTCTTTCTCAGCGCCTTTAGCAAATCCTAACTTAAAGGGCACCCCTGTTTCATCCTTAGGTAAGATTTAACCACGAAATGTCTTGCTGTGGATATTCGTCGTCCAGGGCGGTTCTGATGGTTATTTATGATTCCGCAGTATGAAATCAGCCGTCACCAGTGCGGCATCGCTAGTAAATTCATCCGCTAATATGCGGGCTGCAGCTTCTGCGAGGGAAATTTCGATAAAACCACTAACTTCACCATCATGATTGGTGGGAATAAAGTTATTACTAAGCTCTAGATCATAGATAAAGAGCTGTTCATCATGAAAGCCTCGCCCTGGTATTGGCCTACGCATATGGAGTTTTCCTGCTGGGGAAATCGTGGCGGCTATATGTGGGGGCACTCCAGCCTCCTCCCAAAGTTCTCTGCGAGCATTTACCCAGGGAGTTTCATCGGCGGAAATGCCGCCAGCAGCTAAATTATCCAGTCTGCCCGGATCGGTGGCTTTATTTTCACTGCGCCGGCCTAGCCAAATATTGCCCTGTTGGGTATAGCCATTAATATGGCTTGCCATGCTGCGAAAGCCAAAGGTTCTAAATGCCGCGCGTTCTAGGCGGAAATATTCATGACCATTTAGGTCAAGCCAAGCAAATTCTTCATTACGCCACCCAGGAATAAAGCCGCCTAGGCGCATTCTATTGGCCAATATGCTTAGATTGGTAGATAGCTCTATCGGTCGTCCAGCCGAAATATGCAAAGCCTCATGTCCAAGCTCAATAAAAGCGATCGGCTTCTTAACTAATGATTCTTGTAAGTAAGGAATAAACTCGGGATTTATGTGGCCAATGATTTGTTTGACGTTGCCGCCGCCGGCAAAGTGAATCGGCATGTATTCAGGCGGAGCAGATCTTGCAGTATTTTGAAGCATCTCCTCGAGTGCAGCTAGAGTGCTAGTGTTGAGGGTATTCATAGGGAAAGTGTAAGAGAAAAAGATGGAGACAAAGAATAAATTGCCACACGGTGGCCAAATTCTGGCTAACGCTTTGGTTCGACAGGGTGTTGATATTGCATTTGGCGTGCCTGGTGAGAGTTTTCTGCCCTTGTTAGATGGTTTGGTTGACCACTCGAATGATTTCCGCTTCATCACCTGTCGTCAAGAGGGTGGTGCAGCTTATATGGCTGAAGCCTACGCTAAGCTAACTGGTAAGCCGGGTGTGGTGATGGTAACGCGTGGTCCTGGCGCATCTAATGCGATGGTTGGTATACATACCGCTTTTCAAGATTCTTCTCCATTGGTTTTATTGGTGGGGCAGGTTGGTACTGATATGGTGGAGCGTGAGGCTTTTCAAGAGATTGATTACCGCCGTCTCTATTCTGAATGTAGTAAGTGGGTTGGCAGTATCGATCGTGTTGATCGAATTGATGAGTTTGTCTCACACGCATTTCATATTGCACAGTCGGGGCGAAAGGGGCCTGTGGTACTGGCTTTGCCAGAGGATATCCTCTATCAATGCGCCCTTGAGAAACCTACTGCAGCAGCGCATATAGTGCAGCCCGGCTTAGATCGCACTATTTTTAATGACGCGATGACTGCTTTTGTCAACGCAAGCAGACCAATGATTTTGGCGGGTGGCGGAAATTGGAATGCTTCAGCCTGTAGCGCTTTAAGCGCCTGGGCAAGGCGTGAGCAGTTACCGCTTGCCACTAGTTTTCGTTCGCAAGATTTGATTGATAACCAAGATGCTTGTTATGCAGGCGACTTGGGGATTGGCGCAAACCCATTGCTCGTAAAACGCATTCAGGAGGCCGATGTTTTATTGGTAATTGGCGAACGCTTAGGGGAAATGACTACAGCCGGCTATAGCATTCTATCGGCACCTGAAGCTGCCACTAAATTAATCCATGTGTTATCTAGCCCCGATGAATTAGGTCGGGTATATCGCCCAGAGTTTGCCATCAATTGCAGCCCTGAAAATTTCTGCACCGCCTTAAGCGATGTGCGAATGGGCAAGCAATACGATCCTGAGGCAATGTCGAGCGCTCATACTCAATATCTCTCTTTTTCAGCCCCAATAAACGTAAAGGGTGATTTGCAGTTAGCGCAGATCATGGCCTCATTACCTGCTAGCATCCCACGTAATGCTATTTTGACAAATGGCGCTGGAAACTTTGCTACTTGGGTTCATCGTTTTTATCCCTATGGTGGCTTTAAGAGTCAATTGGCCCCTGCAAATGGATCCATGGGATATGGACTACCAGCAGCTATCGCGGCAAAAATTGTCGATCCCAGCAGAGTAGTGATTGCCGTCTGTGGTGATGGTGATTTCATGATGAATTGCCAAGAGCTCGCAACTGCCTCACGCTATCAGGCTTTTCCCATCATTCTGTTAGTGAATAACAATATGTTGGGAACTATTCGGATGCATCAAGAGCGAGAATTCAGTCAGCGTGTTATCGGCACAGGCCTAACCAATCCTGATTTCATTAAATTTGCCGATAGTTTTGGCATGCCTGCATACCGTGTTGCCAAGACAGAAGAATTTGCTCCAGCTTTTTCCAAGGCACTAGATAGCAAGAACGGGGCACTTATTGAACTTGTATTGGATCAAGAGGTGATTTCTCCTTCGAAGTTGCTGTCACAGCTCGGGAAATAATTTTAAGCAATCAATTAAATGATAAAAGGGCGCTAAGCACCCTTTTTAATTCCAACGATTAAACATTGCTGCTTAAGTGATTAATCGACTTTTGCGCCAGAATCCTTGACGACTTTTGTCCACTTTGCAATTTCATTTTTAATGTAAATGGAAAATTGTGCCGGTGTATTGCCAACAGGTTCGGCACCCATTGCCAAGTATTTATCTTTTACAGCAGGACTGTTAATGACCTTCATTAGTTCAGCACTGGTCTTATTCAATATATCTGGCGACATATTCGCTGGACCAACAATTCCAAACCATGAAGTTGCTTCATATCCAGGTAGATTTGCTGCCTCTGCAACTGTTGGAAGATCTGGAAATGCAGGAGAGCGCTTGGCGCTTGTCACCGCTAAGGCTTTAAGTCTGCCGGCGCGTATGTAATTGATTGAGGAGGGCAGATTATCAAACATGATGTCTACATTTCCCGACATCAGATCTGTTACTGCTGGAGGACTTCCTTTGTAAGGCAAATGAACCATAAATGTTTTAGTCATTGATTTAAAGAGTTCCCCAGCCATATGGATCGAAGTGCCATTCCCGCTAGATGCCATATTGACTTTGCCCGGATTTGCTTTCGCATAGGCTATAAGGTCATTTACGCTATTGATATTATTTTTTACAGCCCACTCAGGATTTAGAACCAACACATTTGGTAATTCAGCAACCAATGTAATGGGCGTGAAATCTCTAATTGGATCAAAGGGTAACTTACCCCCTCCTTGTGTATACAGGGGGGAGATTAATGCCATGTGTACCAACAGAGGCCATCAACCAGGTGTAACCATCGGGGGCAGCTTTTGCCACAACTTCAGCGCCAATATTTCCACCGGCACCTGGCTTATTATCAATCACAATATTCCACTTAATTGTGGAAAGTAGTTCACTCTGTAGTGGGCGAGCAATGTTATCTGTTGCGCCCCCGGCAGGAAATGGAACTACCAAGCGTATTGGTTTACTGGGAAATGTACTTTGGGCAAATGCAATTTGAGTAATGAATGCGCCCGCTAGAATAGCGCCAACCATTAAGCTTGTTGCGCTTCCCCAAAGATTACAGTTGTTTTTCATTTCAGTCCCCGTCTTTATATTCTTTAGCTATATACAGAATTAGCTTATTCACAATGTAAACGATTATTTGTTTACTTGTAAGTAGTGCTTAATAATTAAGCAAGACAGGTCTGTCTATACAAATCGGTGACTTACGAAAATATTTGACGATTTATCCACAAAATCTGTGGATAAGTTTTGGTCCCGCCGACAGGAATCGAACCTGTATCCCACGCTTAGGAGGCATGTGCACTATCCATTGTGCTACGGCGAGATTAAAAAATTGTTACTGAGCCACTATCAATTGCCTGCAAATACGCTAGGGTAATTACCAACCACATAATGCCCAAACTTGATTCGTTAAAGCAACCATCATAGCGGGTGCATAGTAAGTCGAAAAAATTCCCGCCAATAGTAACAAGCTTATAAAGTAAAACATCCAACGCATTAGAAGTTGCTTTCGTTTATGCCGCAACAGGTCGTTGGATTGCGCGCTCTTTTATCGGTAGATTTACTAAGAATGCAAATACTCCAAGGGCAATTGCGATTTCCCAAACAATTAAGTATGAGCCGGTTTTATCAAAAAGGTAGCCGCCTAAATACGCTCCGCAGAAGCTGCCTAATTGGTGAGAAAAGAATACTAAACCAGAAAGCATTGTGAGGTATTTCACGCCAAAGATTTGGGCAACAATGCCATTGGTCAATGGTATGGTTGAGAGCCAGAGAAAGCCCATTATTGAGGCAAAGATGTAAGTAGTCATCGGACTAAGTGGTAGCCATAAGAATCCAATAATGGCAATGGATCTCCCTAGATAGATGCCAGATAGCAAATATCGCTTGGGGAAGCGCTGA
The DNA here is from genome assembly GCF_018881925.1 of Polynucleobacter sp. Latsch14-2. Taxonomy (GTDB): domain Bacteria; phylum Pseudomonadota; class Gammaproteobacteria; order Burkholderiales; family Burkholderiaceae; genus Polynucleobacter. The sequence goes on along the minus strand of NZ_JACVPL010000004.1, from coordinate 11,497 downwards.
CCCAGCATGCCTGCGGCATAGGTACCAAAAATATTGAACAGTCCGATAAGGGCTAATGCGGTGGTTGCAATTGCTGGTGCGCCAACGGCAGGATAAATCTTCGATAGATCTTTTAAATAAGGCGCTAAATGTACGGCAATGAATACAACCTGAAAGCCGCAGACAAAATAGCCTAGAGTGAGTAATCTAAAATTTGGATTACGGGCGGCCTCCTTAAGGGCTTCTTTAATGGTTTGGTCCCCAGTTTTGTGGCTGTGAGCAAAGTTTGGTTCGCGCAACATAAACGCAATGGGTATCATCAGACTGGCAATTAATGCCAGCATTAATAACGCATCTTCAGATCCAAAACTGCTGAGTAGTCCTTGTTCTGTTGGGATCATCAGAAATTGACCAAACGAGCCCGCTGCCGCGGCAATACCCATGGCCCATACGCGTTTATCAGCGGGGACATTGCGACCTAGGATTCCGTAAATAACGCTATAAGTCGTTGCTGTTTGCGCAAGACCGATGAGAAGTCCGCCCGCAAGGGTGAAATTCAGTGCATCGCTTGATAGGGCCATGCCAGCCAACCCAAGAGCATAGAGAATGCCACCGGCAATCATAATTTTGAATGCGCCATAGCGATCTGCAAGTGCACCAGTAATGGGCTGGAATGCGCCCCAAATAAGATTTTGCAGTGCGATGGTGAGGGCGAAGGTTTCTCTACCCCAGCCATTGGCTGAGGTGATGGGTAAATTAAACAAACCAAAGCCATGGCGAATACCCATGGAAAGAGTGACCATCAAGCCGCCGAAGATTAGGACTTGTTTTAAAGAAAGTGAGTATGCAGACTTAGTATTGGTCATGTGAGTTAAATGATCCCTTTTTTTCGCAGCTGATCGATTGCTTCAGTATCGAGATTGAGATGGTCGCGAAGTATAGCTTCGGTATGCTGACCTAGTGTTGGCGGGGGCATGCGTATCTCCGTAGGGGTTTTGGATAGACGCATGGGGCTGGCAACCAGTTTCATACTTCCGGTTGTGGGGTGCGGAACCTGCAGTTCGACGCCACGCGCTGTAACTTGTTCATTTTCAAATACTTCTTTGAAATTATTAATCGGCCCACAGGGAACGCCGGATTCCTCTAAGAGCGATATCCATTCAGCCTTGGTTTTCTTGCGCGTCATTTCCTCCAAGAGTGGAATCAATTGCTTACGGTGTTGAACGCGTAGTGGGTTTTCGCAATAGAGCGGGTTTTCGGCAAGATGGGATTCGCCCCCAGCTGTCACAAAGTGACTAAATTGGCCATTATTCCCAGCTGCGACAATGATCCAGCTATCAGATGTAGGGAATGTTTGATAGGGGACTATTGTTGGTGCTGCATTGCCCCAGCGATGCGGAATTTCATTCGAACAGAGATAGGCGCTTGCTACATTGGCCATAACTGCAATTTGTGTATCAAGCAGTGCCATATCAATGGATTGACCTTCGCCAGTTCTATCTCGATGGACAACTGCTGCCAAAATTGCGGTACTAGCATACATGCCGGTAAAAATATCGGCTATGGCAACTCCTGCTTTTTGTGGGCTAGCCCCTAGAAAGTCACCCGCCTCTCCAGTAACGCTCATAAAGCCACCCATACCCTGCACAATGAAGTCGTATCCAGGGCGATGAGCATAGGGACCCGTTTGGCCAAAACCAGTGATTGAGCAGTAAATGAGGTCAGATTTAACCTTCTTTAGGCTCTCGTAGTCCAGGCCGTACTTTTTAAGCTGTCCAACTTTGTAGTTTTCGATGACAACATCCGACTCAGCGGCCAGTTTGCGGATAATCTCTTGGCCCTCTGGTTGGCTAATGTCGACCGTAATAGACTCCTTATTGCGGTTAATTGCTATGAAATAAGCGGTTTCTTCGGTATCTCTACCTTGAGCATCTTTGGCGAAAGGAGGGCCCCAATGCCGGGTGTCATCGCCGGATTCAGGCCTTTCAACCTTAATCACCTTTGCGCCGAGATCAGCTAGGTTTTGCGCACACCAAGGGCCAGCTAGTACTCTGCTGAGGTCTAAAACCCGGATATGACTCAATGCTCCCATGCCCTAATTTTGGCACGGATGAAGGGGTAATTTGGGAAAATTTCGGCCTTTGCTTCAGACATGACTACAATTTGCGCGCATGGCTACCCGTAAAACCTCCGAATACAGCGAATCGTCAATCCAAGTCCTAAAAGGGCTAGAACCAGTCCGACAGCGGCCTGGAATGTACACCCGCACTGACAATCCATTACACGTTATCCAAGAAGTTTTGGATAACGCCTCCGATGAGGCTCTGGGCGGATTTGGGAAGCACATTACCGTCACCTTGCATTCCGATAGTAGCGTGAGCGTTGAGGATGATGGGCGCGGTATTCCAGTGGGTATGCACCCCACTGAGAAGCTCCCAGTCGTTGAGATTGTCTTTACCCAATTGCATGCAGGTGGAAAATTTGAAAAGGGTAGTGGCGGTGCTTATGCATTCTCAGGCGGTTTGCATGGTGTTGGCGTATCCGTTACAAATGCCCTATCTAAGCGTCTAGAGGTGACAGTTTGGCGTGAAGGTCAGGTATCAACCCTGACTTTTGCTGACGGCAAAGTCATAGAGAAGTTAAAAACTCGAGCCGCAGGCAAGGATGATAAATCCCACGGTACGCGGGTTCGTGCCTGGCCTGATGGTAAATATTTTGACAGCTCAGCAATCCCGATGCCCGAGTTAATACGCCTGTTGCGTTCTAAAGCCGTATTACTGCCGGGCGTAAAAGTAACTTTGATTCAAGAAAAATCTGGTGACAGCCAAACTTGGCAGTACGCTCAAGGTTTGCGTGGCTATCTAAACGAAGCTATTGCCCAAGCAGGTCATGGCGCTGAAGTGATTCCACCATTTGAGGGCGAGCAATATGCCACTGGCAATGGCGATGATGATTCCTTCGCCGAAGGCGAGGGCGCTGCTTGGGTGGTTGCCTGGACCGAAGATGGTCCGCCAGTGCGCGAAAGTTATGTGAATTTAATTCCAACACCTGCTGGTGGCACACATGAAAGTGGTTTGCGTGAAGGGCTGTTTAACGCTGTTAAAGGTTTTATTGAGATGCATGCCTTGCAACCCAAAGGCGTAAAGTTAATGCCTGAGGATGTCTTTGCACGTGCCTCCTTTATTTTGTCAGCTAAGGTACTCGATCCACAGTTTCAGGGTCAAATTAAAGAGCGCCTCAATTCGCGTGATGCTGTCCGCCTTGTTTCTGGTTACGCAAAATCGGCTTTAGAGCTTTGGTTGAATGAGCATGTCGATTACGGTCGAAAGCTAGCCGATTTAGTCATCAAACAGGCCCAAGCAAGAACACGTGCCGGCCAAAAAGTAGAGAAGAAAAAATCTTCTGGTGTAGCAGTTCTTCCTGGGAAGCTAACTGATTGTGAGAGCCAAGATATCAGCATGAATGAAATCTTCTTGGTTGAGGGTGATTCTGCAGGCGGTTCAGCCAAGATGGGGCGCAACAAAGAATATCAGGCGATTTTGCCCCTGCGTGGCAAGGTTCTCAATACATGGGAAGCTGAGCGAGACCGTCTCTTTGCTAATAATGAAGTTCATGATATCGCTGTAGCCATTGGCGTTGACCCCCATGGGGCCAATGATGAGCCGGATTTATCGAACCTGAGATATGGCAAGGTTTGTATTTTGTCAGATGCGGATGTTGATGGTGCGCATATTCAAGTCCTACTATTGACCCTTTTCTACAGGCACTTTCCAAAGTTAATTGACTTAGGGCACATCTATATCTCTCGTCCACCTTTGTTTAGGGTTGATGCTCCCGCACGCGGTAAGAAGCCCGCTCAAAAGATTTACGCTCTAGATGCGAGCGAACTAACAGCTATTGAAGATAAGTTACGAAAAGATGGTGTCAAAGAAACTGCCTGGCAAATTTCTCGCTTCAAAGGTTTGGGTGAAATGAGTGCAGAGCAATTGTGGGACACCACTTTAAATCCAGATACTCGTCGCTTATTGCCAGTAACCCTGGGTGAGTGGACTCAAAATGAAACCATCAAGACGATGGATATGTTGATGGGTAAATCAGAATCGGGCGCTCGTCGTGATTGGCTTGAAGAGCGTGGCAATGAAGTTGAGGCTGACATCTAATGACTAATAAAAAAATACCCGGAGTATCTGATTTAGAACAGGCTGATTTATTTTCAGGCGTTGAAAATATAGAAATCGTTGAAGTTTCCGAGCCTGCTGACGCTAACAAGAAAGGACCTGTTTCTGGAGGTCCAAACGATCCACACGATCCTAAACTTGTTGAGCTTAATGAGGATGGTAAAGATAGTCTGACCCTTGCTGTATACGCAGAGCGTGCCTATTTAGATTATGCGATTAGCGTTGTTAAGGGTCGCGCTCTGCCTGATGTGGCGGATGGTCAAAAACCAGTCCAGCGCCGTATTTTGTTCTCTATGAGCGAGATGGGCTTACGTTCTGACGCTAAACCAGTCAAAAGCGCTCGTGTAGTTGGTGATGTTCTGGGTAAGTTTCATCCGCATGGTGATCAATCAGCTTATGACGCTTTAGTGCGTCTAGCCCAAAGCTTTTCACTCAGGTACCCATTGATTGATGGTCAGGGGAACTTTGGCTCACGTGATGGCGATGGTGCAGCCGCAATGCGCTATACAGAGGCACGCTTAACTAAGATTGCTGATTTGTTGCTGAGTGAAATTGACGAGGGTACCGTTGACTTCACGGCCAACTATGACGGCTCCTTCCAAGAGCCTAAGTTGCTTCCAGCTCGTCTGCCATTTGTATTGCTAAATGGCGCCTCAGGGATTGCTGTTGGTATGGCAACTGAAATTCCATCGCATAACTTGCGTGAAGTAGCCGCAGCAGCAATTGCCTTGATGAAATCACCAAAGCTGTCTACGACAGAGTTACTGGAGATTATTCCTGGCCCGGATTTCCCTGGTGGCGGTCAAATTATTTCAACTCCAGCTGAAATTGCGCAGATTTATGAAGCTGGTCGGGGCAGCTTAAAAGTTCGGGCACGCTGGTCGGTTGAAGAACTTGCGCGTGGCCAATGGCAGATTGTGGTTAATGAGTTGCCGCCTGCTACTTCATCGCAGCGTGTACTTCAAGAAATTGAAGAGATTACCAATCCAAAAGTAAGAGTGGGTAAGAAATCTTTAACCCCAGAACAAAATAACCTCAAGTCAACGATTCTGAATGTCTTAGATGGTGTGCGAGATGAATCAAGCAAAGATGCCGCGGTACGTTTGGTTTTCGAGCCCAAGAGTAAAAATATTGATATCAATGAGTTTGTCAATCTATTGCTAGCACATACCTCTCTCGAATCTAACGCCCCAATGAATTTGGTGATGATCGGCAATGATGGCCGACCACGTCAAAAAGGCTTAAAAGAGATTATTTCTGAGTGGATTGCGTTTCGTGTTGCTACCGTTACTCGACGCACTCAACATCGTCTTGGTAAGGTTAAAGACCGTATGCATATTTTGGAGGGGCGCTTAACCGTTCTTTTAAATATTGATAAGGTTATTAAGATTATTCGCAATAGTGATGAACCTAAGTTGGATTTGATTAAAGAGTTCAAGCTGAGTGATCGTCAGGCTGAAGATATTCTAGACATTCGCCTACGCCAATTAGCTCGTCTCGAAGGCATCAAGATTGAGCAGGAGCTTAAGGGGCTTAAAGCGGAACGTGCTGAGCTAGAGGGTTTACTGCAAAGCGACGCTGTTTTACGTAAACGCATTATTAAAGAAATTGAATCTGATATGAAGGATTACGGCGATGACCGTCGTACTTTGATTCAGGAAGATAAGCGCGCCGTTGCAGAAACCAAAGTAATTGATGAGCCTGTTACCGTAATTGTTTCTCAAAAAGGCTGGGTGCGAGTTCGTCAGGGTCATGAACACGATGCAACACAATTTAGTTTTAAAGCTGGTGATGCTATGTATTCCACCTTCGAATGCCGCACCGTTGATGTTATGCAAGGTTTTGGTAGTGATGGTCGTGTCTATACTGTTCCGGTAAGCGATCTTCCAGGTGCTCGCGGTGATGGTTCGCCATTGACCAGCTTTGTAAATTTGGCCCCTGGGTCGCAGATGGTGGCTTATTACGCTGGTCAATCTGATGACTTGGTTCTGATATCTACAAGATCTGGTAACGGATTTTTGGCCAATGTGGCTGATATGACAACTCGCAATAAGGCGGGTAAATCATTTGTGGGTATAGATCCTAAGTTCCCTGGAGGCGATGCACCTTTGGGGGCGGCTAAAGTAAAGGTGGGTATGAAGCAGGTTGCCTGCTTGTCAGAGAGCTCGAAATTGTTGGTTTTTCCTTTAGATGAATTAAAGCGTTTACCAACAGGCGGTAAAGGTGTGATCTTAATGGGCTTGGATGGTTCAGAGAAACTGGCTTCAGCAGTTGCCGTTGGGCCAGATGGAGCAACATATTCTGGTGCTGGTCGAGCGGGTAAGCCAACGGAATTGGCTTTAGACGCTAAAACCTTGAAATCTTTTGCGGGCAATCGTGCGCGTAAGGGGCACTTTGTTGAGCCGCGCCTTAAGGATGGGAAGCTCAAAGCGAACTAATCCCTTGTACTAACGTCTTAATTCGTTAAAAAAGACCCGGACAGTTAACGCTGCCGGGTTTTTACTTTTCAGCCAAGCAACCATACTTCACGGCAATAACTTCTGCCATGATCGATACAGCAATTTCAGGCGGCGTTAATGCGCCGATACGAAGCCCTACGGGGCCATGCAATTTTTCTACTTGCTCCTTGCTGACATCAAAATCAAGTAGGCGCTCTTTGCGTTTTTGGGTATTCACTTTGCTTCCTAGTGCTCCTATATAAAAAGCGGGCGACTTCAAAGCCTCCATGAGTGCCATATCGTCCAACTTGGGATCGTGTGTGAGGGCAATTACGGCAGTATGGGAATCGATACCTAGGTCAAGCAAAACATCGTCTGGCATCCCTTGGATGAAGGTGATGTCGTTTCGTGCAATACCGTGCGCATACTCTTGGCGTGGATCAATCACAATGACCTCAAAATCTGCGGCAAGGGCAAAGTCTGCAGTGTAGAGCGATAACTGCCCAGCCCCAATGATCACCATGCGCCAGCGTGGCCCATAAGTTGTTTTCATGGTTTGATCGTCGCAGGTGAATGCATCATTGCGATTGCCATCCTCCAGGTGAGATTTACCCGACGCAATATGAATGGTACGAAGGGTGATTTGATGTGCCGTGATTCTATTTAGGAGCTCCTCCAATACGGCAAGTTCCGGCCTGGGTTCAATCAGCAATCGGAGTGTGCCGCCGCAGGGAATGCCAAAGCGAGCGGCTTCTTGTTGACTCACGCCATAAATAACCATTTCGGGGGTGGTGCGAGTCAGGATCTGTGTTTGTACACGGCGGATGAGATCATCTTCAACACACCCCCCTGAAACTGACCCTGCAACTTGCCCATCATGGCGGATTGCCAGCCAAGAGCCTACTGGCCTTGGTGCAGAACCCCAAGTTTGGATAACTGTGGCAATGGCCACTTGATCTCCGGCTTTAAGCCAGTCAATTGCAGATTCGAGTACGCTTAAATCAGTGCTATTCATGCTTTGTCTTTTGATTTTGCAAATATCTATTTATTATCACCCCAATGAACTATTCTCAAACAGCCCCACAAGCTTCGCTTCGTTTGGCGGTACTGTTGCTTGCTGCAGGCGAGGGTAGTCGCTTAGGTTCCCACCCAAAGGCGTTGCTTCAAAGGGATGGCAAATCACTTCTCATGCGGTTTTTCTCTGCTTTGGCAATGTTTCAACCGGTGGAGTGTGTTGTGGTTACCGGATTTCATGCAGATCTTATTGAAAGTGAGATCGATGCAATTAAAAAACAATCCCCATTCCCGATTTCGATCGCTAGAAATTTATCCGCTAAGGATGGTCAGGCTACATCGGTTAGATTCGGTCTGGCATCGCTACAAAGCCAATATGATGTTTTGTTGGTGGCATTATCTGACCAGCCTGGTATCGGGTCATCTGAGATTCAAGTCCTGCTTGATTGGTATATGCATAAAGACAATGACCTGGATGTGATCTTGCCAGTTGTTGATGGTAAAAGAGGAAATCCCGTGCTATTTTCATATGCCGTTATACAAGACATTTTGGCTTCTCCGGGTATGGTGTGTCGGTCTTACATGGATAGGCATCCTGAGCTAGTAAAGGAGCTGGAGACAGACCTACCTGGTTTTGTGTTGGACGTCGACACCTTTGAAGACATCCAACGTGAGAATTTGACTCTGGGTTGATTTTTTTATATTTCAGCTATTAACCCGATTTCAACACTAGCTACTTTTTCTAGCGGGTCAAAATGATGCTGCAATAAATGCTTGGATCTCACTTTGAAAGTTGACGCATCGCACTTTCTAAGCCATTTAAAGTAACTGGGTACATCCGATTTTTCATGAGCCCTTGCATAATATCGATGGATTGACGGTACTGCCAAATTGATTCAGGCTCTGGATTCAACCAAACAAAGTGATGGAAGTGATCAATCAGGCGATTAACCCAGGTTGCGCCGGCCTCAAGGTTGTTATATTCCACTGAGCCATTAGGACTCAAAATTTCATATGGAGACATGGTCGCATCACCAACAAAGATTAGCTTGTACTCAGGCCCATATTTATTAATTACATCTTGAGTTTTGGTGACTTGATCGCGACGACGGCGATTGCTTTGCCATAAATTTTCATACACGCAGTTATGAAAATAATAATGCTCAAGATGTTTAAATTCGGTCTTGGCGGCAGAGAAGAGTTCCGCAATTCTCTGAATATGATCATCCATGGAGCCACCTACGTCCATTAGCAATAACACCTTCACTTGATTATGGCGCTCCGGGCGCATTTGGATATCGAGCATCCCTGCATTGGCTGCAGTTGAGTGGATGGTTTTATCTAAATCTAATTCGAGATGAGACCCCTCTCTAGCAAAGCGTCTCAGTCGACGTAATGCCAACTTAATATTGCGTGTCCCTAACGCAATATCACTGTCATAGTCTTTGAATTCTCGCGCTTCCCATACTTTAATAGCGGTGCGATTGCCAGCGCTTTCACCGCCGATCCGAATCCCTTCTGGGTGATAGCCGCTATGACCAAAAGGGGACGAGCCGCCAGCACCAATCCATTTTTTTCCGCCGCCATGCCATTCCTTTTGCTCTTTCAATAATTCTTCTAGACGTTTTTTAAGTGCTTCAGGACCGCCTAATTTCTTTAGGGCCGCCTTTTCCTCGTCGCTTAGCGCATGCTGCAGTTTTTTTTCTAGCCAATCAAGTGGTATGTCTGGTTGTAGGGCAATTAGCTCTTTGACGTCATTAAAGTAGGCGCCAAAAACCTGATCAAAGCGGTCAAAGTGTTGTTCATCCTTAACCAATGACATGCGTGCAAGCTGATAAAACTCATCAATAGAGGGGTTGATCACACCAAACTTGAGTGCTTCGAGCAAAGTCAAAAACTCCCTGACTGAGACGGGAATTTTCGCTTCTTTCAGTTTGAGAAAGAATTGAATAAGCATCTAGATGGTTAATTAAATAATAAGCGCTTAACGATGGTTACGATTCATCGCGACAAGGCGCTCAAAGAGGTGAACATCTTGCTCGTTCTTGAGAAGCGCGCCATGCAATGGTGGCACTACAATTTTTTCATCAGAGCTAAATAGGGCCTCAGATGGGATATCTTCTGCCAACAGAAGCTTTAACCAATCAATCAGCTCTGATGTTGAAGGCTTTTTCTTAAGTCCCGGTAGAGCTCTGATTTGGTAAAAAGATTTGAGTGCGGCATTCAGCAAATCTTGTTTGATATTGGGGTGATGGACATCAACTATGCTTTGCATTGTTTTCTCATCCGGAAAGGAGATGTAATGAAAGAAGCAGCGGCGCAAAAATGCATCAGGCAATTCTTTTTCATTATTCGAGGTGATGATCACAAGAGGGCGATGCTTAGCTTTAATGAGTTCGCGTGTTTCATAGACGTAAAACTCCATCCGATCAATTTCCCTGAGTAGATCATTAGGAAATTCGATATCAGCTTTGTCGATTTCATCTATAAGTAGGACGGTAGGCTCATCGGCTTCAAACGCTTGCCATAAGACACCTTTCACAATGTAATTGCGAATATCGTTTACTTTTTCGTCCCCCAGCTGGGAATCCCTTAGTCGGCTAACTGCGTCGTACTCGTATAAACCTTGCTGTGCTTTAGTGGTCGATTTGATATGCCACTGAAGTAGGGGCATATTTAGAGCCGCAGCTACCTCTTCTGCCAGCATTGTTTTGCCCGTTCCTGGTTCGCCTTTAATTAATAAAGGGCGTTGCAAGGCGATAGCTGCATTGATTGCCAGTTTTAGGTCATCTGTGGCTACATAGCTTTGTGAACCATCAAAGCGGGATTTGGTCTTAGTCATGGCTTGGCATTAAAGTCGTTTTGGAGTACCTAAGTATAGGTAAAAGGGTCGCAAATATCAGTCTTTTATCGATTTTTAGGGCATATATGACTGTTTTTTCATCTCTCCGCTATACTTCCACAACTTGTTCTGAATCAAATTGATTAAATAGTGATTTATATGAAAAAAATCTTCACTCTTCCCCACTTAGCGGTTAGCGCTTTTTTGCTACTTTCAGGATTGCCAGCTCAAGCAGCCGATGTCCAGGGCTCTGCCGATTCCGGCAAAGGTAAGGTATGGCTTTGTATAGGTTGCCACTCCATTCCAGAATATCGCGCTGACTATCCATTCGTTTATAAAGTGCCTATGCTTGGGGGTCAAAATGCTGGCTATATTGCTACCGCACTTTCTGAATACAAAAAGGGCGAAAGAAAGCATCCTACGATGCGTTCCATTGCTGCCAGCTTGTCTGATCAAGATATGGCTGATATCGGCGAATACTATGCTGCGCAGAATGCCAGCTCACCTATTAACCCATTGAAGTGATATCTAGAGGCACGTTTATGAAAGTCGCACTATTTACCGCCGTTTTGTTAGCAAGTATCGGCCTAGCAAATGCCGCTAACATTGATAAAGGTCAGGCTCTAGTGGAGAAGGGCAATTGCGCTTCCTGCCATGGCGCTGGCTTGAATGCCCCCATTCTGCCTGCTTATCCGCGTTTGGCTGGTCAGTATTCGGACTATGTTTATTACGCATTGCGTGCTTATCAGGTGGGCAATAGCAACCCTCAGTTTGGACGCAACAATGCAGTCATGTCATCACAGGTTCAGGCTTTTTCAGACGCCGATTTGCATGATATAGCTGCTTACGTTTCTTCTTTGCCTAGCACGCTCATCGTCAAGAAGTAAGGTTTCTCATCCCATAAAAAAGGCCTAGAATTTGAACTGACCCACAAAAGTTGGACAGTTTAATTAGGTTAGCACGAGGGATTGAGTTCGGTAATTAACCGGGCTCAATCCCTTCAGTTTTTGTTTGATCCGATCATGGTTGTAATAGTCGATATATTC
>NZ_JACVPL010000044.1 GCF_018881925.1 Polynucleobacter sp. Latsch14-2 | reverse complement strand
ATCCCCAAGATGCCCAGAGTTCCACTTGTTGCCCCTACCGAGGCTAACTCGATGTGGGCCTTAGATTTTATGTACGACACCTTGCATTACGGCCGGCCTTTTAGGACCCTGAACGTCATTGACGAATCCAACCGTGAGATCTTGGCTATTGAAATTGATATTAGTTTGCCAGCAGCCAGAGTAGTCAGAACATTGGAGCATCTGGAAGAGATCCATGGTTTACCTCAGGCGATACGTCTGGACAATGGGAGTGAACTGCGGTCTGCCATCTTTATGGGCTGGTGCGAAGAAAAAGGGATTGAACTCAAATTTATCCAGCCGGGCAAGCCTCAACAAAATGCCTTTATTGAGCGGTTTAATAAAACCTATCGTCATGAAGTACTCAATGCGTATTTATTTGAAAACCTCAGGGAGGTACGTGAAATTACAGAAAACTGGATCACCATTTACAACGAAGAAAGACCGCACAGCTCTCTTGGCAGAATATCGCCTAGAGACTATCGAGCACAGGCAGAAAACAACACTTTAGGAATGTCGGCTTGACGGGGGATACTACA
>NZ_JACVPL010000043.1 GCF_018881925.1 Polynucleobacter sp. Latsch14-2 | reverse complement strand
ACCTTAGCCAAACTGAACGATATCAGATTTATATCCTCATGAAAGACGGAAAAACCCAAACTCAAATAGCCCAACTGATGGATCGGCATAAGTCGACCATTAGCCGAGAGCTTGCTCGCAATACGGGCAATCGGGGTTACCGTCCCAGGCAAGCTTGCCTTTTATCTGAGGAGCGCTCCTTAGGCTGCCGTAATGCCGCCCAAATAACAGCCGATCAATGGAATCAGGCAGTGGATTACCTTTTAGCGCAGTGGAGCCCCGTCCAAATTGCCAATCAGGTCGGTATTAGTCACGAGACCATCTACCGCCATGTCTACGCTGATAAAGCGGCTGGCGGTAGCCTGTATCAACAGCTACGCTGCCAAAAAAAATGCAAGAAACGCTATGCCAGTGGCCGGGATCGCAGAGGCCAAATCGTAGGCAGAAGACCTATTAGTGAGCGCCCAGCACACATTGAGACAAGATCCCAAGTCGGTCACTGGGAGGGTGATACCGTCATTGGAGCCCATCACAAGCAAGCGGTAGTGACCTTGGTTGAACGTAAGAGCGGTTATGCTGTCATTGCCAAAGTCATCAATAAAACTGCGGATTTAGTCAGTAGCGCGATCATTAGTAAACTAGCCCCCATGGCTCCACTAGTCAAAACCATTACTTTTGATAATGGAAAGGAATTTGCCGAGCACCGCAGAATTGATACTGCCCTTAAATCCACTACTTACTTTGCTGATCCATTTGCTAGCTGGCAACGGGGATCAAATGAAAACTTCAATGGTCTATTGCGGCAATACATCCCCAAAAAGAGACCCCTATCCACCGTAAGCGATGCAGAGCTTAGAATGATCCAAGACCGATTAAACAACCGACCTAGAAAACGATTAGGATTTAAAACCCCCAATGAAGTCTTTAATCAATCTTTAAACCGTGTTGCACTTCGTGTTTGAATCTACG
>NZ_JACVPL010000042.1 GCF_018881925.1 Polynucleobacter sp. Latsch14-2 | reverse complement strand
ATAGAGCTGTGCCGGTTTTTTCATCTCCAGGGCTTGATGGGGCCGCTCATAGTTGTACTCATGGATAAAGTCTTCAAACTTATCTTGCTGTTGCAAAAGTGTTTTGGCAGGGGGTTTAGTCGTCGCTTGCTTGAGCGTTAAATGCATGCGTTCATGCCGACCATTTTGCTGAGGATTGCCGGGCTTAATGTGCTCAATACCAATGCCTAAACGAAGCCACCACACCGATAGACTACTTAAACCATAGAGCGCATTAGCGCAGGCAAACGGCACACCGTTGTCTGAGCGGATGGAGCCTGGCAGCCCATACTCTTTGAAGAGTTGCTCAAAGACCGTAAAAGCCTGCGCTTCGCGAGTACTCTCTAGGCCTTCACAGCAAATGAGGAAGCGAGAGGCATAGTCCGTCACGGTTAAGGGGTAACAGTACTGCTTATTACCCAGCATAAACTCCCCTTTGTAGTCCACGCACCATAGAGCATTCGGTTCTTTGAGATCCGATAAGTTGGTCCCCGTGAGCTTGGGGTGGTGGCGTCTGCGTTTCTTTTTGACTAAGCCATGGCGATCGAGAACGGCATGCACCGTGCTTTTGGCGGGCAATGCTAACTCCGGGTAGTGGGTGTGCAATCTGTCGCGCAATTTAGGAGCGCCCCAGGTCGGGAACTCCTTTTTGAGGTTCACGATCAGTTGCTCGACCTGGAAGGGCAGCCGATTGGCTTGCCTAAAGGGCCTTCTTGATCGATCCGTAAAGGCTTCTAAACCACTGTCTTTATAGCGATCAATGATTTTATGGCCAGTGACTCTGGAGATTCCAAACTCCTGGCAAAGGGTAGCAATCTTCTCGCCATCAAGGTAACGAGATACAAACTTGAGCTTTTCATCCATCTTCGTACTTTCATTCCACGGCATAGTAAGGTCCCTCCTATGCCAAAAACTGTAAAGTATGTGTCCGGTATAAAGTGTTAACTATGT
>NZ_JACVPL010000041.1 GCF_018881925.1 Polynucleobacter sp. Latsch14-2 | reverse complement strand
GGTGGATTCAACCACGAAGTGCAACTTTGAACAACTAGGTAAGGAGGCTAAGGATGTTTTAGTATCCAAAGCTTCTAGACCTGCAAGTCAAAGTAGCCATGACCTATCAACACCTTAGCCAAACTGAACGATATCAGATTTATATCCTCATGAAAGACGGAAAAACCCAAACTCAAATAGCCCAACTGATGGATCGGCATAAGTCGACCATTAGCCGAGAGCTTGCTCGCAATACGGGGCTCAAAGGTTACCGTCCCAAGCAAGCCTGCCTGTTGGCAGAAGAACGCTCATTAGGCTGCCGTAATGCCGCCCAAATAACAGCCGATCAATGGAATCAGACAGAAGATTGCCTCTTAGCTCAGTGGAGCCCCGTCCAAATTGCCAATCAGGTTGGCATTAGTCATGAGACCATCTACCGCCATGTCTACGCCGATAAAGCCGCTGGCGGCAATCTTTACCAGCAGCTGCGTTGCCAAAAAAAGCGCAAGAAACGCTATGCCAGCGGCCGTGATCGCAGAGGCCAAATCGTAGGCAGAAGACCTATTAGTGAGCGCCCAGCACACATTGAGACAAGATCCCAAGTCGGCCACTGGGAAGGCGATACTGTAATTGGAGCGGCCCACAAGCAAGCTGTTGTGACCTTGGTTGAGCGCAAGAGTGGCTATGCCGTTTTGGCTAAGGTCAAGAACAAGACGTCGGATTTAGTCAGTAGCGCCATCATCACTAAATTAAACGCCGTGACCCCACTCGTTAAAACCCTGACTTTTGACAACGGCAAGGAATTTGCCGAGCACGCCAGGATTGATACAGCTCTTGAATCAACGACGTACTTTGCGGATCCGTTTGCTAGTTGGCAACGTGGATCAAATGAAAACTTCAATGGTCTATTGCGGCAATACATCCCCAAAAAGAGACCGCTATCTACTGTGACCGATAAGGAGCTTAGAATGATCCAAGACCGTTTAAACAACCGACCTAGAAAACGATTAGGATTTAAAACCCCCAATGAAGTATTTATGCAGTCCTTAAACCGTGTTGCACTTCGTGTTTGAATCTACGG
>NZ_JACVPL010000040.1 GCF_018881925.1 Polynucleobacter sp. Latsch14-2 | reverse complement strand
CGACCTTGAATTCAACCGATCGATGCAACACACTACAAACTGCGTAAGCAAAAGGAGTGTTGCTCATGAAACAACGACCTCGAATCTATTACACGGCCACCCAGAAGGCTTTAATGTGGGAGCGGTGGCAAAAAGGCGATAACCTTCATCAGATAGCGCAGTTATTTGATCGGGGCCACTCCTCTATCCAGCGTATTTTGGCTGAAAGTGGTGGCATCAGACCACCAGAGCGAACTCGATCCGTTTTAGCGTTAACTTTGGCCGAGCGAGAAGAGATCTCCCGCGGCCTGGCAACGGGACAATCCCTTCGCTCTATCGCTCAGCTTTTAGGCAGGTCGCCTTCTACGGTTAGTCGGGAGGTAAAGCGCAATGGTGGTACCAAAGACTACCGATCAGCTGGAGCCGATGGTTCTGCTTGGGATCGCGCACTTCGCCCCAAGACTTGTAAACTGGTCTTAAACAAGCCCTTGGCAAGTATCGTGACAGACAAGCTGCAGCTCTTGCAGTGGTCGCCACAACAGATTGCCGGATGGTTAAAGCAAACGTATCCAGATGAGAAAAGCTATCAGGTGTCACACGAGACTATTTATCGCAGCCTCTTTATCCAAGCCCGTGGAGCCTTAAAGAAAGAGCTCGTGGCACATTTACGCCGTACCCGCATCATGCGTCGTTCGCGGCATCACACACTTAAAGATCAAGCTCTGGGTAGTATCAAGGGCGCTATATCTATTAGAGAGAGGCCAGCTGAAGCAGAAGATCGTGCAGTGCCAGGTCATTGGGAAGGCGATCTTTTATATGGGGATGCTAACAGTCAGATCGCTACTCTCGTGGAGCGCCAGACTCGCTATGTGATGCTAGTAAAAGTGGCTCGCAAAGATAGCCAGACGGTAGTTAACGCACTCATTAAGCATGCGAGAAAATTACCAGACGAGCTATATAAATCGTTAACGTGGGATCGAGGTAAAGAGATGTCTGAGCACAAACGTTTTACCTTAGCCACGGATGTTCAGGTGTACTTTTGTGATCCCCAGCATCCTTGGCAACGAGGATCCAATGAAAATACGAATGGGCTACTAAGACAATACTTCCCTAAAGGAATGAGCCTGGCTAATTACTCACAGGCTAAGCTCAATGCCATAGCCAGAAAACTCAATGAACGCCCTAGAAAGACACTAAACTATCAAACACCGGCAGAACGTTTTGCCCAATCTGTTGCGTTGACCGGTTGAATCCAAG
>NZ_JACVPL010000003.1 GCF_018881925.1 Polynucleobacter sp. Latsch14-2 | reverse complement strand
CATCAAGGTAACGAGATACAAACTTGAGCTTTTCATCCATCTTCGTACTTTCATTCCACGGCATAGTAAGGTCCCTCCTATGCCAAAAACTGTAAAGTATGTGTCCGGTATAAAGTGTTAACTATGTCTCGGGTAGTACACCCTCATCAGCAATGGTGGGGGTTTGTTTTTTTAGATGTGACTTTGAATGAAGCTTTAGGGTTACTCGATGCTTGATGTATACCTAATCAGTCGCTAGTTTCATGCGCCCTCATTTAAGGCGATAAACTCACCCTGGAATAACTTCTCAGCAATGGGGTAATTGACTTAACGAATTTTGGATTAAATGATTAAGTTTTTCAGCCTCAACCGATCCCAAAATTTTTCACAATATAAAGAGTCAAAATGAATGGCCCATCAACTTCATTAAGCCTTAAGCAATATTTTTTTGAATTCTTCGGCTTTAGGTTCAAGTTTTAAAAAACTTCAATCTTGTTTAAGTCAGAGGAACGAAGATCTCAGTCTTTCTTGCTAAAGGTAAACCACATTCTTGGGCATGGACGGTAATTTTTTCCATCATTTCTAAAGTAACCCCCCCAGGATAGCGATAAACTTCCATCCAAGTTTCAAGCTGATCGCTGGAAATCTCGGGTCTTTGCATTATGTCTATTTCTAAACCCGTATATTGCGCCTTTAATCTCTGAATGAGATTGTTAAGCAATGGTATTGTTTTTTGATGCTGCTCAGCGGGAACTTTATAGTAGACAAAAAGTGTGTTTGCGGTCTGCATATATTCTCTGAGTCCTATGTATTCTCTGATGACGTTGGTAGTGCCGCGGTCTGCTTGCCCATGCCAGACCAACGCTTTACTAAATCAGTATCAATCTCAAACAAATCTAAGCAGCGTCCAGTTGTATGATTGACAATATCATCTAAGGTCTTAGGCTTAGAATAAAACATGGGAACAGGGGGCATAATCACTGCGCCGTTTTCGGTTGCTTGTGTCATTGATTTTAAATGGCCAAAATGAAGAGGGGTCTCGCGCACCATAAGGACTAATCGGCGTCTTTCTTTTAAGACTACATCTGCCGCCCGCGACAATAAGCTAGTTGTCGAACCCCACGCAATCTCGGACAAAGAGCGGATCGAGCACGGAGCAACTACCATTCCAAGAGTTTTGAATGATCCAGATGCAATAGTTGCACCTACATTCTTATTATTGTGAACCACACTTGCTAAGCTCTCTACTTCTTTGATTGTCAAATCCATTTCCGAAGAAAGTGTCAGTTTTGCCGAATCAGACATCACTAAATGGGTTTCAATATCAGAACCATGTAAGGCTTGTAGGATTCTTACGCCATAGATAATCCCCGAGGCACCACTGATACCAATAATTAAACGCTTTGGATGATTCATGAGCAGCTCACTTTATTAAATTTAGGTTTTTATTGCTTAGATCTTAGGAATGGTCAGCAGGATTTCCTCTGAATAGCAGCTTACATCACTTTTTTTGCATTATATTCTCGGTAAAGAATATCATTACACCGGCTATCAAAATTCTTCTTTATACTATTAACATTCAAATATTTTCAGAGTCAATCATATGCCCAATCCTATACAGACTATTACTCAGCGTTTACAGAATTTAGGTATCGAACTGCCGCCTGCAAGTCCGCCAGCTGCTGCCTATGTGATGTCTGCCGCGATTGGCTCAACTGTTTTTCTATCGGGCCATATCGCCAAACAGCATGGTAAACCGTGGGTTGGAAAGCTGGGACTTGATATGGACACTGTTACTGGAAAACTAGCTGCCAGAGCGATTACGATTGATCTTTTAGCCACCTTGCAAGAGCATGCTGGGTCTCTTGATCGAGTCAAAAGGATCGTTAAAGTAATGGGGTTAGTAAACTCCACGGCTGAATTTACTGAGCATCATCTAGTCATTAATGGTTGTTCTGAATTGCTCTTTGACGTATTCGGAGAATCTGGGAGACACGCAAGAAGTGCTTTTGGGGTGGCTCAAATTCCTCTGGGAGCTTGTGTTGAAATTGAACTTATCGCCGAGCTACATCCATAGAACTGCTTAGCTATTTTTTATGACCTACCAATTCGATCATCTGGTTCTGATCGCGCGGGATCAAATTTTAGAGGTTAGCAGCCGATTGGCAGGTTTGGGTTTTAATCTGACGCCATTATCAAAACATAATTTAGGATCTTCTAATCAATTATGTATGCTTGATAGCACCTATTTGGAGGTTTTAGGCTGGGAGCATGGGACAACACCTGAGCGCAAGGAAATAGCTGAATTAGGAATTGGTCTTGATGCACTGGTTTTTAAAACGGATGATGCAGAGCAGTGTTTTAAGCGTTTGCAAGAGGCTGGTTTTGAGCCTAATCCGATCCAAGATCTTTCTCGTCCTGCTCAAGTTAATGAAAATATTCATACTGCCCTTTTTAAAACTGTGCGGTTTTCTGTACAACCAGTTACGGGCTTAAGAATCTATTTCTGTGAGCATCTCACTCCAGAATATCTCTGGTTTCATGAAGTAACAAAGCATCCCAATAAAAAAAATCACCTTCAAGAGATAGTTATTGCAAGCCCTGATCCATGTCATACGGCAAATTTATTTCATCGACTTCTTGATATTGCTACGCCACAATCTATGAAAAATTCTGAATTTATCGTGGACCTGAGCAATTGCATTTTGCGAATTAAACCTAGAGCCAGCCTTACACTTCCGCAAATTGAAGAAGTTAGGATAAATACCATCTCAAATTCCGTAAATCAGGTCTCAAATAGCACTTCTGAAGACCTGTTAATCAACCGGGATTTCTTTGCTGATTAGCATTTAGATAATTGGGATCGACGCAGATTCCAAGGCGCCAGCAATATCAGTTCACTCTATTTGTCTGCAGCTAGTCCCCATCTCTTTTGGCGGCGTCCCTGTTTCACTTTATCTGACTAAAAAAGATAGCGTGCTTTTTTTTGAAAAAAATGGTAATTTATTCACATTACGCATAATCTTTTTGCCCATACCCTTAAACCCGAAAGTACTTCATGCCAAGATCTTATCGCCCCAACGGATTGCTGATTATTTTTTATGGCTTTATTGCTTTATTTAGCAACATCGTAATTGCGGCAAATTTCCCAACTCGACCATTGACCATGATTATTCCTTATGCCGCAGGTGGATCGGCGGATGTTCTTGGTCGTGTGATTGCTGATGAAATGGGCCGTATTCTTGGTCAACCAGTTATACCTGAGCTAAAACCCGGTGCAGGAGGCAATATTGGGGCTGAATATGTAGCCAAATTGGTTAAACCGGATGGGTATTCATTTTTATTTGCATCTGTCAGCCTGTCAACTGGCCCAAGTCTTGCAAAGCTGAATTTTGATCCGACAAAAGATTTAAAAGCGGTTGCAGGTGTCGCTTCTATTCCTAGTCTGATGTTGGTATCAAACGATTCACCTTATCAAAATCTATCCGAATTTGTCAGTGCCGTAAAAACAAATCGAATCAAAGCCAGCTTTGGATCGTCCGGCAATAATACTGGCAGTCACTTGGTCGGTGAACTTTTTAAATCTGCTAGTGGAATTGAAATGACGCACGTTCCCTATAAAGGTAGCGGGGCAGTGTATCCAGATTTAATTGCTGGTCGCATTACCGTCCTCACCGATGTGATGGGTTCATCGCTCCCACAAGCAAAGGGAGGTATGGTCCGAGCAATAGCAATTACATCTACGAAGCGCTCGAAATTACTGCCGAATGTCCCAACCATTGCTGAGCAGGGTTACCCTGGATTTGAGTTTGGCACCTGGTTTGGCTTTTTTGCTCCAGCAGGAGTTCCAGATGATGTATTAAAAACGCTCGAGCAAGCAATCTTACAGGCGTTAAAAACAGACGCAGTAAAAGAGAGGCTCGATGCTGTTGGAGCTACGCTATTACCGGGTCCCGGAGTCGAATTTGAAAAATGGTACCTCGCTGATGTCCAACGTTGGGCTAAGCTTGTTAAAGAGGGAAGACTTCAAAAATCAGACTAAGTCTTTTTTCAAAATATATGCTCAATAGGCAGCAGCAAGCCCATCTCTTCGACTATCGCTTGCTGCAACATACCCATCAGACAACTGATCTGATAGCCTCCATATAAATTGGCCTGAACCAAAATCCATGTATGGGTCATCAATTTTCTTTAAGACGTGACCTTGTTTCTTTAAACCATCAATAGTTTGGGGGCTTAAGTTTTGTTCAACATCTAAGGTAAAGTCGTGGTTTACCTTCCATCTTGGTGCGTCACAAGCTGCTTGTGGCTGCTGCCCATACTTAAGCATCCGCAAAACTGTTTGAATGTGACCCTGGGGTTGCATATCGCCACCCATAACACCAAAACTCATTTGCGGAATCTGAATGCCATTTTCTTCTCGCATCAAGAATGCCGGAATAATTGTATGAAACGGTCGTTTGCCACCCGCTACAACATTTCTTGAGTGCGGATCCATGGAAAATCCAAAACCTCGGTTTTGCATGCTAATGCCCCACTCTGGAACAACCACCCCAGAGCCAAAACCCATATAGTTACTTTGGATAAATGAAACCATACGACCCTGTGCATCAGCAACTGAGAGATAAACTGTCCCCCCTGATTGAGGCATTCCATGTGAAAAATGGGTAGACTTTTTTAAATCAATTAATTTTGCTCGAGCAGCTAAGTAATGAGGGTCAAGCATTTGCGCTGGAGTAACCTCCATTGAGCGAGCATCTGCCACATATTGATAAACATCTGAAAAGGCTAATTTCATTGCTTCAATCTGCAAGTGTTGACTAGCCACACTATCGACAGCCAAGCTTGCCAAATCAAAATTTTCCAAGATGCCTAAGGCAATTAAAGCCCCAATACCTTGACCATTGGGAGGAATTTCGTGAACTTTATATGTTTTACCATCTCGACCAAGTACATTCTGAGAGATGGTTCCAACCCATTCTGGCTGATAGGAGCGAAGGTCCTCATGCGTCATGCTACCGCCATGTTCTTGTGAATAAGCGACTATTGCATCAGCTATCTCGCCCGTATAAAAATCCCTCAGGCCATTCTTGGCAAGTTGACGAAGGGTTTTTGCTGCGCCTAAAAATTGGAATTGCTCACCAGTCGAAGGTGATCTTCCGCCGGGCATAAATGTGTCAGCAAAACCAGGTTGATCTTTTAGTTCACCTACACCTGCAGCCCATTTATGAGCCAAAATTGGTGGCAAAGCATATCCCTTTTCGGCAATTTCAATTGCAGGCTCCAATAGATCACCTAAAGGCTTTGAGCCAAATCGTTGCAACAATGCATCCCATCCAGCAATAGCACCTGGAACAGTAACGACATCCCAGCCGCGCTTTGGTCGATTGGCTATTCCGTTTCCACCTAGGCCATATTTCTTTTCGTAATATTGCGGGCTCCATGCTTGTGGAGCCACGCCAGAAGCATTTAATCCATGTAGCTTTTCCCCGTCCCAGACAATTGCAAAGCAATCGCTTCCTAAACCATTGGAAACTGGTTCAACCACCATCAAAGCAGCCGCCGCAGCAATTGCTGCGTCAATAGCATTGCCGCCAGCCTGTAAAACTTTTAACCCAGCTTGTGCAGCATAAGGATGTGAGGTAGAAACAATATTTCTACCCATGACCGGCATCCGAATGGTCGGATATGGATTATTCCAATCAAATTGCATATGAATTTTTCTTTATAAATCTAATGTTTCAAAATTACTAAACCAGCCTGAACGCATCTATCCTGGTTGCTTGGCAGCAAATTTGGAATTTTTTAAACACATTCTGCCTCGAGGGTCTTGCCATAAGATACCTTTTGCATGCAGATCGCCAAAGGTATTCGCAATCGTTGCAAAACTATATTGAGAAAACTTCTCAGCAATCTCAGAGTAATAAACAGGACTAGCTTCAAGTAAAGCTAGTATTTGCTCTGCTAATTCTTCCCCAGTATTTTTTTCAGAAGCTAGCTCAGGATCTGCCTTGCCAGCGCAATATTCTGCGATCTTTGCGCTATCAGCATAGGCATATGAGATACGTTCAAAACGCTCTTTAGGAATTCCCTCGCCAATGGTCGCATCAACTCCAACCTTGGCGCCGGTTGGCACTTGCCCCGGAGTGATATACAAGCTAGGATCTAACGGCTTTGCTCGCGCTCCAGGGATGATCATAATATCTTTATCACCTTGTACACGAGTTGCTATTGCCCATTCAACCTCTGTAGGATTGAAAACGTCAATATCATCATCGACTACCACGATATGTTTTAGGTCCATGACGGACAAGGCTGCAAGGAGAGCATTTTTTCCCTCACCAGCTTGTTTTTCAATCGAGATCACAGCATGCCAAAAAGCACGGCCACCCAAAGTAACATTAATATCTTTGACTTGAATGCCGGCGGTTTTTAAAGCGCGTCGAATAGCTTGATAGCGGGTTGGTGCTGCTAACCATGTGTTCTCCCAAGGCATGTGCAAGTAATAAAACATGGGATTTTTGCGCATCATAATCGCTTTAATTCGAACATTGGGATTCCAATGGAGACCGCCCATGAGACCCGTAAATTCCCCAAAACGTCCCTCAGGTTGGGTCCAGCCGATTGGCAAAATTTCTCCCTCTAAAACAATTTCACTATCTGCTATGTAAGGCATATCAATTGTCTTGCACTGTCCCAAAGCAACACTGCATCCACGAATACCGCCAGCGATGCCCATCTCATCAATGCCAATGGGGGCCCTAAAGCCTGCTCCTAAAACTTCCATGGGATGTGTGCCAATCGAAATAGATATTGGGCAAGGACGACCGGCTTCAAATGCTCGTTGGGCAAACATTCGCATATTATTCGGCGTAACAATGTCTATCCCCGTCAGATTTTTTTCTTTGATAATGAAGCGATATACGCCAGTATTAATGCCGTATTCAGGATCCCTAGCCATGACTACGCCAGCAGTAATCATGGGGCCGCCGTCATAAATTGAACTCAGTGGGATTGGCAGTTTAAATAAATCCACCTCATCACCTTGCCAAATAATTTCCTCTGTACTGGAGGTGCTCACCCGGGTCGGTCCAATCGGATTATCAATCCCTTGCTGTAGCTTATCCTCAATCTGTCTAAAGGACTCGCATCCAACAGACATAACTGCTCTCTTTTCAGTTCGAACAATGCCAGATAAAACTGGAATATCGTAGCCAATCACATTGTGAAATAAGATGGCCTTATCTGATTGATCTACCAATGTTGCGATGTGACGAATATCCACCGACTGATGCAAATCGATTAATTCACCAGACTCTCTTAATCTATCAACAAAGCCTCTGAGGTCTTCTTTAAAGGGAGTAAGTTGTGTCATATTAATCTTTCTTCTATGAATGTTTAATCGAGTTTAGCACCGGTGGCTTTGATCATTTTTTCCCACCGTATCGTTTCTGTTTTTGTGAAATCAGTAAGTTGGGACGCGTTCAATTGAAGAACCTCACCGCCCTGCGCTTTTACTTTTGCAATAAAGTCTGGGCTTCTCAAAATAAGGCCGAGCTCTTTACTTAAGTATTCAATAATGTCACGCGGCACGCCTACAGGCGCAACCACAGCAAACCAAGATTCCATTTCATAGCCTTTGACGCCAGCCTCAATCATGGTGGGTACTTCTGGCAAAACAGAAATCCGTTTAGCGCTCGTAACTGCTAGCGGCCTTAATTTACCTGCATTAATAAATTCAATGACGGACTCTACCGAGGCAAACATTAAATTAACTTGACCGCCCAAGGTATCCGTTACTGCTGGACCAGTTCCTTTATAAGGAATATGCGCCATACTGACGCCGGTGAGATACTTAAATTCTTCCGCAGCTAAGTGAGCTCCACCACCAGAACCTGCTGATGCAAAATTAAGTTGCCCGGGCTTACTTTTTGCTAAGTTAATTAATTCTTGTACAGACTTTACTGGGATCGATGAATTCGTAACAAGTATCAAAGGAAATTGTGCCAATCCAGAAACGGATGCAAAATCGCGGGTCACGCTAAAGGGTAGTTTGGAGTACAAAGAGGCATTAGCAACTAACGCTGATGGCAGAAGCATTAAGGTGTAACCATCGGCTGGGGATTGCGCTACCATTTCAGCGCCAATTGCTCCGCCAGCACCACCCTTATTTTCAACGAAAACTGTTTGCCGAATTGAGCTAGATAGCGCTGCAGCCATTGATCTTCCAATGCCATCAGCTGGTCCGCCTGGCGGGAAGGGAATTATTAACTTGATAGGCTTATTGGGGTAACCGGCTGGCTGTGCCGCTAATCCAAAAGATATGAGTGATATGAGTGTAAAAGTACTCCAAAAAATCGAGCGGCGTATCCAAGTATTTTTGTTCATTTAGGATTATTTTCTAAAAAATTAAAATGCTAAAAAACACTCGCTATAAGATTTGAATTTGGTTAAATTTACCTTACATTACTCATCATTCTGCGATACGAATTTACCAATACGATTGCTTGAATCCATTAAATCATTTTTCAATTGATTGTGCACTGATTTTTTATAGCTTAAGAAAAATAAAAACCCCAGTGAATTTTTAGCTATGGAATTTGAGTAGCCTTAGCTTGCTTTTATAAGAAATTCAAGGGCAGCGCGGTAGTGTATTTGATTTGCTCCATAGCAAAGCTAGAATTCACATCAAAGATATCCGCTGTTTTAATTAATTTTTTGTAGACTGCATCATAGCCAGCAATATCCGGAACCACAACGCGTAATAGATAGTCCATGTCACCGCTCATTCGGTAAAACTCGACTACCTCAGGCAGTAGCATTACTGCAGCTTGGAATTTCTCAAACCATGCTTGATTGTGCCCACTGGTTTTTATCGCAACAAAAACTGTTACGCCAACATTTAATTTTTGGGCATCCAGCAAGACTACCTTCTTGCGGATATAGCCATCATCCTCAAGTCGTTGCATCCTCCGCCAACAGGGGGTAACGGATAAACCGACCTTTTCAGCAACTGACCCAACTGAGAGGGTGCAATCTTGTTGCAGAATCGACAGTATTTGGAAATCTATCTTATCTATTTTCATAATATTAGAAATATATACTAAAAAAATTACTGAAATTGATAAAATTAGCAATTATTTTTTCATCAGTTGCACTATGATGATTAAAAGTCAGTTAGATAGGCTTAAAGCTATATTTCAACTTCTTACGCATCGTCTAATATTTCAATTCAAATTTAATCCTCTGGAGAAATCAAAATTATGAAAGCCTTGGTACTTAGCCAGCATGGTGGCCTCGAAAATCTAAAATGCGTTTCCGATTACCCAATGCCTGTCGTGCAAGATGGCCATGTCATTATTAAAGTGGGGGCATCTTCATTTAATTACCATGATGTCTTTACTGTCAAAGGGATGCCCGGCATCAAAGTTCCTTTGCCAGTTGTGATTGGACTCGACTTCGCTGGAACGATTACCGAAATCGGTGGTCAAGTTACAGGCTGGAATGTAGGTGACCGAGTCTTGGTAAATCCCTTAAATAAAACTAAGGGGCTAATGGGTGAAATGCTCGACGGCGGAATGGCGGAGTATTGTCTCGTTTCTGCGGAACAGTTGATCAAAATGCCTGACGCTGTATCTTTTGCTGAAGCAGCCTCATTACCAGTCGCGTATGGCACTGCCCATCGCATGTTGATAACCCACAATACGATTAAAAAAGGTGATCGTGTTCTTATCCTTGGAGCATCAGGCGGTGTTGGCACTGGTTGTGTGATTCTTGCTAAAAAGTTAGGTGCTGAAGTTATCGCATGTGCTGGCGGCGCTGAAAAACTAGAGCGTCTCAAAGAAATTGGTGCAGATGAAGTCATTAACTATAAAGAAGTCGACTTTTCTAAATGGGCTATAGAAAAATATGGCAAACCACAGCGCCGCAATTACGAAGGAGGGGTAGATGTTGTTATTAACTTCACTGGTGGCGATACTTGGGTGCCATCTTTACGCTGTCTCAAGCGCGGTGGCAAATTATTAGTTTGCGGTGCAACTGCTGGGCATGACCCGAAAGAGGATTTACGTTTTATCTGGAGTTTTGAGCTTCAAATCATTGGCTCAAACAGTTTCTATATGGAAAATCTCACCGCTCTAATGGACATGATCTCAAAAGGTGAAATTAAGCCAATGATTGATAAAATTCTTCCGCTTGAACAAGCAAGTGAAGGCTTACGATTAATCCAAGATAGAGAAGTTCTTGGCAAAGTTGTTATTACCCCATAATTAAGGCGCTCAATATGTCTACTCCAATGATTACAGCTCAAGAAGTTGAAGAAAAATTAAAACGCGGCCCATTTCATCAGTGGTTGGGATTGAAAGTTCTCGCAGTGACTGAAGGCGCTATCGAAATAGAGGCAACTTGGCGCGAAGAATGGGTTGTGAATCCTGATCGTCAATATACCCATGGTGGTATTTTGGCGGCCCTTGTCGACCTTACCGCCGACTGGGCTTTGGTTTCTAAAACAGGTCGAGGTGTTCCCACCATTGACATGCGTGTTGACTACCATCGTGCTGCTATGCCTGGTAATTTAATTGCCAAAGGCAAGGTGATTAAATTTGGAAGTCAATTTAGCGTTGCAGAAGCCATGATTTATGACAAAGATGGAGTGTTGTGCGCTAGCGGAAGAGGCGTTTACTCAACTGCACCGCCACCACCACCAAAAGCTTAGAGAGTTAATTTGGATTCTATGAATTTAGGGGATTTATTTAGGCGCGACCGAGACCCAAATCAAGTCGCGCTAATTGATCTAGGTGGCTATCTAGGTAGCAATCTTGGTGAGAATCCTGTAAGTGAATTAGCACCGCGAGAGTTTACCTATGGGCAACTCGATGAGATGGCTAACGCCGTTGCGCGAGGATTAGAGGCGCAAGCGCTACCAGCGGGCACCCGCGTTGCCATTCTCTCAGCGAATCGAGCAGAATTCATTGCGTGTTTATTTGGAATTATGAGAGCTGGACTAGTTGCAGTCCCAGTAAATTATAAATTTCCACAGAAAATGATTGATTTTGTGCTTGCAGACTCAGGCGCTCAATTGGTTTTTTGTGATGCCTTAAGGGCATGCAATGCTCCCGTAACAATTCCCAAAATTGTCTTTGATCAAAACGATTCTGAGGGATTTGATGGCTTTATCAATCCCGGACCCTATAGCTCGATTATTCCTAAACCTGATCAAGTTGCAATGATCTTGTATACATCAGGCTCATCAGGCAAACCCAAAGGTGTCATGCTTAGCCACCAAAGTCATGTATGGGTTGCAAAAACACGCCTTGGAAAAAATAATTGGTCACATCATCGCTTTTTAATTGCTGCGCCTTTGTATCACATGAACGCCTTAGCTCTCACCAAGCTAGCAATTCTTGCGCATGCTCAAATTATTCTTCTGCCACAATTTGATGCCAAGCAATATATCAAAGCAACAGAAAAGTATCGCTGCACTTGGCTAACTGCTGTCCCACCAATGATTGCAATGATGTTGCAAGAAACAGAGTTGCTCAAAAGTGCAGACTTATCCTCGGTAGAATTTTTACGTATGGGTTCAGCGCCTATCTCCCCCAAACTTTTGGCGGCAATTCATGAAGCTCTTCCCCATACTAAGGTCACGAATGCTTTCGGCACTACCGAGGCGGGGCCCGTGGTCTTTGGCGTACATCCTAACCAACTAGAGCAGCCAACAATCTCCGTTGGCTATCCTCATCCTGAGGTAGAACTGCGTCTAGTAGATGAAAATAATTTACCAGCAGATCAAGGTATTCTTCAAATGAAATCTCCAGGAGTGATGCTTGGATATCATCAAAGCTCCCTAAGAGATCCTTTGCCGCATCCATTTACACCCGATGGCTTTTACAGTACGGGCGATCTTTTTAGAAAAGATGAAAATGGCTTTTACTACTTCATTGGCCGAAGTGACGATATGTTTGTTTGTGGTGGAGAAAATATTTACCCCACTGAAGTAGAGCGCCTTCTTGAGTCACATCCAGACGTTGAAGCTGCAGCAGTAGTGCCTGTTGAGGATTACATTAAAGGTCAAAAACCAGCTGCTTATGTGGTTAAAAAACAAAACAGTACGATTACTGAATCAGAAATAAAAACCTTTTGTTTGGAGAATGGGCCGGCCTACCAACATCCTCGTTGGGTGGTATTTTTAGATGCGCTCCCATTGGCTTCCACAAATAAAATTGATCGTATATTTTTAAAAAATGATGCGAAAAATAATTTAGCCAACAGAGATTAAAGTCATTTATGAAGTCATCGAAAAAAGATTGGATTAATCAAGCAGTCCATAAGATTGAAGCTGATTTTTGCCGAAGTGTCGATACACATATTATTCCAATCCCATTAAAAAACTACAGTCATCACGGTATTGATTTGTATCTGAAGGATGAGTCAACCCATCCTTCGGGTAGCTTAAAGCATCGTCTGGCACGATCATTATTTCTTTATGCACTATGTCATAACTGGTTGGATGAGGGGATCACTGTAATCGAGGCCTCGAGCGGCTCAACTGCTGTTAGTGAAGCTTATTTTGCGAATATGCTAGGCCTGCCATTCATCGCAGTGATGCCAAAAAATACATCCTCTGAGAAACTGGAGCGCGTGCATTTTTATGGAGGGTCATGCCATTTGGTAGACCATTCTAGTGAAGTTTATGCGGTTGCAAGGGATCTTGCTATCAAAACCCGGGGCCATTTTATGGACCAATTTACTTATGCCGAAAGGGTTACTGATTGGCGAGGCAATAACAATATTGGACAAAGTATCTTTAGTCAGATGGCCTTTGAAAGGCACCCAATTCCAAAGTGGATTGTAGTGGGGGCTGGTACCGGTGGTACTAGCGCAACTATTGGGCGCTATATTCGATATCAAAGGCACTCAACTGAGGTTTGCGTTCCAGACCCAGAGGGCTCCGTATTTATGGATTATTACTCAACTGGGGATGAAACACTTCGCTCGGAAGGCTCAAGGATCGAGGGAATTGGTAGGCCTAGGCCAGAGGCTAGTTTTATTCCATCAGTCATTGACCGAATGATTCGCGTTCAGGATAAAGACTCTGTTGTATCAATGCAAATACTAAGTGATATTCTTGGCCGCAAAGTTGGGCCATCAACAGGCACAAACTTTGTAGCTATGCTCAGGCTAGCCAGCGAACTAAAAGAGAACGGCCTTCAGGGCTCAATACTCTCTCTGCTTTGCGATAGTGGCGATCGCTACCAAAATACTTTTTATAATAAAAACTGGATATCCAGTCACATTGGGGATGTTGAAGATTCGTTTAAAGATATGAGCAATTCAATCAAGACATTTTGATCGACTAGTTTTCTTTGGGCATCCACCCTCACCAATCCTTTGGTCTTAGGTTCAAATTCTGGTGATCCCACTAAGAGCGGATTCAAAACGGAATTCAGAAGTTTTTGAATGATGTGCCGTGATGATATATGTCAGAATACTCCAAGGTCGCCCATTGACAGCTATTAGCCATTGCACCGAAACCTTTTGATTTAGAAAACCAAGGGCCGACTGAGTTCTTCTCTTAAATCCATGAATTTGCTGATACACCGACACTGACCACCCGCAGACCTACTTTTTATATGGCCCTATCATTGAGTTCTGCCCTCCTAATCCTTTGGTCCTAGGTTCAAGTCCCGGTGACCCACCAGAAATAACCCTGACTAAGGATGGCTAGGTTTTTATATTTAAGGTGTGCATTTAGTTTCAATGCCATTCTTTAAAATATTTTCAAATAACTGAAGCTTAATAAATGAATATTAATTCTGATTACAGCCAAAAGATCGTGATAAACCATCATGACTTACCTTGGGTAGCTAGTTCCAATCCGGGGGTTGAAAGACGTATGCTTGAGCGCATGGGTAATGAAGTTGCAAAAGCAACATCCATCGTCTGCTATCAACCAGGCGCTCAATTTAAAATGCACCATCATGAATTAGGCGAAGAGATTCTCGTTTTGGAAGGCATATTTAGTGATGAGACGGGTGACTACTCGGCGGGTACTTACATCATGAACCCACCTGGTTCATCTCATGCCCCATTTAGTAAGTCTGGGTGCACGCTCTTTGTGAAGTTGCGCCACCTTGGGCCAGATCAGGTCGACCGAGAGCTTATTGATACTAAAACAGCACCTTGGCATCAGGGTATGGTGCCAGGTCTTTCAGTCATGCCGCTGATGCGACAAGGAACTGGATCAACTCTGGTTCGCTGGGCGCCTCAAACCTATTTCAACCCACATAGGCACTATGGCGGCGAAGAAATTTTTGTTGTTGATGGAGTATTTGAAGATGAGCATGGGCGCTATCCTGCAGGCTCATGGATCAGAAGCCCGCACATGAGTTTGCATCAACCATTCAGTAAGGAAGGTTGCACTATCTTTGTTAAGACTGGGCATTTGTTGGAGTAAGTCACCTAGAGCTTCAAGGCGTTTGGGTCATTGCCTCAAGGTGTATTGCTTTCGAACTCTATTTTTTCTGGTGGCTACCTTTCCTTGAGGCGAGCACTTTTGCGTGATTTTTCATAAAAGTGATTGGGCTTAGATTTGACCCAATGTATAAATTTTTTCATTTCAGGATGCTCTTGAAGGTCTGAAGCTGTATTCAGTTTCATGGCCAATTCAGTCTCGGTAAAGAGGGCATGAATTTGGCGATGACAAATGCGGTGCAGATACTCCGTTGTTTTGCCGCCCCTGGATTTAGGTACCAGGTGATGCGCGTCTTTTTGAGACTCTGGAATGGGGCGGTTGCAAATCGGGCACACAACATCAACCGCTTGGACGTAAGGGGTGGGCGATAGCGAAATCAGTTTCCGACGTATTGTTCCAATCATGACATTTTTTTAAATTTGAGGTGTCGTACGAGTTTAGTAAATAAGTCATAAACTTGCACAGTGCCAAGATTTCAGCCCAATATACTCTCTGAGTCCGATATATCCCGCCTAATCGAAATGGCTTGGGAGGATCGCACCCCATTTGATGCTATTGAAAAATCATTTGGCATCTCTGAGTCCCAAGTGATTGAGCTGATGCGCCATAAACTTAAAAGAAGTTCATTTAAGCTATGGCGTGAACGCGTCAGCGGAAGGGCGACTAAGCATGTTGCCCTGCGCAGTAAATTAGTCGAACGCGCATATTGTCCAACTCAATATAAAAATAAATGAACTCTCCTAATAGACTGGTCTTAATTCTAGGAGACCAGCTTGATTTAAATGGTGCGGCACTCAAAAACTTTAATTTCGAGACGGATGAAGTTTTTATGGTTGAGTCCATTCCGGAGGCTCAGTATGTTTGGTCTCATAAGGCTAAGATTGCCTTATTTTTGTCAGCCATGCGGCACTTTGCGAAAAGCCTCAAGGAGTCCAATCACCCTCTTACGTATATTCAAGGCTCGCACCTATCAATCGTTGAGGCCTTAAAAGAAAAAGTGATCCAGGATCGGATTACACATCTAATCTGTGTTGAACCTGGTGAGTGGCGCTTAAAGCAGCAGATTGAAGTGCTATCTAAGGAGCTAGACCTTCACCTAGATATGCGTGAGGATGACCACTTCTTTTGCTCCCATCAAGAATTTATTGCTTGGACTGCAGGCAAGAAAGAGTTGCGGCTAGAGTACTTTTACCGCTTAATGCGCAAGACCCATGATATTTTGGTCGATGCTGACGGAAACCCAGAGGGTGGTCAATGGAATTTTGACCAGGATAATCGCAAGCCGTATTCAAAAAAAGGCCCCGGCATTATTGATGAACCAGTGATGTTTGAACCAGATTCGATTACGCAAGAAGTCATCACATTCGTAAAGAAGAATTATTCAAGCCACCCTGGTTCAATAGAGGAATTTTGGTGGCCAGTGAATCGTTTACAAGCCCTAGAGGCCTTAAATTATTTTGTGGAGTACCGTTTACGAAACTTCGGAGTCTATCAGGATGCAATGTGGACCAAAACTCCTTATGGTTGGCACTCGATCCTTTCAAGCTCGCTCAATTTAAAGCTATTAAATCCTCGCGAGGTGATTTCTGCTGTCCTAGTTGCTTGGACAAAGTACTCGTTAGATATCGCCACGATTGAGGGTTTTATTCGTCAAATATTAGGTTGGCGAGAATTTGTTAGGGGTATGTATTACCTGGATATGCCCCAGATGGCTCAAGATAATTATTATGCACACCAAAGAGCGCTACCAAGTTGGTATTGGAATGGGAAAACCCATATGGCTTGCATGCAGGATGCCATCGGTCAAACCTTGCAGTATGGGTATGCGCATCATATTCAGCGCTTGATGGTGACTGGAAACTTTGCCTTACTTGCAGAAATTCTGCCATCAGAGGTGTGCGATTGGTACTTGGCAATTTATGTTGATGCAATTGAATGGGTAGAGCTCCCTAATACTGCTGGCATGGCCTTGTTTGCTAATGGAGGTCGCTTTACCAGCAAGCCCTATATTGCTAGCGGAGCTTATATTAAGCGTATGAGTAATTATTGTGACTCCTGCAAATACAAGCCAGATGTTCGCTTTGGAGAGGTGGCTTGTCCTATTACGACCTTATATTGGAATTTTTTAATTAAGCATCGTAGCCAGTTTGAATCTAGCCCGCGCACAAAATTAATGACGGCAAATCTCAAGAGAATTAGCGATGAGGATCAAGCTTTGATTGTGGGGCATGCGGAGCATCTGTTAAATAATTTGGATAATCTCTAGGGTTTTACATGAGCACTACTTTTAAGGGTAATAAAAGTTATCTGCCTAGCAAAATTTGTGTCATCTGTAAAAAAGAAATGACATGGAGAAAGTCTTGGGATAAAAACTGGGAGACTATTAAATATTGCTCTGATGCTTGCAGGAAAAAGACGCCTAAAGTGGTTGGCTAATGAGGCTACTGCATTTTTACCAGGGTAATTTCTCTCCTGAGTATGAGATGAAGCTTCCTGAGTCTTCTTTTTTCAGATTCTTAATCACCTGAAACATATCGCTTGCTGCAAGGTTTGCTGGTCTACCAATTTGTTGGCCACGAAATGGTTTCGAGAGCGCTGAGTTTACTGTGCCGGGATGCATTG
Organism: Polynucleobacter sp. Latsch14-2; assembly: GCF_018881925.1. Taxonomy (GTDB): domain Bacteria; phylum Pseudomonadota; class Gammaproteobacteria; order Burkholderiales; family Burkholderiaceae; genus Polynucleobacter. Next base: position 249,138 of record NZ_JACVPL010000003.1, on the reverse strand, counting down.
CAATTAACACAGTATTAGGCTTTGTTCGAGTTAGTTCAATCGATGCGGTTTTAATCAGCATATTGAGAGCAGCCTTAGAGGCTCGGTAGCTGTACCACCCGCCAAGACGATTATCTTCAATACTGCCGACCTTGGCGGAAAGGGTAACCATGATGCTGTGCTTTGGATCCAATAGCTTAGAGAAGTGACGGATTGTTAGTGCTGGTCCAATGGCATTGATCTTCAATAATTCTGTTAGTTGCTGAGTATTGAGATCATCTAGCCTCTTTTCAGGCATCCAGTCACTAGTATGCAAAAGCCCAATTGTATTAATGATGAGTTGGAAGGGCGCTTGACAAGATAGTGCAACGGCACAAGACTCTATTGAGTCTGGGTTCTGATAATCGAGTGAATATTCCGAGCTGCGATGAAGACCCACTACTTGCGAACACCATGGATTATTTTCAAGCAAGCCCATAAATGCTGAGCCAATAGCGCCAGAGGATCCAAGAACAAGTGCGCGAAAGGGGTTTGGAAGCAATCCCATCAATTTTTTCTCAAGAGTATGAATATCAATTTCAGCATTAGCCAAGTTTAAGCTCACAACGCGTAACACTGGGAACTACTTATTCCACTCAGGTAGCAACTTATTCAGACAAGTGATTACCCGCAGGTTTTTAAAAAAAGACTAATATTGAGCTGCCTGAATGGCTAAATTAATTAAAAAAGGAGACGCTGGTGAACTACCCAATACGAGGTTTGATAGTTGTATTCTATTTTTTCATGAGTTGTGCATTTGCAGGGGAGGCGGCATTACCGCCTGGAGTGACGCTGACTAAGTTGGATGACCTGAAGTGGCAGATGTCTCCTTCTGGACGAGAATCTGCAGATATATTGGGACGGACAGATAAGCCTGGCCCTTATTTGAGTCTAATTAAGTGGGCTCCCAATCTCAAGGCCATGCCCCACAAGCACCCTGATGATCGTTATGGTGTTGTTTTGTCTGGCGTGCACTACATTGGTTATGGCGATAAGTTTGATGAAAGTAAATTACATGCCCACACTGCAGGTACCTTTTTTACAGAGCCTGCGAATACGCCGCATTTTGGGATTACCAAAAGTGAGGGTGCGGTCTTATATTTTTATGGCACTGGGCCAAGCGCCATTCTGCCAGTTGACTAATTCACCTTCTGCGTGCAGTGGGCCAAGCTCTAGATAGCCGCCGCATTCTGAAAGGTAATGGTTGGCTCATTAATGAAATCAACGACTTAGGGAGAAATTCCTAAGTCGTTTTTATTTATGCATAAGGTAGGGCCTATATTTTTTTTAGTGCAATAGTCTTGATCCTTAGAAATTAAGGGCCTCAAGACCCCTAGTTTGGGCAATGCGCTAGTTCAGTTAAGATTGTGCTAAATAACAATTATTAGTATTGAGACGAAGCATCAATTTCCGCAGTGCCAAATTAATTAACTCCATTTATTTGAATGAGGTCTTATGAAAAAGATTATCTCCGTTTTTGCAATGGTCCTTTCTTGTATTTATGTAGCGCCAGTCTTTTCGCAGGTCCATGAGCGCACTATTGATGAAATCAAGCAGGAAAGCATTCTGCGCGCAGAAAAAGGTGCCTATCCTTTGGGGGGCTTGAATCCTCAAGATGTTAGGGAAGCTCTTTCTTATATCAATACCCGTGATCGTGATGATTGGGCAGCCGGCTTTAGTAAGGTTGCTGCAAAGTACATGGAGATGGGACAGCAAGCATCGGACTCAAAGGTGGCTGGAGAGGCATATAAAAAGGCTTGGCGTTTATATTATTTTGCGCAATGGCCTGTACCAAACTCCGCAGGTAAAAAGCTTGCTTATGAGCATGCATTAGAGGCGTATGCAAAGTACAGCAAGACATTGGATAACCCAATGAAAGTCATTGAAATTCCATTTGAGGGTAAGCTTATTCATGCCTATGTGCGCATGCCAAAAAATGCAACAGGGCCAGTGCCAATGATCTTGGCAATTAGTGGTTTGGATAGTCGGAAAGAAACGGTTGCAGAAAGTTATTCACAAGTTTTGGATAAAGGTATCGGGTACTTAGCTGTAGATAGCCCAGGTACAGGTCAAGCGCCAGTTAAAGTCGGCCCCGGCGCTGGAAGAATGTTTTCTGCACTTTTGGATTACATGGCGCAGCAACCAGAAATGGATAAAACACGAATTGTGGTTTCAGGAGTGAGTTTCGGCGGCTATTGGGCAACCGATTTGGCGTTTAGGGAAAAGTCTCGAATCTTGGGTTCAGTTGCGCAATCACCCCCAGTGGATGAGTTTTTCCAAAAACAGTTTTTATATAAAAATACTCTAGGCAATCGCGAGTATTTGTTTGATTTGGCGCCAGCATTTATCAATGTATTTGAGGGTGCTTCCAATGTGAATGACTTGGCAAAGTTAATGCCTAGAATGTCTTTGAAGGCACAAGGTCTATTAAATCAGCCATCCGCACCGATGCTAGTAGTGACTGGCGCAAAGGATACGCAGGTGCCCATCTCTGACATTGAGTTGCTAATGCGTTCTGGTGATGTTCCCAAAGATGCTTGGATCAATCCGCAAGGCGGTCATTTGGGTCGTCAGCTAAAAGGATGGACTGATCCAGTGATTTTTACTGAGATCATTATTCCTTGGGAGCTGCGTTTGATTGAGGCCTCAAAGAAGCGATAGAGGATTCCATTCAAAAGAAATCAAATGAAAATATTTGCGAAATGTAAGTCTTGCGTCATTCTGCTGACCTTAGTTTTTTCAGGTCTAGCGCAGGCGCAAAACTATCCAACTCGACCTGTTCAGGTTGTGACGCCATTTCCACCTGGCGGGGCTGCCGATGTGATTGTGCGACTAGTAACACAGCAATTAACTGAGGGGCTGAAGACTTCATTTGTTGTAGATAACAAGCCCGGGGCGGGAGGGGCCATCGGCGCACAATTTGTTGCGCGCGCCATACCGGATGGCTACACCTTGTTATTGGCTTCAAGCAGCACAATGTCGATTACGCCGCATTTAAATCCGAAATTAGGTTTCGATACTATAAAAAGTTTTACACCCATTGCGCTTATTGGCTACTCCCCAAATGTATTGGTTGTGAGCCCATCCTTACCATTTAAAAATTCGGCGGACTTACTAGCTGCCGCAAAAGCAAAACCAGGTTTTTATAGTTATGCCTCCAATGGTAGTGGTACTTTAAGCCACCTCACGGGTGAGCTCTATCAAGAGGCTGGGGGCGTTGAATTTTTGCATGTGCCTTATAAGGGTGCTGCCCCCGCCGTAGTTGATGTGGCAGGCGGTCAAGTTTCTCTACTCTTTGCCGCTTACGCAAGTGTTGGACCGATGATTAAAGCTGGCAAGCTCAAGGCCTTAGGCATAACTAGCACTAAACGAATAAAAATTGCACCGCAATTACCTACGCTTTCTGAGTCTGGGCTGCCTGGGTTTGAGTCGAATCAATGGTGGGGTCTTTTTGGTCCAGCCGATATGCCACCCGAAGTGCTGAATCGTCTCAATATTGAATTGAATAAAGCACTAAAGTTTGCCGAGTTGCGAAAGCGTTTTGCTGAAGAGGGTATTGAAGTTGGAGGCGGCAGCCCCGCTGATTTTTCTGCCTTTATGCTGGCGGATTTTACAAAATGGGGCAAAGTCATTAAAAGCAGCAACATCACTACCAACTAGGATCTATTGCTACATATGAATCAAGCTATTACTCATGCCATTCCCGTAACCCAGCAATTGGGGAAATTTGTAGCTACTTTGCAGTGGTCTGAAGCAAGTCCTAAAGTAAAGAGTCTGATTCCCATTTTATTGATTGATTATTTTCGTGCGGCCTCAGCCGGTCAAAATAGATCATGGACAAATGCCGTAACAGAGCTTTATCGTTCACATGCATCGACACAAGAAGCCAGCGTTATATACGCAGATACGAAAGTGGATATTGCTCGAGCAGCGTTTATTAATGGCGTGGCCGCCGGTAGCTTAGATTGGGACGATTCACATGTAGCCGCCATTATTCATCCTGGCGTTGTGATTTGGCCTGCCGCTCTTGCTATGGCAGAGATTGTGAAATGCTCGGGCGAGGAATTGCTTACTGCAGTTCTGGCTGGGTATGAGACGGCGATTCGTATTGGAATGTCAATACAGCCAGAGCACTCTTTGCGTGGTTTCCAGGGGACGCCTACGTGTGGCGCATTTGGCGCAGCAGCTGCATGCGCTCGTTTATTAAAGTTATCTCCCGAGGGATGTAGCAATGCTTTAGGTATTGCTGCAACTTTTGCGTGCGGCCTTTCACAGTTTTTTGTTTCAGGTTCAGATATCAAGCGTTTTCACGCAGGCAAAGCTGCGGCTAATGGAGTGGAAGCTGCTTTACTCGCACACGCTGGATTGACCGGGCCACATGACGCTATTGAAGGAAGTCAAGGTTTTGCTCGCGCTTTCTCAGATCGATTTGATCCAGCAGTTTGTATAGCTAATTTACAGCGAGAATTTCCAACGGAATGGGTTTCATTAAAACCCCATGTCGGAAGTGTACGCATGCAGGCCGCAATTGAAGCAGCCGGCACCTTATCCAAATCAGGAATTACTGCCGATCAGATAAAGTCCATCACCATTGGTGTTCATGGTGCCATGATGAGTAAATTAGCATCGAATAAGCCCATTGATATTCAGCAGGCGCAACTCAGTACTCCATTTGCGGTTGCTATGGCTTTTATTATGGGGCCCACTAAACAAGGACCGCTTGCTCTCTCAGTTGATGATTATGAGTTAGCCCTGAAGGATCCATTGGTTTGGGATTTGTGTGAACGCACTGTTTGTGTAGTTGATGCGGAGGTGGAACAGCGCACAACGAGTGAGTCAGTCTCTGGCAGGGTTATTGTGCATTTGCATGACGGCAGCACTCAGGAGTATTTTGTAGCCAGCCCTAAGGGTTGCCCGCAAAACCCAATGAGCACCGATGAGGTGGCAGAGCGATTCTTGGCGCTTAGTTCCGCAATGCTAGGCGAAGCTGAATGTAAAACTTGGCTGGAATATGCTTACAAGATCGAGCAACTTCAGGATCTTGGTCCATTGTTTGCATTGAGAAAGTAAAGAAGCAATCCGACTGCGTAAAGTATTTAAAGTGCTTAGCGGGGGCGCGAATTTTTTTTGATAGTTTTACTCACTAGCATGTCATAGAGTATTTGCGCTGCTGCTGGTAGAGGCCGCCCTCGCCGAGAAATTAACCCTAGCTTTCTGCTCACTTTGGGCTCGACTAGTGGAATTGCCACTAGCTGCTCATGACCATCTGGGGGGAGAGCCATCCGGGGTACAACCCCCACTCCCAAACCTGCCATGACAAGACTTACCAGTGCTGGTACATGATTTACTTCGCAGAACCAGCGGGGACGCTCTAGTGAGCGAGCCAATGCTTGATCAATCAGAAATCGGTTTCCGCTACCTTGGGCTAGTGCGATATAGCCATGCTCTTTAATGGCACTCCAGGTAACTACTTTCGATTTAGCAAGTGGGTGGTGATTGGGGCAAGCAAGAACAAATGCTTCCTCAATTAAAGGGAGAAAATGAATATCAGCCTCTTGCGTGCCTACATAAGTCACCCCGAAATCTGCATCCCCTCGTGTAACGGCAAGCAGCACATCGCTCGATGATTCATCTAGTACACGAATACGAATCCCTGGATAGCGTTTGTGATATTCATCAAATACAGAAGGCAAAAAGTGGCCTACTGCTGATGGAACGCAGGCTAAAGTTACTTCACCTGATAACCGTTCTGCCACATCTTGAATACCGATCAGTGCACTCTCCAGTTCCAGCATGACATTTCGGGCTTTATGAACAAAAGTTCTCCCGATAGTGGTGAGCTCAATTTTGCGTGTCGTTCTCGTTAGCAATTCAACCCCTAGGGCATCTTCCAATTTATCAACCCTGCGGGATACGGCTGATTGGGAGAGATGGAGTATTTCTGCGGCAGCCCTAAAGCTTCCTAGGTCTGATACCGCCAAAAAAGCCCGAAGGTCTGCAAGGTCAAAATTCATGGCGCTCTCTATTATTGTGTTTAACGCAAGTATTAATCAGATATTTGCACTTTACACTAATATTAATTTAGCTGATCATGCTGATATAAATAAAAAACAAATAGCGCATTTGCAGTGAGCGTTATTAAAAGCTGGAATCTCCATGAGTAATGGAGGAGACAAATTTTGAGAGCCTATCGTGGTTATCGTAAGCCACGTAACAGCCATGGATCCATTGCAATTGTCATTTAGCTTGGACGAAATGAATCGGGTTCCAGGAGGTTGACTGCAAGTCATCGCTATTTCTTTTTTGACCCATATTTAAAAAGTCATTCGTACATCTAAGGATAGCCATGAGCACTAAAAATCAGACCAACCAGATCATTGCAGAAGCCAAATTGCAGGCTTTAGCTAAGCGTGCTTTTCAGAGTCTTGGTATGAATGAAAAAGATACAGATGATCTGGTTCGAATTTTGATGCTTGCAGATCTTTTTGGTTTGTCTACTCATGGTTTGAGTCGTATTGAGTCCTATGGGGATCGCCTCCGCATCGGCGGAATTAATGCAAAGCCAAATATTCAAATAGAGCGTTTAGCGCCTGCCATGATTGGGGTCGATGGCGACAACGGAGTTGGTCCTGTAGTTGGCATACGCGCTCTCAATGCAGCGATTGAGGCTGCAAAAGAGTTTGGAATTGCGGTTGCCTTTGCTCGTGGTAGTAACCACTTTGGCCCAATTTCTCCCTATTCATTGATTGCTGCGGAGCAGGGTTTTGCAAGCATTATCGGCAGCAATGCCACAACTACTATTGCGCCATGGGGCGGATCGGATGCTCGTTTGGGAAATAGTCCATTAGGTTTTGGAGTTCCCAACCCCAACGGCACTCCGTTTTTATTGGATATGGCAATGAGTGTAGTGGCGCGTGCAAAAATTAGAAATGCCTTCAAGCGTGGTGAACAGATTCCAAATACCTGGGGTACAGATGCGAAAGGCAATCCAACAACGGATCCCAAGGCTGCTCTAGATGGATTCTTGCTGCCGATAGGTGGACATAAGGGATATGGCTTGGCCTTAATGGTCGATCTATTCGCGGGTCTTCTCTCTAATGCTGGTTACTTGACGCATATCAAATCTTGGCAAGACGCTCCTGACGAGCCTCAGAATCTTGGACACTTTTTTATTCTGATCGATACCAAACGTTTAGGTTCAAGCGAGTGGCTAAGTGAGCGTATGGTCGACTTTGCTAAGATCTTGACGGATAGTCCTCCTGCAGATGCAGATAAGCCGGTGATTGTTCCTGGCATGATTGAATTAGCCAAGCTGGAAAAGCAGCGCAAACATGGAATTGAAATGAGTTCTGAGACTTTAGATTTATTAAGGCATTACGCTGGAGAATAAAAAATGAAAGCACTCTTTTGGGCGCGATTAATTTGCGCACTCTTGTCCTTAGGCGCAATGCTTGCAAGCCTTCAATGTGCCGTTGCACAAACTGCCGGCTACCCCAATAGGGCAATCAAAATGATTGTTCCTTATGTAGCGGGTGGAGCAGCAGATATCACTGCGCGACTAGTTGCACAGTCCATGTCCGATAGCATGGGGCAAGCAGTGATTGTTGAGAATAGGCCTGGTGCAAATGGCACGATTGGGGCAGATATGGTAGCCAAGGCAGCCCCTGATGGCTATACATTGCTGCTGACCGCTAGTGGCCCCTTGGTAATTAATCCTGTTTTATATAAAAAAGTACCATTTGATCCTATCAAAGACTTTTCCCCAATCAGCACGCTGATTACTTATCAGTATGTATTAGCGGTGCCATATGCATCACCGATTCAGAATATTAGTGAGTTAGTGGCCGGTGCGCGCGCTAAGCCTAAAGAGTTTAGCTATGGGTCAACTGGTATAGGTGGCGGGGGCCATTTAGCCGGTGAATTATTTGGGCTTTTGGCTAATGCAGAATTTACCCATGTGCCATATAAAGGTGCAGCGCCAGCGTTAGCGGATTTACTCGGCGGCCAATTGACATTTACATTTGAGCCACTGGTTACTGGTATTCCAATGATTAAGGCGAATAAGTTAAGAGGATTTGCAGTTTCGGGAATCAACCGTAGTAAGGGTATGCCGAATTTGCCCACGATGAATGAGTTAGGTTACAAGGGTTTTAATATCACCCAGTTTCAGGGTTTGTTAGCGCCTGCCGGCACTGATCCCGCAATCATTCGTCGTTTAAATGCTGAAGCCGTCAAGGCCTTAAAGTCACCTGCAGTGATTCGTCGCTTGGTAGATGATGGAGGCAATGAGATTGTTGGTGGGACACCGGCAGAATTTGCCGCCCAAATACAATCCGATCTACGCCTTTATGGAAAATTAATTACGGATGCGCATATTAATGCCGAGTAAATGTCTCTTCATTACTTTGAAAGGTGTGTATGCATCGCTATCAAGTTGATGTATTGATTCAGGGGTTTCCAGGGCGCGCCATCTGCCATGGCGGCTTAGGTTGGAGCACGGTGACTTTGATTCGAGGTCAAGGCCGCACCATCTTGCTCGATGTAGGCGCCTTCGGTATGCGAAAGCCGTTAGAGCGTCGTCTCAATGAATTTTCGGTTGCACCTACGGATGTTACTGATGTTGTGCTTACTCATGCGCATTATGACCACGTAGTGAATTTCACGCTTTTCCCGAATGCTAAGATTTGGATTGGTCAAGTTGAGATTGACTGGGCTGCTATGCAACCACCGGGCTTTAACCCTCTCCCCGAGCTTTATGTACAAGAATTGGCGACTTCTAAAAGGGTCGAGAGGGTGGCTTCAGGCCAGGAGTTCATTCCAGGAATTCACGCTTATGCTGTACCTGGGCACACCCCCGGCCATTTGTTATTTGTACTTAATAATGGCGAACATGACATTTTATTTACAGGCGACTCTGCCAAGAATCGAGCAGAATTATTATCTAGAAAAGTAGTTGATACTGACGATGACAAGGAAAGCGCCAAGTCAATCGAGTTGATCTGGCAGTATTGGAAGCAACGGCCAGGTAACCTATTAATTCCGGGCCACGATTTAACAATGGCATTAGATAGTCAAGATCAACCATGCTATTTGGCTGAGCGTGAAGCTGGTATTCGTGTTTGGTTTACTGAAAGTATTGAGCATTCAGATTTAATTGATTTAACCCATTCTTCTTAACCTTCTTCAGTATTGATACCTATTTTTATGACTCCATCTAAAGAATTGCTTCAAACAATTGCACCCACAGGGAAACTACGCGCTTCAATCAATGTGGGCAATCCTATTTTGGCTAATAAGGATCCCGTCTCTGGAAAGCCTTTTGGGGTCTCAATCGACTTGGCAAATGCCTTTGCGAAACAATTGGGTTTAGAAGTTGAATTGGTAGTTTTTGATTCAGCTGGAAAGTCAGTAGAGGCTGTAACGCAAGAGCAGGCAGATATCGGTTTTTTTGCTATTGATCCACTACGTGGCGAAGGGATCGCTTTTACAGCAGCCTATGTATTAATTGAGGGATCTTATTTGGTTAAAAATGATTCAGCGATTCAGCAAAATGATCAGGTAGATAGCAAGGGAAATCGTATAGTCGTTGGTAAAGGTAGTGCTTACGATCTATTTCTTGCAAGAGAAATCCAATCCGCAGAAATTGTTCGTGCACCGACATCACCTACCGTGGTGGATGTATTTCTAGAGGGTGGGTATGAAGTTGCGGCTGGTGTAACCCAGCAACTTCAAGCAGATGCCATTAAAAATCCTGGGCTGCGCCTTTTGCCGGGACGTTTTATGGTGATTAACCAAGCTATGGGCTTGCCAAAAAGTCGAGGCGAAGAGGCCGCTCTTTTATTGTCTCAATTTGTTGAGGAAATGAAAGCGAATCATTTTGTCGCTGAGGCATTGAAAAGACATCACATTCAAGGGGCATCGGTAGCACCCTTAATTTAATTTTCTTATCTGTATTTAGAAACGATATAGGCGCTCAGGATTACTGACTAATGCTTTGATTAGATTCTGTTGGTTTGGGATCCATTCTGGTAGTAGATCCAAGATTCTGGCATCGTCTACGATCCTGTACGGCGTGACTTGGGTTGCTGGAATGCCGGGCAAGGTATTGGTATGGGGCCAGTCGCTTGCCCAAAGTATGCGATCCGGATTGGTTTCTGCATACAGCTGAGCTAAGTCTTTTACTTCTTGATAATCCGGGCTTGCGCTCGATATGCGGTAGATGCCAGATAGCTTGATATAGACCTGACCTGTTTTTACTAAATCAAGAATCACTGGTAATTCAGTCTGCACTTTAAATCCATCTGCTCTGATAGATGCAAAGTGATCTAAAACAACAGGAACTGGCAGTGTAGTGATCGTATCTGCAATATCGGCAAGCAACTTAGCCGATGCATACATTTGAATATGCAGATCAAAGTCTTTAATCCTCTGTGCTACTTCGGTTAATTGCTTGCGCGCAACTTGGGCATCAAAGATGCCTGATGTAGAAAGGTTAATCCGTATGCCGCGAGCACCCATCGAGACCATATTGGCAAGGTCCTGATCGGAGGTATTTTGATCAATCACAATCACCACCCGTGCTGAGTCACCCATTTCTTTGGCGCAGAGTAGTTGGAAAGTATTATCAGATCCATAAAAGCTTGGTTGAATCAACACCACTCTAGACAAATGAAGATATTGCAGATGTTGTCTAAGTTCTGCTAGACCACACTCTGGTGGCGTATAGACCCTGTCTGCAGTCATGGGATATTGGGTGTATGGACCAATCGCATGAACATGGCAGTCACAGGCCCCAATGGGAATATCTAACTTGAGCTTCAATTCAGAATCCAATGGCCAGAGTCAGTCCAGTCTTTATGGGCTTGTCGCGCAAAAATTACTCACTCTTAATTTCAATCGTTTTTAGTAGCTTGCTATATTTAACCGACTCACGTCTCATAAACTCAACAAATTCAGCTTGTGAGTTTGACTTAATCAAAATACCTTCTTTCTCTAGTTGCCCGGTAAAAGAAGGGTCTTTCAAAATGGCATTAATTTCAGCGCTGAGATAGTTGGTGATTGCATCGGGGGTTCCTGTTGGCGCAAAGATGCCTCCCCAAAGGGTGTAGTTGAAGCCTTTGATAGCATCTTCAGATACCGTATGGACATCAGGCAGGACGGGCATTCTTGTCTCGGAGGAAACTGCGAGCGCCCGAAGATTTTTGCTTTCAATCTGCGGTAAAACCGCTGGGGCACTAGAGAAAAAGATATCGACGTGACCGCCGAGTAAGTCGGTCATTGCTTGGCCTGCCCCTTTGTAAGGCACATGTGCCATATCAATGTTCATATCTTGGACTAGGGAGACTGCCGCAAGGTGGCCTGGAGTACCGCTTCCGGAAGATGCATAAGTGAAGACCCCTGGCTTAGACTTGGCTAGCTTAATAAATTCTGGCAGAGTGCGATAGCTTGAGTTTCCAGGCGATACGAGGATGAGAGGAGCTTCGCCAATGACTGCAATCGGTCTAAAGTCTTTGCTGGTTTCATAGCCCACATCTTTATTCACTAGCGGGTTGATAACCATCTCCCCGGTTTGGCCGAGCAGTAAGGTGTAGCCATCTGGCTTAGATTTCGCTACAAAACGGGTGCCCAATGCCCCAGTGGCCCCTGGTTTATTTTCGACTACAAATGATTGCTTGGTGCGGGTACTAAGCTTTTCTGCGAGCCTTCTGGCTAATACATCGCCTAAACCTCCTGGCGCATAAGCCACTACAACTGAGACTAGTCTATTGGGATAGGCCTGAGTCGAGTTTTGTGCATTGCAATGTTGAACAAAGAGCAGCGCCGATAAGAAAAGGGTGCGAGAAATTGGCTTGATCATTTTGGTTTGAACTTATGCTGGGTGGTGTGACGATCTTACATTAATATGAAATAAATCTATATATAGTGAGCGCAGGTCAAACGCAAACTATCGTGATACATTCGTCATGATGCTCAACCAATCAAAACCGTACATAAGAGTTCGATTCAAACTGGAGACATAAATGAAGTTAATTAAATTGGCAATATTATTTCTATTCAGCATGGGATTGCCATGTTTAGCTCAAACATATCCAAATAAGCCAGTAAAAATTATTGTGCCATTTGCAGCTGGTGGTCCAGCAGATAATTACGCTCGCTTCATTGCGCTTCGCTTGCAAGATGAACTTAAGACCCCGTTTATTGTGGATGATAAGCCTGGTGCAGGCTCCATTATTGGAACTGATTTTGTTGCAAAATCTGCTCCTGATGGCTACACCTTGCTAATGATGTCCAATGCACAGACTGTGAATGAATCTTTGGTGGAAAACAAGCCTTTTAATTTAATGAAGGACTTTGTTGCCATAGCGCCCATCAATTATTCAGATTTGGTATTGGTGACCAATGCATCCCTGCAGTTTAAGAATTTAGGGGAGTTGATCCAATTTGCCAAAGCCAATCCAAACGTATTAACTTTTGCATCCTCTGGTACTGGCACGCCGTACCATTTTGCCGGTGAACTTTTTAACTCCATGGCTGGAGTTAAAATTTTGCACGTCCCATACAAAGGCAGTTCAGGCGCGCGAACCGATGTTCTGGGTGGTCAGGTAAATATGATGTTTGATGCCGTCACAACCATGTCGGAATATGTCAAATCAAATCAAGTTAAGGCCATGGGAACGACTGGCTTAACGCGTTCACCGATCTTGCCGGGTGTGCCCACCATTGCTGAAGCGGGCGTCCCAAAATTTGAAACTACTATTTGGTTGGGGTTGATGGCGCCTGCTGGCACTCCTAAGGAAATAGTGGACATGCTCAATAAGGCAGTGAACAAAATTCAACGGAGTCAAGAAGTCGTGGACTTATGGGCCAAGCAGGGGGCAACACCATTGAGTATGGGACCTGCGGCATTCACCAATTACTTGAATGCCGATATCCAAAAGTGGGCAAGCATTGTTAAGTCTGCCGGAATTAAAGCCCAATAATAATATTCATTTTTTCAAAACTCATATCAAAGGTGTAGCATGAAATTGTCAATTTTAAGTGGGGGTGCCGCAGCTGGTGTTGTGAAGGGCCTGCAAGCACAATTTGAAGAAAAATATTCTTGTGAGATACAAGCAAATTTTAGTGCGGTCGGTGCAATGCGTGATCTCCTTTTGGCTGGTGAGCCATGCGACCTAGTGATATTGACACGATCAATGATTGAGGGCTTAATCCAAAGCGGTCATGTTGTAGAGGGCTCACTTGCCTCATTAGGTATAGTTCGCACTGGTGTTGCTATTAAGACCGGCGATCCAATTCCTGCAATTGCTAATCGAGAGCAGTTGTTGAAAGCATTTAATGATGCTGCTGGAATCTACTTTCCAGATCCTGAAAAAGCAACGGCAGGTATTCATGTATATAACGTGCTCAAACAGTTGGGGCTTGAGAAGAGCAAACAGAATGCGCTGCACATTTTCCCTAATGGAGCCACTGCAATGGCAGCTATGGCAGCGTCTTCTACAGCTGGTTTGATTGGTAGTACGCAGGTAACTGAAATAAATATTACTCCTGGGGTGCAGCTGATTGGTATGCTACCTAAGGAGTTTGAGCTTGCTACAGATTATTGCCTTGGCATCTGTACCGCAAGCCAGAGTCGCCAACTAGCAGTCGATTTTGCTCATCTGCTTACAGGCACTGGTGCAGCAACATTACGTCAAGAGATTGGATTTGAGCTGAGCTAAGTGAATTGATTCTCTAAAAAAATACCAACCCATGGGTTGGTATTTTTAACGCTATCGTTAGTTAGGGCAAATGAAACGAAGGCTCTTACTTGATCCAGGTGATAAAGCGATCTTTGGGCCATCTCACCTTTTTAAGGTTCACTAACCAATCTTCATCAGCTTTTCTGTAGCCCAGCGGGAGAAGCAATACGCTGCGCAAATGTTTTTCTTTGAGATTCAGAATCTCATCAACGGCGCTCGGGTCAAAGCCTTCCATCGGCGTGCAGTCCACATCTTCTTCAGCTGCCGCTATTAAAGCAGTACCTAGCGCAATGTAGGCCTGTTTGGCGGTATGAATGAAATTAATTTCAGGGCCTCTAGGTGGATAACCTGCAATCAGCTTTTGACGATAAACTTCGCGATCCTTAAGCGTCACATTGCGAATCTCGTTGGTTAAGTCAAATACCTCATTGATGCGATCAGCAGTGTAATCATCCCAAGCGGCAAATACGAGTAAGTGTGAGCAGTCTGTGACTTGAGATTGGTTGTTAGCAACAGGCTTGATTTTTTCACGAAGCTCTTTATTGGTGATTACCAATAACTCATAAGGCTGCAGTCCGCTTGAGCTTGCTGTTAGCCTCACTGCCTCTAAAATTTTATCAACCTTTTCTTGGGAAACTACTTTACTAGGGTCCATCTTTTTTGCGGCATAGCGCCACTGTAATTTATCTACGAGACTCATTAATTTTCCTTTAAATAATTATTTTTCTTGCTATCGCTGCTATTAGAACTCTTTGAGTTAGATTCCCTCAACAGAGCCGCCCAAGCGTCTACTAATCCAATCCGTCATATAGTCCACAACCATCGTACTGTTATCAGCACCGCAGTGCTCAGCACCGCCATCAAATAGCGAAAATACCTTCAATTCTTTATCGGGGCTATTGACTGCTGCGGCAATGGTTTTTTCCGCATGCCATAAAGGAATTTGACGATCATTCTCACCATGCACCACCAGCAATGAACACTTAATTTGATGTGCAATAGGCTCCAGAGTCATCTGTCTCACAACCTGCATTGTTTTTTCAAAAGTGTCTTGACCAAATACCCAATTAACGTGTTCGGCATAACCTGGAACCGAAGGCTCGCCTTGTCCATTGAGCCTTCCTTGCACTGCATGACCATAATCAAAGATGGCCCCCCAGGCTACACAACATTTAAAGCGGGGTTCAAATGCGGCAGCCCGCGGCGCGTAGTAGCCGCCAAGACTCAAGGCCATGATTCCAATTCTGTTGGGATCTACATCCGCTCTGGTCTCTAAATAATCTACACACGCAGAAGCAGATCGTTCAGTATCGGGTCCGCTGGGTAAATTCTGAAGACGCAAGGCGGCCCCAATCCCAGGGTGATCAACAATCAAAGCAGAAATGCCGCGTCGTTTCAATTCATCGGCGATCGCGGAATAGACGATCTCTTTGGTTAAGTCAAGACCATTAAAGTGCACCATACAAGGTGTTTTTTCTGATCCTGGAGCCTTCATAAAGATAGCCGGAAGGTAGGTGCCTTCATATGGAACTTGAACATACTCAATAGGCTCTTTACGAAACCGCAGCCCCTTTTCATAGGCGGCAATTCCTTTTTTGTAAGCCACTAGTCGTCTTGGGTCTTTATGGCTAGGCATTCTCTCGGCCAATTGAAAATAGAGTCCCACTCTCAAATACTTACGCCCAGCCGATAATAAGTTTCCCGCAGCTTCATCTACTTGGGCTAAACGTTCAACCCGTTCAGCCATTTTGACCCAACTCTCAAACCAAGCATTTTGAGCCGTGACATCACCACCTAAGGCTTTAATGCCCGCATACTCTTTGAGAGAGCGACAAGCTTCATCAACCTCGGCAATCTGACCGCCGCGGTTTAAGGCTGACATCACCGCTAAACTCCAGGTGTAATTATTCGGAAAATATTCAAACATTTGTGTCCCCTATTAAAAATGGATGTGATGTATTTCGATTACTGCTTAGCAACTTTGGCGATCTTAAAAAGGCTATCTTGGTAAGCTATATCTTCTCGAATAAATTGAGAAAAATCTTTTGGAGATGACCCAACCGGCATCAATCCAATCTCATCAAAATGAGCCTTAATATCTGGCATTTTTAAAATCTGTTGAACCGCTTGTTGGACTCGGTCTACACGATCTGTGGGCGTTCCCGCTGGGTACCATAAGCCGTACCACCCAAAAATTTTTTCCATCTCCTTGTAACCAAACTCAGTAAATGTTGCTAGATCTGGTAGGGCGGGAGAGCGGATGCTGCTCGTAATCGCGATGGGCAAAATTCTTTTCTCCTTCATCACCTGAATGGAGCCGACTGTAGATACAAACGTCATATCAACTTGACCTGCTAAAACATCCGTGAGGGCTGGGCCACTCCCCTTATATGGGACATGGGTAATTTGAATATTAGCCGAGTGATTAAATAGTTCGCCAGCAAGGTGCGTTAGGTTGCCCTCACCCCCGGATGAGTAATTGAGCTGCCCGGGTCTGGACTTAGCTAGGGCTATTAAGTCTTTGAGTGATTTGGCTGGTACTGCATCATTCAATACCAATACCAAGCCGTAAGTTCTACCGAGCTGCGTTATCGGTGAAAAATCTTTTATGGGATCAAACGGTAGTTTTTTATATAAGGCCGGATTAGCTGTAAAAGACCCTGTCATGAACAACATCGTATAACCATCGGGCGCTGATTTTGCTACTAAATCGGCGCCAATAATCCCATTCGCTCCTGCGCGGTTCTCAACAATAACCGGTGTGCCCAAGATGTCGGTTAGTTTTTGTCCAAACTTTCTTGCTAGAGAATCTAAAGGCCCTCCGGCGGAAAAAGGAATAATCATTTTAATTGGCCGAGCAGGCCACTTCTCTGGAGGGGTGTTTTGTGAAAAAGCCAAAGATGAGCTTGTCAGGACAAGAGCTATTAGCAAAGCGCGAGAAAAAGAATTCCAAGAAATCATATGCAAGTGTCTTTCCTTGATGGCGTCGGTGCAGGGGTTTGCTTAACCTAGAAAATCAGTCTACCAAATCTTTAATCCGACAGGGGTCTTAATAGAGCAAGGTTTTTTCTATAACAAAAAGAACCTCTCTAGATTGAAAAGTTATAAACACTAAAATTTTTTGCTTGTAATTCTATTGCGAAGCAGCATGTTCATTATTGACTATTCAGTGATTCAAAAATAAACAACTTATACGCACTAGTTACGCTGCAAATTTGAGCTTATTTTGTTAGAAATACACACTTATTTGTAATATAGTTAGCGTTACAAATAAAAAAATATGGAGATATCACAATGGTTACATCGCCAGCAGTCGATTCGCACGCCCACGTATTTAATAAAAAATTCAGCTTTGCTACTGATGCGCACTATATTCCAGATGAAAATCAGCAGGGCTCACCTACCGAGTTTATGGATGTATTGCATGCCCACGGTTTCTCACATGGGCTATTGACCGGCGCTCTGCCATATGGTTTTGATAATAGCTGCATGCTTGACGCCATTAAAAATTCAAATGGGCACTTCAAGGGAATCGCGCTGGTCTCGCCAAACGTAACTGAAAAAGAATTGACTGCGCTTAATGATGCTGGGGTTGTCGGTATGCGTATCAATTTGATGTTTTATGGAAATAAAGAGTTACTTGAGCCTGGGGCTGAACGCATGCTTGCCATGATTAAGGAGATGGGTTGGTTTTTACAGATTCACTGCGAAAAGGACAATCTGGTTGATGCTGAAGATCTCTTGAGAAAAGCTGGAGTAAGAATGATGATCGATCATTTTTGCCGACCTGATATTCCCGCTGGAGTCAATAATCCAGGATTTCAAAAGTTATTAGAATTCGGTCGCGAAGGTAACACCGTAGTGAAGTTATCTGGACCATTTAGATCCTCTAATCAGGCGTATCCCTATCTTGATGTGGATCCTTTTGTTGCGGCCGTAGTAGATTCTTTTACGATTGATAATTGCGTATGGGGATCGGATTGGCCATTTGTCTTGATGGATCGTCGTGTAGATTACGGCCCGCCATTGACTTGCCTAGAGCGCTGGTTGCCCGATCCAAAGGATCAAAGAAAAGTACTCTGGGATAACCCTTCCAAATTTTTTGGCTTCAAGGCATAAAGACGTAATTAATAATGATGCTCAATCCATTAGAAGTTATACAGTCGTACAGGCCGCATGATTATTCTTTAGCGGATCTTTTCGATAGTCGCTCGATAGACCCGAATAAAGAATTTGCAGTCTTTAAGGGTCAATCTTGGTCCTATGCCCAATTTAAGAAAGATTATTTAACTTGCGCTCAGTATTTGGTTTCCAGGGGCATCAAACCAGGAGACCGTGTTGGGCTCATAGCCAAAAATAATATTGGGCATTTGCTCGTTTTATTTGCCTGCGCCAGAATTGGGGCGATTATGGTCCCAGCAAATCCAGAGCTCAGAGCCGAAGATGCAGCCTATATTTTTAGTCATGCAGGAGTTAGTGCGGTATGTTGCGATTTGAATCTCTTGCCGGTTGTGCGTGAAGCTTGTCAGGGGATTGATCCTGCGCCATGGTATATGTCCTTTGCTGGGAGTGAGAGTGATGCAGTAGATCTTTTAGAAATTCTCCAGCAAACTTTCACTGATCCTCTGCCGCCACCATCTTCAGCGGATGCTACTTGCCTCATTATTTTTACATCTGGTACCACCGGCTTTCCCAAAGGTGCGATGCATAGTCAACGAAATTTCATCACCTCAGGCGAGGCCAATATTTCAAGGCTTTGGTTGCAGACTGATGAGAGAGTGTTAACAGTGCTACCCTTATTCCATATCAATGCTTTGTTTTACTCGCTAGCAGGAACGATTGCAGCTGGGGCTACGATTATTATTGTTGAGAGATTCTCAGCGAGTACCTTCTGGGACACTGCCGCCGAGACAAGGGCAACGCAGGTCAATTTTATTGACACTGTTGGACTAATTCTGAAATCGAGACCGCGTTCAGAATTTAACCCTAACCATCAAATTCGGATTATCTATGGACTACGTCCTGAAGAAGAGGCTTTTTTCCAAGAGACATTTAAGGTAAGCGATTTAATTAACGGAATTGGCATGACTGAGATTCCTGGAATTATTTGCAACCCCTATGATGGCGAAAGAAAATTTGGCAGTCTGGGCCCGGTTGGTCGCCATCCAGATCCTAATAAACCATGGGCACAATGCCGCCTAGTGGATGACGATGGTGTTGATGTAGCCACTGACGAAGTTGGTGAGTTATGGGTTAAGCACCCAATAGTGATGCAAGGTTACTATAAGAATCCTGAGCAAACAGAAGCGGCTTTTGAGGGTGAATGGTATAAAACTGGCGATCTGATGAGACGCGATTCAGATGGATACTTTTACTTTGTCAGTCGTAAAAAAGACTTGATCCGTCGCCGTGGTGAGAATATTGCTGGCGCAGAAATTGATAAAGCTGTGGCATCACACCCCTCTGTTAAAGAGGTGGCTGCTGTTGGAGTGCCTTCCGAGTTGGGTGGCGAAGAAATTTTGGTTGCTATTGTGACCCATCCCAACGCCAAATTGGATGCTGCTGAGGTGGTTTCATGGTGCGCTGAACGTTTAGCAAAGATCAAGATCCCAAGATATGTTCTTTTTGTCGATGATCTGCCTCATACACCCACTTACAAAGTAGCTAAAAATGTATTGAAGTCTGATCCAAATTTAATGCAACAAGCAATTGATACTGAGGCTTAGAAGTCCTAATAAATATAGTTATCTGGAGGCGCCAATGTTTAAGTGTGTACAACGGTCTATTCTGCCTGTCTTGCAAATCGCGGTTTTGCTTGCTGGTACCTATTTATCAGGACCAACCTTCGCTGCTGATTATCCAACCAAGCCAATTAAGTTGATTGTGTCTTTTGCGCCAGGTGGCGGCACGGATGTCATTGCGCGAATTATTGGCAAATATCTTTCTGAAGATCTCGGGCAACCAGTCATTGTGGAAAATAAAGCGGGTGGCGGCGGCAACATTGGAGCCCATTTTGTGGCCACCGCGGAACCAGATGGCTACACCATCTTGGTAACTAGTACGGCATTCGCAATTAATCCAAGTCTATTCAAAAATGCTGGCTATGATCCGATAAAGCAATTTACCCCAATTATTAATGCTGGATATAGCCCTACAATTATTTTTGTTCACCCAGATGTTAAAGCCAATAATTTAAAAGAGCTTCTTACCTTAGCCAAGACAAAAGATTTGTCTTATGCCACCGCTGGTATTGGGACCGTGCCTTTCTTGACTTCTGAGAATCTTAATAAAATGGCCTCGGTTAACATCACCCACATACCTTTTGCGGGTGCCGGACCTGCTTTGAATGCGGTCATCGGCGGGCAGGTGCCTGTAGGTTCTGCTGCATTTGCAACTCCAGGGCTGATTGATTGGCTTAATAGCGGAAAAATTAGGCCTATTGCGATTTCTAGCGCGGTTCGCTCCAGATTTGTTCCCAATGTCCCAACGATTATTGAGTCTGGTTATCCTGGCGTTGTTGATGACACCTGGATTGCTTTCTTTGCGCCAGCTAAAACACCTAAAGATATTGTGGTGAAGCTCAATCAAGCGATCTCTAAGATCATTAAGCAACCGGTTGTGCTTGAGCAAATATCTAAAATTGGCTTTGATTGGAACCCCAATACTAGTGATGAGTTTGCTCAATATATTCAGGGTGAAGTGACTAAGTGGGGCAAGATTGTGAAAGAAACAGGAATTACACAAGAGTAAGTATTTATCAAGAACGATGTGAGGAGGCAGGCCGTGGCTGCAATTAGTTTAGTGACAACATCCCCTTTTGGGGAGTATCAAAAATATTTAACAGAGGGAAAACTGGCGTACCAAGAATCTGCTAGTGGCAAAGCCGTTTTCTATCCCAGGGTTTGCGCTCCTGGCACAGGGGAAGCTTTGACTTGGAAGATCTCAAAGGGTTTAGGCGAGGTGTACTCCACAACAGTCATTTATAAAAAAGATGTTCAGCCATACAACGTTGCCTTAATTAATCTTGATGAAGGCTTTCGAATGATGAGTCGCGTGGAGGGGATTGCTCCTGAAGCTGTGAAGATTGGTATGCGCGTGAAGTTTGTCGCAGCCAAAGATAAAGATGGTAATCCTTTAGCAATTTTTAATCAGGTCTAGGAATTTATATGCACGGTCTTAAACGAGGAAGTGTTGCGATAGTTGGGGTGGCGGAGTCGGATTTGGGCTTATGCGCGCCTGGTACTCAGGTGGTTGATCTAATGGCGCAAGCAACCATGCGGGCTTTAGATGATTGCGGATTAAAGCTTTCAGATATTGACGGTATATTTACTGCAACTACTCAAATGAGGATGTCGAGCTTAGCTCTCAAGGAGTATTTAGGGATTGATCCAAAGTACCAAGACAATACCCAGATTGGTGGCTCCTCCTTTATGTCGCATGTTGGGCATGCAATGCTCGCAATTGAGCATGGCTTATGCGAGGTGGCTTTAATCACTTACGGTAGTACACAAAAATCAGTGAGTCGCGCCTTGGCTAGCCCACGTGAATTTAATGCTTATGAAACTCCATACGATCCATTTATTCCACCTACAGCTTACGCAATGGCTGCGGCTAGGCATATGCATCAATACGGCACAACCCGGGAGCAATTAGCTCAAGTGGCTGTTGCTGCAAGACAATGGGCTTTGCTTAATCCTGTCGCCTGGGAAAAGAAGCCTTTAACAGTGGAAGAGGTTCTCAGTTCGAGGATGGCCTCCTATCCACTCACCGTACGAGATTGTTGTTTAGTCACTGATGGTGGCGGAGCAATTATTCTCACGAGTGCTAAGCGTGCTAAAGAGCTCAAGAAAAAGCCTGCATATGTATTAGGTGTTGGTGAAGCTTTATCGCATGCAAATATTTCCAGCATGCCAGATTTAACCGTTACGGCTGCTAGCCGTTCTGGTCCCCAGGCATACAAAATGGCTGGTTTAAAACCAAGCGACATGGATGTCGCCATGCTATATGACGCCTTTACGATCAATACCATTTTATTTTTAGAGGATCTTGGTTTTTGTCCAAAAGGCGAGGGCGGTCACTTTATCGAAAATGGTGCGATTGCACCGGGCGGTAAATTTGCGGTTAATACCAATGGAGGTGGTTTATCGTATTGCCACCCTGGAATGTACGGCCTATTTTTACTAATCGAGGCAGCACGACAAATTCGTGGTGAGTGTGGCGATAGACAAGTTTCTAATTGTGAACATGCCTTAGCACACGGTAATGGTGGTGTCTTATCTAGCCAAGCAACTGTGATTCTAGGAGCAAGCCCAGACTGAGGTAGTTGATATCAAGTGAGCGCTTCATCAAATTAAATAATAAGAAGTGCTCACTATTAAGACGCAAGATAAAGAAGGAGACAAAAATGGAAGTAGATATGGCCGTGCCTGGTTTCGACAGGATCGTTCCTAAGGAGTCCTCCCTAAGGCTGATTGCAGACGGTGTACGGTTTGGTGAAGGACCTGTTTGGAATAAAAGAACGCAAGAGCTTTTCTGGGTCAATATCGTTGGCGACAGTATTTGGAAGTGGAAAGAAGGCGTTGGTAAGTCAGTTGTCATGAACCCAAGCTACAAAGCGGATGGCATGACATTTGATCAAGAGGGGCGTTTAATAGTTGCTGGCTGGTCTTGGCGTCGAGTGTGGCGTTTAGAGCATGATGGTTCGGTAACGACATTATGCTCAGAATTTGAGGGCAAAACACTCAATAGCCCAAACGATATTATCGTTAAATCAGATGGCTCTATTTATTTTACTGATCCTACTGGCGGCTTATATAACGTTGAAATGCATGGCGATGATATCCAGCGCTACATAGATTACAACGGTGTATATCGAATCGCTCCAGATGGCAAAACTACCCTGGTGACAAAAGATTTTACCTACCCTAACGGCTTGGCATTTAATGCAGATGAATCATTGCTATATATCAATGATTCACGAGACGATTTAATTAATGTGTTTGATGTGAACGCTGATGGCAGCATTCAGAATGGACGTTTGTTTTATCGTTTGATTGGTCGTGAGCCTGGTGTAGCCGATGGTATGAAAGTAGATGTCGAGGGTAATGTGTATTGCACAGGCCCTGCTGGTATTCATGTAGTTTCCCCTGGTGGAGAGTTGCTCGGACGAATCAAGATTCCAGGACATTCCACCAATTTATGCTTTGGAGATGAAGATTGGAAGGGGCTTTATGTCACTACCTATGACTCAGTATTCAAAGTGCGGCTTGGTGTTGCCGGTATTGCTGTTTGGTAAACAAGGGGAAAAAGATGACTTGGAATTTTGAAAAAGTTTATGGCGATGCAAATAGACCCCTGGGCGGATTAGCCTGGGATGGTCAAAGGATGTTGGTCACCGACATCAATGACGGAACTTTGCTTGCCTTTGACCCTAATACAAAGAAGACGGAAGTAGTTCGCCGACATCTTAATCGGGTCAACGGCATTGCCTTTGGTAATGATGGCGCTTTGTATGGATGCCAAGAAGGATCCCGGCGAGTTATCAGGATGTTAGAAGACGGTTCTGCCACGATTACTGCAACACAAATTCATGGAGAAAATCATAATCATCCGCATTTGTTGACTGTAGATCATAAGGGCAGCATCTGGTTTAGTGACATTCATCATCCAGTAAAAGCATCCGGTCCGCAGATATTCCCTTACTTGCATCATCAGTCAATCTTAAAGTTAACACGTGAGTCAAGGCCGCGAGCTCATTGGCATATTGATAGGATGACTATTGATACCGTTAACCCAACAGGTTTAGCCTTATCGGTAGATGGAAAGACGCTCTATGTTTCTGAAAATAATCTAGAGCATGACGGCGTGCGGGAACTGCGCGCTTACCCTATTTTAGAGAATGGTAAGTTGGGCTTGTATCGTGTCTTGCATACATTTGGCAAGGATAGTTATGGGGTGCATCAGGGCATTAGCGGCATGTGTGTTGATGAATCTGGCAATATATTTGCCTGTGCCGGCTCAAAGGAGAGCGGTCCTGGCCCCATGATTTACGTGTTCTCACCACAAGGAGTCATCCTTGGTGCATACCCATTTCCCGTGGATATGCCGACTAACTGTGCTTTTGGGGATTCGGACCACAAAACGCTCTATGTAGCGACTTCTAACGGCAGTTTATATAGAGTTCAGGGCACGGAATATAAAGGATATATCCCGTATACAAAAGTCTCAAAGTAAAGTTTTTAATCCACTTGCTTATTTGAATTGAATTTATCGAGAGATTGAATTTGGTATGAAGCAATTAACACTATCGAATGTATTTTTTCGTGCTGATCTAGTAGTTGGCTTGATGTTGACTGTCCTATTGACAAGCTTTACATCAAACGCTTTTGCACAAAATTACCCCACACATCCCATAAAAATTGTGGTGCCATATCCGCCAGGTGCAGTGGGCGATATTATGATTCGATTGGTGACGCAAGGCTTATCCGATAAATATAAGCAAGGATTTGTGATTGAAAATAAAGCAGGTGGGGGCGGTATGGCCGCTGCCGAGGGGGTCGCAAGAAGCCCGGCTGATGGTTATACCCTTTTGTTTAACGGCCCAAATCACGTAACAAACTTAGCCTTATATAAAAAAGTGCCTTATGACCCAGTCAATGATTTCACACCCATTAGTTATGTAGCTTATTCACAGACTGTCTTGGTAGTTCATCCGAACACAGGCATTAAAACAGTCCAGCAGCTAGTAGATGCTGCAAAAAGTAAGCCAATGAGCCTGAACTATGGATCTTCAGGCAATGGCACAGGGTCGGCCTTGAAGATGCAGATGTTGATGCGCGTTACGGGAATGCAGATGACGCATATTACCTATCGGGGATCTTCTCAGGGAATAGTAGCGCAAGCAG
The DNA here is from genome assembly GCF_018881925.1 of Polynucleobacter sp. Latsch14-2. Lineage (GTDB taxonomy): Bacteria > Pseudomonadota > Gammaproteobacteria > Burkholderiales > Burkholderiaceae > Polynucleobacter. The sequence goes on along the minus strand of NZ_JACVPL010000003.1, from coordinate 224,477 downwards.
CAGGCGAAATTGACACCTCTTTTGCTTCTACGCCGGTCGTTCTCGAATTTATTCGATCTGGAAAATTAACTCCATTGATGGTTAATGGTACCCAGCGCTATCCTGGCTTACCTGATGTCCCTACATCCAAGGAGCTAGGACTGCAAGACTCTGATGTTGAGGTTTGGTTCGGCTTATTTGGACCCAAAAATACACCCCCCGCTATTGTGAAGATGCTTTCGGAAGATATTCAGAAGGTATTAAGTGATCCTGCGGTGGCTGAGAAATTTAGTACTGTCGGTTTAACAATAGTTGGCTCGAATCCAACGCAGTTCGCCAATTTTGTCAAAAGCGAAACAATGCGTTGGCCAAAACTCATTCGTGAATTTGGTATTAAAGCTGAATAAGTGATTTTTAACTACTAAGGATTTTTGTATATGAATCAAAAGAAGCATATGAGCCCATTGGAAGTCATTGGCCTCTATCCCAATCATCATTTCACATTAACGTCCCTGTTAAAGAGTCGCTTAGACCTTGATCCCAGTCGACCCTTTATCATTTTTAATGAAAAAACGATTACCTGGGGTGAGTTTGCTGCCGCCAGGGATAAGACGGCGCAGATGTTGCTTGCCAGGGGTGTTAAAAAGGGCGACAGAATTGCAATCATGGCTCATAACCATGATGCACATGTTTTATTGCTGTTCGCCTTGGCTCGAATCGGAGCAATTATGGTTCCGGTAAATCCGGAATTTGGAGTGGAGGAGGCAAAATATATCCTCAATCATTCAGGCGCTTTGGGCATCTTTTGTTCGGCTCAAACTTATCCTATTGCCAAAGAGGCTACCCAAGGTTTTGATGTGCAGCCTTGGTTCTGTTCAATGGACGGTGAGATTGTGCAGGTGCCCGATCTGATGCAAAGCATTGCCGACCCTAAAGCGGTGGCATTACCAGAAGACGTGTTTGCTGATGATATTTGTGTATTAGTGTATTCATCAGGAACCACAGGATTTCCAAAAGGCGTCATGCATAGTCAACGTAATTTAGTGCTCTGTGCTGAGAGACAGGTTGCGCGTGTAGAGTTGCAGCCGGACGATCGCTGTATGTGTGTACTTCCGATGTTCCATGTCAATGCTTTGTTTTACTCTATCTTAGGTACGGTTGCAGCTGGTTGCTGTTTAGTGATCGTGGGTAAATTTAGCGCATCCAAATTTTGGGAGACGGTAGCCAAAACGGGTACTACCCAAGTCAATCTCATTATGGCAGTGACATCCATATTGGCGAGAAGATCTAGGGAAGAGTTTGTGCCTGGTGTGCGTCTACGTTGTGTGAGCGGCTCCCCATTTACAAAAGAGACTATGGATGTCTTCTTGAATGAATTCGGTGTTGAGCGAGTCATTGAAGGATTTGGTATGACTGAAATCCCCGGAGCATTTAGTAATCCCTATGATGGCCCACATCTTTTAGCTTCCATGGGCTATCCAGGTAAGCACCCAGATCCTGATATGACATGGACAGAGGCTAGAGTAGTTGATGATGATGGAAATGATGTGCCCCATGGAACTACTGGTGAGTTGGTGGTGAAGATTCCTACGATGATGAAAGGTTACTTCAATGACCCAGAGCAAACTGCCGCAGCGTTTCGAGATGGTTGGTTTTTGACGGGTGACTTGGTCTACCGAACCCCAGAGGGATGTTTCTATTTCGTAGCAAGGAAGAAAGATATTATTCGTCGCCGTGGAGAAAATATTGCAGGGGCTGAATTAGATCGCATTATTGGTCAGCACCCTAATGTACTTGAGGTTGCAACTATTGCCACTGACTCTGAGCTTGGGGAAGATGAGATTATGGCGGTAGTAGTCCCAAGGCCGGGCACCAATTTAGTTGAGGAAGATGTGCGCACTTGGTGTACTGAGCGTTTGGCTGCGCACAAAATTCCTCGATTCGTTATTTTTGTCGACAAGTTGCCTTACACACCAACACACAAGATTGCAAAATTTGTGTTGAAAAAGGATCCTTCTTTGCGTGCAAGAGCCATAGACTTTCAGAATCGCTAAAGGGTAACTTGGGGCAATAATGAATAGCAAAAAAACAAGGCAAGTTTTCTCAAGACCAATCCAGTGGCTCTGGTGGGCCACTGTTTTCTTGAGTATATTTTTTGGCAAGAGCATCTTAGCTCAGCCCACTGATGATTACCCCAAAAGACCCATTCGACTCATTGTTTCATTTGCTCCAGGCGGCGGCACTGATATTATTGCGCGCGCTCTCACAGTCAAATTATCGGATATATTGAAACAGTCAGTCTTTATTGAAAATAAACCTGGTGCTTCAGGCAATATTGGCACGCAGTATGTTGCTAATGCTGTGCAAGATGGCTATACATTTCTGATGACTTCTTCAGCTTATGTAGTGAATTATAGTTTTCAAAAGAATCAATCTGGTTACGACCCTGTCAAAGATTTTTCGCCGGTGATCATAGCGGCTTCGCAACCGATGGCTATTGTTGTCAATGAAAAATTTGCCGCTAAAAATATGCAGGAATTAAAGAATCTGGCAGCAAAGACCTCTTTATCCTATTCTTCTGCGGGCGCAGGCACTCCGCCACAAATCACCTGTGATGGTTTATTCAATGGGGTTTGGAAGAGTGATGCGGTACATATTCCCTATAAGGGTGCTGCGCCAGCTTTAACTGCCTTGATCAGTGGAGAGGTGCCTATTTTTTGCGGCACTGTTGGCGGGGTTAGCCAATACGTCAAGCAGGGTTCAGTTCGTATTTTGGCTATTTCCAGCGAGAAGCGTTTGGCATCAATGCCAGATATTCCGACCCTCTCTGAGTTGGGTTATCCGCAGTTAAAAAATGATGTTTGGCAAGGGATGTTTGCTCCAGCAAAAACGCCAAAGTATATGGTTGAGAAAATGAATCAAGCCATGAATCAGGCCTTAAAGAGTGAAGAGATACAAGAGAAGTTTAAAGGTTTAGATTTAGTAATTGTTGGGGGTAGCACTGCGCAAACCACTGAATATATTCAGTCTGAATTAAAGCGCTGGGACTGGATTAGTAAAAACAGTAGTACTTTAAAGATTGATTAAGTAAATGACTCTCGATACATTTAAATTCATTAGGCGTCTTGTAACGGCGAACAACGAGCAAGGCTTATCTTATGTATTGCTTGATGGGCCAGCACCAAAGTCTCATCAGAGAGAAACGGGGCCTGTGCGTGGCCATACCGATTTGTGGGTTTGGGATCAAACACCCCTGCCATTGGGTGGTAGCGAAGATGCGGGTAATTTCCCTTATGATTTTCCTGGTTCAGCGGCTGGTGGTCATTTACGCGCCGTGCAATCTCGGTCTAAGCCAGAGTCATATGATGTGACGAAAGATCCAGCCATTGTTCCAGAGCACCCAGTGAAGGTCATGGCTAACGGCAGAAGATGGGATCGAGGTGGAAGCAGTACTTTTGTGGGCGCTATGCACAAAACACAGACGATCGATTACGCTATTTTGATCGAAGGGGAGCGCGTTTTAGAGCTTGATGACCGTGAAATTCGCTGGCAGCCTGGAGATGTTGTGATAGATGTGGGTGGCTGGCATCGCTGGAATAGCCCAAACGAAGAGGGTATTGTCGTCTTTGACATGATCGCAGCAGAATTTGTGGATGGTCCCGATGGTTTGATTCAAGGGAGCGATCCAGTATTGGTCGGCAAGCCCCAAACGCAGCTACCTCCTGGGGTGGAGCCCACGCGTCGCATTGTTGTGGGGGATTGCGAGCCAGGATTATCTAAGGTGTTGAGCGATGGCTTTTCTCCGGAGATGTATTTGGATCCAGCTAGGCCTGGGTACGCATCAAGCAAATTGTGGATTGTTCAGGATTTTCCCGCCAAGCTCTTTTTTGAAACCATTCATTTGCCGTATCCAATGATTCCACCTAAAGGTGGGTCACTTTGTCGTATGGTGACGCTTCCGCCGGATCGCTCATGGCAGGGGAAGGTTACCCCCAAGGATGTCGAAAACTTCTTTCAAGATATGAAAGCACCAGCGGCCTCCACCGGCGGAAATAATGCTAAGCATCCTTATATGCAAAAAACTGAGACTGTGGATTTTTGCGTGATTATTAGTGGCGAGGTCACCCTCATTTTGGATACAGAAGAGCGCATTTTAGGCGCTGGTGACGTGGTGATTTTAAGAGGTGCAAATCATGCGTGGAGTAACCACTCATATGCACCAGTCAAGATTGCGATTGCGTCGCATGATGCGGTTGCCTAATGATTCAGGGGCTTATTAAAACTAAAAACGGTAACCAATACCAAATATAAAATCATATCCAGTGGCGTTAGCAGTAGAATTCACCACAGCTCCATTATCAGTGACTACAGTGACGGGTTTTGCCCTATTAACAGCATAATTTCCTTCGCCAAAAGCATAAATTGAGCCTGAAATAATTTGCTTGTAACCAAAGCCATACACCGTACCATTGACATGGGTGACTTGTTCCGGGTAATGTCCGGCTGAGCTGGCATGAATATTGGATCCAGCATATCCAATTTTGGCGTAGATCAAGCGGTCATTGTCGATCACATATCCCGGTAGCAAGCTGAAACTAAACACATTGGATACGTCATAAACCCCTGAGCTAACAGTCCCAGCGCTACTTGCTGTTGAACTGGCAGATCTCGAGTGCCCTGGATACAAGCTGGCTCCAATGCCTAATGTATAGGTACTATTGATACCAAAGTTATAGCCAACGGAGATATTGGCAGCAGGGCCATTGGCATGGTTAGCGGTAGAGCTATTGCTATAAGTATTGCCAAGGTATGTAGTTGTACCGCTAGATGCTTTTGGAATATAACTCTCGTAGCCAATTAGGCCAATTTGACCATAGGCGCCCTCCCAGGCATTTGTGCTCGACTGTGCCATCGAATTGCCGAGGCTTAAGGCGCTGATGGCTAGGCCGATTAAGTGTGCGTAATATTTTTTCATGATTGTCTCTGCTATATTTTTTTATATATTGATTGGTCTCTTGAGGATATGACTTAAGGATTTTTAAAGAGCAGTGATTTAATGGCGTCAACTATCTCGCTATATCCGATTGGCTTATAGAGTACATTGATGTTTAGCTCGCTGAACAATTGAATATGCTGTGGGGAGGTATCTGCGGTAATAATAATTGCCGGAATATCCACCCCAAAACTATCTCTGAGTTGCTGAATGATAAGGTCGCCAGTTGTCGAGGTCAGTCTGTAATCACTTAAGATGCAATCAATATGATTAATGTTGGCCAGTTGATTTGCCAACTCAGCACTATTTTCGGGGAGCGAGATAATCGAAAAACCATTTTGCGATAACGCCTTTTGGTAGGCATCAAAGATAGTTGGATCATCCTCAAAAATAGCAATATATTTGGTTGTAAATAAAACCTCTTGTTTATTTTTGCTATGCGTTGAGACGTCCCGATCATATTCTTTGGCGGGATTGAGTAATGTTGAAGTTAAATATTGGGTTTGGATATTAAAGACTGTGCCAGTGCCGAGTTCAGATCTTACGGCAAGCTCGGCGTGAGCAATTTTGCAGAGCCGTTTGACAATCGAAAGGCCTAATCCAAGACCATCATGCATATTTCTTGTGGTATCAACCCTAAAGAACTCATCAAAAATTTTCTCGAGGGCTTGTGAGTCCATCCCACACCCAGTATCTTTAATTTCCATATGTAGGCAGTGATTTACTGTTGTAAATTTTACCAATACCATACCCTGTAGGCTGTATTGAATTGCATTTGAAATTAAATTGCCAAGGAGTTGCTGTAATAACAAGCGATCTCCATCGATCATAGAATTAACATATTCAAACTTGATGTCAATATTCTTGATCGAGGCAATCGGGGTGTAAGTGCTCGATAGTAAGGAGGCAAGTTCAACAAGCTCAAAGGGTTTTTGTAGCTTATCTGATGAGCCCGAATCAAGTTTGCTGAGATCTAATAGTGAGTTGAACATGGCATTTAAAGAATGAATGCTCTTTTTAATTTGTAAAAAATTAATACGATCTTTGGGGTTGAAGCCCTGGGCCTCAAAAAGGTCTAGGTAAATATTTACTGCATGCAGTGGTTGCCTTAAGTCATGGCTAGCGGTTGCAATAAATTTAGATTTTGTAATATTTGCTGAAATAGCTATATTTCGTTCTAGCTCTAAGTCTTTATTGAGAATCTGATTTTGAATTTTTAGGCTGACCGTTTTGATCCATGAGTCAGAAAAGTAAGATGCCATTTTTAATGTGTACAAGGCAAATGCAAACTCGCCCAAAAGAATAGGCCAAGGAAAAATAATGGGCGGAATGAGTGAGATGGTAAATTGGCAGATAAAAATCGGCAAAGCAAAACATAGAAATGTTGGGCGATGAATTGAGTACCCGTATAAGCCAACGAATATCGCCGTTGAACTCATCAATAGATAGAGGCACTGCAGGTTAAATACTAGGGTTGGAACTACTATGAGCCATCCAAGGCCCCAGCAGGCGGTTACTGAAAAGACGCCTAACCCTATATTGAAAATCTTACGCTCAGTCGAGAGATCCCCCTTTTTATTTCTTATAAAAACGATATAGGCTCTAAAGGTAACGCAAGCAGCCATAACTGAAAGCCATATCGCCAGCTTTCGAAGGTCAGTGTCTTGGAAGATTAGCGCAGCAGTTAATAGGGGCCCCAGGATAGTTCCAAGCGTATTGGTCTTGGAGGCAGTTTGGAGAAAGAGATATTTTTCCTCTTATAGCAGTGAGGCATCTTGATTGATGGAAATCGACTTCATGTTTTAGACCCAGCCATTTTCTTTGGCTTTAATAACCGCTTGAGTCCTATTAAAAACTTTGATTTTCTTAAAGATTTCTCCGAGGTGTACTTTGACTGTTTGTTCGCTAATATTGAGTGAATAGGCGATCATTTTGTTGGAGTGCCCCTCAGAAATTTGAGCCAGAATTTCTTTTTGCCTATCAGTCAATTGGGTTATTTGAGGGTCTGGAGCAGTCAGGCCCATTAATGTGCAAAGGCTTTCATAGATGCTGGTGCTATCGCTATTTTTTGAGATAAAGACACTGCATCCAGCATCTAGGCATGGTTTTTCGATCACATCCCTTTCGAGACCAGAAATTGCAGCGATAGCCATGACGTTTTGAAGCTCTTTGAATTCTTGAATGCCGGAAAGTTGATTTTTTGAATCTGGCATTAGTAAATCTAAAAGTACGACCCAACTTGTCGATCTACTTTCGGCAATAGCCACCCCTTCGGAAACCGAGCTAGCAGAAAATACTTGGACGTTACAGGGTAAAAATTTTCTGGTTAGGAATTGATATAAAGCATCTCTATAAACCGGATGGTCATCAACGATTAATACTGAAGCAGATTTCATAACACTACCCTTTTTTTTGGGTTTTATATTTAATTTTTGGCTCGGTTTTTGATTATGGCACTCAAGCTCTCCTGCAATCTAGTACTTTAGTGCTATATCAAAAATTGACCAAGATCAATTATTTTCTTTTGCTAACGATTTTTAGAGTGCTCAAGGGGGTTTGTCTGCATCGACTTTGACAGTTGTACTGGCAGGCCTTGAAGGCTTTTTTTCTATAGAACTAAAGTTCTATATCTAATGCTAACCTTACTTCCTAATATGAGCTCATTACTGTCTTTGAGGTCATGATGAATAGATTAATTAGTTACCTTTTGATTGCTGCTGTTGCCTTTTTTGCTGGCCTGGTCAGCGCTTCGAATCTTGGTGTGTCAGGCGCTCAGTCAACACAAAGCATCGTTTCATATTTCAATGCGGCCATTGCGCAAGATCAAGCTTATTAAGTAGAAAGATACAAATGTTTATGAATAATATTTTGAGTCGGCACCCGCGCATGGGTTTTTTGGCTATTACTTCTATATTAATTGGCTGCATAGCGCTGATAGGTACTAAAGCAGTAGCCAATATCGATAAGCAGTCCGAGGTGACGCGGGCCAATCCCCATCATCTGCCTGATGATCTTAACCCAAGAGTCAAAAGAACTTTAGAGTATCTAGAGCCTATTGCCAATGTAATTAAAGGTGAGGTAACGGAGTCTGTCAATACCCTTCATAGTGGCGCTTTTGGAAAGCGTTTTGCTTATGTTCAGCCTACCTTTGATTACACAACGGGCACGTCGAATTAAGGCCTAATTTAATCGCATTCCGACTTCTAAATTTCATTACCCCTGACAGCCTGCCAATATGCTTAGTCAAGTGCAAATATTGCGTAATGCTGAAATATTTGAAGCGCTCGGGCATGAAACCAGGTTAAAGGTATTTCTTTTCATCTATCAATCAGGCAAAAAAGGCGCTAGACCCAAGGAAATGATTGATGAGTTTGGTGTGGATTCAGGAACTCTTGATTTTCATCTCAAAAAGCTTGTGGCTGTTCGATTAATTGCCCTGAAAGAGGGCTGCCCAAGAGGTACATACTGTCCAAATGAGCATCTCCCCCTCGATCTAGCTTTGTTAATGCCGGCCGGAGCAGTCGCTCGACCATCTGTTCAAGAAAATTAAGCTAAGTCTAGCTATAGTACTAAGGGTATTTCCGCAGCAGTCGTATCTTGTGGGGCGGGGATGGCTGGTCTTTTTTCTCTTCAATGATAGCTGGGCAATCTAGAGAATAACCAATAGTTCATATTCAACTACAAGCCCTTTTAGTATGATTTATCAACACTAATTTAGGGGGATACCATGACTCAAATGACAGGATCGCGTCTTTTTGCTGAGATGCTGCGTGATTATGAAGTAAGTCATGTTTTTTATATTCCGGCCATTATGTTGGGCGCGATTGCCGAGATGGAAAAAATGGGCATTAAGAGAATCATGACCCATGGTGAAAAATCTGCAGCTTATATGGCTGATGGCTATGCGCGAGCAAGTCGTAAGCCTGGTATTTGCATGTCCCAGCAAATAGGTGGCTCCAATTTGGCGGCAGGCTTGCGGGATGCCTACATGGCATCCGCTCCTTTGATTGCGATTACGGGTGGCCCTCCTACTCATGCGCATTATAAAAATGGCTACCAGGAAGTGGAAGACATGAGTCAATTCGATAGCGTGACTAAATTTAATGCGCGCGTTGAGGATATCTCCAGAATTCCAGACTTACTACGTCAGGCTTTTCGTGAGGCAACTAGCGGCTCTCCAGGCCCAGTGCATTTGGAAATTAGAGGCCCTCATGGTCAGATTGCCAACGCCCAAGCAGACCTCAACCCGATGGTTGAAAAGCGTTATGTCAAGACGCCACCATTTAGGCCAATGGTTGATCAAGCACAGATCGATGAGGTTCTGAGTTTCATTAAGCAATACAAAAAACCCATTATTGTTGCTGGTGGGGGTGTGATTGCATCGGGAGCAGAAGGTCAGCTCAAGGCATTTGCCGAGCAATTGCAAATCCCGGTGGCTACATCTTTAAATGGCAAGGCGAGCATGCCAGATAATCACCCGCTATCTGTGGGCGTTGTGGGTAATTACTCAAGAGAATGTGCCAACCGGGCCGTGTGTGAAGCAGATTTAGTTTTCTTTATTGGTAGCAAAACGGGCGGGCAAACTACGGTTGATTGGGCGGTTCCGCAAACGGGTACCGCAGTAATACAGCTCGACATTAATGCGGTTGAACTGGGTAGAAATTATCCAAATTCAATGTCACTCAACGGTGATGCTAAAGCTATCCTTCAGCAGCTAACTACGACTGCTCAGCAAGAAAAAGGAGCTGATTTCAGTGCATGGCTCAGCCATACCCAAGGGCTGGTAAGTGAGTGGCGCAAGCACTTTGAACCACTCCTCAAATCAAATGCAACCCCAATCAGACCCGAGCGGATTTGTCAGGAAATATCAAATGCACTTCCTGCGGATGGCGTGGTGGTTTCAGATACAGGCCATTCTGGAATGTGGACTGGAGCGATGATTCAACTCAATCAACCGGGTCAATCCTATGTACGTTGCGCAGGCTCAATGGGCTGGGGCTTTCCAGGTGCAATGGGTGTGAAATGTGCGTTGCCAGATCAAGCGGTCGTTTGCTTTACAGGTGATGGGGCCTTTTATTACCATATCGCCGAACTAGAAACTGCGGCACGATTTAATATTAATTTGGTTGTAGTGGTGAATAACAATGGTGCGCTGAATCAAGAAATTCCGCTATGGGACAGCGCTTATGGCAGTAAAGAGGCTGCAGCGCAAGCCGATCCAAATCCTTTATGGAAATTTGAGCCGATTAATTTTGCAGAGTTAGCTGAATCATTAGGCTGTGTCGGTATACGCGTGACTGATCCCAATGAGCTGCAGGGTGCTCTCAAAAAAGCATTTTCATTAAATGCCCCAGTAGTGATCGATGTTGTAAGTGACATTAACGCTTTTGCTAAAAAGGCTTGGACGCCGAAGGATACATATGGATATTGAGTCTTATGCACCAGAGTTCCTAGATATTGTTGATCCTCACCCTCCCTTGGTGAATGTTGCCCAGGGCTTCACTTTTGCTGAGGGTCCTGTCTGGGACAAGCGCACTAATCAACTGTTCTTTGTCGACATTATTGGTAGCAAAGTATGGAAATGGAAACCTGGCGTTGGTAAGGAAACCATCTTAAATTCTTCTGGCCACATGAATGGCATGACATTTGATCATCAGGGCCGCTTAGTCGTTGCTGGATGGTGTAACCGTGCCATTTTGAGGTTTGAAAAAGATGGCAGTATCTCGACCATAGCCTCGCATTTTGAGGGCAAGAAATTTAACAGTCCGAATGATATTGTGGTGGATTCAAAAGGAGCTACATACTGGACTGATTCTGCTGGGGGTTTAGTAATTCCTGGGATGGTTGCAAACGATGTACAGCGTTACTTAGACTACCAAGGAGTTTATCGCCTGTCACCAGATGGGAAAGAAGTGAGCTTGGTTATCGGAGATTGCACTTACCCCAATGGCTTGGCATTTTCGCCGGATGAGAAGTTACTCTATGTCAACGATACCCTCTTAGCCCAAATTCGGGTATTCGATGTTAAGTCCGACGGTAGCATGGGCCCGGGCAGAGTATTCCATCAGTTGACAGGCTCGGAAGATGGTGTGGCTGATGGTATGAAGGTTGACAGTAAAGGTAATGTTTACTGCACTGGTCCTGGTGGAGTCCATGTGATCAACCCCGAGGGAAAATTAATTGGGCGCATGAGAATTCATGAGCACTGCACCAACATGGCCTGGGGTGATGACGATTGGAAATCACTGTACATCACCACCTTTAATAGTATTTATCGCACACGAATCAATATCCCTGGTATTGAAACTTGGTAAGGACGTAACATGACTTGGAATTTTGAATGCGTTGCCGGCCCTTTTAATAGTGAGCTTGGCGGAATTCTGTGGGATGAGGGTGGATTAATTTTTAGCCTGATTAATGAATTGCAATTGCAAAAATTAAATCCAGCCAATGGTTCAATTTCAGCATTTAGATCTTATACAGGTCGAATGAATGGATTAGCAAAAGCAAAAGATGGCAGCATCTTTGCTTGCCAGGACGGCGGTCGTAGAGTCATTCAGCTGCAGCCAGATGGCAGTGCTAACGTTACCGCCACTCGCTTTGAGGGGCAAATTCATAATCATCCCTACGATCTCTGTGTCGACAGCAAAGGGCGTGTTTGGTTTTCAGACCCCCATAGTGCGACCCCAGCTTTTGGCCCACAAATTTTCCCGCCTTTGCCATACGCTTCTATTATGCGTTTGGAGCGTGACAGAATTGGTCATTGGATCATCAAGCGGCTTAGTTTTGATACTACTGCTCCCAAAGCCATTCTACTTTCAGATGACGAGAAGACTTTGTTTGTAGCTGAGAACCCGGATGATGAGCATCGTAACCGCGAGCTGCGTGCCTATCCCATTGATGAGGATGGAAATTTAGGAGAGTTTGCTGTCTTACATAGCTTTGGCAGGGATCACAAAGGATTGCATGCTGGCATTCATGGCATGTGCAAAGATAGTGCTGGCCAAATATATGCCTGTGCAGGCGATACAAAGAGTGCGCGACAGGCTTCTATCTATCAGTATTCAAGTGCAGGCCAATTATTGCGAGCCATTCCTTTTCCACATGGAACACCCATCAGATGTTGTTTTGCAGGTGAGGAGGACAAACACCTTTACATCACTAGTAGTGATAAATGCATTTATCGCTTAACGTTGGGTTAAATCTGTTTTGCGCAGTGCGAAGAGATGGCAATAGTGCAAGGATGCGAACTTCGATTGCTCCATGCATGACGAGTAGCCCTTTGCACAACTGAATCACCCTCCTGTAAATCCACCTCGGCAGTATCAAGAACGAGTGTGATTTTTCCTTGCAGGATGATGCAGAGATCAAGGGTATCTGTTTTTTGCATGTAAGGATGCACCCCTTTACTTCTTTCTATCAGGTGCTCTGCATTCACGGATTTGAAATACTCCGCTACTTTTCTAGAGTCAATATTTCCCTTCCATGAGCTATCGGGTGGAAATTGGTAGATATGAAACAGGGATCCCCCTTCAAGAGGCTCTAAAAGCTCTGGCGCTGAGTCGACCCAAGACATATCATTTATTCTGGCAGGGCTAGAGTCGGTCATCCATATTTTTTGACGAAAAAATCCTGGTCTAGCCAAATCTAATAATGGTGCTTGTAGATCTTCATCTGCAAGCGCAAAGGATTTTTCATCCGCTCCATCGATGGTAATAATTCGCCTTACCATTAGGATTTATCCTTTGGAGGGTGTGCTCTGGGCACGCCACCCATCATAATAAATGCCATAGAACTTTCTTCATTGGGGTTGGTCCAGCCATGCCAGTTAGCTAGTTGGACAACCGTATCCCCTGGTAGCATTTCTCGTAGGCCATCATCCAGAATTAAGGTGCGTTTGCCAGACATCATCACGCCATAGTCAATCGTTTCGGACTGGTGAACTGGTGAACTGTAGGCATTTTGCCCGCCACGATCCCATGTATGGCCATTGGGTCTGAGTCGAGCCTCATGAAGAGGAACGGCTGTTGTATCCAAGTCGGCCCTATAGTCGGCCGGCTTACCGGCGGATTGAACAATTCTGAGATGCCCACCTTGAGCAGGAGGGTCAAATGCAAAGGGGAGGTTGCCATCATCTCGCACGCCGGTGACTGGGGCTGGAGTTTGGTGATACACCCAAACATCAGTCATTCCAGCGCTTGCTGCAACAGTGCCAATATTGACATTCGGAGCATCGCTATCAAATATCACTCCAGAGCGACCGAGCTGATCGTTGCCGGTCACTACTCTTCGAACGGGGCGCATTTTGAGGGGCATGATCAATCGCTTAGAAGGGTTGTATATTGCCGGCCTTAATGACTTCACTTGAGCGGGCGATATCCCGTTTCAAAAACTGAGTGAATTCATCTACGGAGCTTCCAATGGGTTCAAAACCTGCGGCGATAGCTTTTTCTTGCACATCTTTTTGATGCATGATCTTAACGAACTCTTTATTCAATTTCTCTATAACATTGGCGGGTGTCTTGGCTGGAACGTTAATGCCATTCCAACCCACAATAGCAAAGTTAGGATAGCCTTCTTCGGCAACGGTTGGAACCTCTGGTAATACAGAGTAGCGTTTGGGGCTGCTAACAGCTAAGGCGCGTAATTGATTAGCGCGAATAAAGGGTAAAGCTGAAGGCGCAGGTACAAACATTAAGTTCACTTGTCCTCCTAGTACATCAGTCACTCCAGCGGCTGCGCTTTTGTACGGAATGTGGGCAATATCGATGCCTGTCATTTGCTTGAGCATTTCACCGGCTAAATGGGCTGGAGTCCCATTGCCCGAAGAAGCGTAGTTGAGTTTTCCAGGTTGAGATTTTGCGCTGGCGACTAAATCTTTGACCGACTTAATTGGTGAATTTGAGTTGACTACCAAGATAAATGGCAGGGTAGCCAGTAGGCTAACGGGGGACAAATCCTTTTGGAAGTCGTAAGGCATTTTAGGTTGTAAAACACTGTTAATCGTATAGGATCCAGTGCTTAACAAGAGGGTATAGCCATCAGGCGTGGCTTTTGCAACGGAATCTCCAGCCACTATGCCGCCGGCTGCTGGTCGAGGATCCACAATGACGGCTTGCCCCCAGTCTTCGGTTATTTTTTCACCAGCAATTCTGGCAAGACTATCTGGCCCTGGTCCAACAATAATTCGAATGGGTTTATCGGGGTAGGTTTGGGCAAAACTAACTGATGTGTAGGAATAAAAAAGGGAGAGAATGACAAGAAGTAATCTTGAGATAAGAGATTTCATTTGAGTTGGCTGCCTTTTGAATAAATTGCCCAAGCCTAGTATAGGGTCAACAAATACTACATTAATAACAATTGCTTATTATTCATTTATTCAGGTTATAAGTCGATTACCCGCTAGTTTTTTGGGGTCTTGCCAGGTTGACCATGGAGATAAAATCTTCCATGTAGTGCCTGAGATACTTGCCTTGCCTAATTTGAATAAAAATGGGCGTTGGTGGAAATAAGTGAGAGGCATCTAGGTAGCGCAATGCTTTGTCCCTGTCTGGGTCGAAGGCAATAGATGGAACAATAGCTACACCATGTCCGATTTCAACATAGGTTTTGATAACGTCTGTATCGGCGGCACTTAAAACAATGTTGGGTTTAAGGCCACATTCTTCAAAGACTTCTTTGACGGATGCGCCACCTGCAAAATTAGCGTCCAAGGAGATCAGCGGAAATTTTGCCAAGGCTTCGAGTGTCAGAAGTTTGATCTTTTCTAAGGGGTGCTTCGCTGAAAATAATATACAGCGCTCAATGGTTGAGTACGGCATTAATACAAGCTCTTCGTGACCCTCTGTCTCCGCCGCACTAATGGCAAGATCCACTTCGCCAGAGATAATCCAGTTGGCAATTTGTGCGGGGTGCCCCTGTCTTAAGCTGACTGTAACATTTGGATATTTCTCACTAAATTTATGGATAATTTTAGGGAGGGTGTAACGGGCATGAATATGAGTGGTTGCAACCACTAGCAGACCTTTATTTTTTGAGGAAAATTCTTCCCCAATTTTTTTGAGATTGCCAGCATCGCTCAGCATCCGCTGTGCTACAAGATAGACTTCTTTTCCTGGGGGAGTAAGGCCAATGATGCGGTTACCCTTGCGCTCCAGCAAAGTTACTCCAAGCTCGCGCTCGAAAAGCTGAATTTGTTTACTGATACCGGGTTGCGAAGTGTATAGACGATCCGAAGCTTTAGAAACGCTAAATTTAGATTCAACAACCGCGCAGAGATATTTCAGTTGCTGTAAATTCATAAATTAAGAAAGGTGTAAATACTTAATGATAGGATATATGATGGATGCTGAACAGCATTTTAAGTAGCTTAAATCATTTCAACTTATTCTGGGGACACTGTGACACTTTCTATTCAGACGATATCTCTTAAATCGGCATTGACCATTGCTCAAAACACGCTTGAATGCGCAAGATCTGAGAAAATGCAGCCAATGACTGTCGTAGTGTTGGATGTGCGTGGGGTTGTAAAAGCCTATTTGGCCGACGACGGAACGAGCCTGCTAAGGTTTGATATTGCGTTAGGTAAGGCTGCGGGGGCATTGGGAATGGGTTTTGGTGGCCGAGAGCTTGAGCGTAGAGCTGTTGCCGTCCCTCATTTTATGGGCGCCCTGCAAGCCATGACTGACGGCAGAATGGTTCCAGTGAGGGGTGGATTGCTAATAAGGGACCAGCAAGGTCAAATTGTTGGTGCTATTGGCGTTAGTGGCGATACCTCGGTAAATGATGAGGTTTGCGCTATCAAGGGAATTCAAAGTGCCGGTCTTGTTGCTGATCACGGCGACAAAGAATAGTAAAAATTAATCTAGCTGAATATTGGCTTCTTTAATTACTTTTGCCCATTTAGCAATGTCTTTGGCGATGAGGTGCTGAAACTCTGCAGGCGTGCTTGTTGAGCCTGTAGCACCTTCTTGACGGAGTTTTTTTGTGAACTCCACAGAAGCAACGGATTTAATAATTGCCTTGTTGAGTTTTTCGATTACATCTGGAGGGGTTCCTGCCGGAGCAAGAATTCCATTCCAGCCCTGCACATCATAACCTCGGACAATTTCAGACATTGAGGGCGTGTTAGGCAGGATTGACAATCTATCTTTTGTACTCACGCCTAAGGCTTTGATCTGCTTGGCCTTGATGAGAGGTAGCGCACTGCTGGCAGATGCAACGAGATACATATCAGCCTCTCCAGTTACCAATGCTGTCATGGCTTGCGGACTTCCTTTATACGGAACGTGTGTCATCGTGGCGCCAATCATTGAATTAAAGAGCTCGGCACCAAGGTGTCCTAGACTGCCACTGCCCACAGTTGAAAAATTCAATTTCCCTGGATTGGACTTTGCGTAAGTAATAAATTCTTTGAGGCTATTTGCTGGAGAATCTTTTGGTACAACAAAGACCATGGAAACGCTACTAACAAGGGAGACAGGGGAAAATGCCTTGGTGGTGTCGTAAGGCAGCTTGCTGAATAAAGATGGGTTGGTGACGTGAGAAGGAAACACCATTAACAAGGTATAACCATCAGGTGCAGCGGTGGCAACAAATTGTGTGCCACTAATGCCGCTGGCTCCCGGACGATTTTCAATAAAAACTTGCTGACCCAGGTTTTGACTAAGCTCTATGGCCAGCAAGCGCGCCAGACTATCTGTTACGCCACCCGCCCCAGAGGGAACAACCAGGCGGATGGGGTGCTCTGGAAAAGCGGCCCGCAGGTGCTCAATGAAGGTCAGGTTACAAACTAGCAGTAGGACATAAAAAATATTCTTATAGGAGCGATTCATATTCATTGACCTTACTTCATTGGATGTTTGGCTAAAAAATCCAGAATAACTTCGCTGCATTGGTCTGGTGCAACAGCTCCCGTGTGGTATCCGTCTACATCGATCATGGCTAATTCGGCGTTTGGTATGAGTTGAGTGTATTGTTCAAATTGGGCGCGACCACGGCGTTTTGATTCATTGCCCACTATCAATACCGATTGCTTTACTTGGGGCAGGCTGGCTTCTAAATTAACGCCAGATACCCATCTTAAGTAAGCGTGGGCTGTACTTGCGGCTGTTTTCCCCAT
Source organism: Polynucleobacter sp. Latsch14-2 (assembly GCF_018881925.1). GTDB lineage: Bacteria > Pseudomonadota > Gammaproteobacteria > Burkholderiales > Burkholderiaceae > Polynucleobacter. Next base: position 207,384 of record NZ_JACVPL010000003.1, on the reverse strand, counting down.
GAGATTGATCCACCATTCAACTCCAATTTTAGGCATCTTGCTACCCAATCTATCGCCCATCGTCCATCTTGCCCAACTAGTCATTCCGTGCAAGTCAATATGCTCCAGCCAGCCCGTGGCTTCCGGAGCCTTAATAGCAGGACTTACCATCGAGATCGTCTTGACTAGCTCGGGATGGGCAAGCGCTGTAGCAATGGCGCAAATATTGCCACTTTTCCCAGCAATGAGATGAACTGGTTTGTCTGGAGAGACGGTTTGAATGAGTTGCGATAGATCGCTTACAAGTAGTTCGGTAGAGTAAGTAAATGAATCTGGCACCGATCCAGAACGTCCAAAACCTCTTTGATCAAAGCGAACTATTTGATACTTTCTAGCGAACTGCGGAATCCAGCAGCGCCAAACTTCAGTGCTTTCTGTAAATCCGTGGACAAAAATAATAGTTTCAGGCGTATCCCACGGATTGGTGCTGTCATCAAGGCTATAGAATAATTTTGAATTTAACGCAACATCTAATAACGGCATATTTAACTTGTTTATAATTGGGGTAGCTGTATGCCGCCTTCTGGGACTGGCTGACGAATGGCGTTCAGTATGACAGAAACAAAGCCAAAGTAGCTGGTGGTAACTAATATATCTAGCACTGTGAGCTCACCAAAGCGTGCGAGCGTTGCGGCGTATGTGTTGTCGCTGATATCTTTATCGTCGAGAATCTCAGTGCAGAACTGATAAATGAGACTTTCGTCTGCAGTTAGATTTTTAGGCTTCTCACCTAGACCAATAGCATCAATAGTCTCTTGTTTGATGCCAAGCTCGGCAGCAAGTTTGCTGTGGGCATGCCACTCATATTTTGCCGACCAAAATCTTGCAGTAATCAGAATCGTAAACTCTCTTAAGGCAGGCGGTAAAGAATTTTCAAAGCGAATGCTATCGCCTAGTTGACGCACGCGATCCGCTAATAATGGGTTTCGTAATAAAGCATTAAAAGGCCCACGAATACCTCCGCGAGGGCCATTAATGAGTTTATCTGCTGTAGACTTTTGCTCTTCAGACATTGCCTCAAGAGGAATGGGTGCAAAGCGTATTGGAGTAGTTGTCATTACACTGGCACCCATGCTAGTTGTGCTTGATAGGCAAACTCTGTTTTAACATCGATCACTGCCGGTAGATTACTCGCAACTGCAGCATCAAATGCCGCTTTGAAGTCCTTTGGATCTTCCACTGTTACTCCGAAGCAGTTGAACGATTGAGCAATCTTGGCGAAATCTGTTTTCTCGTAAACATAGCACTCAGATTTGCGTGTGTGTGCTCTATCGCCATAGGCGATGTTTAAGTTCTTCACGCCTTGGGAGAGGCATTCATTGTTGTTCACAATCACAATGACATTTAAGCCCATGCGTTTGGCCGTCTCTAATTCTGGCAGGTGGTATGAGAAGCCACCATCTCCGGTAAAGCAAACGACTGTTCTGTTTGGGGCGGCAGCTTTAGCGCCAATCGATGCCGGGAAAGACCAGCCTAATGAGCCGGCAGCGCGCATATAAGTTTGCTTGGGGTGCAGCATATCGACCAAATTACCAGTCCATAGCGCTGAGTAACCAGTATCTGCAACCAAAATAGCATCGTTTGGCAGTACCTTGGTTAATTCATGGCATAGTCTTTGTGGGCGCATGGGAACATCAGATCGCGTGAGCTCAACCTGCATTTCAGTTTTCCATGCATCTACCAGTGATTGAGTGTGTTTTAGCCACTCATCACGCTTTGCAGCTGCTGCTGCATTTGCTAGAGCTTCTAAGCCAAGCTTAACGTCACTTTGAATACCAATTGTGCCAGGGTAGTTTCTGCCAATTTCGACTGGATCTAAGTCGATCTGAATGATAGGAGTTCCAACTTTTGGCAACTTCCAGTTTGCAGTGGTGTGGTCACTAGTATTGCTACCTGCATAAATAATTAAGTCAGCTTCATCAACAATGTGATTGGTGCAGCTACGACCATACAAACCAACCATTCCCCTGAATAGTGGATCGGTTTCTAGGATCGCTGATTTAGCATCTAGGGTTGCTGTGATGGGGGCTTGAATTTTTTCACCAAGAGCCTTCAGTGCATCCTTTGCTCCGGAGATGATTACACCTCGATCGGCAATGACGACCGGTTTTTTACTTTGGGCAATTGCTTTAGCTGCGCGCTCGATTGCGGAAGTATCTGGCGCAGGCCTAAATGCAGGGAAGCGTGTATGACAGTCATCGACTGAAATATCAGCCTCAAGCTCTAAGGGGGTAAGTGCATCGCCGGTAAATCCAGCCACATCTAGATGTACTGGTCTTGGGGTGGCTGTAGTAGCTTCGCGAAAGGCTTGGCGGATGAGATGTGGCATCTGCTCTACCACTTCCATCTGCGCATGGAATTTGGTTACCGGCGTAAAGAGTGGCCCATGCTCTACCTCTTGATAAGAATTACGATATTGCATCGCTGCAATATGTCGACCAGTCAGAGCAATAACAGGAGAGTGACCAAGATAAGGGTCTTGCATGGAGGCGGCTAAATTAGCTGCGCCTACTGACTGCGCCATACAAATACCTGGACGACCAGAAATACGCGCATAGCCATCGGCCATATATCCCACACCCTTTTCTGAATGCCCTAGCACTCGAACAATTTTAGTGTCTTCAACTTCAGCCAAGGCGCGTCGCAAAATCGCATCCATGAAGAAAATATGAGTAACACCATATGCTTCTAATAGTTGCGCAAAGTATCTTGCACCAGTCATTTTTTTGGACATGATTTTTCCTTAATCGGTTGAGTGTTAGTTAGCTTGGTTGAATATTGATTTTTCGCATAATGTCGCCATAACGATGGACATCATCTTTTAGTTGTTTTGAAAATTCGGCAGGCGAACTCCCGTCTGCAACATAGCCTGACACACCATTGACCCACGCTTGCTTCAGGGCGGGCTGTTGTATTGCTTTGGTGATGGCCTGGTAAAGACGATTAACGATGGCTGGAGATAGTGCCTTAGGCCCTAGTAATCCCATCCATGTGCCCTCAAAGACAAAATCATTCACTCCAGCCTCAGCCATAGTTGGGACATCTGGTAAGTCGGCCAATCTCTTTTTGCCTGTGAAGGCTAAGGCTTTCAATTGCCCGCTACGAATAAACGGCATCACAATCGCTGGGGGCATAATGCCGATCTGAGCCTCGCCAGAAACGATGGCATTCAAAGACGGTGCACTGCCCTTGTAGGGGACATGCATAAAGTTGGTGCCAGCCTTTTGATTAAATAGTTCGCTGGCAATATGAACTGTATTGCCAATACCTGGCGAGCTATAAGTGAGAGTGTTGCCACTCTTTTTGCCAAGGGCAATGAGTTCTTGAAGTGTATTGACTGGAACTGAACTATTAACAATCACGATAAACCCAACCCCTTGCATTAATGCGGAAATCGGCGTGAAGTCCTGCAGCACATCGTATTTTAGGTTTTTATAGATGCTAGGATTCAAGGCAAAAGAAGCCGAGGTTGCAATTAAGGTATAGCCATCCGAGGGTGAATTGGCAACATACTCTGCGCCAATCACGCCATTGGCACCTGCACGATTATCAAGATATACCGTTTGACCCAAGATAGTCGATAGTTGTTGGCTTAATGGACGCATTGCAACATCAAGAGTGCCGCCTGGCGCAAACGGAATCACAATGCGGATCGGTTTGGTCGGGTAAGAACCTGCGGCCTTAGAGGCACCAGGGAGCCCCACTGCAAATCCAGCCAAGCTGGCCCCAGCACCTTTTAATAGTAATCTTCGTTTCGGATTGGTGTGACTATTTTTACCCACTTTAAAGTTCTTTCCCAATCGTAAACTTCCAACCAAGGTTTTCTAATTTATCTACCATTCCTTGACCATGTTTTTCTGCAATTGCTTGTGCTGTTTCAGGAACGCGATCAACATCATCAAATTCATCTCGCTTCCCTTGGATGATGACCATTAGATGTGCATCATCTTGCGACCGATTGATAAATCTTCTAGTAACTCCTGGCGGCATCGCAATTAAATCAAGATGATCGAGCATCACCGATTCTTCCCCATGATCACCCCATTGAATCTCCCATTTACCAGTTAACGCCATAAATGTTTCATGCGTGTTGTAGTGCACATGTAGTCCTGGACCTTGATTGGGTGGGCAAGTGGCAATACCTAGGCGAAAGACGCCCGCATCTCCACCTTCAACAGCAGGCTTTGGAGAAAGTTGCCCAGGCAGGGGGCCTGGAGACATTACATTCCTAGTGGTCTTGGCCATAATCATCTCGAGGACATCGGGGGGAATCCCTTTTTCTTCAAGATGTAGTTTTTTTACAGAAGCCACTTCTTTGAAGCGAGCTATGCGAGGTTTCATTTCTTCTTGTGTTGGGGTCCAGCGCTTCATACAATCTCCATAAAAAATACTGAGTAAAAATCTTATTTAAAGGTGGTTTAGATTAGCTTTTGTTGCCAGTGCAGCAGACTGCAGCGCATCATAGGCGGGCTTTAAGGTGCCGCTGTACATAACAAATGCATGTGGAAGATTTGGATAGCTCACAAGGGTGGATTGCCCGCCAGCAGCCAGTATTTTCTGATGCGCCTCTACCGTATCGCTCATGAGTGGATCATTTTCGCCAACGCCTAGCCAGGTTGGTGGTAAGCCATGCAAATCGTCCAACAAGGGTACTGCATTCGAATTGGTAGAAAGGCCATCATGACCAAGATACTGCTTCCAGACCCATTGCGAATAAGCTCTTGCCGAAGGTTTTGGTCCACCAGCGTTGGTGTAAAAGAGGGTCAGGCCTGAAATGGATGTATCCGCCTTGTCTCTAAGAGATAGTGCGCAAGAGAGCGCAATGGTAGCTCCTGCAGATTCACCAAATAAAGCCAGCTTATTATTGAGCCCCCATTTTTTACCGTTTTCTTTGAGCCAGCTAATTAAATAAAGCACCTCATCTCTTTGGGTGGGGTACTGATACTCAGGCGTGCGCCGGTAATCAATTGCGCACACTACGCAGTTACTCATGAGTGATAGGCTGCGGATAGTTCTTGCATGGGAATCTAGTGAGCCCGCCCACCATCCTGCGCCGCGAATGAAAATGATGCAGGGTAGCGGCCCTGTTGCATCGGGATATACCAAGCGAATGGGAATATCGCCATAAGGGCCCGGTATGTGGAGATTTTTCTCGGCATGAACTTCAGGCAAGTCTTGATTAAGACTTTGAAAGTACAGGTCTTGTTTTGCGCGAGCATCTTCAATGGGAGTAAGTAAGGGATCTGCCGCAGCAAAGCCTGATAGAGACTGCTGTTGAGCGGCCTCGGTATATGTAGCAAACAAATTGTCTCCTAATTCTTTTTTATGATGCGTCAGCTTATTGCTAACAATTTTTTTCATTCTATGCCTAAAATCAATTAGTATCAAAAAAAACAAGAATGGAGACAAATATGCACCGCAAAATAATGTCGTCGTTAGTTCTGGTATTAGGGTTTTCTCTAGGTTCTTCAGTGATATTTGCTCAGTCAAGCACCTACCCGAATCGACCCATTCGCATGATTGTTCCTTTTGCTCCTGGTGGCTCGGCAGATGTTGCCGCACGCATCTTGTCGCAAAGGTTATCGGAAATTTTTAAGCAGTCTGTTTTTGTTGAGAATAAGGCTGGTGCTGGCGCCAGCATCGGCGTGCAATTTGTTGCAAACGCAGCACCTGATGGCTATACCTATTTAATGACCTCCCCAGCTCTATTGGTAAATGCAGCATGGAGCGGAAATGCAGGCTACAACCCAGATAAAGATTTTGCGCCCATCAGTATGGCGAGTAATACCCCTATGGGTATTTTTGTTGGTGAAAAAGTGAACGCTAATACCTTGGAGGAGTTAAGGCAATTGGCGATGAAAGAAAAACTATCTTATGCGACTGCTGGCGCCGCTACGCCACCTAACATCACTTGCGAAAATTTATTCAACCTTATTTGGAAGGCTGACATAACCCATATTCCCTATAAAGGCTCGGGCCCTGCGCTGTTAGCTACAGTTGCGGGAGAAACAGCAATTACTTGTGGGGCAATGACAGGCGTTAGTCAGTTTGCGAAGCAGGGCAAAGTAAAAGTGCTGGCTATTTCTAGCGAGAAACATTTACCCAGTCTGCCTAACGTTCCTACATTGACCGAGCTTGGATATCCAAACTTGAAAAATGATTTATGGAATGGTGTTTTTGCACCTGCTAAAACGCCGATGAATATTAAAGAAAAAATGAATCAAGCAATTAATCAAGCGCTTCTCAATCCGGATTTGATTGAGAAGTATGACCAAAATGATATGCTGCCTTTCGGTGGCAGCATCAAGCAAACAACCGAATTTATCAATGCCGAGAGTGATCGATGGAATAAAACGATCAAAGAAATGAAGGCGAAGGGTCAGGGTAATTGATCGAATTGTTATTTCACGTCTAATCAGAATTTAAAGGGTCCTCATTCCATGAAATTGGTAAAGATATTGCTGCCGGTCATATTGTTTTGTTTGACGAATGTATGTGTTGCACAGGGGTACCCAAACCGAACTCTCAAGATGATCATCGGCTATCCAGCTGGCTCCTCTGTAGATTTATACGGCAGAGCAATTGGCTCAAAACTGCAGGAAAGTTTTAAGCAGGCTGTGGTTGTTGAAAATAAGGTGGGAGCTGCGGGGACTGTTGCGGCAGAGTCTGTAGTTCATTCGCCTGCAGATGGCTATACGCTGCTCAATACTGCGTCGCAAATTGTCATCAACCCTTTTGTACAGAAACTATCGTTTAATACCGAGAAAGATTTAACTCCGGTTGCGCAAACCCTTTCTATTAGCTATGTTTTATTAACGGGCCCGAATTTTCCAGCGAACAATCTGACTGAATTGATTGATTACGTGCGAAAAAATCCCAAGAAATTTAACTATGGTTCTTATGGCAATGGCTCGGGACCACATTTAGCAATGGCGATGCTGCAGAAGGCCTCCGGTATTGAGGTAACGCATGTCCAGTACAAAGGGTCCGGACAAATGTTAACGGCTTTAATGGCGGATGATATTCAATTAACTTTTGATACCACTACCACCACTCTAGAGTTGCTAAAGGCTGGAAAATTAAAAGCTATCGCCATCGGTGGACCTAAGACTGTTGACGTGCTTCCTAATGTTCCGCCCATTGCGCAAAATTATCCGGGCTTTAATTCTGATGGCTGGCAGGGTATCTTTGTCGCTGCAGGAACTTCAGATGCTGTCGTTAAAAAGCTTAACTTAGAAATTAACAAAATCATTCAAGCTAAAGAGTTTCGTGATTTAGCTCGGTCTAGAGGGGTTGCGGTAGCGCCATCAACTCAAGAACAATTCGCTGCTTTTGTGAAGGCCGAGTTCAAGAAGTACGAACAACTTGTCCGCGAGAATAATATCTACTTAGAGTAAAAGTATGGCAATGAGGTCTTTACCAGCATTGGTGAAGATTTCTGAGATTAATCTGCCCCATATAATCTAGATAATCATGATAAAAAAAGGGGCTGGCATGCCAAAGTATTTAGGAACTACTTTACGAGAATTGGTCAATCAAAAGCGTGGGCTATTGGTCCCTGGGGCTGGTAACGCACTCGCTGCACGCGTGATTGAAGATGCCGGATTTGAGGCCGTTTATTTGAGCGGTGCTGGATTGACCAATCAGTTTTATGGCATGCCCGATTTAGGGTTTATTCATTTACATGATGTTGCGTCCCATGCGGCCGCAATTTCTGATGCTGTGCAAATTCCCTTGATCGTTGATATTGACACTGGTTTTGGGAATGCGGTCAATGTTTATCACAGTGTAAAGACATTAGGGCGCGCTGGCGCTCATGCTGTTCAAATTGAAGATCAGTCCATGCCTAAACGTTGCGGGCATTTTGCTGGTAAACAAGTGATTTCTAAAGAGGAAATGTGCGGGAAAATTAAGGCAGCAGTAGATGCTCGGGTGCACGATGATTTTTTGATTATTGCCAGAACGGATGCAAGAACTGTAAACGGCTTAAGCGATGCCTTAGATAGGGCTGTAAGCTATTCAGAAGCAGGTGCTGATATGACCTTTATTGAGGCTCCTGAAAGTATTGAGGAAATTAAAACGATTGCCTCTCAATCGTACTGCCCCCAACTCATTAATATCGTCATTGGTGGTAAAACACCTTCACTGTCTCAGGCGGAGTTATCTGAAATGGGTTTTGGGATAGTCCTGTATGCGAATGCCGCTTTACAAGGCGCTGTTCGTGGCATGACAAATGCGCTAAATCATCTGAAGCAGTTCGGTGAGTTGACTGAAGATCCCTTGCTGGTAGCCACTTTTGCAGAACGACAAAGCAGTGTAAAAAAAGAGTATTTTGATTCTCTAGAGAAAAAATTTTCATGAAAAAAATTAAAGCGCTAACCATCATCCTTTCCCTTTGTGCGGCAAATTTGGTTTTTGCTGATACTTGGCCAAGTCGCCCAATTAAATTTATCGTCGGTTTCGGTCCTGGAGGTGCAAACGATCTCGTTGCACGTGCCGTTGCTGAGGGTATGAGCAAGCAACTGGGTCAGCCGATTATTGTTGAGAACAAGCCAGGCGCGGGTTCGGTGGTTGGTGGAGATTATGTTGCCAAGAGTGCGCCTGATGGCTACACCTTTTATGCTGGTGCAGCAGGTGGCGTAGTTACCATCCCTATGCTGAGAAGCAGCATGCCCTACAAGCAGGAGGACTTAGTTCCTGTAGGCATGATGGCTGTAAGTCCATCGATCATCGTTGTCAACGCGGATTCGCCGGTTCAGAACCTAAAAGATTTAATTAAAAAAGCTCAGAGTACCTCGGGATTGACATTTGCAACTGCCGGTAGCGGCAGTACACCGCACTTTGTCGCTGAAATGCTTAAGCTCTACACAGGCGGCGGCAATTATGAAATTATTCCTTACAAAAGCGGTTCGGAAGGCGTCTTTGCTGTGGTGTCAAAACAAGTTGACGCTACATCTGAGGCTAGCGTAGTGGTGTTGCCGCAAATTGAAGGTAATAAGTTAAGGCCCATTGCCTCCACTTGGAATAAGCGCATTACTCGCCTGCCAAATGTACCCACTACTAAAGAGTTGGGCTATCCCAATATCTTTATTGGCCATTGGTCTGGAATATTTGCGCCCAAGGGCACGCCTGCTGACATTATTCAGAAAATGAATGTTGCTTTACAGGCTGCGTTGGATACGAATGCACTCAAGGCACGCCTCATTCCACAAGGCATCGAGCCAACCCCAGGATCTCAAGCAGACTTTATTAAGTTTTTGACTGAAGAGAGAAAGCGCCTTCAGCCTATTGTCAAAAACGCTAATATGAAAGATGAATAGGCCTGAGCTATTTGATTTCAGCGGCGCCTTTACGCAATGAATAACAACGAATCATTTTTTAAGAGACGAATGGAATGTCGATATGAAATCAAAGCTGAGTTTTAAATACTTGCTGCATTTTTGTTTTTTGCTAATCCTCCCAGCGCAAGGTGTGCTGGCTGCTGATGTTAAGGTAATGATTTCAGCTGGATTCTATGGGGTATATGAGAAGCTTGCACCTGCATTTGAGAGTGCTACCGGAAATAAATTAATCACGATACGGGGGCCTTCAATCGGAGATTCACCAGAAGCAATTCCAACCCGTTTAGCTGCTGGTCAGCAAGCTGATATGGTTATCTTGGATGGTGAAGCTGCAGAAAATTTAGCTAAGCGCGGATTGGTAAAGCATGATTCGATAACTATTCTTGCTCTATCGCAGATAGGCGCAGCTGTGAAGTTGAATGCGCCTAAGCCAGACATTAGTAATGTCGATGCATTTAGAAAAACATTGTTAGCTGCTAGCTCAATTGCTTATTCTGATAGCGGCAGTGGTACCTATATTGCGAACACCATGTTTAATAAGCTTGGGATCTTAGACCAGGTAAAGAGCAAGAGCATTAAGGTGCGTGGCCCACCTTCAGGTGAGGCTGTTGCAGCCGTGATTGCCCGTGGTGAAGCAGAGATAGGATTTCAGCAGGTCAGCGAAATTATTCACACCCCTGGGATTACATACCTTGGCCCGATTCCCAAAGATTTGCAGCCTGGATTTAGCTTCGCAGGAGCTATTACTACAAATTCCACTCAGCCAGATGCTGCTGCTGCTGCATTGATTCGTTTTTTAAGCTCACCGAACGTGATTGACGTGATTAACACTGCTGGGCTCATACCCGCGCCGCGATCTAAATAAGATGAATTCAGTCATTAAACTTGCCGTCTTTGGATTGATGGCGACCTTGGGATTGCTTGCTCGCGCTGAAAACTTTCCGGATAGACCAATCAAGATTATTGTTGGTTATGCTCCGGGCGGAGGAACCGATTTAGTCGCCAGAATTCTTGCGCCTTCTTTAGGTCGGGCTTTAGGTCAGCCGATTGTGATAGACAATAAACCAGGGGCAGGTGGATCGGCTGCAGCATCATTTGTTGCTAAGTCAAAAGCCGATGGCTACACATTGCTGATTTCGAGTGCAAGCAGTGTTTCTATTTATCCTGCCCTCAATTCTAAAGCGGACTATAAGCAATCTCAATTTGCTCCCGTATCTCAACTCACCATTGCACCTCTGGTACTGGTTGTGAACAAGGACTTAGGGGTACATTCTGTGCCCGAGCTGATAAAGCTAGCAAAATCAGCTCCCGGAAAATTGAACTACTCAAGCTCGGGGATTGGCTCTGGACCTCATTTTGCTGGCGTGCTATTTAATGAAGTTGCTAATGTGCAAATGACGCACGTACCATTTAAGAGCGGCTCTCCAGCCGTAGTATCGGTAGTGGCTGGCGAATCGCAGCTTACTTTTGCCACCACGCCTACTGTGATGCAGTTAATGCGCTCGGGCCAGTTAGTTGGTCTCGCAGTAACCAGTAAAGATGCTTCACCTATTGTTCCTAATCTTCCAGGTATGCGGGCTGCAGGCCTGTCGGGTTATGAAATATTTCAGTGGAATGCTATTTTTGCTCCTGCGGGAACGCCGCCAGATGTGGTTGATAAGCTTTATGCTGGAATCAAGACGGCCATGAATAGTCCATCAGTACGGCAGTCATTGGAGTCAGACGGAACTGAGGTTTTTGTTTCGGCGTCACCAGAAGCGTTTGGTCAGTTTTTAAGAAGCGATACTAAATTTTGGGAAAAGTTGATCGCTACTGGTGGCATTAAGGCGTTTGAATAGATCTCACTTTTGGATCATTTTTAAGTATTGTTTTTAGAAAGATAAAGATGCAAGCTTTTGATGGAATTCGAGTTCTTGATGTAACCCGTGTCCTAGCCGGGCCTTATGCTTCATATCAGTTGGGGCTTTTGGGTGCAGATGTTATCAAGATTGAGCCAGCCGGCAAAGGTGAATCTACCCGTTGGCGTTCGGAGGGTGATGCAAAGCTAGGGGATGTCGGGATGTCCCCATCCTTTTTAACTCAAGGAGCCAATAAGCGCTCTCTTGCTTTAAATTTGGATAGCAAAGAGGGTCAGGAAATATTTCTGAAGCTGGCATCTACCGCAGATGTCATAGTCGAAAATCTGAGAACTGGTTCCATGGCCCAAAGGAATATCGGCTATGAGCAGGTCTGCAAGGTCAAGCCGGATATTATTTACTGCTCTATGACGGGCTATGGTCAGAATGGGCCTAAAGCACGTTACCCTGCATACGATAGCGTGATTCAGGCTGCGGCAGGATTTATGAGCATCACTGGCAGCCCTGAAAGCGGACCCCTCAAGTCTGGCCCTCCTGTAGTCGATTATGCGATGGGGATGTCAGGTGCGTATGCAATATCAGCAGCTCTATTTCAGAGATCTCGTAGCGGTAAAGGCCAGCATATTGATATTTCAATGCTGGATAGCTGCATGGCTTTAATGTCGAGCATCCTTACTACCTATGTCAATACTGGTAACCCTCCGGGCTTGCGCGGGAATGAAGCGCCGAGCCGCTCGCCCGCTTCGACTACCTTCAAAACAGCCGATGGCTTGCTAGCGATCGCGATTAACGAGCAACATCAGTTCATGAATTTACTTAAATCCATTGGCTTAAGTAGTTTGTTGCAGGACGATCGCTTTAAAGATGCAGCCAGCAGAAGAAATCACACTCAAATTTTGCGTGAGGCAATTCAAGGGGCTTTATTAAAAGATTCCGCCCAAAATTGGGAGCCTATTATTAATAATGCTGGAGTGCCGGCTGCTAAAGTATTGAGCATTCCTGAGGTAATGGAAAGCGAACAGGTAAAAGCCAGAGAATTTTTTGGAGTATTTTCTCAAAAAGATTGTGGCTTGGATCGGGATATTAGACTGCCTAAGGCGGCATTTCAGTTTCTAACGGATGGCCCTCAGTTGCACAAATCGCCACCGCGTATTGGTGAGGATACGGATGCTTTGTTGGATAGCCTTGCGTATTCTGCCGACGAGATTGCAGCGTTTAAAAAATCAGGTGTGATTTAATGTTTCATGCACAACAAGCAAGGTTGATAGCATAGCAATCGACCTATTCACTCTTTAACCAACTATTATTTTTTCCTCGATTGCCATTATGAATTTTAATATCCGTAGCTTTCGCATTCTTTATATGTTCTCTATCTTATTTGCGCTACTGGTGACGCAAGGATCCTATGCGGTGGAGGCGTCGGATAGGATTGTTAATTTGATTGTGCCGCTAGCCCCCGGTGGAATTGCTGATATCACAGCAAGACCCTTGGCGGTTCCTTTGGGCAAAGAATTGGGCCAAGCTGTCATCGTTGAAAATAAAATTGGCGCTGGAGGTGCTGTGGGAATGGCGTATGCAGCTAAGCAAAAACCAGACGGCAATACACTTCTGATGGCCTTATCTAGCATCCTTATTATTCCTGAATCTGAAAAGGTGTCTGGCAAGCCTCAGTCTTATACGATGGCTAATTTCACGCCGATCGCTTTGGTCTCTGCTGATCCAACGGTACTAGTTGTGAAAGCTGATAGCCCCTGGAAAACAGTTGGCGATTTGATTAAAGATGCAAAAGCCAATCCTGGGAAGTTTTCCTATAGCTCTTCTGGAATTTATGGCACTACCCATGTTGCACAGGCCATGCTGTGGCAGGCGGCTGGGGTTGATCTTGTGCACGTGCCGTATAACGGCGGCGGGCCATCTATGACTGCCTTATTAGCAGGGCAGGTGGATGTCGTAGCGCAAGCTCCCGGCACTGCTGCGGCACATCAAAAAGCAGGCACAGTACGATTTTTAGGCACGTGGGGTGCAGAGCGTTTGAAGGCTTACCCCGATCTGCCAACGATGAAAGAGCAAGGCTATGATGTCGAGTTTTATATTTGGTCGGGCTTATTTGCTCCAGCAGGCCTATCTCAAGCAAAGCTGACACAGTTACGTAAAGCCGCAAAAAATTCAATTAACGACCCGGGATTTATAGCTGCAATGGGCGGAATGAATACGCCAATCAAATATCTTGATGGGGCTGATTTTGAAAAATTTATTGCCCAAGACCAGAAGCGACTTGCGTTAGTTGTGAAGAAAATGGGCAAACTAGAATAAGCGAAAGCATTATGAAATTAATTCGATTTTCAACAGTCAATCAACCGGATTTACCTAAGCTTGGTTTTTTATTAAACAATCAAGTGGCTGAAATTCATGCTTTGTCTGATAGGGGGGCTGTTTATCCCGGAGATATGGCGGGGCTCATCAAGCTATCCGCTGAAAAGAAAATAGATTTGCTGGCAATCCAGAAACATGCTTTTTTGGATCAGCAGAAAGTGCATGCACTAGATCAAATCAACTTACTTGCCCCAATGATTCCAAGCACTATCTTGTGCTCTGGAAGCAACTACCATTCTCACAATAAAGAGAAGGCAAATGCTCCCTTATCTGGCAAGGAGCCAGAATTCTTTGTAAAAACTGGGGATTGTGTTGTGGGACCTAATGAGGCGATTATCTATGACCCTTTGTTAACGGAAAAGCTCGATTCTGAAACAGAATTGGCGATTGTGATTGGTAAGCCGGGGCGGCATATTCCAGTGGAATCCGCCTTAGACCATGTCTTTGGTTACACAATTGTGAATGATGTTACTGCTCGCGACCGTCAAGTGCGCTTTAAGCCTGATGGTAGTACTTGGTATGAGCTTGGTAGGGGTAAAGCATTTGATTCATCTGCACCTTTAGGCCCCTGCATTGTGACGACCGATGAGATTAGGGATCCACAAACCTTAAGTCTACGAACCAGAATTAATGGTGAACTTCGCCAGTCAGGAAATACAGGGGATATGATCTGGACCTGCGCTGAATTAGTTCACTTCTTCTCAATTAATTTCACTCTGAGGCCTGGCATGGTGATCATTACGGGAACTCCGGCGGGGACCGCCTGGTCTTCGGATAAATCTTTGGGCGGCAATTGGATGCCACCAGAGGATGGTGAGAAGTTAGTACCCGCTAAAGGCTATAACCAGCCTGGAGATATTGTGGAGTCAGAGATTGAGGGTATTGGCACCCTCATTAACCCGGTGAGTCGATTTAATCCGGTTTGAGATTCCTGGCTTTAATAGTTTGCGCCCACAGATCCATTTCATTATTGACAAATACCTTGAATGCTTCTGGGGTGCTTCCAACTAAATCAATGCCACTTGAGCCAATCTTGTTTTGAATATCTGGTGTTTTAATCGCTTTATTCAAATCACTTGCCAGTTTCTTCATAGAGGCATCTGACATCGTTTGATTTGCAAAGATCCCATACCAGAGGGGGACTGAAAAACCTGGAATTGCAGCTTCCGCGACGGTGGGGAGTTCGCTTAATACGGGTGCGCGCTTGCTGGTGGTTACGGCAAGCGCTTTCACTTTACCCGCTTTAATATTGGGCACGCTTACTGGTAGTCCAGGTAAGTACATCTGTACATCACCGGCCATTACAGCATTCAGCGCCAATGCGCCGCTAGTGAATGGCACATGGGTCATTGTGATCCCAGCCTGAGCATTTAGTAATTCTCCCGCCATATGATCAGCGTTACCAATGCCTGCCGAACTAAAGTTCAATTCATTAGGGCGTTGTTTTGCGTACTCTATTAATTCTTTTAGATTTTTAACGGGGAGATTATTATTCACCACAACCACTAAAGGCATTGAGGTGATTTGACTGACAGGCTTTAAATCCTTCTTCAGGTTATAAGAAAGTTTTGGATAAAAAGAGGCGCTGATCGTAATAGCATTTTGCGCAATCAAAATGGTGTGATCATCTTCAACCCCAGCTACATAACCAGCAGCGACGTTACCTGCAGCCCCGGTTTTATTTTCCACTATGACCGGTTGGCCCCAAATCTCAGAAAGGGTAGGCGCTATTGTTCTAGCAACCAAATCCATGCTGCTCCCAGGACCTAACCCAGAAACAATTTTGACTGTTCGTGTAGGCCATGGAGCCGTCGGCTGAGCAAATCCTAGGTGGCTTAATACACAGCAGATGATGAAGCATAAATATTGGATGGTTTTCATGGATATCTTGGGTGATTCGATTTAGAAAGGGAGCAGCTTTTCTTGTCCAGATTCGATGGCAACTTGTTTGAGACTGAGTATGGTGTCCTCTGGCAGCAAAAGACCTAAGCGCCGATTTTCAGCATCTGCTTGTGCTTCCATCTCTCCGGGGAAATAAACTTGCTTATGTCCCTCGGCAAGTGGCACATCTTTCAATGAGTGAATGTATTCATCCATGCGCTCTTCAAATTCAGCTAGGGGTTGAAAGGCTGCTACATTTAAAGAGATGGCTAAGTGACCGGCACCACTTCTATTGACAGGGTCGTAAGGGCCGTGAACTTGATCTAAAAATGAGCTACCAGAAAGAACGCCAGACAATATATCGACCATGACGCCCATGACATACCCTTTGTGGCCTGCCATCGGAAGAATAAAACCTTCAATGGCTGCTTGCGGATCTGTTGTCGGGCGCCCATCTTTATCGATTGCCCAGTCATTTGGTATAGGCTGGCGACGCTTCTGAGCTAAATAGATTTTGCCGCGTGCTACGCCGGAGTTAGCCATATCCATCACGACTGCCCCATGTTTACCAGCAGGCACTGCGATTGACCAGGGATTGGTGCCGATTTTCTTTTTGCGACCGCCCCAAGGCGCCATGTTAGGCCCCGCATTACTCATCAGAATCGTAATGCAACCATTTTTAGCCCCCATTCTGGTGAAGTACATGCAGGTACCAAAATGATTTGAGTTTCTGACTGAGACGATGCCAACACTATGTTTCTTAGCGCGCTCAATTGACTCTTCAATTGCGCGTTTAGCAATCACTTGACCTACTCCATCGCCACCATCGAGAACGGCGATAGCATTGGAATCAACCGCTAGTGTGGTGTTGGTCTGCGCCTTCATGGCGCCAGAGCGAAGCCGAGCATAGTACCAAGATAGTCTCAATAAGCCATGTGACGAGTGTCCCCATAGCTCAGATTGAACTAAAGTGTCGGCGGCTAAATGCGCATCTTCCTTTGGGACTCCTTCGCTTTCGTAGACGGCTTGAGTGAATCGAACGAGGTCTTCCGACTTGATGTATTTTTGTTGATTGGTCATATTATTCGTGAGAGTAGAGAGGGAGTCCAGGGGTATCCATACGTGCTACAAGGATGCTGCCTGATTCAGATTCTGTAATGTAAAGATCTTGGCGATCTTTTCCACCAAAGGCAATGTTGGTTGTCATGAGTCCAGTACAAGAGTTGATGCGTAGCAGGGGCTCACCTTGTGGCGAGAATTTCCAAACAGCACCAAAGCCTGCATGAGCTACATAGATGTTACCAGTCTGATCAAGTGCTAGCCCATCAGGGCCCGAGCCGCCAGACATTTGTATAAAGTTGCCAACCCGAGTGATAGAGCCATCAGGAAGTAGCATTGCACGCCAGACGCTATTAGCACGAGTGGCGGCAATATATAAAACACTTTCTTGGGGGTTTAGGGCGATCCCGTTGGGGCTTGGAACATTATTCAAAAGACAGGCTAAATCTCCTGCTTTATTGAGACAGAAGACTCGACCGGATGGGTCTTGAAGGCCAGTTTGCCCTTGATCTGTGAAATAGAGATTACCATTTTTTGAAAAAACCAAATCATTTAAGCCCTTAAATGACTCGGTTTTATAGCGCTCAATAAACGGCTTTACCACGCCTTGAGGCTGATCTAAAAGCATTAAACCATTTTTATGATCCGCGATAAAAATCCGCCCATCTTGATGGATTTTGAGGCCATTAGGCTCACCATCATATTCGGCAACTAATTTCACCACCCCTTGGGGGCTAATTTGATAAATTAAGCCAAAGGCAATATCAACAATGTAGAGGTTACCCTCTCGATCAAATGAGGGTCCCTCAATGTAGCTATCGGTTTTAAGGGTGCCTTTTCCGGCCTGTAGGCGTTCGTTTGAGAGTTGTCCAGCTTTACGGTACTGATCGGGAATGCGAGCAAACACCTCTGTGCCTAGAACAGGGGGTGCATTAAACATTTTGTCTCCACTTTTTTAATTTATAGTTAGATGAATAACAAAGATCTTACTTGCCAGCTCTTTTTAAAACAAGGTAATAGGACTAAATGAGACTATTTTTAACTTTCTTTCTAGCGGTTTTCTGCCAATTTTCATTGGCAGCGAATGCTGCCGATTATCCCAATCGCACAATCAGGATGATTATTCCTTTTGCGCCTGGAGGTGGGTCAGATGCCTTGGGCCGAGTGTTGGCTGAAAAAATATCTGGGGAGTTGGGGGTTGCTGTCATTGTCGACAACAAACCTGGTGCTTCAAGCATTATTGGCACAGAGGCAGTTGCCAAAGCTGCTCCGGATGGCTACACCATTTTATTAACCAATAGCGCCATTACGAGCAACCCAACATTTTTTAAGCTGCCATTTGATACGCAGAGTTTGGTGGCCATTACTAAGGTTGCTAATGCCCCCCAATTGCTTGTTGCATATCCTGGTGCGCCCTTTAAAAATTTAAAGGAGTTATTGGCGTATGCAAAAGCAAATCCTGGGAAGGTGACAATCGGTACTGCTGGTGCTGGTCAGATCTCACATCTAGCGGCTGAGTTACTCGAAAAATCTAGCGGAACTGAAATGACAATGGTTCATTACAAGGGCAGTGGAGGAGCTTTAGCTGATTTGCTGGGGGGTCAAATTAACATGTCCTTTGGAACGGCTCCGGGTTTAATGCAGCATATTCGTAGCGGCAAGGTCATTCCAATTGCGGTCTCAAGTGGCCAAAGAATGCTATCGCTACCTAATGTTCCTAGCGTTGCTGAAGTGTTGCCGGGCTACGATATCAATAATTGGTTTGGTATTTTTGCGCCTCCACAAACTCCAAGGCCAATTGTCGATCGTATTTATCTGGCTATTACGAAGTCATTATCAAGTCCGGAGTTGAGTAAGAAGTTTGGCGATGAGGGCTTTGATATTATTGCCACTCCACCGGATAAGTTTGAGAAATCTTTTAAGCAAGAAATCCTGTATTGGCAGAAATTTGCAAAAGACAATAACCTGAAAATTGATTAATCAAGTGGGGCTTCTAGTTTTTTAGAGGCCCTGCGTTTCCAGAATTCATCCGAATATATTGATATTGAAGGCGCACTTTTATGCCACATTTACCCGCTTCTGCTGCACTCTCCCGTTTTCGCGTTATTGACTTAACGCAAGTTCGTGCTGGACCAACGGCTTGTCGCCAACTAGCCGATTGGGGTGCTGATGTCATTCAAGTGCAAATGCCAGAGCATATGCGTGGAGATGACACCTTAGGAGGTCAGGACGGCTCTGACTATCAATATACCCATCGCAATAAACGTTCAATCACTCTGAATTTAAAAGAGCCAGAAGGAATTGCCGTACTAAAGCAGTTGATTGCCACAGCGGATGTCGTGGTTGAAAATTTTCGGCCTGATGTCAAATTTCGCCTTGGGATTGATTACGAGACTTTAAGTAAGGATCACCCTAGTTTGGTTTATGCGAGTATTTCTGGTTTTGGACAAACTGGTCCACTAGCACAGCGTCCAGGCTTTGATCAGATTGCACAAGGCATGAGTGGCTTGATGTCAGTTACCGGCAAGCCTGGTGATGGTCCTATGAGAGTCGGTATTCCCATTGCCGATTTATGTGCCGGTATTTTTGCGGCCCAAGGTATTTTGGTGGCCCTCTTAGAGCGTGAAGCTTCGGGGAGGGGGCAGTGGCTACATACTTCTTTGCTGGAATCCATGGTGTATATGATGGATTTCCAAACATCGCGTTGGCTCATTGATAGTGATGTGCCGACTCAGGCTGGAAACTACCATCCAACCAGCATACCAACAGGTGTATACAAGGCAAAAGATGGGTATATGAATATTGCAGTATTTGGATCGAAGATTTGGGAGCGATTCTGCGACATTCTAGGCGCCCCGGAATGGGTGACGGATGAGCGCTATAAAGATAAGCAAGGCCGCTCTATTCATCGTGATTCCATTAATGCGGAAATCAATCGTCGCTTAGCCACTCAAGAGCGCGCTTATTGGGTTGAGAAGTTTAATGCCGGTGGTGTTGCCTGTGGTTTGATTAATGATGTCAAAGGCGTATTCGAAGAACCTCAGATACAACATCTAGGAATGGTTAAGGATATCGTATCTATTCATCAGGGCCCTCAACGGTTGGTGGGTCAACCAGTACAGTTAGAGCGTACACCGAGCACTATTGCTCGTGCAGCACCTAAACGTGGCGAGCACAGCGAAGAGATTTTGCGTGAGTTGGGCCTAGAGACCGACACGCTAACGCGTTTGAAAGCACAGGGAGTTTATTAATGAGCAGTATTCAATATGTATCAACAACTGATCGTGTAAAAGCGTGGATGGATCCCGATGGTAGTACCTTACACATCCAATTTAATAATCCAGCGCGTCATAATGCCCTATCGGTTGACATGTGGGAAGCAGTAAACCCCTTGCTGGCTCAAGCTGAGAGCGATGACAAGATTCGTTTGGTCGTTTTTTCTGGCGCAGGAGAGAAGGCCTTTGTTTCTGGTGCTGACATTACTCAATTTGAAGATATGCGCGCTGCCAAAGAGGCTGTAACGAGATATGAGTCCATGGCAGAACAAGCATTAATGGGAATTTATAACTTTAGCAAACCAACCTTAGCGTGTATTCGTGGTTATTGTATTGGCGGCGGCGTTAATGTGGCCATGAGTTGTGATATTCGTATCTCTAGTGCTGATGCTGTATTTTCTATTCCCGCTGCTCGTTTGGGGTTGGGTTATCGATATTCGGCATTAAAAAATTTAGTTGATCTAGTTGGGCCTGCTGTTGCCAAGGATTTATTTTTTACGGCACGTCGGATTGATGCTCAGGAAGCGCATGATGTTGGATTGATCACTCGTGTGTGCCCTACAGAAAAATTGAACGATTTGCTGAGCGAGTATCAGCAGTCATTGGCCGCCAATGCGCCCATCACAGTGAGCGCTGGTAAGGCAATTATTGCTCAGATATTAAAACCATCACCTGAGATTGATCATCAAATGTGCAATCAATTGATCCGTAATTGTTTTGAGAGTGAAGATTATGCGGAAGGTCGAAGCGCCTTTATGGGTAAACGTAAGCCCGTTTTCCGTGGCAAGTAAATTAACAAAGGAAATATATGCAATCGTATTGGATGCGGATAGATGGCGATAAAGCTGCAATTGAAATTCGTGAGCTTGAGCGCACTGCCCCAGGTGCACAGCAAATTGAAATACGCGTGCGAGCTGCAGCCCTAAATCGTGGTGAATTTATTTTGAGTCATGGCCTCCATAAACCCGGAGCTGCCAAGGCCATCGGCATGGAAGCTGCAGGGGAAGTGGTGGCTTGCGGTGAGAGTGTGAAAAATTTCAAAATTGGCGATCGCGTCATGGGGCGTTGTTCAGGTGCCTTTGCTGAATATGCCTTGATGGATCAGCGTGAGGCTATGCCCATGTCAAATAATCTAAGTTGGGAGCAAGCAGCAGCCTTGCCTTTAACTGCGATGGTCGTATTTGATATGGTGGTGATTCAAGGCCATTTGCGCGCAGGAGAATGGGTTTTGATACCCGGGGTGACTTCAGGTGTAGGTGTTACAGCGCTTGCCATGGCTAAGGCTCTTGGCGCAAAAGTCATTGGCACTTCCGGCTCTCAGGCGAAGTTAGATCGACTTCAATCTGAAGGCTTAGATTTAGGTTTATGTACACGTAAGCCTGACTTTTATGAGGCTGTTATGAGTGCCACTGAAGGGAAGGGTGTGAATCTTGTAATCAATACCGTGGGTGGGTCGATGTTTGCAGAATGCATTCGTGTAATGGCTTTTGAGGGGCGCCTGGCTACGGTTGGTTATGTAGATAATGTTCTAAATGCCGATATTGATATTCAGGCATTGCATACAAAGCGCCTTACTTTGTTTGGAGTCTCAAATAAATTGCGCACGCCCGAACAGCGTTCAGAAGCCGTCCCCGCTTTCAAAGAGCAAATTTTGCCTTTAATTAATGAGGGAAAAATTAAACCAATCATTGAACGAGTATTTCCTTTTCAGGATTTGATTGCGGCCAAGGAAATGATGGACACCAATCAGCATCTTGGAAAAATTGTTTTAAATGGCTTTTAGTCAGTATTGAATCAATAAATTTGAAATCATCGGCTAGGAGGAGACCCTAATGCATCAGCTAAATTTGTTATTTGTTGCCTTGGTAATGAGTGTTGTGTCATCGGTTGGCAATGCTCAGACTCCTGCCTACCCGAGTAAGCCGGTGAGATTGATTGTGGGCTTTGCGCCCGGTGGTGCAGCTGACTATGTTGCTCGAAATGTGAGTGTCGCTCTAGGGCAAGCTCTCGGTCAATCCGTCATTATTGAAAATAAACCAGGAGCTGGCTCTAGTATTGCTGCAGAGCAGGTTGCAAAATCGCCACCCGATGGCTACACCTTGCTGATTGCCAGCCCAAGCAGTATTTCAGTGAATCCCGCACTAAGCCCTAAGTTAGGTTATCGGCCAAGTGATTTTCAACCGGTCACGAAGTTAACAAGTTCACCGGTTGTGATTGCAGTTTATCCAGGGATAGGCATTACTTCAGTAAAGGAATTGATTGCAAGGGCGAAGCAAGATCCAGGCGGTTTAAATTATGGCACCTCAGGCAATGGATCTGCGCCTCATTTGGCGGCGGCGCTTTTTGGCCAAGTAGCGGATGTTAAGATGACGCACATCCCATTTAGAGGCGGCTCATTGGCTATTCAATCGGTTATTGCGGGTGATACGCAATTGACTTTTGGGACGCCTCCATCTGTATTGCCTATGATTCAAGCGGGTCGATTGCGGGGGCTTGCAATTTCAGCTCGTGAACGCTCTCCGCTGGCACCAAGCTTGCCTGGGATGCGCGAAGCAGGCTTACCCGATTATGCGATTGAATTTTGGTATGGTTTTTTTGTTCCTGCTGGAACGCCGCCTGCGATTGTGCAGAAAATTTTTGATGCAATCCAAACAGTGATGCGTCAGCCTGGCATAAAAGCTGCTCTAGCACGAGAGGGTACTGATGTTTCGCTCTCTTCATCGCCAGCACAGTTTGCTAAATTTTTAGCTGAGGATGAAAAGTTTTGGGTAAACCTAGTAAAGTCTGCCGAAGTTACTGTTGACTAAATATTGCACGAAACTTGTATAAGATAGAACATGATAAATACTGCAGCTGTAGATGTGTTAATTAGTGAGGTAGGCCCTCGCGATGGTCTGCAGTCAATTAAGTCCATCATGCCTACATTTGCCAAAAATGCTTGGGTTGATGCGCTGTATCAAGCGGGAGTTCGGGAGATTGAAGTTGCTTCATTTGTCCCCGCGAAGCTATTGCCTCAAATGGCTGATGCAGCGGAGGTGGTCAGGCATGCAAAAACTTTAGCGGGTTTGACGGTGATGGCATTAGTTCCAAATCTGAAGGGGGCTGAGGCGGCAATTGCGGCAGGCGTTCATAAAGTCACCATTCCTGTGTCAGCGAGCGCTGCACATTCACTTGCCAATGTTAGAAAAACCCGTGAAGAGATGATTCAGGAAGTTGCTAAGATTGTGCAATTTCGCAATGAATATGCCCCATCAGTCAAAATTGAGGCAGGCATTGCAACTGCGTTTGGATGCACCATACAGGGCTTGGTCTCAGAAGATGAAGTCATTTGGATGGCCGAACAAGTAGTGAGTGCTGGAGCGGATGAATCGGGTTTATCTGACACCACTGGTTATGCAAATCCCGCTCAAATTAAAAGACTGTTTCGTCGTCTCAAGGCTGCTATTGGCAGCAAAGCAGGGGCGGCACACTTACACAACACTCGTGGTCTTGGCTTGGCTAACTGTCTGGCGGCATATGAGGAAGGGGTTACTTCCTTTGATTCTTCCATGGGTGGTCTAGGTGGATGTCCATATGCGCCAGGAGCATCTGGCAATGTTGTAACTGAAGACCTAGTATTTATGTTTGAAGCCATGGGGGTGAAAACTGGCATCAATTTAGATTTGCTATTTGAGGCACGTAAACCGCTACAAGCAGGCATACCAAATGAAATGCTATATGGCATGGTACCCGAGGCTGGGGTACCCAAAGGATTTGAATTAACCAGCAAGTGGGAGGTCTAGGTGGATAAGCAGAAGTCCTTGCCTTACGCTGGTGTTCGAGTGGTGGAATTTACCCATATGGTGATGGGTCCAACTTGCGGAATGGTATTGGCCGATCTTGGTGCTGAAGTGATTAAGGTTGAGCCGATCACTGGCGATAAGACGCGTAAATTGCTGGGTTCAGGCGCTGGCTTTTTCCCCATGTTCAATCGTAATAAAAAGAGTATTTCGGTGGACATGAAGACCCCCGAAGGCATCGAGATTATTAAAAAATTAGTTGCTACTGCCGATATCGTGAGTGAAAACTTCAAACCAGGAACCATGCGCAAGTTGGGTTTGGATTATGAAACTCTTAAAAAAACGAATCCAAAGCTTATCTATGTTTCTCATAAAGGATTTTTGCCCGGCCCATATGATCATCGCACTGCATTAGATGAGGTAGTGCAGATGATGGGCGGCTTGGCTTACATGACCGGTCCTGAAGATCGCCCTTTGCGTGCAGGTACATCTGTTAATGACATCATGGGAGGGGTCTTTGGTGCGATTGGTGTGATGGCGGCATTAAGGCAGCGAGATGAAACTGGCTTTGGGCAGGAGGTTCAAAGTGCACTTTTTGAAAATAATGTTTTTCTCGTTGGTCAGCACATGATGCAATATGCGGTCACTGGTAAGGCCGCCAAACCAATGCCTAGTCGTATTTCTGCATGGGCAATTTATGATGTTTTTGAAGTGGCTGAAGGTGAAAAGATTTTCTTGGCAGTGGTATCGGACACTCAATGGAAGATTTTTTGTGATGCATTTGATTTTCAGGATCTATATGCAGATCCTAATCTGAAGCAAAATAATCAACGTGTCGAAGCAAGGTCGACCCTTATCCCCGAGGTAAAAAAACGCCTAGCGCCATTTAGTGCAAAACAAATTAGTGGGATCTTTGAGGAAAATGGCTTGCCATTTGCCCCAATCACAAAACCCGAAGAGTTATTTGAGGACCCTCATTTAATTGCTACTGGGGGACTTGCTCCGATCCGCCTGACTGATGGGCCCAAAGCCGGTCAAGACACCACTACTCCTTTGCTGCCCTTGATGATGGATGGTAAAAGATTGGGTATTCGACATAGCCCGCCTAATATTGGCGAGCAAACCGAAGAGATACTTTCCCAATTGGGTTTTTCTAACGACGAGATCGCTCAATATTTAGCCAATGGAACGATTCATTTTTAATGAACACAAAACTGATTCTTGCAATATTGTTATTGGTGGGCGCTACTGTTCAGAGCCTCTCCTATGCGCAAACCTATCCAGATAGGTCTATTAAGTTGGTTGTTCCCTACACTCCGGGTGGTGGCACTGACGCAGTTGCCAGAATGATTGCGGAAAAAATTTCTACAGACCTCAAGTGGACTATTTTAGTAGACAACAAACCAGGCGGTGGCGGTAATATTGGGATGGATTATGTTGCCAAGGCAAAGCCAGATGGGTACACCATTGGTATGGGGCAAACCTCTAATTTAGCAATCAACCCAGCGGCAATATCCAAGATGCCTTTTGATGCAGTCAGGGACTTTATACCTGTGGCACTTGTCGCAGAAGTCCCTATGGTTCTGGTTGTGTCAACGACATCCCCTTGGAAAACTTTAGGCGACTTAGTTAAGAGTGTTAAAGCTAAGCCTGAAGAATACAAACAAGCTACCGCTGGTGCTGGAACAGTTGGGCATATCGCAGGTGAAATGTTGGCCAATAGGGCAGGTTATAAAGTTTCTTTTATTCCCTATAAGGGGGCTTCACCTGCAATTACAGATCTCATCGGCGGTCAAACAGAATTTATGTTCGCCACACCGCAGTCAGTATTGGGTATGATTGCCGGCGGCAAGTTACGAGCTTTAGCAATTACTTCTGCTAAACGTATTCCCATTCTTCCTAAGGTGCCCACTGTGAGTGAAGAGGGTTATAAAGGATTTGAGGCGGTGGATTGGAAGGTGGTGGTTGCCCCTGCAGGAACGCCGCAGGAAGTGATCAGGCAACTGAATACTGCGATTCAGAAATCCATGAGAAGCCCGTCGCTGATTGAAAAACTACGCGAAGAAGCAAGTGCACCGATGTATGGCGACCCCGAAGAGGTGAAGAAATATATTCGCACTGAACAGGCGCAGTGGGATATTGCGGTAAAAGCTGCCGGGATAAATTTCGATTAATTTACCTCGGCAGATTTTCAACCTCAGAGTTAGTTACACTCGTTCAATCACAATAGCAATTCCTTGCCCCACCCCAATACACATTGTGCAGAGTGCATAGCGCTTTTGTTTTTCTTCTAACTCGACTAAGGCGGTTGTCACTAAACGTGCACCACTCATGCCTAGTGGATGGCCTAGTGCTATTGCGCCGCCATTGGGATTCACGCGCACATCATCGTCGGCAACACCCAGATCGCGCAAGGTAGCTAAGCCTTGTGCCGCGAATGCTTCATTTAATTCAATCACATCCATTTGATCTATCGAGAGGCCTAAGCGCTTTAGTAATTTTTTAGAGGCTGGCGCTGGACCAAATCCCATAATGCGAGGTGCAACGCCGGCTGTTGCCATCCCAATAATCTTCGCTCGTGGCTTTAGGTTATATTTCTTAGCTGCCTCTTCGCTCGCAAGCAGAAGTGCACAAGCCCCATCATTGACACCTGAGGCATTGCCCGCTGTTACTGTGCCATCCGCTCGCACAATCGGCTTAAGTTTCCCAAGTACTTCCATAGTAGTAGCACGTGGGTGTTCATCTTGAGTAACAATAATAGGATCTCCTTTTTTCTGAGGGATCACTACCGGTGTAATTTCTTTAGCTAAGCGCCCGCTAGCTTGAGCTGCAGCAGCTTTATTTTGACTTCTCACAGCAAACTGATCTTGATCTACCCGATTGATCTTGAAATCGTCAGCAACATTCTCAGCAGTTTCTGGCATGGAATCTACACCGTAGGCTTGCTTCATTAAAGGATTGATGAAGCGCCAGCCAATGGTTGTGTCGTGCACTACATTACTTCTGGAAAATTCTGACTCTGCTTTGGGCATTACAAATGGAGCTCGGCTCATGCTCTCTACGCCGCCAGCGATCATCAGATCATTTTCTCCTGAGGCAATTGATCTTGCAGCAGTACCAATCGCATCCATACCTGAGCCACATAGGCGATTAATCGTGGCTCCTGGAGCTTCTTGAGGGAGACCTGCAAGCAATGAGCTCATCCGCGCTACGTTGCGATTGTCTTCGCCCGCTTGATTGGCGCATCCATAGATCACATCATCGACTTGATCCCATTGGACTTGTGGATTGCGCTCCATAAGGGCTTTAATTGGCACAGCCCCAAGGTCATCGGCCCGAACGCTCGATAGAGAGCCGGCATAACGGCCGATTGGGGTTCTGATAGCATCGCAGATATAGACGGTACGGATATTTTTAGTTGTCATTTTTTAAGTTGAGCTTGTTAGTGTTTGGATTTCAGTTTGAATCTTATCTCTTAATTCTAGCAAGTGGTCGGAGTAATTTTCTAAAACCCGATTCAGATTGCTGTCACCTGGGGTGCTAAAGTTAAGTGATGCATATTGGCCGTTAATCAATTGAACCGATGTTGAAATAGCGCAGATTTCTGGTAACCAGGAAGCAACACAATAACCTTTTTTGTGTATTGATTCAATTGATTCAATAATTTCTTTTTCAATCTGTAGCCAGTTCTTATTTTTTTGTTTTTTGATTTGAGATAGTAGTTGCTTACGGGTATCAGGATTTAGGTGTGCTATCCATGCCCTGCCTAGAGAGGTTCGCTCTATGGGCACTCTTTGGCCAGCGACAACATTACGTAGGGCAATATTCTTCGTGTACCGAATCGTTTCTAGATAAACCATTTCTAGTCGATCGGCAACAGCAAGGCCAACATTGAGCTTGAATTTTTCCGAAGCTTTGCGCATCAAAGGTTCTGCAATCTTAATCTCTTGAGAGCCTGTTTTGTAGGCGTGACCCAAACTCAACACAGTTGGGGCTAATCGATACGCTGAGTGTTGGTGATCATGCTCTAGAAACCCAGATAACACTAAGGTTTGCGTTAGTCGACTAATAGTTGAGGGGGGCAGGCCGGTTTTTTCGGCAATTTCACCATTGCCCAGTAAGTCTGTTCCGGGTTTGAAGCAGCGCAAGATTTCAATTCCCCTCACGAGGGATCGATTGAGTTTGGGGCCGGTCTTTTCTAATTCCATCTAGTGGAATTAGACCATAAAAATACCTTCAAGTTGAGCCATACTTGCTTCCAAATAATTCCAGTAAATATCAGGCAGGAGATCCATTTTGAAGGTTAACCAAGTTTTAAGACTGTGCACCTTATTTTTTTGCTTTATTTTGGACTTGGGTCTAGCACATGCAGTTTATCCGGACCGACCGATTCGAGTGATCGTGCCTTTTGCTCCAGGCGGGGGAACTGATTTAGTAGCCAGAACGCTTGGTCTCACGATGACTGAGGAATTACATCAACCCATTATTGTTGATAACAAACCAGGCGGTAGCACCATTGTTGGAACTGATGCCCTTGCCAAAAGTGCTCCAGATGGCTATACCTTAGTGGTGGCTACTTTGGCTCATGCAGTCAATCCTAGCCTAAAAGTAAAACTTCCATACTCTCAGGATAAAGACTTTGCTCCGGTTATTTTGGTTGGAATTTCTCCGAATGTGCTTGTTGTCTCAGCGGATAGCCCCTATAAAACATTTCAAGACTTTCTAGCGGCAGCTAAAGCAAATCCAGGGAAACTCTCCTATGCCTCGCAAGGTGGCGGAACCTCAGCTCACCTGGCGGGAGAATTATTCAATTCGATGGCTGGTACAAACCTAGTACATGTGCCATACAAGGGTGCCGGTCCCGCCTTGACAGATGTTATGGGCGGTCAGGTAGATGTGATGTTTGCCACAGCCTCGGCGGTAGGTAGTCTGATAGAGGGTGGAAAGTTGCGCGCCTTAGCAGTCACAACTCTAGTGCGTTCCAGCACGCCCTTGTTGGCTAAAGTCCCAACAGTCTCTGAGTCAGGGGTACCGGGATATTCGGCTGGTAGTTGGTATGGTTACTTTGCCCCAGCGGGCACGCCAATTTCGGTCGTTAATAAATTGAATGCCGTCATAAAAAAAGGCGCGCAATCATCTGTGTTTAAAAATCGGGTCGAAAGTGAAGGTCTTGTTATTAAGACTGGCTCTCCTGACGATTTTGGAAAGTTTGTCAAGTCCGAAGAGGCACGTTGGCGAACTGTGATCAAGAACGCCAATATTACTGCTGACTAAATTTGCAATGAAGGAAGAAAATATGACTTATAAATTAATTCAGTTGGACGTAGCAAATGGGATCGCAATTTTGCGCCTAAATCGTCCAGAAAAAAGAAATGCAATGAGTGATGACATGCGCTCTGAATTTATTGATGCGCTTGAAGCGGTCACTGCTGATAAAGCGATTCGCGCATTGGTTTTGACTGGTAATGGCAAAGGATTTTGTGCTGGTGGAGATATTGCTGGGATGGAAAAGCGCATGAATTCTCCGACTGGTGAAATTGCATTTAATGGCTGGCATCGTCAGCAACGTGTACATCATGCTCAGTCTCTTTTGTACATGATGCCTAAACCTACGATCGCAGCAGTCAATGGACCTGCATCAGGATTGGGTGCTGATACAGCGCTTGCATGCGACTTTATTATTGCATCAGAGGGTGCTAATTTCACATGGTCATATATTAATAGAGCTATTATTCCTGATGGCGGTGGAATGTACTTTTTGCCAAGACGTGTGGGTCTAGCAAAAGCAAAAGAGCTAATTTTCTCTGGTAGAAAAGTAGAACTTGAGGAGGCCGCTCAAATTGGGATTGTTGACCGAATTGCCACTGCCCATTCTTTGGTTGACGATGCTCAGGCTTGGGCTGCAGAGCTTAGTAAGGGCTCCGCTACTGCGTTAGCCTTAGGTAAAACTATTCTCAATCAAACCTTTGAAACCAGTGCTGATCAGGTATTTGCACAGGGTAGTCAGGCTCAAGGCATTTGCTATTCCAGTACTGAACACCGCGAATCCGTACTCGCTTTTCTTGAAAAAGCTGCGGCTGCGAAGAATAAATAAGGTAGATCAATGAGTAATGCAATTCAGAAGCTAATGGAACCACGCAGTATCGCGATTATTGGTGCCTCAACTGATCCCAAGAAAACTGCAGGTAGGCCGATTGCTTATTTGCAGAAGCATCATTTTAAAGGAAAGATTTATCCAGTAAACCCTCGGGTTGAAGAGATCTCTGGATTGAAATGCTATCCAGATATTGGAGCTCTGCCAGAAACCCCAGATGTAGCCATCATTATGGTCGGAACCGATAAGGCCTTAAGTGCGGTAAAAGAATTGGCAGCATTAGGAACGCCGGCAGCTATTGTCCTTACTAGCGGTTTTGCCGAGCATGGTCCTGAAGGATTGAAGAAGCAAGAAGAGCTCATTGCTGCCGCTGGAAGTATGCGTATTCTTGGGCCCAACACTATTGGTATGGTCAATATTACCGATGACATTCCTTTGTCGCCGAGTAGTGCTTTAGAAATGGATGAGTTCCCTAAGGGTTCAGTAAGTGTTATCTCGCAAAGTGGCGGCATTTTGGGTTCGCTCTTATCACGAGCAACCGCTTGCGGCCTCGGATTGTCAAAATTGGTTTCAACCAGCAATGAGGCTGATCTTGGGCTGGCCGATTTTGTGGATTACTTGGTCAATGATTCGAGCACTAAGGTGATTGTGCTTTATATCGAAAGCATTCGTCATCCCGAGAAATTTCGTGCATCAGCCCTAAGAGCAAGACAAGCCGGTAAGCCAATTGTTGTCTATAAGGTTGGCAAGTCTGAAGCGGGTGTTAAGGCTGCCATTTCTCATACCGGCGCCTTAGCTGGTTCAGACAAAATGTACGATGCCTTATTTAAGCAGGTTGGTATTATTCGCGCCAATACATTTGCTGAGTATCTGGATATTCCTGCAGCATTAGCTTCCGGAAGAGTTCTCAAAGGTAAGCGAGTTGCGATTTTGACTTCAACCGGCGGTGCGGGAACATTGGTCGCAGATAGTTTGGGTGAATGGGGTTTCGAAACCCCTGTACCCGATGAAAAAACTGCTGCACGTTTGCGTGCGCTGCAGCCCGGGGATCAAGCTGTTTTAGATCGCAATCCAATTGATGTCACTTTAGCTGGTTTACAGCCCGATTTATTGCGAAGCGCAATCGGCGCCTTATTGGATAGCCCCACTTACGATGCCTTGATTTTAATTTTGGGCTCTTCTAGTTTATCAATGCCGGATTTAATGGCGGGTGCGGTCCGCGACTGTATGCTAACGAGCGATAAGCCTGTGATCGCCTATGTCAGTCCTCATGCGCCAATAGCAGGCGCTTTAATGACAAAGCTTGGCGTGCCAGCATTTTCACAACCAGAAAGCTGTAGCGTTGCCTTATCAAGCATGTTTCATGTCAGCAAGCTAAAAGAGAATACTTTGGCAGAGGGACTTGTTGCTCGGTCGTCAAAAAATCTCGATATAGATGCATTGCATGGATCTCTCAACGAACATCAGGCAAAAAATCTCTTTGCGGCATTTGGTATTGCTGGTGTTAAGGAATTAGTAGTTTCTGCTGGACAGGCGCATTTCGATGCGGCCAGCGAATTAGGTGAAAAGGTCGTTGTAAAAATTCTCTCAAATGAAATTTTGCACAAGACAGAAGTTGGTGGCGTTGCCTTGAATGTTCCAGTCTCTGGTATTGCTAGCAAAATTGCCGTAATGGCCCTGGAAGTCAAGGAAAAGTCGGGCGTTACTATTCAAGAATTTTTAGTGCAAGAAATGGCATCTGGCGGAATGGAATTTATGGTGGGGATGCATTGTGACCCACTTGGTACCGCTATTCTAGTAGGTATGGGGGGTGTTACTGCCGAGCTCTTTAAAGACACCCAGATGCGCTTAATTTCTCCAGGAAAGGCATTGAGCGGCGATGAAGTCCTAGAGATGTTGAAGGAGCTTAAAACCTGGCCTTTATTAGACGGTTATCGCGGAAGGCCTAAGTGCGATGTCAAGGCTTTAGTCGAAGCAATAGTGAGTTTTTCAGAGTTGGTGGCATCTTTAGATGGGCGACTAATAGAATGTGAGATAAATCCTTTATTTGTGTTTTCTGAAGGTAAGGGCATTAAAGCTGCAGATGGTATTGCAGTTCTAAGTTAACTCACCATGAATCAAAACTCTTCCAAGGTAATGCGCCCAATTCCATATCAAGATGGATATGTCGTTTGGCACGAATTTGGCGCACCGCGAGGTGATGCCTTGCCTTTGATCCTGTTGCACGGTGGGCATGGTAGCTGGGAGCACTGGATCAGCAATGTTGAGGCTCTATCAAAGCACTTTTATGTATTGGTGCCTGATATGCCTGGATACGGAGAATCCTCTCTATTTGACAGTCAATTCCAGGCGGGGATATTAGATCCCTTATTGACAACGATCAATGCGCTACTGGGGGCCGAGCAGTCATTCAACATTGCTGGCTTTTCTTTCGGTAGTTTTGTGGCGACTCATTTAGCCCTTCAAAGAAAAGACATTAATAAAATCGCATTATTAGGAACTGCTGGACATGGTGGGCCGAGACGTCCACGCGGCGATTTGCTGAGCTGGAGAAGTCTTTATGCCAAACGGGATTGGGATGGCGTAAGCGCTATCATGCGCAAAAATTTATATCTTCACATGATTAGCGAGTACGACAGGATTGATGCTTTAGCCATGAGGCTGCATCAAGACGCTTGCGTTGCTGCGCGCTTTAAAAGTAGGCCGATTTCTCGAGCGGGTGGTTTAGTGGAGCTCCTGCAGGATTATGGTGGAGAGGTTTTACTCATCTGCGGCGAGCATGATGTTACCTGTGTGCCGGAGTATTTAGAGGAAAGATTAGTGCATGGTCATTCCAATCGACAGATGGAGTTGGTAAAGGATGCAGGGCATTGGGTCCAATATGAAAAAGCAGACCAGGTAAATGCATCTTTGATTAAGTGGTTTGAGTAACGATTAAAAATATGACAAGCAAAATTAAAATTCACCATGAATCAGAGGTGATGGTAATCACTGTAGATAATCCTCCGATCAATGCCGGGTCAATCGAGGTTCGCCAAGGTCTTTTGGATGCCATTGCCGAGCTTGAGAGCCATGCTGAGTTGAAGGCTGCCATCATTATTGGTGCTGGCAGCACTTTTATTGCTGGCTCCGATATGAAGGAGTTCTCCCAACCATTAGCAGAGCCTCATTTGCCTAAGGTAATTGCAGCCATCGAAAATTGCCCAAAGCCAGTTGTTGCGGCATTGCATGGGGCGGCCCTTGGGGGTGGTTTTGAGCTAACCTTAGCTTGTGATGCACGCATTGCGTTGGTAGGTTCTATTATTGGTTTGCCAGAAGTAACGCTTGGCATTATTCCGGGCGCCGGTGGAACGCAGCGATTGCCTAGACTTATCGGCATTGAAAAATCGATCGAATTAATTTGTGCTGGAGCACGACTTAAGGTTGATGAGGCTCTCAAGCTAGGGATTATTGATCAAGTAGTTAAAAGTGATTTATTAGCCAATGCTATTGCGCTTGCAAAATCAATGGTGGGCAGCAAGAAAAGAATTCGGGATATTTCAACGCCGATCTCAACTGATCAAAGTATTCAAGCGGCTACACAAAAGGCATTAAAAGCGGGCAAAAATCGTCCGCAGGTGCAAGCGGCAATCGATATGATTTGCAATGCACAGGCGCTTCCGATTGACGAGGGACTAGCTCTGGAGCGTGAGGCCTTTCAAAATTTAAGAGTATCTACTGAAGCCAGAGCTTTAAGGCATCAGTTCTTTGCCGAGCGTAAGTTATTCAAGGCATTGAGTGGGAATGACGTTAAAGCGCAGCCAGTGAATCAGGTAGCGGTCATTGGCGCTGGGACGATGGGTTCTGGTATTGCAATAGCTTGCTTGTCAGCCGGATATTCTGTACTTCTTTTGGACCAGAGCGAGGCTGCCCTGGCTAGCGGCGTTAAAAAGCTTCAGCAATTTTATGCATCTCGCCTCAGTAATGGCAAGATGAGCCAAGAAAAGGTAAATGAAATTTTGCAACATTTTTCCCACTCTTCTGACTGGGCTGCGATTGCATCGGCGGATTTAATTATTGAAGCCGTGTTCGAAGATATTGATGTAAAGCATGAGGTGTTTCAGAAGATTGAGGCTCATGCAAATCAGAATGCTCTTTTGGCTTCAAATACTTCCTATTTAGACATTGATGCGATTGCAGCTAGAACCCGTAACCCATCTCGTGTGTTTGGGCTGCATTTCTTTAGCCCTGCCCAAGTGATGAAGTTACTTGAAATTGTGCGTTGCAAAGCTACATCACCAGCTGCAATTGCTACCAGCCTTAGTTTTGCAAAGCGCTTAGGAAAGATGCCCGTCATTAGCGGCAATACTTTTGGTTTTATTGGTAATCGTATCTATGCTGCATATCGTCGCCAATGTGAATTTATGTTGGAAGAAGGGGCCTATCCGGAGCAAATTGATAAGGCTTTGGAAGAATACGGTTTTGCTATGGGACCATTTGCTGTTGCGGATATGTCGGGCTTAGATATTGCATGGGGTATGCGCAAGAGTCAGTCCGCTACTAGAAATCCAGAACACCGCTATGTAACTATCCCGGACACCTTGTGTCGCCTAGGCCGCTTTGGGAGAAAGTCTGGTGCTGGGTACTACCAATATCTAGAAGGTACAAAGTTTGGCGCAGTCGATCCCTTGGTGACGCAATTGATCGATCGGGATAGCGTAGAAAAAGGTATTGTTCGCCGAGAGTTCACGTCACAAGAAATAGTTCATCGAGTTCTGATGTCAATGATTAATGAGGCCGCGCATGTAATGTCAGAAAAAGTAGCCTCTGTAAGTTCCGATTGTGATATTGCTTTAGTGAATGGGTATGGATTTCCGCGCTGGCGGGGTGGCCCTGTTTTTATTGCTGGCGAGATGGGGCAGGAGACCTTGGACGCTGAGTTAAAAAAACTGGCGGTAGTAAGTGGGGCAGGATTTGTGCAGGCCAATACGACTTTATTGTTTAAAGATCACGCAGAGGGATAAGTATGCGCATTGTTATTTCAGATGATCATCAAGATTGTATTCGGCATCTTGCTTGTTTTGACAAGCTCAAAAACCATCAGGTTGATATCTACAACGATACCGTTTCTGGAGTGGATGCTTTGGCCAAGAGATATCAAGATGCAGAGGCAATCGTCTTGATTCGAGAGAGGTCGGCAATCAATAAAGAGTTGCTGGATCGACTCCCAAAACTAAAAATCATTTCTCAAGCCGGCAAGATTGCTAGCCATGTCGACCTTGAGGCCTGTAAACAAAAAGGTATTGTGGTGGTGGATGGCAGAGGTTCTGGAACTGCTACTGCAGAGTTGAATATGTTGTTAATTCTGGCAGCTTTGCGTAGGTTTGTAGAAGAGGTAAATCGCCTAAAGAATGGTCAATGGCAAGGTTACCTGGGTGATCAGTTGTCTGGCAAGGTGTTAGGCGTCTATGGTTTTGGCCGAATTGGAAAGCAGGTTTGTGATCTCGGTAAGGCATTTGGAGCAAAGCCTCTGGTTTGGGGGCGGCAGAGCACTTTGGATAAAGCGATTCAGGAAGGTTTTGCTGTTGCCGAATCGAAGGAAGCGTTTTTCTCAACTAGCGATATTGTTTGCTTGCAGCTCAGACTCAATCCCCAGACACGCGGAATAGTTAGGGCTGCTGATTTAGCGCTTATGAAATCCACATCGATTCTGATTAATGTAAGTCGTGCAGAACTGATTGAGGATGGTGCGCTTGAATTTGGACTTAAGCAAGGACGACCTGCTTATGCAGCAGTAGATACCTATGAGGCTGAACCGATTTTAGAGTCAAACCATCCTCTGTTGAAGTTATCCAACTGTCTGTGTACTCCCCATATTGGTTTTGTTGAAAGGGATAACTATGAAGCTTATTTTGGGATAGCTTTTGACAACATTAACGCTTACATAGCCGGCACACCTCAGAATTGTGTTGATTGAAAATAGTAATGATGAATTATTTCGAAGGGTCTTGAAATGGATTTCAATTTAACAAGCGAGCAAGTTGCTTTTGCTGATGCGGTGCGTAAATTTTCTGAAAAAGAGCTTGCTCCTGGCGCACTAGAGCGGGCGCACAGCCCTAAATATCCTTGGGGTATTGCTGAAAAACTGAGCGCCCAGGGTCTTTTGGGCATTGCCTTTCCAGAAAAGGATGGCGGCATGGGTGGCACCTTAATGGATGCAGTTATTGCTATTCAAGAGGTTGCCTTACATTGCCCTAAGTCAGCCGACATTGTCCAGGCGGGAAACTTTGGCGCAATTAGAACCTTTGTTGAGTACGCAAGCGATGCACAAAAAGAAAAGTATCTCCCTGCTTTGTTGGCAGGGAAGAAAATTCTGGGGCTGGGTATGAGTGAGCCTGGTGCCGGCTCAGCTGTCACTGAATTAGTGACCTCTGCCAAAAAAGTGGATGGTGGTTATTTAATCAATGGCTCAAAGGTATTTTCAACTCATAGCCCTGAAGCAGGTGTTTTTTTGGTATATGTCCGTTTTGCTCCTGGACTCGATGGCATTGGCTCGGTCTTGGTCGATCGAGATGCGCCAGGTTTGACTGTAGGCCAGCCCAATAGTTTTATGAGTGGCGAGGAGTGGTCACAGTTATATTTTGAGGACTGCTTCATTCCAGACGAAGGTTTGTTACTAGGGCCAGGTGGCTTTAAGAAGCAAATTAGCGGTTTTAATGTGGAGCGTATTGGCAACTCATCACGCTCTCTGGCTTTGGGGCGTTATGCATTTAATAAAGCCAAAGAATATGCTACGGTACGTGAGCAGTTTGGTAAGCAGATTTGTGAATTTCAGGGCATACAGTGGAAATTTGCAGAAATGGCAGTGAAGTTAGATGCCGCTCAATTAATGCTTTATAGGGCTGCCGTTAATGCAGAAATCGGCCTGCCTTCTGCCTATGAAACAACTGCTGCTAAATTAATATGCAATACCACTGGTTTTGAAGTGGCAAATGAGGCACTGCAAATCATGGGTGCTACTGGTTATAGCCAGGAAACTTTGGTTGAGTATTGTGTGCGTCGCACCCGTGGGTGGATGATTGCAGGTGGTTCTATCGAGATTCTGAAGAATAGGCTTGCCGAAGAGGTGTTTGATAGACGATTTAACCAAAGAGCTTAGCATTTAATGTAGTATTTTTAAAAATAATGATTAGAGACAAGATAACGATATGAAATTTATTCAAAATATTGCAGTTCTTCTTGGGTGTGTATTGGGTGTTTTGCCAAACGCCTTTTCTCAGTCGGCTGCCAATTATCCCGATAGACCAATTAAGATTATTGTTTCATTCACTGCAGGCGGAACCACTGATATTTTGGCGCGAGAAGTTGCCAATCAATTGAGTATCCGCTGGAAGGTTCCCGTGATTGTTGAAAATAAACCGGGTGCTGCGGGCAACATGGGTACAGAGGTTGTCGGTCGAGCTGCACCTGATGGTTATTTGTTGTTGGCCAATTCAATTGGGCCTATTTCCATTAACCCCACTCTTTTTGGTAATCTGGCAGTCAATCCTCAAAAGGCCTTGCAGCCAGTGGCCCTTTTGGGTGATGTACCAAATATTTTGGTGGTCCCAACCACTATTGGGGTTAAAAACTGGAAGGAGTTCGTGGCTTATGCGAAGGCAAATTCAGGGAGTCTTAACTATGGTTCTACTGGCATTGGCACGACGGCTCATTTAATTAGCTATCTGTTTTCGCAAAAGGTAGGGCTGAATGCAAGCCATATCCCATACAAGGGTGCAGAAGCAACGCGAGATTTAATTGCTGGTCGCTTGCAATTTATGTTTGCGACTGCGCCATCAGTAGTGCCTTTAATCAAGGCTGGTCAGCTCAATGCGATTGCCGTGTCTTCTAAAAAAAGAATTAGCGCTATGCCAGATCTGCCAACTTTAAATGAATTGGGTGTTGATATTGCAACCGGCGCCTGGTTTGGTTTATTTGCGCCCATCGGCACAAATCCTGCAATTGTTAAAAAGCTGAATGAAACAGTTGTGAGTATTCTGGAAGAGCCGGTGATTAGGCAGAAACTGCTTAGCCTTGGAGCTGACCCAATTGCAATGAGTGTGCCGGAATTTACGAAATTTGTGCATAACGATTACGCCATGTGGGCGCCTATCGTAAAGGCCTCTGGTGCAAAACCTGAGTAAGTTATGACTTTATTACAAGAGTTTGGCCAATTTATTGAGGCGAGTCACCGCACTTCATTTACTCAGCACACAATGCATAGTGCTCGTAGAGCACTATTGGATTGGCATGGCGCACTGATTGCTGGCTCTGATACTGATGCTGCAATCAGACTCAGATCTGCCTATGCAGAGGAGTTTGGTGCTGGAGAGTGCTCGATAGCTGGCATTGATCAAAAAGTATTTTCTAGGGCTGCAGCATTTATGAATGGGACCATCTCCCACATCGCAGAGTTTGACGATATTTTTCGTGATGGCGCTTTCCATCCTGCATGCCCAACGATTGCAGCTGTTTTTGCTCTAGCTGAGCAGCGCAATGACTCCATAGAAGAGCTGCTTACTGCAATTATCGTTGGCTACGAGGTTTCCACCAGGATTAGTAAAGTTATTCAACCTAGTCACTATCAATTTTTCCATACGACAGGAACCGTTGGTGTGTTTGGGGCCGCTGCAGCTTGCGCATATTTACTCAATCTCAATGCGGCACAAGCATGCGATGCACTTGCTACGGCCGGAACATTTGCAAGTGGTCTGCAGCAAGCCTTTCGGTCTGATTCCATGACAAAGCCAATGCACCCTGGGCACGCAGCTGAGGTTGGATTAAATGCTGCGCTAGTGGCTCAGGCTGGCATGACTGGTACTCCAGATTTATTAGAGGGAGATGCAGGGTTTGGCGCTGCTCTTTGTGATGGCCCTCGATGGCATGAACTGTTTGATAATCTCGGCTCCACCTGGAACATTGATCAGATGACCTTTAAGAACCATGGGTGTTGCGGTCATAATTTTCCAGCAATTGATGCAGTCGCTAATTTATTAAGCAAACATGCAGTAAAAGTAGCGAAGATTAAAGAAATTAGGGTGGGGGTTTATCGGGCAACTAATGAGGTCTGTCGATATGTTCACCCCACTACGCCTTTTGAGGCGAAATTTAGTTTGACCTATACGGTCGCTGCAAGAATTATTCTCGGACGAGTTCGGGAAAAGGCATTCTTACCAGACGCCTTAAAGAGTCCTGATATTTATGCGCTCGAGGATAAGATCAAGCTATCCATTGATTCAGAATGCACTGATAAATTCCCCGTCCATCGCTCTGCTAAAGTTCAAATCGAAATGCAAGACGGAGAGATTTATACCCATCATCAACTCACTCGCCATGGCGACCCTGATGAGCCGCTCACCGATCAAGAGTTGTTGGATAAGTTCAATGAGTTAACAGAGCCGAGGATCGGCGTAGAGAGAGCGCAGGTTCTGTCTGCACAGATTTTGACTCAGTCAACATCGGTACGACACTTGACTCAATCTTGGTCGTAAATACCCTAATATCAGACGAAATATTTAAACTTAAGCTCTTTCAGTAAGGGATGTTAGATATGAATCCAGGTCGTTTGCAATTACCTTCTTTGAAAAACCAAGTCAGTCCTGAGGAGTGGAACGCT
Source organism: Polynucleobacter sp. Latsch14-2 (assembly GCF_018881925.1). Taxonomy (GTDB): domain Bacteria; phylum Pseudomonadota; class Gammaproteobacteria; order Burkholderiales; family Burkholderiaceae; genus Polynucleobacter. Next base: position 168,053 of record NZ_JACVPL010000003.1, on the reverse strand, counting down.
CGGGTTGATTTAGCTGCCTGCTATCGGTTGATTGCTCATTATGGAATGTCTGACATGATGGCAAATCACGTAACAATTCGCGTTCCTGGTGAAGATAATGCATTTCTCACCAATCCATACGGCATGATGTATGAGGAAATGTTTGCTTCATGTTTTATTAAAATTAATCATGATGGCCAAATATTATCTAAGCCTGATTTTGGTGAGCTAAATTATGGCCTTAATAAACCAGGTTATATTTTGCACAGCGCTGTTCATCATGCGCGGCCAGAGGTGAATTGCGTCATTCACACACATACTCCCGCCGGTATGGCTGTCTCCTCTTTGAAATGTGGCTTATTGCCGATTAATCAAACCTCCATGCGATTCTTGAAGATTAGCTATCACGACTATATGGGCGTGGTTTTGGATATGTCTGAGCAAGAGTTATTGGTTCAAGATTTGGGTACATCAGAAGCGATGATTTTGCGTAATCATGGTCTTTTAACTTTGGGTAGAACAGCGGGCGAGGCTTTTAATTGGATGCATCGTTTAGAGACTTCATGTCGCGCTCAACTTGCTGCGATGGCTTGTAATACACCTTTGCAGGCAGTGCCTCAAGCCGTTCTGGAAGAGACTTATATGAATTACCAGCCACAAACGCGTCGTCCTTATGGCTTGATGGAGTGGCCAGCTTTATTGAGAATGCTGGATCGCTTAGACCCAAGTTTTAGGGATTAATTGGCTGTATTGATATGATCCTCAAAGACCTTCAAAAGCCAATTCGTATTTTAGTGAGTCAAGTTGCATTGGTGGATTTGAACTCTAGGCTTGAGGGGCGTACTGATTTATCTTATGAATTATTGTCTAGCAGTAATGTTGCTCCCGGCGCTGAATTTGATGTGGCTCTGATTTCGCGAGATGTAACATCTACTTCTACCAAGCAGAACATTACAGCCTATACGCAGGCGTTTTATGATTTGCTACTAGGTTCGAAAGATTTACGTTGGGTTCAACTGCACTCCGCAGGGGCTGACCGCCATATTTATCTAGACTTGATGAAACGTGGCGTTGTGATCTCCGGATCCTCTGGTGTGAATGCGCAGATTGTGACGCAAAATGCTATTGCTGGCGTTCTGATGCTGGCAAGAGAATTTCCAAAAATGCTTAAGGCGCAGTCTGAGAGGCGCTGGGATTCATTAATTAACTATCCGCTACCACCGGATTTGGCTGGTCAAACTGCCGTTATTCTTGGCAGAGGCCCGATTGGCAATGGGATTGCAAAAATTCTTTGTCTATTGGGATTGCATGTGATTCGTATAGGTTTTTCGCAGCACACAGATTATGTGGCAGAGCTTGGTATTGAAGACCGGCATTTTTCAGAATTGAGGGATTTGCTACCTAAGGCAAACTGGCTCATTTTGGCCTGTCCTCTGAGTAAAGAGACGCATCATTTGCTCAACAAGGAAACGATTGCATTGCTACCTAATGCAGCTCACCTGGTTAATATTGCACGCGGTGAGATCATTTGCGAGCCAGACTTAATAGAAGCATTAGCTGCTAAAAAAATAGCTGGTGCATATTTGGATGTTTTCGCCTCAGAACCCCTAGGCCTAGACTCACCGCTTTGGAGCATAGATAAGGTGATCGTTACCCCTCATTCAGCAGGGCACTCTGCAGGCAATGAAAGTAGGGTTTTAGATCTGTTCGTTGAAAACCTATTGCGTTACGCGCATGGAGAAGTTCTTAAAAATACCATTCAGTCTTCCTGAATCAATCAAGGACTCATTGCCTTGTTAATGAGTCTCTAGAAATTGCTTAAGCCTGTCTTTCCACCATCTAGCCTGGCCAGTAGTGGAGTGCCCCGAAGTTTGATCGCTTGAAGGAATTAAGAATAATTCCGCTGACTTTATTTTCTTCAGCTGCTTTTCCATAATTCCCAGTTCAGGCGGATTTCTTTCGTCATCTGCAGCATTGATGACTAATACTTTTGCCCTAATTTGGGCTACCCGCTCGCCTGGATTGAAATCTCTAGAAGATTCCCATTGGTATAGAAAATCGTTGGCATCCATGGTGAATGGCGCACTCAAGCGCTCATTAATGATGGCATCGGCCTTCTCACTATTAGGGGCTAAGAACTGCAATCGTTTATTCCCACCCGCAGTGGCGGCTCCATAAAAAACACTCACAAATTGAGCGCTCTTGGGTTGCGTTTGATAATTGCCATTATTCCAGTCAGGATCGCGGCGAACGGCTTCAGAGATAAACCTGCGCATCATCCAATTGCGTCCTGACATTGCGCTGGGGGTGGATGCCATGGGTGCCAGATAGTCCATGTATTTCGGGTGCTCAATGCCCCAGAGCCAAGTCTGCATGCCCCCCATAGAGTTGCCTAATACAAGTTTTAGATGTTGTATGCCCAATCCTTCAGATACTAGTCTGTATTGGGCTTGCACCATATCGTCGTAGTTATATTGTGGAAACTGAGTTCTTAAGCCGTTAGAGGGCTTGGTCGATTTACCGACGCCGATTGCATCCGGAATAATGATGAAGTATTTATTTGCATCGAGCACTTGGCCTGCTTGAAAGAGTTCTTCACCAAAGTCTTTGTTGAGCATACCCTTAGCCGATCCTGCAGTGCCATGCAAAATAAGAATAGCCGGGTTATTTGGGTTACCAAGCGTGATGTAACCAATATTGAGCTCCTTAAAGCTCTCCCCAGTATGGAATTGAAAATCTTTTGCAACCCACACCCCCTCTTTTTGATTGGAGTAGTCGACCGCATATGACAGGCTGCTAAGCCCTAGGAGAATGGCCAAGAGGAGTCTTTTCATTGCGTTCCCGTTAGATGTAGTATTTGGCATTAGATTTATAAAACTATACAAGGAGATTGGGGATGTTTCTCAAACATATATTCACCACTACTTTAACTCTATTTTCTATAGCGACTTATGCCGCTGATTTAACTGGTATCGCTGCGCGTTCTGAGATTTATTCGATTCCTACACTTACGATAACTGACAAGCAATTCTTGCTTGGCGATAAAAATGGTAAAGAGGTGCTGGTCGGTGGCATTCTCCGATTTCCGCCTAAGCCAGTAAGTGAAAAAATTCCGGTTATCTTTTTAGTTCATGGCTCTAGTGGCATAGGGGCTAATGTTGATTTTTGGTCAAATCATTTTTTATCTGAGGGCTATGCGACTTTTAGCTTAGATGGTTTTACTGGCAGAGGTTTAACAGTGGTTGGTCCAAACCAAGGATTGCTTGGTAGATTAAATCTGATTTTAGATAGCTACAGAGCCATGGAGATATTGGGTAAGCACCCGCGTTTAGATGCCAATAAATTCGTGATGATGGGATTTTCTAGAGGAGGTCAGGCCGCCTTGTTTTCTAGTATTCAGCGCTTTAATGACACCTGGAATAACAGTGGAACCCAATTTGCAGCTCACATCCCGTTTTATGCAGACTGCGGGACGAGTTATATTGACGATGAAAAGACAACTGGTAAGTTGGTTCAGTTGCATCATGGCAAAGCTGATGATTACAACCCATTAGACTCTTGCAGGCCCTATGTCGCAAAGTTAAAAGCTGCAAACCAGCAGGTGGAGCTAAATGAGTATGATTTTGGACCGCATGCCTTTGACTCACCCTTGGGTGCAAGACCGCCTACTGTTTCTAAAGGGGCTCAGACAGTAAGAGATTGTCGAATTATTGAAAAAACTAAGGGTTTGTTAGTGAATGCAGAAACTAATCAAGAGTTTAAGTATTCGGATGCTTGTGTTCAAATTGGCCCGCATACCGGTATAGATGAGGAAGCTACTCAAAAAGCAGCGCAACGAATTGACGCCACCTTATTGCAGTTATTTAAATAGCGGTCGTTAACTGCTGCTAAATCTGAACGATGAGCTTGAAGTTTAGGGGTCTGATGCGTTCGTCAATGTAATAGCCTCCATACTCCCCATAGCGAAGATATTTGCGACTACAGTCAATGCATTCATATACATCACATCGATTGTAAGGATAGAAGCCAATTGCTATTGGAGCATCAGGAGACCACGAATGCGTGCCATGCGGATGATATTCTTCCCAAATCTCTGGGGCATCTTCTGAGCGCAGTGTGCCAAGCAGTCGCAATGATTTGAGAGGAAAGCTTCCTGGAACCGATTCCCAGCCAGGTCGCATAAGCGCATTGCAGGTAGCGCATTTTGAAGTGGCGTGGCTTGCAGTGGCCATTGCCATCAGCTCGCTAGCATTTAGTGCTTTCACTTTAAGTGCTCTAATTAGCTCTTAATGGCAGAGGCTATGCGCCTCGTTGCCTTAGGGGGGCTTGAGTCGATATGAAAACGATGACGCTCCTCTTGCATCGCTAAATCGTCAGCAGTGAAGCGATCAAATCTTCTAAGGTAATCAGCCCAGGTTTCGAATACAAAATATTCCAAAAACTTACCAGCGTGTTCGGCATCCTCAAATAGACTCCAAGATAACGCACCTTGCTTGAGTCTGGATCTTCTCGTCTTAGCCATTAACTTTTTGAATTCTTCCGAATGACCTTTATTCACGTGGTACTCCATAGAGATCATCACTGGCCCTTCATCAGGATCGATATCTCTGGCTGGATGAGGTCGTTCAATTGGGCAAACTGGACTGAGATCCTCACCGGCATAGCCATCGATTCGATGCTTACGAATAGCGGCTAAGGCAATGAGACCAAAGATTGCGCTAATGCAAACACTTGCAGTGACATTGCTTGAGCTAGTAATTTTCCCCCAAAGAAATGCGCCAATAGCGCTACCGCCCATCAGACTCATTTGATAAAAGGACATGCCTCTAGCCCGAATCCAGTTTGGTAAAGATAGTTGGGAGGAGGTGCCAAGAGTGTTTGCAACACAAAACCAAGACATGCCGCTAATTACCATTAATGGGAGTGCATACCAAATGCCAGGAACAAGCACTACGCCAACGGAGCTGAGCGACAGGATAATAATTCCATAGTTTGCTAGTTGTTGAGGTTTCCAGCGCACTCTAAGATGCTGGAGCTGAGAGCCAGCCAGAATTGCTCCGAATCCTAAAGAGGATAGCAATAACGTAAATGTATTGGCATTACCTTCAAAGTGATCTTTAGCAATCACTGGTAGAAGCGCAAGCAAGCATGAAGATTGGGTATAGAACAAAAATGATCTAAGCAAGATGGAGCGCATTGGCTTAGATTGACGTATATATTGTGCACCAAGTCGCATGGCGCCAAAGAAGCGCTCACCTGGTAACGTGGAAACATAGCTCTGGTTCTTCCATTTCACAACAATCCACGTTGCGCCCAAAGAGAGAATCATGTTGAGTGCAAAGACATACTCAGTACCAAAGCTGGCAATAATCAGTCCGGCAATCAATGGACCCAAAATTCGGGAGGTGTTCATTGCGATGGAGTTCATGCCCAGTGCGAGATGAAGAGAGTCTCTCGGAATAATTTCAGGAACAATGGAGGCGTAGACTGGCCAGCGCATTGCTAAACCCACTCCATTAACAAAAGTGAGTACGAGGAGCAGGCCGGGATCCAGCAGGTTAAAAGTAGAGGATATAAATAATAGGACTGCATTAACTGCAACCCAGAGCTGAGTAAATACTAAAAAGCGCTTGCGATTCAAGATATCCGCTAAGGCACCACAAGGTACACCCAACAACAGCACAGGCAAATTAGATGCGGTTTGCACTAAGGCGATCAGCGTCGCCGAGGTAGTCAGCGAGGTCATCATCCAAGCTGCAGCGACATCGTTTGTCCACATACAGATATTGGCGACAAGCCACGTAGACCATAGCGCCCTAAAGGCGGGGAATTTAAGGGGTGTTAGCCATACCGGTAATTTGGATAACAACGGGATGTGCGTGTTCATAGCGCCAATTTTACTTGAAGCTACCCAGATTGAGTATGCTGCCGCACTCTAGGCAACACTACTTTTATCGCCGGATGAGGTCCATCCCGCCATCTTCGATAGCTTGGGCTGACTGTTTAGAGCTTAAAAGTTGGATGAATTTTTGAGCAGATGCCGATTCTTTTGAGCCCACCACAATAGCCGCAGCAAAAGTCTGAATTAACTGAAGCTCTTGCGGGAGGCGGCCAATGTAATCAATTCCGGCAACATTCACTAGCTCGCTAGTAGGTTGTACCGCCATCGCCACTTGCTTTGCTGCCAATAGTGTAGTTGCCTGGCTGCCACGCTCTGTTACTGTGACTGAGATTTGATTGCTCACACCAAGACTAGGAAATAGTTCATTTGTGAGATAGATGCCGCTAGTGCTTCCTGGTACTGCGATGGACTTGGCATCAATTAGGCTTTGCTTAAATGCTGTGATGGTGCCGATATTGGGTTTTGGACTGCCACTAGGCACTGCTGCACCAAGGGGGGCGTTTGCTAGGTCAACATCCGTTCCAGGGATAATTCTTCCTTGCTCCATCAGTTCGGCAAGACCCTCTCTCGACATGATGACAATATCTGTGGCAATGCCTTTATTGAGCTGAGCTTTAATGGTTTTTGGGCCAGTGCCTTGAGATGCTCCCGAGAGGGTGTTCACGCTAATTCCAGTCATTTTTTCAAAATGGGGAAGCATTTGCTGGTATGGCCCATTAAAGCCGCCAGAGATCATTACGGTGAGTTGTGCCATGGCTGATGAACTAATAAATAGAGTAGCAATGATACTAATAATGTATTTCAATCTGCACCTTTATTTGATTCGAATAAAACGTTGAGCCCGTTTACCAGTATCGACTTCAGTTGTATAAACGCTGCCGTCTGAATCTACGGCAATGTTATGAACCCAGTGAAAATCGCCTGCATTTCGTCCGCTCCTCCCAAAAGAGCCGACTTTCTGGCCAGTCGCGCGATCTAGAACAGCAACTTCATTATTGGTGCCATCGGCAATCAAGATATATTTTTGGCTTGCGTCTGACGGAATGAGATCCCACACAGACCCTGAGCCTTTGGTATCGATTTCATAAGCCATCTCACGAATAAACTTGCCATTCTTTTCAAAAACCTGGATGCGGTTATTGGCACGATCACAAACAAGAAGTGTGTTGTCTTTCATCAGGCGAACACAATGCACTGGGTTGGAAAATTGCGATGACTTGGGATTAAAGCCATCCATCTTCTCATCGCTGGGTGTATTGCCATAAGCGCCCCAATGGCGCTTATAAGCCCCGGTGTTGGAATCAAAAACAATCACGCGTTTGTTAAGGTAGCCATCGGCAACATAAACTTCATTGGCAACTGGGTCTACATTCATATGGGCGGGGCGACCAAGCTGTGAGGTGCTATTACTTCCCAAACTTTTTCCTGATGAGCCGATTTGCAAAAGAAATTTTCCTTGGGGGGTGAACTTCAAAATCATGTGATCAGTCACATCGTTACCACCAACCCAAACATTCCCGGTTGGATCTATGTAAATACCATGCTCATTTTTGGGCCATTCATACCCAGCACCAGGACCGCCCCAAGCATGTAATAAGTTTCCTTGCTGATCAAACTCCAGAACTGGAGGTGCAGGTATGCAGCATTTAGAGCGTTTTGGAGTTAATGTCGCACCCCTCTCATCATCGGTTAATGTTAATGGTCGATGAATAACCCAAATATGATTATTCACATCGGTTGCAACACCGGACACTTGCCCCAAGATCCAGTTATTTGGCAAGGGTTTTGGCCAGCTGGGGTCAACTTTGTATTGAGGTGCTTTTGTGGTGGGAGAATTTTGTGCGAGCGTTGCTCCACCAGCGATCAACATTAGAACCAACAATGAAAGGCGAATAAATGCGCTCATGTAAAAGTCTCCTTTTAATAATTCTTTTTATTGCCAGAAGCTTAGCTCAAAACCATTAGTAGCAAGCCAAAGTTCAGGGGTATTCCCCTAGAATCAAAATGCAGTTCACATAACTTGAGAGCTACTAGTGGTATGTCTCTATAAGAAAGCAATTCAATCAAGAGTAGATTGTTTTTGATGACATTGATTGACCAAAACTGAGGAGACTTTGATGAGCAAGAGCCCATTTGATTTAAATGCAATGGCTAAACAGCAAAAGAGCATTGAGGTATCTAAGGCTGTGGGCCAGGTCGTGATCGAGAGTACTCAGGCAATTACCCAAATCAATCAACAGGCCGCCCAAGAGTTGGCCAGCCTCTTCCAGAAAAAAGTTGCGGCACTACTTAAAACCCAAGACCCTAAAGCTGCCTTTGATGATGTACATGCCGAAGTGTTACAAGATGCTGCGAAAGAAGTTTCCGAATATCAAGCTAAGTTAATGGGTGTGCTCAGTGGCGGCAATAAAGAGCTGAGCCGGATTGCTCAATCTATGATTGAGGAGTCAAAAGTGGACCTTATTCATTTTGTAAATGAAGCTACAAATAATGCGCCCCCAGGTTCCGAAGCTTATGTCTCTGTTTTTAAAACATCCTTCAACACTGCGCTGCAAAATTTTGAATTAGTGCGAGCTGCAATGGCCGATTCCTTCAATAGTTTTGAAAAGAGCGTAGAGAATATGTCTAACCTTGGTACTGCTAAGGCTAAGGTACCTAAGACCTCGACCAATAAGCGCCCTTAAAGTACCCATAGGCTCGTATTGGATAGGTATCACGCATTCATTGCTATTAAGGTATGATATTTTTTTCAATAAAAGTACATAAGGTGACACGTGACAACTGCTCGAATGGTCGTTCTCAAAGAATTGGGAATCGCTGACGTTATTCAATTGACTGACAAAGAATTAACCGCACCTGGTAAGGGTGAGGTACAAATTCGTCAAACAGCGATCGGTTTTAACTTTATTGATGTCTACCAACGCTCCGGTATCTATCCACTCGAACTACCTACTGGTCTTGGACATGAGGCTGCAGGTGTTGTGGAGCTGGTTGGCGATGACGTGACCAGATTTAAGGTGGGCGATCGCGTTGTCTATATGAATGCTGGAATTGGTGCTTATGCTAGTCATCGTAATGTTGCTGTTGATAAATTAGTTCCCATTCCTAGCGATGTTTCGGATGAGGTGGCAGCAGCCATTTTCTTTAAAGCAATGACTGCGCAGTATCTTGTTCAAAAAACCTACAAAGTGAAGGCTGGGGATGTAGTGCTGATCCATGCCGCTGCAGGTGGGGTAGGGCAGATCGTTGCTGGCTGGGCAAAAGCAATGGGTGCGTTTGTTGTGGGCACTGTCGGTTCGCAGGCCAAAGTGGCTGCAGCGAAAGCGGCTGGATGCGATGCAGTAATTGATTATTCGAAGCCTAATTGGGTGGAAGAGGTGCTCAAGGCTACAGGTGGACGTAAAGCAAATGTTGTTTATGACTCAGTAGCCAAAGATACCTTTATGGGCTCCTTGGATTGCGCAGCTCCTTTTGGGACTGTTGCCCTATTTGGCGCTGCATCAGGACCTGCCCCCGAGATTCAACCGGAAATTTTGAACAAGAAGGGCTGTCTATTTTTAACAAGGCCTTCCGTATTTCCTCATAACGCAACACCAGAACTACTTCAAGAAAATGCTCGTGCTGTATTTGAGGCAATTGCTAGTGGTGCCGTCAAAGTGCAGATCGGCGCTAAATTTAGCTTGGAGCAGGCCGCCGAGGCTCATAAAGCTGCTGAAGGTAGAAAGGTACCGGGCGCCATTGTGATGATCCCTTGATGATTTCCTGGGTGATTATGGATATATCAAGCCTCGTGATATTACGGGGCTTTTTTCTTTAGCGTCCCCAGTCAAGCTTAATTTGGTGCATTGCCATATAAGTCAGATGTCCTTTTCTGGGATATAGTTTTGGCAGGTTTATAAAAATATATTGGGAGATTTGTTCATGCGTATTCATTTGTTAAAAAGTTCTGTAGGTGCCACCCTAATGCTTGGCTTATTACTAGCCTTTGCTGCTGCTGGTGCGCAAGCGCAGAACTCCACTACTAGCGGCGCACAGGGTAAGGCTGAGGTCTTATGGCTTGGTCAAGCGGCATTTCGTATCAAGAGCCCTAATGGCAAGATGATTCTGATTGACCCATGGATCACTGGTGGACCTAAAACACCTCCAATGTATAAAAATGATTTATCCGCAATCGGGCCAGTTGATGTGCTGTTGGTGACGCATGCTCACGTTGATCATCTGGGCGATGCGCCAGCACTAGCTAAGATGTTTAACACCAAGCTATACGGCCCTGCAGACATGATCACACCTTTGAACACCTTGGGGGTTTTGCCGGCAGATCTTGGCCATCGTTTCAATAAAACGGGTAGCGTTACTCCAGTGCCTGGCATTAAAGTGACTGCAGTACAGGCAGAGCATTCTTCATTATTGGTTTGGAAAAATCCAGCGACTGATAAATTGGAGTCTCATCCAGCCGGTGAGCCGATGGGCTTCATTGTTGAGCTAGAGAACGGTTTCAAAATCTGGCATATGGGTGACACCGGACTTTTTAGTGATATGAAATTTATCAGCGAACATTACAAACCTGATTTGGTGTTGATTCCGATTGGGGGTAATTTCACCATGGCACCAGAGGATGCTGCGTATGCCTTGAAGACATGGGTTAAACCAAAGATGGTAATCCCGATGCATTACAACTCAAATCCCCTGGCCAAAGGCACTGTAGCTGAGTTCCAGGAGGCGATGAAGGGTAGTTCAATCAAGATCATTCCTATGACAGAGGGGCAGACAGTTCAGTTTTAATGCAAACCTTGCCCGAACGATCAAAACCCTGCGTAAACCGCAGGGTTTTTTTATGGGGCGGAAGAATTTATGCCGCAGTGCACTAAAGTTTGTTCTATATCAAATCCGTTCGCTCGAGGCTATCTGATACTAGAAGCTAAACGGGAATTGATTGATAGCCATGGACAAACATTACCTCTCTTACTTATTTCAGCCCAAAAGCATTGTGGTATTTGTCGGTGAGGCGGATGATTCGATCCGATCAAGTCCTTTTTCCCGGGATTTAGCGCAAGATCTCAATGCCCAGAAATTTAAAGGCACTCTTCAGTATTTGAATATTTATGCTCCCGATACCTTGCTGGAATTAGGTAAGCTCAAAGCGGAGTTGGCGATTATTTCGCTGCCACAGAAGGGTATTGTGACTGCATTAGATATGGCGGCTAGGATCAAATGTAAGGCCGCCCTAGTGATTGGAACCGGTATATCTTCCGGATTGGCTGCGGAAATTCATCAGGCGGCACATCGTCATGGTATTCATCTTTTGGGGCCAAACAGCTTGGGCTTCCAAATGCCAGCACTACAACTTAATGCCAGCGTGATCGGACCGATGGCAGCAGTTGGACCAGTAGGATTAATTTGCCAGTCAGGTGCATTGACAGCATCTATTTTGGATTGGGCCAAACAAAATCAAGTGGGGTTTTCAAATGTGGTGTCACTGGGCCCTAACTCTGACGTTGATATTGCCCAAGTGCTTGATTATTTGGCATCAGATTCACGCACACATAGTATTGTGATTTATCTCGAAGGTATTTCTAATGCACGTAGCTTTATGAGTGCATTACGTTCTGCCGCGAGAGCTAAGCCGGTAGTGGTTTTAAAAGCAGGTAGAAAATCGGCTGCGAATCTGGCTGCACAAACTCACAGCGGCGCCATTGTTGGTAGTGATGAGGTATTTGATGCGGCTCTGAGACGTGCGGGTGCCGTTAGGGTGCGGTCTTTTGTTGAGCTATTCTCAGCCGCTAAATGTTTGGCATCGCGCTATCGCCCAGTGGGCAAGCATTTAGCAGTCATCACTAATGGTGGGGGCCCAGGTGTTTTAGCTGCAGATTGGATTAATGAAATTCATCTGGAGTTAGGGATGTTGTCTCCTGAGGCAGTCGCGGCACTAAAGCCTATCGTCTCGCCACATGCCTCCCTAAGTGACTTGATTGATCTTTCTGAAGAGGCAACGCCAGAGCAATATCGCGCTGCTATTGAGGCTGCCAATAAAGAAAAAGATATTGATGGTTTGCTGGTAATTTATTCTCCAAAATTGGGTGTTGATGGTTTAGCTATTGCGCAGGCGATAGTGGATGTGAAGTCAAATATCAGCAAACCTGTATTGTGTTGTTGGATGGGTGATTCTTCAGTAATTAGCGCACGCGAGCTGATTGCTAACTCAACGATCCCAAGCTTTAGAACACCTGAAGCAGCGGTTGGCGCTTTCGGCAATATTGCCAGCTTCTATCAAAACCAGCGTTTATTGCAGCAAACACCGCCACCACTTTCAAATTTGGCTAAGCCTGACGTGGAGGGCGCGCGCCTGTTAATCGAGAATGTCCTTGCCGAGAGGCGCAACATATTGACTGAGATGGAATCAAAGGCATTACTTGCTGCATTCCATATTCCGGTTACTCAAACGATATTAGCCACCAGCTCTACTGAGGCTATGATGATTGCCACTCAGCTGGGGTACCCCGTTGCTTTAAAGATTGATTCACCTGACATTAGTCATAAGTCAGATGTGAATGGCGTAGCCCTTAATATCATGAACGCAGCTGGTGTTCGTGATGTATATAACGGCATCATTGAATCTGTTTCAGTATTGGCTCCAAAGGCTCGGATTAATGGGGTTACTGTTCAAAAAATGGCGCGTAGTAAACGCGGGCGTGAGCTTTATATTGGTTTAGTGACGGATGAGCCCTTTGGGCCGATGATTGCCTTTGGTGCTGGTGGCACCATGATCGAGTTACTCAATGACCGCACGATGGAACTACCGCCACTAAATCAATACCTAGCACACCGATTAATAGAGCGCTCACGTGTTGCTGAGACTTTAGGGGAGTGGCGTGGAGCGAGTGCAGTTGATGTTGCTTCGCTTGAACAGGTTCTATTACGCGTTTCAGAAATGGCTTGCGAGTTACCGCAATTGCGTGAGATGGATATTAATCCGATCATTGTTGATGAATTTGGCGCTGTAGCGGTTGACGCACGCATTGTGATTGATCGCCCACCTCAACCGGTAGATGGGCAATCACGCGTGTATAGCCATCTAGCGATTTTGCCCTATCCGCTACGCTATGAACAGATTTGGCCGATGAAGGGTGGTGGAGAATATGTCATTAGACCAATTCACCCAGATGATGCCGATATGTTGCAGCAGTTAGTGGCCGGCTTATCTCCAGAGAGTAGGTACTTCCGTTTTGTGGCTACTATCTCTGAGTTATCTCCAGCGATGCTTTCACGCTTCACTTTAATTGACTATGACCGTGAGATGGCTCTAGTCGCTATCTTGAAGGAGCGCAAATCGAATGAAGAAGGTGTTTCAGTTGAAACCCAAAGAATCATTGGGGTCTCGCGCTATATCACCAACCCCGATGTCGTAAGTTGTGAGTTCTCTTTGTTAGTAGCTGACGAATTTAGCGGGAAAGGTTTAGGCTCCCGTTTAATGTTGAGCATTATGGATGTTGCTCGCGACAAAGGCTTGAAGGAAATTGATGGCTTAGTTTTGGCGAATAATCCTGGAATGCTAAAGTTAATGACAGGCCTTGGATATAGGGTGAAAGAATTTGAAGAGGATCCTGATTTCAAAATTGTGACCCATGCCTTGTAGGTGTGGTTAAGATAGCTACTAAACGTTAAACACACTTCGACTGGTAAATATTATGAAAACATTGTTACTTACTGCCTTATTTAGCCTCACTTCTCTAGCCTATGCCGCTGATGCTCCGATGGTAAATCCCCATGGGAGCTCACCTCATGGCGCAGTTGCTAGCGCTGCCGAGGTAGGTGATGTCAATGTGGCTAAGGCTGTCGGTGCTAATGCCTATACGGTTGCTGAAATTATTGACCAATCAAAAATCTTGAAGGATAAGCCGGTAGTAGTTCGAGGCAAGGTGGTTAAATTTAGCCCGGAGATTATGGGTAAAAATTGGATTCATTTGCGCGATGGGTCTGGTACCGCTGCCGCTAAGAATAATGACTTAGTGCTCACCACCAAGGATCAGGCCAAGGTTGGTGCCGTGGTTATCGCGAGGGGCATAGTTCGTACCGATAAGGACTTTGGTCATGGTTATGCTTACGAGGTCATCATGGAGGAAGCCTCAGTTAGCGCTAAATAGCCCTATGGCGAACTTTAGGCTATAAGTTTGAGCTATATCAATATCTAGCAAAATATAGGGAGTACATTTTTCAAGACCAGTAGGAGTCTGAATGTATCTCTTTTTTGAACCAGCTTTAGATGATCCCAGGCGAAGCTTAGAAGACGCCTTGCGCTCCATCTATGGTTTGTCAGTGCAGGCTATTCCTAGTTACTTTTGCGATAACGCCTTTTGTTCTAGAAAGCCCATTAAGAGTTTTAGTCTCATCGAGTTACTCAAATACTATTGGATTAGAAGGTTTGATAAATCAGCGCTTTTGGTGATATTGCCAATTGAGCTTGAATCTGACTCTCAGCTCATTGGACATTTTGGTAGTGCCTATCTAGGATTTGTGTCAGGCAGTATTAAAAAAAGCGAGCTACAGACTTTGGCGCTCTCATATAGAAGGCTAGTGCAGACAGAGGGTAGTAGACGATTTTTCTCAGTGCCAAGCTTCGTGGTAGAAGAGCGACTAAAGCAAACGCCCTTTACTGAGGTAGAAATTAAAACTTTAATCAAACTTCAGGATAAGAACTTAAAGTTGGTTGATCAATTTATTCAACAAAAGGTAGATGATCTAAAGCGTGAGCTCAACACCTTACCGAGTGTTTTTAGAAGGGGGATTGGGCAAGAGGCTTAAAGTAGGTTTATGCAAAAACTAGGCAATATCTCCAAACTTACAGACTGAATTAGATGGGGTATAGCTTTCATTTTTTCTGGGGCTCGCTACTGCTGTAGAGAAATTACCAGCCAACGGGCAGGCGTCATCATCACAACATTCATGAAATGTGATGCAGTTTTCTTGTGTAATATCGACGCGCACTTCCTCATTTAATCGAGGGCACATTAAAGTTTTCATTTGCTGGATTCTCCATTCCTAAGCCGACAATTAAGTATAGGCATTGAAATTTAGCTTTCTATAGGGGCCATGGAGATACATCCCTACTTATTGATATAGATCAAATGCGCATCCATCGGTTAAGATAAAACCATGAATTTCCATGGGCGTCCCGCCTATCCCATTGGCTTTTTTGCCACTATCACGATTGTCATCGTAGCCTTGTCTACGAGCTTATTGTTATGGGACTTGCGTAAACGCGAGTTAGCTCACACGCGGATGGAAACCGTTGGGATTACCAAAATCTTCGTAGAGCAGACTGAGCGCAGTTTTGAGAGCGCTGATCTTGTCTTGAGGGGAGTACAGGATCGATTGAATTCTGTATTTGGTGTTCAGTTTCCCCTAGACAGTCTCGAGGTCCACTTGTTGTTAGGCACACGGGTATTGGGAATGCGCCAGTTAGATGCCTTGTTTCTGATTGATTCGGATGGAAGGCTGGCCAACTCTTCTATTGAGTTCCCTAGTAAAAAGATATCTGCCGTTAATCAAGATTACTTCAAGGCTTTTCTGAATCAAAAGGACAAGGGTCTTTTTATCGGTAAGCCATTTCGCGATCCACAGAAAAAAGAATGGACCTTGTATCTTGCTAGGAAAATTCAAGATCAAGATGGCGCGTTTAAGGGCGTTGTTGTTGGTGCAATTGATATTGCTCATTTCGAGGATATCTATCAATTACTGAAGTTGGATTACCCTCGGCCAGTTTCACTTTATCGTGATGATGGTGTTTTGTTGGCAAGTTTTCCGCATCGAGAGAGTTTGATGGGTGAGAGGGCGCCAGAGCTTGGAGAGTCTCCCCCTAATATTGCGCCTGGAAAAATTCAATTTTCAAGTCATAAAAAAAGTAGTGGTGAGGATGAGATTTTTGCCTTAGGTGCTGTTCCTAAATTCCCACTATTTCTTTCAGTAACAAATGATGAAGAAGAGGCTCTAGCTTCTTGGCGTGAGACGGCTATCCCAATTGTGATGAGCGCTGTATTAGTAAGCCTTTTTATTATCGCCGCCGCAGCTTTATTGATTCGAGAGGCGGTACGCCAACAGAAATTGGCTGATCAGTTGGGTGCCGCACACAATCGTTATCAACATACGATTGAATCAGTGATGGACGCCATCATTGCGGTAGATGAGGGGCAAAATATCATCTTATTTAATCCATCGGCTGAGCGCATGTTTGGTCTTCGAGCAAAGGATGTGATTGGCCAATCTTTGCTGGTGTTGCTACCAGAACGTTTTCGTGGTGCCCATCACTCCCATGTGCAGAAATTCAAAAAAACAGATAGTGGGTCAAGAACCATGGGGCCGCAATTGGGTATTGTTGGTCTTCGGTCTGATGGCACAGAGTTTCCGATTGAATCTACAATTTCTCAGACAGTGATCAATGGTAAAAAGCAGTTAACTGCGGTTCTTCGGGATGTGACCGAAAGGCGTCAGGCTGAAACTGAGTTGCGCGAAATGAATCTTCAGCTACGGGGTCTTTCAGAATCCTTGGAAAATATTCGCGAACAAGAAAGAACCAGAATTGCTCGAGAGTTGCATGACGATTTAGGTCAGCAATTAACGGGACTCAAGCTCGAGTTGTCATGGCTGAGTAATCGTGTGAAAGATGGCCAACTACCTCCAGTTGAGCGTATTACTGAGATGAAACAGCAGTTAGATGGCGCTATCTCATCGGTACGTCGCATCTCTACGGAGCTGCGCCCGATTATTTTGGATGACCTAGGTTTTGAGGAGGCTGTTAAATGGCTTGTGGGGGAATTTACCAAGCGTACGCATATTCCGGTCAATCTGGAGTTGAAGGCGGAAGTTTGCGTTAGCAATACAGATTTGGCGACTGCACTTTTTAGGATAGTGCAGGAGTCATTAACTAATATTGCACGACATGCCCAGGCCACTGCAGTCAATATTTCTCTTGATAAAGATAGCGGCCATTTAGTTCTCCTCATTTCTGACGATGGTGTAGGTCTACCCCCCGAATTGAAGTCTGGAGGATTTGGTTTAGTGAGTATGCGTGAGAGGGCAAATGCGCTTGGAGCAAAGTTTAGTATTGACAATGGCAAGCTAAAGGGCGTTACCATCCGAGTGGAATTTGCACTTGATTCACCAATTTTTACCGAGGCTAATGGATGAAGTACGAAGTACTAGTCGCCGATGATCACGCCATCATCCGTGATGGTCTGCGTAAGATATTGGCTGATACCGACGATTTGGTGGTGGCTGGCGAGGCTGCCAATGGTAACCAAGCGCTAGAGAAGGTGCGCGAGCGGGATTGGAGTATGGCAATTTTGGACTTATCAATGCCTGGCAGAAGTGGTATTGAGCTAATCAAGCTGATTAAGGCTGAGCGCCCTAAGTTACCAATCTTGATATTCAGTATGCATCCAGAAGAACAATACGCAGTACGTGCGATTCGGGCTGGAGCATCTGGTTATCTATCCAAGGAAGAAGATAGTGATAACTTCTTACCTGCGATCCGGAGGGTGGCAGCAGGCGGCATGTTCATTAGCCCTAAAGTTGCTGAATTACTTGCTGCAGATGCCTCTCCTGGGGCTGCTCACACCCATGCGCATAGCAAGCTTTCCAATCGAGAGCACGAAGTCCTCGTACGCATTGTGAAGGGGATCAGTCTTACTGATATTGCAGATGAGTTCTCTCTCAGCATTAAGACCATTAGCACTCATAAAACTCACATTCTTTCTAAATTGGGTTTGGCTAGCCAAGCTGACTTGATTCGCTATGCCATTGAGCACAAATTGCTAGATTTAGATAAATAGGCAGATTAGTCCTATCTCCTATAGGAATATTCCTATAGTTATTTACCTTAGCAATCCTATATCTATAGGACCCGTCAAAAAATAAAATTCTCTTTAAGCAATGAAGTCTTGGGCATTCCCAGGCTAGAACAAAGGAGAATTAAATGACACAAGCTAAACAAATCATCCGTGCTGTAGCAATCACTGCTGCAGCTTTGGTATTCACATCACTCGCTCACGCTGCGCCTGATGCAGATGCTGCAAAGGCATTGGCTAAGCAAAACAACTGCTTCAAATGCCATGCAGTCGATAAAGATAAAGATGGTCCTTCCTACCATAGTGTTGCTGAGAAATACAAAGGCAAACCAGGTGCTGAAGCCAAATTAATTAATCATATTACTTCTGGTGAAAAGGCCAAGTTTCCAGATGGCCACGAAGAAGAACACAAGATTGTTAAAACATCACCCCCAAAAGATCCTGAACAAATCAAGAATTTGGTTCAGTGGATTTTGGCTCAGTAAGTATTAATAAAAAAGCAATCTAAAAAACACTCGAAATCGTAAGCACGAGGAATGCAAATGAAGATCTTCAAAAAACTTCTAGTAATAAGCGCAGTAATGGGTGCCATAGGTTTGGCGCCCGTTGCGTTTGCACAAAATAACTTGCCTGATTTAGGTCAGTCAAAAGCGAATATTGCAAAAGCCGCATTTACAGAAGATGCCAAATGCACCAAGTGTCACGACGAGAGTGAAAATGCCCCAGTTCTTTCTATCTATCAAACCAAGCATGGTGTGAAGGGTGATGCTCGCACACCACAATGCACATCTTGTCACGGCCAAAGTGATAAGCACTTAGCTGGTGATAAGGATGGCAAAGGTCGCCCTTCCCCGGATTTTGTATTTAAGAAGGGCGTATACGATAAGAGCCCAAGTGCAGAACGTATGGATCGCTGCCAAACTTGCCACAAGGGGGAGAAACGCACGAATTGGAATGGCTCACAACATCAGGTAAACGATGTGGCTTGTAATGATTGCCATGTAGTACATAACCCGGTAGATAAAGTCAGAGTTAAAAAGACTCAAACCCAAGTTTGCTATGCCTGCCATAAAGAACAACGTGCAGATAGCTACAAAACTTCTACACACCCAATTGAGGTAGGAAAAGTAGTGTGCTCGGATTGTCATAACCCACACGGCTCTGCAGGCCCATCATTGCTCAAGAAAAATACTCTGAATGAAACCTGCTTCCTTTGTCATGCAGAGAAACGCGGCCCGGTATTGTTCGAACATCAACCAGTGGTTGAGAACTGCGCAAACTGCCACACACCTCATGGTTCCAATATCACACCATTGCTGAAAGATCGTCCACCATTCTTGTGTGACGACTGCCATGATGGTCCTCATAACAGTAAAACCCCCGTTGGTCTAAATGCTGGTGGAAAACAAGTTGCACCCGGCACCTCCCCGAGCACTAGCTATACCGGTCGAGCTTGTATGAATTGTCATGTGATGGTTCATGGATCAAATAGTCCAGCTGGCGGATTCCTACAACGTTAATGAATATGGTTGACAGATAAGAGGCTTGTGATGAAAAACGGATCTAAATTTAATTTAAAGTTAAGCGCAATTACTTTGGGCGTACTCGGATTATTCGCAGTAAGCTCTGCGATGGCAGATGATGAGGAAATCAAAGCATTAACTCAGCCACAAAGTACCGTTCAGGTTGAGGTGATCGGGGTAGACCAAAATTCTGCAAAATTTGGTGAATATAACGGTCTTTATGGCCATCCGTCTGGCGCATACCCCAATGGCGCTCTAAACGTTCGTGGAGGCAGTGCCTATACGAATAATGAACAAGGTGAAACCACTCGTTGGTCTGTAACTGGAGATAATCTTGGCCTAACGTCAAGATCAGCCAATGCCTCGATTGCCGATCAGGGTAGTTGGAATTTTGGAGTGAACTTTGATCAGCTCCAGCACAACATTACTAATTCGTATCAAACGCCCTATCAAGGGACTATGGGTGGCAATAGGTTTGTTTTGCCAAGTGACCTACAAAATACAAATATTGTTGATAGCGCCAGCAAGATTCCAGGCAACCTAGGGGCGATGACCATTTCAACAACCAGATATAACACCACAGTTAGCGGTGCTGCAATTGTCGATAAAAATCTTAATTTCACATTTGAATATAACAATTTGATTCAGACGGGGGCAAAATTACAGGCTTTCTCTGGAGCAACAATTCCAACGGGCGCCTCCTCTGGAAATGGCTCTGCAATTTCAATCCTACCTAACCCTACAAACTATACGACTGACACTGTCAATCTTGCAGCTAACTGGAAGAATGACAATGCACACTTTACCGCCTCTTATTTTGGTTCATTTTTTAATGATGGATATAACGGCGTAAATTGGCAAGTGATTAATAAATCTGCTGGTGGCACCACAACTCCGATACAAACAATGAGCACAATGCCATCGAATGCTTTCAATCAACTCAATCTCAATGGTGGTTATGACTTCTCAAATAAGACAAAACTAACGGCTAATTTATCGGCAGGTCAAAATACTCAAAATCAAGGTTACTCTGGTAGTTATGATCCAGGCATGGTCATTGGCACGCTGCCAGCGGCTTCAATGAATGGCTTAGTAAATACCACTCACGCAGACGTCAAGTTGACCGATCAATCGATCAAGGATTTAACGTTGGGCGCTATGGCGAAATTTGATCAGCGAGATAATTTATCGCAATCAAACATGTATAACTTTAATTCGATTGCTGCAGCGCCTAATAGTGGGCAGATTCCTAATACACCAATGAGCTTCAAGCAAAACCAGTTAGCACTGTCAGGTGACTATCGCATAACTAAAGATCAGCGAGTTGGTTTGGTTTTGGCAAACAATGCTGTTGATCGTTGGTGTAATCAGTACGGAACACCGGGGACAACGGTCACAAGCGCTACGGGCGGGCTTAACACCTACAATTCTTATTACAACAGCGCTAGTTGTGTTTCAGCTACATCTAGTAATGAAAATAAGGCTGACTTAACTTATAAGCTTAAAGCCTCTGAGTCGGTGAGTCTTAAATTTGCTGGTGGATATAGTAATCGGAAAACCCAGTGGAATCAAAATGCAATAGTTGCACTACCACTTGCCACTGAAATTAGTTATCCATCAGCTCAACCCGTTGGCTATAACAGCGGAAATGTATTGGGATTCCAACCATTTTTTGAAGCATCACGCAAACAATTTGTTGGAAAAGCTAATGCAACCTGGCAGGCAGACGATAAATTATCCTTTACCGTGGGTGGAAAGTATACGAATGATATCTACCCTGACTCCACTTATGGTGTTCAAAATGGCTACTCATGGAGTTTGAATCTAGATAGCACCTATGCTTATGCCGAAGCCGGTTCTTTAGTGGCCTATGTAACGCAGCAAAATCAACAGCGCTCGGCATCAAATGCAAATACTGTTTATACGGCTGGAGCTCTTACGGCACTGACCACATGGCAGAATAATTTAAAAACCAACGCTACTACCTTTGGTGTTGGTGTGCGCCAAGGAGAATTACTAGATGGCAAACTATTGCTAACTGCCGATGCCACAGTTTCATTAGCCAACTCTATTTACAGTACAAATACTCAATACGCAGGATCGGCATCTAGCAGTAATTGCTCTGCGGCTACGACTCAAACTTGTGGAATCCTGCCAGGCATTCAAAATAATATGGCAGCTATCAAACTTGGCGGAAATTACCAGTTAGATAAGAATTCAAAGGTGGGATTAATGTATTGGTATCAGCACCTGTATAGCAATGATTGGCTGAATAACCCCTATCAAGTCGGCTATACCCCATCTGGCGTTATGCCGACCAATCAGAGTTCGAATGGTTATAGCGTAAATGTAATCTCCGCTAATTACACCTACACATTTGATTGATGTTTGATTTTTGCTTTCGGAATACCTTTAAATAAAAGAACGGATTAAATTATGGATACCAAACAACCAGGCGCCATTAAGAGGTTTTGGGCCTTCGTCAAGAAGCCTAGTGCCAAGTATTCCATCCTGGCCATTTTCTCCGTTGCTTTTATCTCGGGTATTTTGTTCTGGGGTGCATTCAATACTGGTTTGGAGATGACCAATACCTTGGAGTTCTGTACTACTTGCCATGAGATGCGTGACAACGTGTATCAGGAGTACAAGGAAACGATTCACTACAGTAACCGCAGTGGCGTGCGCGCTATTTGTTCTGATTGTCATGTGCCAAAAGACTGGACTCATAAGATGATTCGTAAGTCCAAGGCTGCCTTTGAGGTTTGGGGCAAGATCACTGGTTCTATCGATACGCGCGAGAAGTTTGAGGCAAAACGCATGGAATTAGCTGGTCATGAGTGGGCTCGCATGAAGGAAAATAATTCACGGGAGTGCCGTAACTGCCATGATTTTGATGCGATGAGCCCTGAATTGCAGAAGCAAACCCCTTATAAGAAGCACATGAAGGCAAAAGAGGCTGGTAAGACCTGTATTGACTGCCATAAGGGTATTGCACATCAGTTACCAAAAGAGTACGAAGAGCCAGATGAAGATTAACGTTTGACAGCCTGTTAAGGCTCTTGGACAATGGCTGGGATGGTTCAATCCCGGCCATTTTCTATTCATGACAGTTCATATCCCAGCCCCCTCCAATTTGCTTTTAAATCAAGCCTCCCTCCGCGCTGAGGCATTAACTTGCATTCGGGGAGAGCGCACTCTTTTTACGGGGCTGGAGCTCCAAATTTCAGCGGGTGAGTGGCTACATGTCCGCGGCGAAAATGGCATTGGTAAAACAAGCTTGCTACGCCTACTAGCTGGACTCTCTATACCAGCAGCAGGAACAATCTCTTGGAATAATCAGTCTATTGCGACCGATCCTTCCGAATATCGCCGTAATTTACTCTTCTTAGGTCATCGTGATTCTCTTAAAGAAGATCTCACTGCGCTTGAGAACCTTTCCATAGCCACTGCATTGGATGGTCTAGCTGTTTCTGAAGACGAAATCTTGCTCGCATTGCATCGCTTTGGATTGCGAGGGCGGGAGGATCTTCCTATCCATTGTTTATCTGCTGGCCAAAAGCGTAGGGTGCTTCTGGCCAGATTGCTATTGCGCAAGGCAAAACTCTGGATTTTGGATGAGCCCTTTAACGCTTTGGATGTGCGTGCTATTGAAATGCTGTCTGAGCTGATTGGTGAGCACATTGCTGGCGGCGGTATGGCAATTATGACTAGTCATCAAGAGATTCCAATGCCTAACGGTAGGGTGGTGCAGCTATGAGCGCATTCTTGGCTGTTATTCAGCGTGATTTACTCTTGGTAATGCGCCGCAAGAGCGAAGTGCTCACGATCTTGTTCTTCTTTGTGATTGTGACTAGCCTATTTCCCCTGGGTATTGGGGCTGACACAGCATTACTGCGTAAGATTGCACCTGGGGTTATTTGGGTCACCGCCTTGCTCTCGACCATGTTAGGGCTGCAACGTCTTTTTGCTACCGATTTTGCTGACGGCACCTTAGAGCAAATGTCACTTTCTCCAACGCCTTTAGCCCTACTCGTGGGGGGTAAAATTACTGCACACTGGTTGGTTTGTGGGTTGCCGTTGGTTTTGTTGTCGCCAGTGATAGGTATTCAGTTTGATCTGGATGCCAGCACCTTAGGAACTGTGATTTTGACACTATTAATAGGTACACCGATTTTGTCTTTGATTGGAGCAATTGGCGCTGCATTGACTCTAGGTGTGCGTGGAGGAGGAGTGTTATTAAGCCTTTTAGTTTTACCTCTCTACATTCCGGTGCTCATTTTTGGCGCTGGCGCTGTCTATGCGCAAAGTGTTGGACTTGATGTGGGCGGACATTATTCGTTATTAGCCGCTTTGCTAGTCTTGGCTTTATTTTTTGCTCCCTGGGCAACCACCGCTGCAGTAAGGATTGCAATCGAATGAATTCTGTTATTGATAGTCGTTCTGGCCACAGTAACCAGTTAGTCAATTGGTTTAAGTTTTCCAGTCCCGCCACTTTTTATCCGTTGGCTGGAAAGTTGATTCCATTCTTTTGGGTGCTCGCAATCATTTTCGGTATTGCTGGTTTATGGATTAGCTTCTTCGTTGCCCCAGTAGACGCAGTGCAAGGACAAGGCTACCGCATCATTTTTGTACACGTACCAGCTTCGTGGATGTCGATGTTTATCTACATCATGATGGCGATTTGGGCTGGCTTAGGTTTGGTGTTTAATACACGCCTATCTGCCATGATGGCTCAAGCTTTAGCGCCTACTGGTGTCTTGATGGCCTTCATATCACTGTGGACTGGTGCTTTCTGGGGTAAGCCCATGTGGGGTGCTTGGTGGGTATGGGATGCCCGCTTAACTTCCGAATTAATTTTGCTCTTTCTGTATCTTGGTTTTATGGCTTTGCAGGCGTCGATTGATGATCCGCGTCGTGCAGATAAAGCCGGCGCAATCTTAGCTTTAGTTGGTGTTGTCAATGTTCCGATTATTTATTTTTCGGTGAAGTGGTGGAACACTTTGCACCAAGGCGCCTCAGTTTCCATTAATAAATCACCTTCGATGGCGCACACCATGCTATGGGGCATGCTCCTAATCGCTTTGTGTTTTTGGATGTACTCAATTGCCATTGCATTGATGCGAGTGCGGGCGATTATTTTGGAACGTGAGTCTCACTCTGAATGGGTTAGAGCTTTGGAAGAGGTGCGGTAATGATGTGGAATTCACCAGCAGAATTTTTCGCGATGGGTGGCTATGCTCTATATGTATGGAGTAGCTTTGGTGTTGCGGCACTGATTTTGGTACTAGAGCCGATTGCAATTAACGCTCGCCGCAAGGCAATTTTGCAAAGATTGCAGCGCGAGATTCGTGCTGAGAAATTCGATAAAGAAGGAATGAAGTGAAACCAAGACATAAACGGGCGCTGATTATTGTTGGGGCCTTAGCGACATTAGCCATTGCTGCAGTTCTGATTCTGAATGCTTTAAATAGCAATATTGCGCTTTATGTGACCCCCAGTGAAGTTGCTGCTGGTAAAGCCCCTAAAGACCAAACATTTCGTATTGGCGGCATGGTGAAAGACGGCTCGCTCAAGCGTGATGAATTGGTTGTGCATTTCATCATTACCGATTTGGTTAAAGAGATTCCCGTTTCATATAAAGGCATTCTTCCTGATTTATTTAAAGAGGGTAAGGGTGCGGTAGTCCAAGGTAGACTCAATCCGGACGGACAGTTCATTGCTAGCGAAGTTTTGGCTAAGCATGATGAGAACTACATGCCGCCAGAGGCAAAACATGCCCTAGAGCAAGCACAGAAAAACGGAGCCAAATAATGGAATACTCAATGATTCCGGAGATTGGTCATTTCGCATTAATCCTAGCGCTGTGCGTTTCCATTATTCAAGGTGTATTGCCATTGATTGGTGCACAGCAGGGCCGTCGTGAGTGGCTTGTGCTTGCCAGGCCTGCAACGCAGATTGCTTTCGTGCTACTGGCGATTTCATTTTGTATTTTGGCTTGGTGCTTTTATGTCAATGATTTTTCTGTGCTGTATGTGGCAGAGCATTCCAATTCACAACTGCCCACTGTTTATCGCTTAGGTGCCGTTTGGGGCGGTCATGAAGGTTCTTTATTGCTGTGGATCTTCTTATTAACTGGCTGGGCCTTTGCGGTTGCGCAACTCTCTAAAACATTAGATGAGTTTATGGTTGCACGCGTACTTGGCGTTCTAGGCTTAGTTGCTACAGGGCTCTTGCTCTTTGTATTGGCTACTTCAAATCCATTCGAGCGTTTATTGCCTGCAGCCCAAGATGGTCGCTCTCTAAATCCATTGCTACAGGATCCAGGCTTGGTGTTTCATCCGCCAATGCTCTATATGGGTTATGTTGGTTTCTCAGTAGCCTTTGCATTTGCGATTGCCTCTTTATTGTCTGGCAAGCTCGATGCTGCTTGGGCGCGTTGGTCACGCCCTTGGACAACCACTGCGTGGATCTTTCTAACACTCGGTATTGCGCTCGGCTCTTGGTGGGCTTACTACGAGTTAGGTTGGGGTGGTTGGTGGTTCTGGGATCCGGTTGAGAATGCTTCATTCATGCCGTGGCTGATTGGTACTGCCCTATTACATTCTTTAGCAGTGACTGAAAAGCGTGGCGGCTTTAAAAACTGGACGGTGCTCTTAGCCATCATTGCCTTCTCAATGTCTTTGCTCGGAACCTTCTTGGTGCGTTCTGGCGTTTTGACATCAGTACACGCCTTTGCTACCGATCCCCGTCGTGGCATCTTTATTTTGATTTTGCTTTCTTTGGTAGTCGGCTCATCATTATTCTTGTACGCCTTAAGAGCTCCAAAGAGCACGCTAGGCGGTGCCTTCTCACTGATGTCGCGCGAAACATTGATGCTCTTAGGTAATGTTTTCTTGGTAGTGGCTGCAGGCTCTGTTTTATTAGGAACCTTGTATCCCTTGCTTATTGATGCTTTGAATCTTGGCAAGATCTCAGTTGGCCCCCCATACTTCAATGCCGTCTTTGTGCCAATCATGGTTCCTGTTCTATTCTTGTTGGCAATTGGTCCATGGGCCAACTGGAAGAGCACCAATCTTGCTGCATTGCTCAAGCGTTTATGGTTAGCAGCAGTCGTTGCCGTAGTTGCCGCCATTTTGATTCCACGCATGATGGGTGAATTCACAATTCTGACGGCATTGGGTTTCTTGCTCTCATTTTGGATTATTGCTTCTGGTGTATTACAAGTTATTCGGCAGTTCAAGGTTGGCAAGCCAACCCGTTCTTTTATCGGCATGCAATTAGGTCATATTGGTATAGCTGTATTTGTTATCGGTGTAACGATGGTTGGTGCATATCAAGAAGAAAAAGATGTGCGTATGGCGCCGGGCGATACAGTATCTGTTGGCGGTTATCAAATTCGCTTGGCTGAAGTGCGCCCCGCACAGGGGCCTAACTATCAAGCTACTCGCGGCACCTTTGAACTAAGTCGCCACGGTAAGACTGAAGAAGTTTTGTATCCAGAGAAGCGCAATTACGATTCATCGACGATGCCAATGACCGAAGCAGCCATTGATGCTGGTCTTACCCGTGACATCTATGTTTCACTTGGTGAGCCTTTAGAGGGCAATGCTTGGGCGGTGCGGGTGTATTACAAACCATTTGTGGATTGGATTTGGGGCGGCTGCTTACTAATGGCTTTGGGTGGACTATTTGCCGTATTAGATAAGCGCTATCGTCTGCGTCTCAAGAAATAACAAAACTCACTTACGAATAGATCAGTAAACATGAAAGCAAAATTCGTTATTCCGCTAATACTCTTTGTTGTACTGGTGGGATTTTTGGCGGTGGGCTTAAATCGTGACCCACGTGAAGTGCCTTCACCTTTGATTAACAAGCCTGCGCCAGCATTTAAGGTTTCTCAGTTGGCCGATCCAAGCAAGTCATTCTCACCGGTAGAGATGAAGGGGCAGGTCTGGGTATTAAATGTTTGGGCTTCATGGTGTGTAGCTTGTCGCGAAGAGCATCCCATGTTGGTTGAGATGGGCAAGTCTCAAGTGGCGCCTTTAATTGGGCTTGATTACAAAGACAAACGCACTGATGCAATCGAGATGTTGGCAAGACAGGGCAATCCATACAACTTATCGGCATTTGATAGTGATGGGCGTGTTGGCATTAATTATGGCGTCTATGGCGTTCCTGAAACTTACGTGATTGATAAAGCGGGGATTATTCGCTTTAAGCAGATTGGTCCAATCACTAAGGAAGTGTTGGAGAAGTCGATGTATCCCATCATTGCTCAGTTAAAAAAGGAATAAGCAATGAACAGCGCATTTAAAAAACTCTGGCAGTCACTTCTTTGCGTTTATTTGGCAGCGCTTATAAATATTGCCCATGCGGATGAGGCAACACCTTTGGCTGCTGATCCAGTTTTGGAGCAAAGGTTAATCTCTATTTCAGAGGAGATGCGTTGCTTGGTATGCCAAAACGAATCACTCTCAGGCTCTCGTTCAGAACTGGCCCAAGACCTTCGCCGGGAAATCCGTGATCTGATTAAGCAAGGTAAGACCGACGCAGAAATCAGGACCTTTATGGTGGATCGTTATGGAGATTTTATTTTATACCGCCCTCCAGTGAAGCCCACTACCTGGTTGCTTTGGATTGGGCCATTTGTATTGATGTTTGCAGGTATTGTGGCGTTGTTGATGTATTTGCGCCGCCGTAACACTCAAGTGACTACGACCTCACTTTCTGATGATGAAAATAAGCGCATAGATGCTCTATTGCGAGATAACAAATGATGACTTTTTATATTGCCGCTGTTATTTTGATCTTATTTGTTCTGGTGGCTCTGTTTCGGCCATTCTTGTGGAAGTCAACTGCGCAACATGCCTCCCGTCAGCAATTAAACGCTGCGATTTATAAAGAAGAGATTGCGAAGCTGGAGAAAGAGCGAACTGAAGGTTTGATCGATACTGCAAGCTATGAGATATCTCATGCAGAGATGCGTCAACGTTTATTCCAGGATACAAGTGAAGATGACGGCGTGGCTGTACTGGGCTCCCCCAAGAAAACCATCATTGCGCTGACTATTTTTATTCCAGTGATTGCCACTGCAATGTATTTTTGGCTGGGCAGCGCTCAGCAGATTGCAGATGGAGGCGCTCAGCAGCAGATTGCTCAAAAAGATGTTGAAAAAATGGTCGCTGGTTTGGCTGCCAAAATGGAGCAAGACCCAACTAATTTGAAGGGGTGGGCAATGCTGGCTCGCTCTTATAAAGTGATGGGTCGCCCTAAAGATGCTGAAAAAGCCTATGACCGTGCGGGTGCATATTTAGATGGTGATGCGCAATTACTGGCTGATTATGCTGATGTGTCCGCAAGTAATGCCGATGGTAATTTTGAAGGTAAGCCACAAGCCATTATTAATCGTGCCCTGAAGGCTGATCCCAATAATATGATGGCACTTTGGTTGGCTGGTACAGCTGATTACAACCGTAGTGATTACAAGGGTGCTGTTCAGGTTTGGGGTCGTCTAGCAAAATTACTCCCTGCAGATTCTGAGGACATGAAGATGATTCAGGGCTCCATCATGGAGGCGCGTGGCAAAGCGAATTTGCCATCTGAGTCTTTGGTAAGTCAGCCAGTATCTCCTGCGGTGAGTGGGAAAAATATTAGTGGGGTAGTAGAGATCAAGCCGGATCTTAAATCCAGAATCAAGCCAGACTATATTGTGATGGTGATTGCCCGTGCTACTGGTGCCCGCATGCCAGTAGCGATTATGCGAGGTAAAGCCGCTGACCTTCCACTTCGTTTTGTCTTGAATGATGCTCTGGCAATGACGCCGGATAGCCTGATCTCTAATCTGAGTGAGGCAACTATCGAGGTGCGTATTTCTAAATCAGGTCAAGCCAAGGCAGAGCCTGGTGATTTATTTTCTCAAATTCAGACTGTTAAGGTTGGTAGTAGTAATTTGAAGATTGTGGTCGATCAAGTTAGGCCTTAGTGGATGTCCTAGGCCAAGATCAGAAGATGAGGCACTTAGCCATTGGATTGGGTCTAGCATTTGGCATGATCTTTTCTGTTGGAGCTGCAGCACAGAGTTCTAATAAGTTTGAATCAAAGTTGATTGGTAGATGGGTAGTGGATAGTCAGGCCATGTGCGCTAATCCCAAATTCAAGGGCGCTGGAGTCTATTATTTCTACGATAAATCGGGCAAGCTCGTTAACGAACTCAGATTGCCAAGCAATAACCAAGTGCAAGTGGTTAGGCGCGGCATCTACAAATCGATTGAGATATTTGATGAAGCGAGTTTAGTGATTAAGACTGTGGCTCAGTCAGAAAACTTACAAACCAAGGAAACCTATCTCACCACATCTTTGATCCAGTTTTCGGAAGACTTCCAGATGCAATCAATATTAGATCAGAGCATGAATGGTAGTTTTAATATTAGGGACAGTATTGTTTTGGCGACCAAGCAAAAGCAGTCACCTTTTCATAAATGCGACTCTGAGTAGACCACATTAAGACTTGATATCACCCATCTTGGCGCTGTTGCAAACACCCCCCGATTCTCCTGAATATTGATTTATAAGCACTTTTTAATTTCTGTTTGATATCTGTAGTAAGCCTCAAAAAATACCAAATCCTTTCTTGATTTGAATCAAAAGCTTTGATATGGACTGCCTTCATCATGTTTTGATGGTGAAATTTTTAATATGTCAAAGTGG
Organism: Polynucleobacter sp. Latsch14-2; assembly: GCF_018881925.1. Taxonomy (GTDB): domain Bacteria; phylum Pseudomonadota; class Gammaproteobacteria; order Burkholderiales; family Burkholderiaceae; genus Polynucleobacter. The sequence continues at coordinate 138,102 of NZ_JACVPL010000003.1, read as the reverse complement.
GCGCCTCTTGGTGCCGGGGGTGGATTAATGCAGCTTCGAGTGCCGGTCAGTTTTGAGCTGCCTTTAATAACCAGTGGCTTGAGCCCGCTGATCATTAAAGGTAAACGCATTCTTCCGATTGTTCAGGGCGGTATGGGTGTTGGTGTCTCTGCGCATAAGTTAGCCGGTGCGGTTGCAGCCTGTGGCGGAATGGGGACGATCTCATCGATTGATTTGAGGCGCCTTCATCCCGACTTGATGGAAAAGACCAAGGCATTGGCGCCATCTCAGGAGAGTAAGGCATATATTAATGAAGCTAATATTGAGGCGCTCACCAGAGAAATTCATTTAAGCAAACAGATCGCTGCTGGTCGGGGCTTGATAGCAGTCAATATCATGCGGGCAGTAAATGAGTACGCGCCATATGTGAAGTGCTCCCTAGAAAATGACGTTGATGCCCTAGTGGTTGGTGCAGGTCTTCCGCTCGACTTGCCAGACCTTGCTAGTGATTTCCCCGATGTAGCTTTGATTCCGATTCTTTCGGAGTCCAGGGGTATTCACCTGCTCTTACGTAAGTGGGAGAAGAAAGGCCGATTACCTGATGCCATCATCATTGAACATCCACGATTAGCTGGCGGTCATGTCGGTGCAGCAAGTATTGAGGATATTCAAAATCCTAAATTTAATTTTGAGAATGTTATTCCAGAAACCCTAGCCATATTTAAAGCGATGGGCTTAGAGGGTAAGATCCCATTAATACCTGCTGGTGGCATCAGCAGTCATGAGGATATTAGGCGCTTGCAAGATCTTGGTGCATCTGGTGTGCAATTGGGAACTGCATTTGCAGTGACCGTTGAAGGTGATGCGAGCGATAGTTTTAAGAAAGTCCTGGCAGATGCGGGTCCGGATGACATGGTAGATTTCTTAAGTGCAGCCGGATTGCCCGCTAGAGCTGTTAAAACACCTTGGCTTAAAAAATATATTGAAGTTCTGCCTGCTTTAAAGTCTGTAGCAAGAAAAAAACCACGCTGCACAATGATTTTTGATTGTCTACATGATTGCGGACTGCGCGATGGTAATGAACAGTGGGGCCAATTCTGCATTGATAAAGTATTGGGCAGCGCCTTAGTGGGCCACGTGCAGAAAGGACTTTTCTTTCGCGGAGCGGGAGAACTCCCTTTTGGCAATCAAATTAAATCCGTATCCGAATTAATTAACAAACTTTTAGAAAAATCTTTGGAGCCCGTAGCTTATGTCAATTCAGCCAATTAGCACTGATGTACTTATTGAAAAATATGCCAAAGATGGCGAATATGAACCGGATCAAATTTTTCAACGTGTTGCTAAAGGTTTGGCGCTTGTAGAGGATGTTGCCATTCGCGCTGACATTGAAAAACTCTTTTTAGAAAACTTGCGGAATGGTGCGATTGGCGCAGGCCGCATCATGAGTGCTGCGGGTACGGATATTCAGGCGACCCTAATCAATTGTTTTGTACAGCCTGTAGGAGATTGTATCCAAGGTGTTGATGCCGATGGCTTCCCGGGAATCTATGAGGCACTCAAGCAGGCGGCAGAGACAATGCGTCGGGGTGGCGGTGTTGGCTATGATTTTTCGCGCATTCGTCCAAAGGGCGCCGAGGTTAAAGGCACCGCTTCCATAGCTTCTGGCCCTTGTAGCTACATCAATGTCTTTGATATGTCTTGCTCGACAGTGGAAAGTGCTGGCGCTAGGCGGGGTGCGCAGATGGGTGTTTTGCGAATTGATCACCCTGATATTTTTGAGTTTATTACCGCCAAGAGGACAACTGGTCGCTGGAATAACTTTAATGTTTCTGTGGGCGTATCTAGCGCATTTATGAAGGCCGTAGAAAGTAACCAATCGTGGGAATTAATTCACAAGGCAAAGCCAGCTAAAAACGGAATTGCCGACGGCGCTTATCAAAGGTCTGATGGACTTTGGGTTTATCGCAAGGTAGATGCAAAAGAAATCTGGGAGGCAGTGATGAGGTCCGCCTATGATTTTGCGGAACCTGGAATTTTGTTTCTAGACAACATCAATCGCGATAACAACTTAAATTATTGCGAAAGTATTTCAGCGACCAATCCATGTGTTACAGCTGATTCTTGGGTTTTAAGCTCAGAAGGTCCGACTCAGGTTAAAAATTTAATAGGCAAAAAATTTGTTGCTGTGGTTAATGGGCAAGAACATCAATCTGCTGATCAAGGCTTTTTTAGTACTGGGATTAAAAAAGTTTTAAAGTTAAATACCAAAGAAGGGTTTGGACTTAGATTAACCGCAAACCATCTGGTGCGAAAAGTAACAGAACAGACTCGTTATCGCCAAGTTTATGAATGGGTGGAAGCTTCGACCTTAAAAACTGGAGATCAAATTGCTTTGCATAACCATCGTGCTTTCGGTGGTTGGGAGGGTGTATATTCCAAGGACCAAGGGTACTTAATCGGCTTATTGCTTGGTGATGGCACCCTAAAGTCTGAGTGCGCTGTTCTGAGCGTGTGGGATAAAAATGTAGCGGTAGGGAACGGCGCTCCTTTAGCATCTCAAAATGGAATTATTTCTGCAGCCGAAAAAGCATTCGCACAAATGCAGGCTAGATCTGATCACGGGGGTTTTAGTGCGGTTTCTGATCGTAATGAATTCCGTCTCAAGAGTTCAAGTTTAAGGGATTTAGCGTATGAATTAGGAATGTCAGTTGGTAATAAAAAGATTACCAATGATCTTGAATCGGCATCATCAGATTTTTATGTGGGCTTCTTGCGTGGTTTTTTCGATGCGGATGGCTCTGTTCAGGGCTCACAAGAGAAGGGTATTAGTATTCGCCTGGCTCAATCAGACTTTGATACTTTAGCTAGAGTTCAGCGGATGCTAATGCGTCTAGGAATTGTTTCTACGATTTATAAGAACCGTCGCGGTGATAAACCATTATTAAGGTTGATGCCAAATGGCTTAGGTGGAAATTCAGAATACTTATGCCAAATAGAGCATGAGCTGGTAATCAGCGGCGATAACATTGGTATTTTTGCGACCAACATTGGATTTTCCGATGATGATAAATGTGCCGCCCTCGAGCGTGCATTATCAAGTTATTCTCGCAAGCTGAATCGTGAGCGTTTCATTGCCACTATTGAGTCTTTGGATGACGGTGGGGAGGAGTTGGTCTACGACGTCCAGATTCCAGGCATTAATGCATTTGATGCGAATGGACTCTATGTGCACAATTGTGGTGAACAACCATTACCGCCATATGGTTGTTGTGATTTAGGTCCGGTCATCCTCCCACGTTTTGTCAAAAACCCATTTGGCTTTGCTGGTGAACCAAGCTTTGATTTTGAGGCATTTATCTCGGTCGTTAAGATTCAGGTGCGTATGCTTGATAATGTTTTAGATGCTACTTTTTGGCCGCTACCTGAGCAGGCTGAAGAGGCCAGGATTAAGCGCCGCATTGGTGTGGGCTTTACTGGTCTTGGTGATGCCTTAGTGATGTTGAAGCTTCCTTATAACGAGGAGGGTGCTCGTATTGTGGCTGCCAAGATTGCGCGCGTAATGCGCGATGCTGCATACGAAGCATCAGTAGAATTAGCAAAAGAAAAGGGCGCGTTTCCAAGTTTGGATGTTGATCAATACCTTGGTAGTGATAGCTTTGTTAGTCGACTCGATGACAGGTTGAAAAATGATATTCACCAGTTTGGTATTCGCAATAGTCATTTGTTATCAATCGCTCCTACTGGTACTGTGAGTTTGGCATTTGCTGATAATGCTTCTAATGGTATTGAACCCGCCTTCTCATGGGTCTATCGCCGAAAGAAGCGTGAGGCAGATGGCACTACTAGTGAATACGCAGTTGAGGATCATGCGTGGCGCATGTATCGAGATTTAGGCGGTGATGTTGAGAAATTGCCAAAGTATTTTATTTCCGCTTTGGAGATGTCGGCCACGGATCATATTGCCATGATGGAAGCAGTTCAGCCCTTTGTTGATACCGCCATCTCTAAGACTGTGAACGTGCCCGCTAACTATCCATATGATGACTTTAAAAGTCTTTATACCCAAGCATGGCGTGCAAATTTGAAGGGCCTAGCCACTTATCGTCCGAATAGTATTTTGGGTTCAGTATTAGATCTTGGTCCTAGTAAGGATGACTCTCTGGCATCAAATGACGGCGCCATCGATCCAATGAGAATTGTTGTGGAAAGTCGTCCCAAAGGAATCTTGCCTGCCGTGGCTGAAAAAATTGAGTATTGGACGCAAGAGGGGCATAAGACTTTATATCTAGTGGTGTCTTTCATTGCGATCCCCTTAAAGGGTGAATCTGGCGGTTCGATTGAGCGGGCCATTGAGTTCTTTATGCCGGTTGGTCAAAATGGTGAATCTCAGCAATGGATTACTTCAAGCATGCGCTTACTCTCGCTGGCGGCGCGTGGTGGTTTCTTAGAGCGCGCCTTAAGTGATATGCGCAAAGTTGCTTGGGATAGGGGTGCGGTAAGACTTGGTACTTTTGAGAAAATTGATGGCACTCGTATGCCTTTATGGCATGACTCTGAAGTGGCTGCAATTGCTTACGCTATTCAAAACATCATTGAGCGCCGTAATGGCGGTGCTACCAATGATCTATCTGAAGCGCCTATTCGTGGGGCATCTACCCCGCCAGTAATGGTTGGTAAGAAATGTGCTGAATGTGGTGCACATGCAGTCATCCGTAAGGATGGTTGCGACTACTGCACTCAATGTGGGCACTTGGGCAGTTGCGGTTAGTTAGCCTCGACCTACAAAAGGCATGTTAGTCGCCATGATAGTCATGGATAGGATGTTGCTTTCAAGGGGCAGTTGAGCCATGTGCAGTAAGGCTTCTCCCACATGATCTACATTCATTCGGGGCTCAGCTTTGATGGATAGATCGGCTTGAATAATGCCGGCAGCCATGCGTTCTGTCATTTCTGTCGCTGCATTACCAATATCAATTTGGCCGCAAGCAATATTGAAGGGGCGACCATCCAGGGCAATTGTTTTAGTAAGCCCGCTAATGGCATGCTTGGTTGCTGTGTAGGGAGCTGACATTGGGCGAGGCGCATGTGCAGAGATTGATCCATTGTTAATAATTCTGCCACCCTGCGGAGATTGCATTTTCATCATGCGAATAGCCTCTTGCGAACACAAGAAGGCACCACATAAATTAGTGTTCACTACATTCATCCACTGTTCGTAAGTTAAATCTTCCATCGGAATGCCTGGGGCACCCATTCCAGCATTATTGAAAAGTACATCAATCCGCCCAAAGTGTTTTTTGACTTCAGAGAATAGAGATTTAACTTGTTCAGGTTTGCCTACATCACAAGCGACAGCCAGACAGTTTTCTGAATTTCCACCAATATCGACAATGGCTTTTTGCAGTCTTTCTAGAGTCCTACCGGTTAAAACAACTTTGTAGCCACCTTTTAGGAGCGCATTGGCTGCTGATTTACCGATGCCTGCTCCAGCACCCGTGACTAAAGCAACCTTATTTTTCATTTGGCTCATTGCGGTCTCGATGATTGTGTAAAAAATGACATCTTATCCCGAATTATTTGACTAAAGCCTATTCTTTTGCGTATTTTTGGGGTGGGGGCATAATGCAAAAAAAGAAAAGAGATTTTTATGAATTTCCTGCAAAAACAACTCTATAACCCTGTATCGATTGGTCTGGCAATCCTGCTGTTGATTGCTGGGCTTTTTGGCGTACTGTGGGTTCTAGTGCCGCCACCTCCCAAGACTATTACGATGGCTACTGGCCTTCCCACGGGACTTTATTACCACTTTGGTGAACGCTTAAAAAGTGCTTTAGCCGATGAGGGTGTGACGCTTAAGCTTGAATCTACTGGTGGATCTATCGATAATCTGGCTTTGCTAGGTGATCCAAAATCTGGTGTTGATTTTGCAATGGTGCAAGGTGGCGTTGCAGATCTCTCTAAGTACCCCAATTTAGTTTCAATTGCCGGTATGTTTTATGAGCCTATTTGGGTTTGGTATCGGGAGTCAGCATTTAAAGTTGATGGTGGTCGACTCAGTATTTTGAGTCAATTAAAGGGTAAGCATATCTCAGTTGGTAACGTTGGTAGCGGGACGCTAGCATTGAGTAATGCGCTGCTCAATTTTAGCGGCCTCAGCGAAGATGAGGTTCTCGCGGAAAAATTAACGCCCGACCAGGCGCTAGCTAAATTAAAGAGCGGGGAGCTAGACGCAGTCTTCATTATTGCGGCCGCCGAGGCGCCAATCTTGGAAAAGTTTTACACCATCCCCGGAATGCGGTTAATGAATTTTGAACACGCAGACGCTTACACCCGCAGTTTTCCTTACCTTTCAAAGGTGAATATTCCAAGAGGAGTTCTCAGTATTGCGAACGACTTACCTCGTCAGGATATCCAGGTACTTGCACCTACGGCAACTTTGGTGGGGCATGCTGATATTAGCCCTGCCCTCGTAACCTTATTGCTAAGTGAGGCATACGATATCTTGAAATCCTATTCTCGCTTGCAAAAGGCTGGCGAGTTCCCATCGGATGCGGGCTTGGATTTTCCTTTGCATGTTGATGCTGAGATTTATCTCAAGGATGGGCCTTCATTATTGCATCGCTATCTACCATTCTGGACGGCGGTTTGGGTTGGCCGATTTGCAAAAATTGTGATTCCTTTATTGATGATTTTGATTCCGTTATTTACATACATTCCGACCGCCAAAAATTTAATGTTGCGGCTGAAGCTTTCCCAGGTATATGAAGAGCTTAAAACTCTTGAAGCAAATGCCTCCAATCCCAATTATCGGGAGAAAAATTTTAAAGATTTAGAGGCTATAGAAAAGCGCGTCGCCAATCTGAAAGTGGCAAGATTAGATGCCAAGGAGCTTTATGATCTCAAGGGCCACGTGAGTGAAACACGGGAAAGATTAAATTCCATGCTGTAGTGTCGTGTTAATGAGAATAAAAAAGGGGTGGAGATGTTTAAAGAAGCGATGATGAAGATTGGTCTAGCTCTAGTCTTAAATGCATTAGCTACAGGGGTATTTGCACAACCTTACCCCAATAAATCTATTAATCTGGTTGTGCCTCAGACTGCGGGTGGGACCAATGACATTGTTGCGCGTTTAATTGCGCCTTCACTCGGTGAGGCGCTGGGCACTTCTATTGTGGTTGAAAATCGACCTGGTTCTGGTGGCAATATCGGCACACAAAGTGTGGCACATGCTGCAAAGGATGGATATACCTTGCTGCTGACGATTAATAGCGCGCAAGCAATTAACCCAGTACTCTATAAAAATCCCGGCTTTGATCCTGTTAATGACTTTATTCCACTGTATTACATTGGGGCCACTCCTTACGTATTGGTAACCCCTCCAGGCTCACCATTAAAAACATTGGCGGATGTGGTTGCGGCTGCCAAAAAGAAGCCGGGTGAGTTGGCTTATGCATCTGCTGGCAATGGAACGATTAGTCACTTATTGGGCGCAATGCTCAATACAAGTGCTGGCATTGATATGCAGCATATCCCCTACAAAGGTGTAGCTCCTGCTATTAACGATGTATTGGGTGGTCAAGTTCCCTTGGCCTTTGCGAGCCTGCCGTCTGCCTTAAATTACATCAAGGCTGGAAAATTACAGGCCATCGCCATTAGTTCAGCAAAGCGTTCCGGTGCCGCCCCCGATATCCCGACGCTTGCAGAAACTTATCCCGATTGTGTGGGTGAGGTTTGGGTGGCGATTTTTGCTCCTGCGGGCACCAATCCGCTTGCCGTAAAAAAGATTCAATCTGCCATGAAGAGTATGCTTGCAATACCGGATGTTAGGGAAAAGCTGATGGCGCAAGGTTTAGATTTGACGCCCATAGCTCCCGAAAAGCTGGGCACCCTTTTGAAGGATGAATTGGTGAAATGGGCGAGAATCGTGAAAGCCTCCGGTGCTCAGCTGGATTGACCTAAAATGGCATGATGAATATTGCTACTCTAGCTCCCCCTCTTACTCCTGCCAAAGAATTGGTTCAATCTCTGCGTACCAATGGCTATGTAGTGGTTTCAGCCGAAACGGTTTGCGAGATTGCTAAGGTAGAGTTGCCGGATCTTTTGGCATTGAATGGTTTTTGGAATGATTTGCCGCGTGATCCTTTTTTGAAAGATGGAGGCCGCTATCGTTATCGCCGCCATGCTAGCTATGAGATTAAAGGTGACGCTCTTTTGGCGGTACCCCATCGCGCACATTGGCAATCCGTTGATTACAACGCCTTGCATGGCGGAATTGAGCGCTGGTTTGAGCCACTGCAGGCGCAACTAGCTAATAGCCCGACCTGGAAAGCGCTATTGCTTGGTATGGCAAATCTTTTGAGTAGTCTCAAACCGGTAAGCACTTGGTTTGTAGAAGCACATGAATTTAGGATTGATACCACCGATGGTATTGGCCGCCCAACGCCTGAAGGTGCACATCGCGATGGACACGATTTTGTGGCGGTTTTTATATTGGATCGCGTGAATATCAAGGGCGGCGAAACCCGTGTCTTTGAGGCTAACGGCTCTACTGGTTTGAGATTCACACTGAGTCAACCATGGTCTTTATTGCTGATGAATGATGAGCGCATGATTCATGAATCAACACCCATTCAGCCAATTGGAAAGCATGGCCATCGTGATACCTTGGTTTTGACTTATCGATCAAATGGCTTTCAGGACTCACCAGTCGGTGGTCAACAGTAAAAGCCGTCTGCTGCATTCGATACCCAGATGAGTAATCTTTATCGGGTTGGGTGCGCTGCTGGATTTTCTGGCGATCGTCTTGGCGTTGCTCGACCTATCGTCAATGAATTCTTGAGGTTGGGTGAACCCGCTTGCTTAATATTCGAAAGTTTGGCGGAAAGAACTCTAGCTCTTGCTCAGTTGGACCGGCGCCAAAACCCAACTGCTGGTTATGAGCCTTTATTGGCGGAGATGCTCGAGCCTATATTGGCTGATTGCGTATCGAACAACATCTCAATCGTAGGAAATTTTGGCGCTGCAAACCCTGAAGGCGCTGCGCGTCTAATAGCGAGAATGGCGAAAGCTCAAGGTCTTCCTTTAATCAAGATAGCCATTGTGAAGGGCGATGAAATATCTGCCTCTATATTTACTGATTACCTTGGCGAGCAAGATAAAAAAGCTTTAGAGCAAAGTAGTCTTGTCAGTGCTAATGTGTATTTGGGGGCGCGTGAAATTGCTGATGCGCTCATCGCGGGGGCGCAAGTGGTTGTGACTGGACGCGTTGCTGATCCTGCTCTCACTGTGGGTCCCATAATGGCCCACTTCAAAAAAGATTGGGAAGACTGGAATTTTTTAGGTCAAGCGACCATGGCTGGTCACTTACTTGAATGTGGGGCACAGGTGACGGGGGGTTACTTTGCCGATCCCGGAGTGAAAGATGTGCCAAATTTATCGAATCTTGGATTTCCGATTATTGAGTTTGATAGTTTTGGAAATTGTTCTATTACCAAGCCGCCCAATACCGGTGGATTAGTAAATCGTATGACGGTGACGGAGCAACTTCTCTATGAGGTACATGACCCCGCTCGATACCTCACCCCGGATGTGATTGCTGATATCAGTCAAGCGCAATTGGAAGTGCTTGGGGAGAATAGAGTGCTACTGAAGAATGTATTTGGTCACAAGAGACCTGCAAGTTTGAAGGCTAACATTTGTATTGACGGTGGTTGGTTAGCTGAAGCAGAAATTTCCTATGCGGGTCACCATGCTTATGAGCGTGCTCAGATAGCTGGGCAAATTATTCGCGAAAGACTCTCTGCAGTATTGGACTTGAGAATAGATTACATTGGATCGGCTAGCGTATTTACAGCTGATGATGGCAGTGGCCCATCCTTTAGGGCGCAAAATGGGTTTGAGGATATTCGCTTACGTGTGGCTGCTGCTCACCAAGACAAGGCGACTGCAAATCGCTTATGCCGAGAGTTAACAGCACTTTATACCTGTGGTCCTGCTGGCGGGGGTGGGGTGCGCACTAGTCTGCGACCACGCTTGAACACTTTAGTGGCCTATGTACCTCGTGACTTGGTGCAATCTTCTTACGAATTCTTTTCGGAAGAGTAATGATTTTGGCAAAGCAAACACTTCCCTTATATCAAGTTGCCCACGCGCGGACGGGTGATAAAGGTAATCGTTCCAATATTAGTGTGATTGCTTATCGACCCGAAGATTTTTCTCTTTTACTCAGGGAGGTTACGGTTGATAAGGTACGTGAACATTTTTCTTTTCGTAATCCTTCGACGGTGCAACGCTACGAATTACCTGAACTTTATGCGCTCAATTTCGTCATCGATGATGTCTTAGATGGTGGGGTAAATCTCTCTCTGAATCTTGACGCCCATGGCAAGAGCCTTTCTTATTGGCTCCTAGCCATGGAAATCGACACCAGCCTTTAATTACTCAGCTTCCATACCGGCGTCTTTAATTGCTTTGGCCCACTTAATGGTTTCCAGTTTAATTTTCTTATCTAGCATTTCAGGGGTGCCAGGCTGAGATTCGAATCCCATTGAAGCAAAGCGATCTACTAGATCTTTCGATTTGGCGGCTTCATTAATGGCTTTGTTTAGTTTGATGACTGCATCTTTAGGCATTCCTGCTGGGCCAAAGGCAGCGAAGAAGGCAATGAGTTCATAGTTTTTAATGCCTAGCGATTCATTGACAGTTGGTAATTCAGGAATGGCGGATGAGCGTTGTAACGAGGTAACTGCAAGACCGCGTACCTTACCTGCTTGCACTTGCGGCAGCATTACTGCGAAATCTGCGGTGAACATATTTACCTGACCGCCGATTAAATCGGTCATGGCATTAGGACCGCTCTTGTAGGAGATCCCCGTCATCTTAATGCCCGCAACACTTGCCAGAATTTCTGAAGACACGCGTTGCGAAGTGCTGGCATATGCGAAAGTCATTTTCCCTGGATCTGCTTTGGCTAAAGCAATAAAGCCGCCTAGTGTTTTAGCGGGGACATCATTATTAATAGCCACAATGAGTGGTACGGATCCAAAATAACCGATCGGCGTAAATGCGGTGTCTTGGTTGTAGGGTAAGTTCTTAACTAGGCTTTTAAGGGCGGCATTAGTGCTATTGGTTCCAAAGAGCAGGGTATAGCCATCTGCAGGCGCTTTGGCGACAACATCAGCACCAATCATGCCATTTGCACCAGGTCTGTTTTCAACTACAACAGGCTGTCCTAATGTCTCTGCAATTTTGGCGGCAAAGGCACGTCCAATTTGATCGGTTGCGCTACCGGGCGCAAAGGGAACGATTGCCTTAATGGGTTTATTTGGATAGCTATCAGCCAATGCAAGGGGGCTCGCAAGCATGATTAAAAAAGCGGCACAGTACTGAATCAAGCGGTTTTGGGTATGCGGGGTATTCATAGGGCCTCCATTATGTTTTCGCTAGTTTAGCGGGTCTTATTCTAGTTTGGGGCGAGTAGAATGAACTATCTTTTAGTGACCCCTTATGCGCTTTCGTTCTGCTGGCTACACCCCCCTTATGCTTATGGCGCAGACTTGTGCGCTTTTAGGCTTTTCATGTTACGCAGTGGTATTGGCGCCATTGCAGGATGAGTGGCAGCTAAGCAATCTACAGTCCGGGTTAATTGCTAGCACTTTCTTTTTGGGGTACATGTTGGCCGTACCTCTGGCAACTGCGCTCACTGATCGGGTGGATGCGCGGAAGGTATATTTGGTAGGGGGTCTTTCGGCAAGTTGTGGCTTGTTGGGGATGGGCCTATTTGCCCATAATTTTGTCACAGCAATATTGTTCATGACGCTTAATGGTGTGGGCCTGGCGGGCACTTATATGCCAGGCCTCAAAATTTTGTCTGATCGCATTAAGTCTGGCGAGTTAACCCGCCACATTGCTTTCTATACAGCCTTCTTTGGTATTGGTGCTGGTCTATCTTACTTATGTTCTGGATGGATCTTGCATAACTTTGGTTGGCGTTATGTATTTTCTGTTATCTCTATCGGACCATTTATTGCATCCTTGATTGTGCTCTTTTTGATTCCACCATTGCAGCATGCAAGGTGGCATGGTCCATTCCGAATTTACTTAAGAGATATTTTTCCGGTCAATAAATGGATATTAGTTCTTCGTAATAAAAAAGCCTCGGGATTCATTTTTGGTTACACCGCTCACTCTTTAGAGTTATTTGCTTCAAGAAGTTGGATTGTGGCTTTTTTTGGTTTGTGTGCAGCAGTCTCCGGAGAATCCTTTTTCCTGAGTGCCACAGCTTTGGCTGGCTGTATTAATTTCTTTGGCGTGCCATCGTCTATTGTGGGTAACGAAATTGCTTTGCGTGTAGGTCGTCAGAAGTGGGTTTGTTTTGTCATGATCATGAGCGCTGTGATGGGCATTACGCTAGCTTGCTCCACCGGGCAGTCTTGGTGGCTCATTGTTGCTTTGGCTATTGGGCATACTATTTTTATTATGGCGGACTCAGCGACCCTCACGGCAGGTTTGGTGACTAGCGCCCAAGAGGATATTAAGGGTGCCGCTATGGGCTTACATTCCTTGCTGGGTTTTGGCGGCGGCCTCGTGGGCCCAGCCATTTTTGGTTTCGTGTTGGATCTAACGGGCTCCAGAACTTCCCAGATATCTTGGGTGTGGGCTTATGCGGCTATTGTCATTTGGGGTGTGTTATTTGTAATTTATGAGCGACGTAGGGGTTGGGTTAATTAAAGGTCAATATGATGAATAAGACCGTAAATAGTGTGTGCTATCACTGCGGTAGTGCGCTAACCCTGAATGATGCTTACTCTATCGATTTGGGTGGGGTAGCAAGATTATTTTGTTGTGTTGGTTGTATGGCAATTGCGCAAACCATTCACGGTGAGGGCTTGGAGGTTTTTTATGCAAGACGTGCACAGTCGGGTGATAAGCCTGCTGCATACCTAGCTTCTGATGAAATTCCAGTACAACTTCTGCCATATGATGATCCTTCCCTATTGGGGCGCTTTACGCGTGGCGTTGGCGATGCAGGGGATCTCGAGACAACACTACGTTTAGAAAAGATCCGTTGTGCTGCATGTGTTTGGTTGTGTGAGCAACATTTGCGTCGCACTCTTGGCGTAAAAGATGTGCAAATTAATTACGTGACACAGAAGGTTAAGGTTGTCTTTTCACCGAGTCAAGTTGGCTTGGCTAGACTACTTTTTGAAATTGAACGCATTGGCTATGAAGCGTGGCCATTTGAGCCGTCACTTTCGATTGCAAAGTCTCAGAAAGAAAAGCGCCAACTACTCACCAGACTCGGTGTTGCTTTATTGGGGATGATGCAGGTCATGATGTATGCCTGGCCATCCTATGTCGGCGCTAATGACATCACGGTTGAGTATGATTTGCTCTTAGGTTGGACGAGCTGGGTGTTAACTGTGCCGGTGATCCTGTACTCGGCCGGGCCCATTTTTCAGGCTGCGTGGCGCAGCATTCAATCCTGTAGACAAACTCATATGTTGGGGATGGATGTACCCATTGCATTGGCTTTAGCGTTAGCATTTATTGCTGGCACGATCAATTTAGTGACGGGGTCTGGTCAAAGCTATTTTGATTCAATCACCATGTTTGTCGCTTTTATTTTGGCTGCCCGTTATGTAGAGTTACTTGCAAGGCAAGATGCTCAGGGTGGTGCGGAGGCATTGGCCAAGCAGCTGCCTGCAACATGTGAACGTGTTCTCGATTACCCGCACGCTCAGCAGATTGAATTAGTCCCAGTTGTGAACTGTATGCCCGGTGAAATATTGAGAGTATCTCCAGGTGAGGTGGTGCCAGCAGATGGCGTTTTGATTGCTCATGAAAGTTCTGTAGACGAGTCTCTCTTAACTGGCGAATCAAAACCAATCGATAAAAAAATTGGTGATCGTGTTTATGCCGGAACTCATAATATTTTAAATCCCCTCCTGATGAAGATAGATGCAGTAGGGCAGTCAACCAGAATTGCAGGAATTGCCTCTTTGTTGGATGAGGCTTTACTGGCTAAGCCAATGATGGTGAGTCTTGCTGAGAAGTGGGCTGGATATTTTGTGGGCTTCTTATTGCTCTGTGCTTTCTTATCATCAGCAATCTGGCTGTATATCGACCCTAGCAAAGCATGGACAGTTTTAGTAGCCGTCTTAGTGGCAAGCTGTCCTTGTGCTCTCTCGCTAGCCGTACCAACTGCAATGGCAGCCGCGCAAGGTGCGGTTACCAGACTCGGTCTATTGATTGTTCGTGGGCATGTGATGGAGGGCTTGGTTAAAGCAAGTGATCTTGTGCTCGATAAGACCGGCACATTAACCATGGGTGAGCCAGAGCTTAAGGAGGTTGTGAATTTACGTCCTCATTACTCTCGTGAGGATGCTTTAGCTTTAGCCGCCGCGCTAGAAGCGGGGCAGCGACATCCTTTGGCGCTCTCCTTGCTACGTGCTGCTGAACTTGAAAATCTCTCACTACCAGTTTTATCCGAACCCGTGATAAATCAACTCGGTAAAGGTTTGAGTTCTGGAGGCTATCGCTTGGGTAGCTCAAGCTGGATTGGTGCACATCAAGATCTTGAGACTGGGCAATATGGTCAGGTGCACTTAGCTGACGAGCAAGGACTGATTGCGAGTTTTATCTTTTTAGATACACCAAGAGTCGGTTTACAAGATTTTTTATTAGCCGTGCGCGCAAGAAATATTACTGTACACCTGGTCTCAGGAGATGATCCAGCGACAGTCGCTTGGTGGGCTCAAAAAGTGGGTATTGAAAGTTATCAAGGTGGATGCACACCTGAAGATAAGTACGGCTATATCGAGCGATTACAAAGTACAGGGCGCTTTGTGTGGGCAATTGGGGATGGTGTGAATGATGCCCCTTTGTTGGCGCGTGCTGATATTTCTATTGCGGTTGGTGCTGGTGCGCCACTTGCTTCTGCTGGTGCGGATGCAATTTTGACGGCGAGTTCTCTGACGCCATTGGCAAAAATATTATTGTTAGCAGATAAAACTCAAATGGTAATTAAAGAGAATCTTATTTGGGCTTTGGTGTACAACTTAGTCGCTATTCCTGCGGCAATGATGGGTTTGGTGAACCCTTGGATTGCAGGGGTCGGCATGTCTTTATCCTCCTTAGCAGTCACTTTGAATGCTTGGCGATTGAGAAAGGCTTAGACTTCACGTATGGAAAGTCTATTTCTCTTGATTCCCCTCTCCTTAATCCTGGTTGGTGTCTTAGCTTGGATTTTGCGTTGGTCGGTTAAAAATGGGCAGTTTGATGACCTTGATGGACCAGGTCAGGCCATCTTGATGGATGACGACGCTCCTCAGTCTGGAAACGGCAAAAGCCCCACTCAAAATACTCAATAAGATCGTTTTTTGGGATTTTGGCGCCTTTGTGGGTAATCACCTAAGACCTTTTTGATGTAGATCAAAACTCCTCTTTGGGCTTAATTCGATAATGAATTGAGTCTATTTGAATTATGTCGCTGTTTGGCCACAAAAAGGAGAAACCATGGGACTTACCGTGGGGAGTAATCAAAATACTTTCAATTACAAGGTTGTCAGTCAATTCGCCATTGTTACCGTGCTTTGGGGGATCGTGGGTATGTTGGTGGGGGTTATCCTTGCTGCTCAGCTCATTTGGCCTGAAATCACTTTTAATATTCCATGGTTGAGCTACGGTCGTTTGCGTCCATTACATACGAATGCAGTTATTTTCGCTTTCGGTGGCTCAGCACTTTTTGCAACTTCTTATTACATCGTTCAGCGTACCTGTCAGGTGCGACTTTTTTGTGACAAATTAGCCGCCTTTACTTTTTGGGGTTGGCAGGCAGTGATTGTCTTGGCGGCTGTGACTTTACCCTTGGGTTTATCTACCTCTAAAGAGTACGCAGAGTTGGAGTGGCCAATTGATCTTCTAATTACTGTAGTTTGGGTGGCATATGCTGTCGTGTTCTTTGGAACAGTGATTAAGCGCAAAACCAAGCATATCTATGTTTCGAACTGGTTCTTCGGTGCTTACATTTTGACCATTGCCATCTTGCATATTGTTAACAACATTGAAATGCCGGCAAGTTTGTTCAAGTCATACTCTGCTTATGCGGGCGCGCAAGATGCCATGATTCAGTGGTGGTATGGCCATAATGCAGTAGGCTTTTTCTTGACTACCAGCTTCTTGGGCATGATGTACTACTTCATTCCAAAGCAAGCCGAGCGCCCAATCTATTCATATCGTTTGTCTATCGTTCACTTTTGGGCTTTGAACTTCACTTACATGTGGGCTGGCCCTCATCATTTGCAACATACCGCCTTGCCAGACTGGACTCAGTCTTTGGGTATGGTGTTCTCCTTGATCTTGTTGGCACCATCTTGGGGTGGCATGATCAACGGCATCATGACTTTGTCCGGGGCATGGCATAAATTACGTCGCGATCCGATCCTGAAATTTTTAGTGGTTTCTTTGTCCTTCTACGGTATGTCTACCTTCGAGGGCTCAATGATGTCGATCAAGACCGTGAATAGCCTGTCTCATTACACTGACTGGACCATAGGCCATGTTCACTCTGGCGCCTTGGGTTGGGTTGCCATGATTACGATTGGCTCTCTGTATTATTTGATTCCGCGACTTGTTGGGCAGCGGGACATGTATAGCACCAAGTTGGTTGAGTTACATTTCTGGATTGCCACTATTGGTGTGGTGATCTACATAGCTGCAATGTGGATTGCCGGTGTGATGCAGGGATTGATGTGGAGAGCTTTCGAGGCTGATGGCACATTGACTTATAGCTTTGTAGAGTCAGTGAAAGCAACTTATCCCTTCTATGTGATTCGTTTGTTAGGTGGATTGTGCTACTTAAGTGGCATGTTATTGATGGCCTACAACGTTTACAAAACAGTCATTCATAAAAAATTCGTAGACGCTCAGATTCCACAAGCGTCCATAGCTGCTCACTAAGGATAAGAACATGTCAGAACAACGTCGATTTTTTTCCCACGAAACGCTTGAGCGTAATGTTGGTTGGCTGATCATAGCCACTATTGCAGCAGTTGCTGTTGCCGGATTAGTGCAGATTGTCCCTTTATTTTTCCAACACTCGACAACCGAGCCTAGCCCTGGGGTTGTGCCTTATACAGCCTTGCGTTTAGCTGGTCGCGATATCTATCAGCGCGAAGGATGCTTGGGTTGTCATTCGCAGCAGATTCGTACCCTACGTTCCGAAGTAGAGCGTTACGGCCCTTACTCCTTAGCTGGCGAGTCTGTATTTGATCATCCATTCCTGTGGGGTAGTAAACGTACCGGCCCAGATTTAGCTCGTGTTGGCGGTCGCTATTCAGATGCATGGCATCAGATTCATTTACAAAATCCACGTGATGTTGTCCCTGAATCGAATATGCCTGCATATCCATGGCTAGCAAAAAATCTGGCAGATGCGAGCACCATTCAGTCGCATTTAATTGCAATGCGCCGTTTGGGTGTGCCCTATACCGATGAACAGATTGCTAATGCGCCAAAAGAACTCGAGGGAAAAACTGAGTTAGATGCGCTAGTGGCCTATCTTCAAGGTCTGGGTATTAATCGCAGATATATTACCGTTGACGAGGTAGTTGCCAAGTAATTTCTTGGGAATGAATCATATGCAAAATATCGCACCCTACCTCTCCGCTATATCTACTGTACTTGGATTGGCATTTTTTTTAGGAATTGTTTGGTGGTCTTGGTCTACAAAAAGGCAGTCCGCCAATCAAGAATCCGCCGAACTTCCGTTCGATCTTCCCGATGAATTTAGTAAGGATAAATCATGAGTGACTTTCTTGGTGCTGGTTGGAGTACCTATATCGCCTTAGTAACTTTAGTCGGTATTTTTTGGTGCATCTGGCTGTTATTTTCCGTTCGTAAAGTGAAGGCTGTTCTGAGGCCTGACGGCGAAGTTGCTGATACAGGGCATGTTTGGGATGGTGACTTGCGCGAACTTAATAATCCACTGCCACGTTGGTGGATGTGGATGTTCTTAATCTCCTGTATTTTTGCTTTGGTGTACTTAGCCCTCTATCCAGGCTTAGGTTCTTATCCAGGGCTCTTGGGCTATAGCACCGATGGTGCTTTGATGAGCTCCATGACTACTGCCAATGATGAGTTGAAACCTGTATATGCCAAATATGTAAAGATGGATATCGTCGATGTTGCCGCCGATCCAAAAGCGCGTGAAATGGGCCAACGTCTTTTCTTGAACTCGTGTGCACAGTGTCATGGCTCAGACGCTGGTGGTGGTAAAGGCTTTCCTAATTTGACCGATAGCGATTGGCTCTATGGCGGCTCACCAGAAAATATTAAAACCACTATCACCAATGGCCGTGGCGGTGTAATGCCTCCATTTGGGGCGGTGTTAAATGCCGGTCAGGTTCAAGATGTTGCCAACTATGTTCGTAGTCTTTCCGGGCTTCCTGCGGATGACTTAAAAGCAGCGCGTGGTGCCGATGTCTTTAAAGCTAATTGCGTAGCCTGCCATGGCCCAGACGCAAAGGGTAATATCGCTTTGGGTTCACCTAACTTAACTGATAAGACTTGGTTATATGGCGCTTCAGAGGCAACCATTACCGAGACTGTGACTAAAGGCCGTACAGCAATGATGCCTGCTCAAGATAAAGTGTTAAGTCCTGAAAAAATTCAGCTTTTAACAGCATATGTCTGGGGTCTCTCTAACAATAAGCCAGTACAAGCCAAGTAGTCGTGTCAGATACGCCTGTCGGGAAACCTATTCCTATTAATGTTATAGGGGAATCGCTCTACGAGGTGCGCAGTAAGATTTATCCACGTTCTGTAAGCGGGCTCTTTGCCCGCTGGCGGTTCGCCCTAGTTATAGCCACCCAGCTACTGTTTTACGGTCTGCCATGGTTTAGCTGCAATGGTCGTCAAGCAGTTTTATTTGACCTCATTGCGCGTAAGTTCTATATCTTTGGTCTAGTGCTTTGGCCGCAGGATGTGATCTACCTTACGCTGTTGCTGATCCTCTCGGCATTGGCACTCTTTCTCTTCACGGCAGTTGCTGGCCGCTTGTTTTGTGGTTACGCGTGTCCGCAAACTGTCTACACCGAAATCTTCATGTGGATCGAGCGCAAGATCGAGGGTGATCGTTTTGCACGTATTCGTCTCGATGGTGAAGAGTGGCCCTGGGGTGTCCGTAAGTGGCGCATCAAAATTACGAAGCATCTTGTTTGGCTCCTAGTGGCATTTTGGACGGGCTTTACCTTTATTGGTTATTTCACACCCATTGATACCCTAAGCACTGCAATACTTCATCTCGCCCTAGGGCCTTGGCAGTTATTTTGGCTATGTTTTTATAGCTTTGCTACTTGGGGTAACGCAGGCTTTATGCGTGAGCAAGTATGTAAATATATGTGCCCGTATGCACGCTTTCAAAGTGTGATGGTGGATAAAGACACTTTCTTGGTAACCTATGACAAGGTTCGTGGCGAGCCTAGAGGAAGTCGTAGTAAGTCAGTCAACCATGAATCTTTGGGTTTGGGTGATTGCGTTGATTGCAGTATATGTGTGCAAGTCTGCCCAACCGGTATTGATATTCGAGATGGTCTGCAGTACATGTGTATTGGGTGTGGCGCTTGTATTGATGCTTGCGATCAAGTAATGGAAAAAGTAGAGTATCCAAAGGGTCTGATTCGGTATACGACAGAACGTGCCATTGAAGACAAGGAATCAAATCAAAGTGCAATTAAACATATCTTGCGCCCTAGAGTGTTGTTTTATACGATCTTCATCACCGTCTTAACAACTGCATTTTTGATTTCGATTGCTACTCGCAACCCTTTGCGTGTCGATGTCATGCGCGATCGTGGTGCTTTAGCGCGTGAAGTGGATGGGACGCGAATTGAAAATATCTATCGTATTCAAATTATGAATGCCTCCGAACATGCCATGCAGGTTTCGGTGAAGGCTTCAGGACTGAAAGATCTAAAGATTTTGAATTCTCAAGGCAAAGAAATTAATGAGATCGCGGTTGGTCCAGCAAGTAATCAACTATTGCCCATTAAGATTAGCACTACGATTGGCGAGAATGATCCTGGAAATTATCCGATACATTTTGATGTTATTGCTCAAGAGATGATGGGTGAAAAATCTATCCAGAGAACGCGTGAAGAAAAATCCACTTTTATTATTCCTCGTTAGACTTCAACGTAAATTAGGGAGACATCAATATGACAGATCAGCAGACAATAAAACCTTGGTGGAAACAGTTGTGGCCTTGGTTATTAATTAGCGGTCCTGCAGTAGCGATGATAGGTTGCGCTATCACCATCTGGTTGGCGGTCAATTTATATGCTGATAAGCCCCTACATGATGGGGTTGTGAAGCGGGGGCTGAAGGTTGAGCAGATCAAAGATACGCAGGCAGGCAAATGAAGTACCGCCTTTTGATTTGGATTATGTGGCCATCCTTTTTAGTGGCAGGCTTAGCGGAGGGCTTACTATTTAGCGTGATCCATCCTTCTGAACTTTTATTCTTTGGTCACCATCCTGATATTTCGGATGAGGGAATCTACACCCTAGGGTTTTTTGTAATTTGGATGTTCTGCGCATTTTCAAGCGCCTTAACGGCTTATATTTTGCCGGGTATAGAAGCCCCTAAAGATGGTGATCCTGTTGATCGCGGCTTAATTTAAATCTTTTGAAACCTGGCTTCAGGGCTGCAAACTTTTCCATTGCGCTCTGGATTTGGAACCCCAGCTAATTCATAGAGACCATTCATATCAATGAGCTTGATATGACGTTGTTTAATTTGAATTAATCCAGCCTCAGAAAACCGAGACAGCATCCTACTCACAGTTTCAATCTGAATGCCTAAGTAGCTACCAATTTCCACGCGACTCATTCGTAAGTAGAATTCATTATTAAGATAACCGCGCGCAGCTAAACGTTGGGAGAGATTGAGTAAGAAAGCGGCTAAGCGCTCTTCGGCACGCATAGTACCCAGAGACAGTAAATGGCGTTGATCTTGAGTGAGCTCTCGGCTCATGATCTTATGAAACTGCTGCTGTAGGACTGGAATCTGCTGTGCCAAATCTTCAAATGCTTCATAGCGAATGATACAAACTTCACTTTCTTCCAAGGCAATTGCATCCGATTGATAGTGACCTTCACCAATGCCATCTAGGCCCAATATTTCACCAGGTAGATGAAAGCCAATGACTTGCTGACGACCATCTTGGAGGCAGTATTCAGTCTTAAGAGTGCCGAAACGAACGCTATAAACCGAGCTAAGGGGATCACCATGGCGGTAGAGACTTTCACCTTTCTGTAGATGAACCCTTTCCTTCACTAAGGCGTCTACCCTGCTGACATCGATAGCGCTAAGGCCAACCGGCAGGCAAAACTGCCCTAAAACGCAAACTGAGCATTTGCTGTTTGGGGAGTCTGAGGTTGTGTAATTCATATTGGATGTAATTATGAGACCAGTTTATTCTATTGGGGTGATTACTAAGCCTTTTCTTCCTTTTATTGCGGCATTTCAATGCTAAGCGCTAGCCTCTTATTTGCCACTTTTTTGGGCTCGCTGGTGAGTGGTTGGCACTGCGCCTTGATGTGCGGTGGAATAGCGGCCGCAATAGAGCGCCCAGCACTCATTTCAGGCACGATTCATAGCAAATCTAAGCTCTTTTCTCTGCAATTAATCATGCACTTAGGTCGCTTAACGACTTATGCGCTGCTAGGAGCCTTAGCTGCTTGGTTAGGGGTGTTTGTATGGCAGCAAAGTCTTATCCCTCTCCAGCGCCCCTTATACGCTCTTACAGCAGGTTTTTTGATCTGGATGGGGATTCGTCTGCTCTGGAAGGGGCGCGCGCGCCAAGCCTCCCCAGGTAGGTGGTTTGGAGCAAAAATGGCAGTCTATTGGGCCCATTATTTTGGGCAGATGGCCAGCCGACCATCCCGGTGGTTCAGTGGGATGCTCTGGGGTTTAGTGCCATGTGCATTGGTCTATAGCGTCCTACCCTTGGCTTTTCTGTCGGGTGATGTGTTGACTGGCGCAGCTTTAATGCTGGCATTTGGCTTGGGTACTTTGCCCAATCTGTTATTAATCTCAAAATTTTCGGCGGCGCTGACTCAGTTTGGCCATTACCGCGGGGTCCGATATTTATCTGCGGGTTTATTTTTTTCTGCCGGAGGATTTGGTCTTTACAGGGCCTGGGTTCTACCTGAGGCTTTGTTAAAAGGTGGCTTTTGTTTTTCTTAGAGAGACTTGGTTGCTGCCAAGACGCCTAAACTAAGGTCGGAATATTGACAGTCAGTATTTAGTGACTTTAATAGACCGCTTCGTTCAGCAACATCACGCGGCTGGTGATCTAGCCCACAAATAATGAGCTTGACGCCTGCCGCATCACATAGGTATTTCAATTCCATGATGGTATCCATCCCCGAGGCATCAACATAGATCACATTTTTTAGATCGAGTATTAAGGTTTCGCTCGGCAAATTCTTTTCAATGTTTTCCAGTAACTGTACGGCACCAAAAAAAATTGCGCCATAGATACGGTAGGCATCAATCTTCCCAACTTGATTTTTCAAGATTGGAAAATCTTTAAGATCAGCATGCTCGCAACGAGATAGGCTAGAAATTCGATAGATAAATGTGACAAATGCAAGCAGCAGTCCAATTTCAACCGCTATTGTCAAATCCAGTATGACGGTTAACGCGAAAACACTCAGCATGGTGAGCCGGTAGGCTAAGCGAAATTGCTTAAGATCAAAAAACTTACGCCACTCACCCATATTCCAGGCAACAAACATCAAAATGGCTGCGAGACTGGCTAATGGGATATTTTTTGCGAGTGGAGCCGCAAATAAAATCACAAACAAGAGTGTGAGCGCATGAACGATGCCTGCGATTGGTGTGCTCCCGCCGCTTTGTATATTGGTGACAGTTCGAGCAATGGTGCCTGTTGCTGGCATGCCGCCAAAGAAAGGACTAGCTAAATTAGCAATACCTTGGGCCATGAGCTCTTGGTTGGGTTCGTGGCGATCATGAATCATGCCATCGGCTACTCTAGCGCAGAGTAGCGACTCAATTGAACCAAGCAATGCAAGGGTCAGCGCAGGCATGATCATAAATTGCGCGGTATCCCAATTGACAGGGATCCATTCAAAATGCGGGAGTCCGGAAGGGATTCCACCAAAGCGACTGCCGATCGTATCGACAGGAAGATTTAGGGTTGCGGTAAAGATGGTGGCCAATAGCATTGCCACTATAGTGCCGGGGAGATGACTTAACCAACCTAAGTGACTTTGAAAACGCCTCCAGAGGACAAGTAAGGTCAAGCTACCTATTGCTAGCGCTAATGCAATGAAATTTACCGTATCGGCAGCTGTATATAGCGCTTGAACACTGCCAAAAAAATTGGCCGGCATTTTAGGGGTGGTGAGACCAAAAAAATCTTTAAGCTGAGAGAGGCCGATCAGAAAGGCAATGCCATTAGTAAAGCCAATGATGACTGCAATCGGAATAAATCGAACTAAGGTGCCCAAGCGAAGTAGGCCCATCGCAAATAGAAATACTCCGGACATGGCTGTGGCTAGTAATAAATTGGCCACGCCGTAGCGATCAACTATGCCATACACAATGACAATAAACGCCCCGGCGGGTCCACCGATTTGTACGCGACTACCACCAAGTAGAGAAACCAAACTCCCTGCAATGATGGCAGTGAAAATACCGGCCTCTGGTTTAAGTCCGCTTGCAATTGCAAACGCCATTGCTAAAGGTAGGGCAACTACGCCTACCGTTAGTCCCGCAAAAATATCTTTCGTAAAGAGGGCGCGGTTGTAGCCCTTAAAAGAGCTTAGAAGTCTTGGGTAAAAAAGCATGGAAAAATTATGGGCGCTCTAGGAGACTCGAGTGCCTGCCCAGTACGCGAGACTAGAACATGCTGCGGTGACCAGACTTCCCCAGGCAATATCCACGAATGCTAAGCGTGTCGGAAAATCTCTTATGACGGCGAGGTTGGTGAGGTCGTAAGTCATATAACAAAATAGACCAAAGAGGGCGCCAAATTGCAATGCATAAATCCAAGATTGCCTTGAAAGGGCTGGAACGATGACGAAAGTGCATACCCCAATTGCATATAAAAGGTAGAAGCTCAGACCGGCCCAAAGCTTGGGTTCAAGGGCCATTAGATCGCCCATATCATCGCGATAGAGGTTTTTGGCGATTCCTAGTAGCCAGATTAAGTCAATAGTCAGCAGGCTAAGTAGAAACGTGAGATAGACTAATAAATACCGGAGCAATTTTTACCCTTTGTACTTTTGCATCTTGTTATTCAGTATTATGATGGAAAGAGTAGTGAATTAGTTTAATTTAAAGGGAGTTGATATGTTTAAGCATTTATTGGTACCCGTGGATGGTTCTGACGTAAGTAAGAAGTCCTTGAAAAAGGTTGCTGAACTTGCCAAGGCTGATGCTGCCGCGGTGACTTTAGTGTATGTTTCTGATCCTTTACCTCCAATGGTGTATTCAGATAGCACTATGGCATATGGCGTTAGTGCAAAAGAGCACACCAAGGCATGTGATGCCTACGCAGCAGATGTGTTTAAAAAAGCACAAACGCAACTTGGTACAGTAAAAGCGAAGACACTGCATATCAAGACCTCTAACTTGGCTGAAGGTATTTTGGATGGCGCCAAAAAAGCAAAGGCAGATGTTATTGTGATGGCATCACATAAGCGTACTGGTATTAAGAGCATGCTTTTGGGTAGCGAAACTCATGAGGTGATTGTCCACTCAAAGTTGCCCGTGTTGGTGTTGGGCTGATTGCGATCCGCTTAAATAGAATGGGGTCCGGAAGGGCCCTATTTTTTTATCCACAGATAACCGGGATCAAGGGTTGATCCTAAAGCTTGGGTGGGCTACCCAATAGAAGAATTTCTCGAGTGAGCTGACCGCTCTCAGTGTCGCGCATTGACCATAAATCTAATTGCATGCGAGAAGAATATGGATCTACATAGACCCCATCTTTTCTGAGTTCGAAGTGGAGATGCGGACCAGTCGATCTCCCCGTAGTTCCTACGTAACCAATTTCAAGGCCGCGCCGTACTTCATTGCCTAGGGCGAGTTCAACGTTGTAATTACTCAAGTGTGCGTAGTAAGTTCTATACCCCCCGTCATGCTCGAGGATGATGAGGTTGCCAAATGCACCACTAAAGCCAAGGTGGACTACTTTGCCATTTGCTACGCTAAATATGGGTGTGCCAATTGGGGCTGCATAGTCAACTCCCATGTGTGCTCGGTAACGTTGTTGGGGGACTGCCGCCGGTTTTGTGGCGTTGGTATTGGCGGCAATCTTGCTGGGTTTTCTCCGAGAAACCGGTACATTCCCAACCCCACGGGAAATTCGTCGATAGCTTAGAGGGTTAGTCCAAAAAGCGCGTTCAATAGCTTCGCCGCTTCCAGTAAAGAAGCCGCCTGGAATGTCATCCCGCTCTAACCAGAAGGCACTGGCGAATACCTCTTTAGTGCTGGGGTCTAGGATTTCTGTCGCCCAAATTTGCGCCCAATGATCGCGATCTCCAAAGTCGACTAGTAAACGCACAATGCTGTCAGTGTTTTCTAGGGAATTACTTTCTTCAGGGTAGATTTGCTTAATCAGCGAGTTGAGCTCCCACACAAGTTCTACCGGAAGCTTGTCACTCACTTTGCGCGGGTCGTAGAGAACGTCCCGAAGCGGTAGCTCAATTTCGGTATAGCGCGAAGATTCATCTTTTAGGTAATCTTGTTGCACCAAGAAGCCACCAGCTGCTGATGGGGTGAAGGTCAAAATCTCTGTTTTGCTATCCTGTATAGGGCCATTCATGATGCTCAGAGAATCAAAGCGATTACGACTTCCAAAGGCAACTGCGTAAGGGATGCAATTACCACGCATCCGATCAAAAAAGCCCTTGGTTTGATTCTTAAAAAATTCAGAAAGTTGAGGGTTGTCGATGCTTAGGTTGGCTGGCAAATTACTTTCGCTGAAACTGCGTCTATAGCAACCACGTTGCACGCGGTAATCCAAGTTACCCAGAGTATCGCCAACAAACTCGTTAGCATCTTTCTTGCGGAAGAGTTCAGGATTTAGGCTATTCGATTTGGATAACTTGCCTGCTGCTATATCTTTAAACCCAACCGATTTCGTACTGGGGATGGAAGTTTTTTGGCGTATTTGCGGCGTTTTTTTATTAGTCGTTTTATTGGTTTGTGCTTGGCTAATGCCAATCAGACCAATACTAGGCCATTGAATTGCTATAAAGAAAGCGAGGCTGATAGCTAGCAGCAATTCTCTGGGAAGGAGTCTGCAGCGGTTCACATTTATTTTCACTGGCTCATTATCTAATAATGTGAATACCACCCCAGATATTTATGTTGTATTGCAGCAATTTGACCTGCACCCTCAAGGTCTATTGCGCGTGCGGGGTTAAGTTTCATCTGGCGCTATTTTTAGCACATCAAATGCTGCTTTTAGACGGATTTCATAATTCTTTTTCACTCTAGCAGCCTCGTCTGTTGGCCATTTCTTAAAGCCTTCACCTTTGGCAATACCACTTTTACCGGCCTTTACAAGATCCATCACGCAGGCAGGGGGCGCGGCAATATTGGAGAGGGATGGATAAATCACTTCGGCAGCCAAAGTCATACCTTCCCAACCAGAAATTTCTTTTTGCGTCATGGGACCTACTGCAGCATAGCGAAAACCAAAGCTATAGCGCACGGCAGTGTCTATATCTTCTGGGGTCGCAATGCCCTCTTGAACTAGCGAGAGAGCTTCACGCATTAGGGCGTGTTGAATGCGATTAGCTAAAAAGCCAGGAATATCTTTTTTAACAAGTACCGGTTTTTTGCCATGCGCACGATAGAAGTCACATACCTTCTCAGCTAAGGTGGGATCTGATTTTTCGCCTAAAACAATTTCCACTAGCGGGACAACGTGAGCCGGCATGAAGTAGTGAGCATTAAACATCCGGTTAGCGGTTGTTAAGCCTTTTGCAATATTGCTAATTGGAAAGCCTGAACTGTTACTACCAATCGGTACATGCGCTGGAACACGCTTATCTAAGTCTGCAAAAAGCGCTATTTTGAGATCCATGCGCTCTGACACGGTTTCAACAACAAGGTCGGTATCAGCCCAGTCATTCCAAGCGGCGATAGTCCCACCGATGAGTTGCCCGCCCAGATCACGCCATTTAGGATCAACTGCGTCAGCGTAAGCCTCAATTGCTTTAAAAGTACCATCAGCCTTAGCCTGATCGCGACCCAAAATAATGGTTTTTGCGCCATAAGCTAGAAATCCGGCGGCGATACCAACACCCATTGTGCCTGTGCCAATGATCACGACTTTACTCATATTTCACCCATTAACAATATTGGTTTGAACCTGAATTATTCCTTATTTAAGAATGCTCTGACGATTTAAATTCTAGATACAATCATTTTTTGATTAAGGAGCCCATATGCCTATCATCGAGTCCATACAAGTTGCCTCAGTTGCAGTCCCTTTAGATAAGGTAACCTCTTTTTCGACAAGAACTGTTTCGGAACGCCATTATTGTTTAGTGAAGGTGCGCGGCAAAGATGGTAATGAGGGTATTGGATTTTGTTACGTCGGTAGCGCAGGTGGCGACATTGCTAAAGTGGCAGTGGAACAATTACTTGCGCCTAAACTGATTGGACAAAATAGCCATCGGAGTGAAGGCTTGTGGATGGAGATGTATAACGAATCCATTTTGCAAGGTCGTTCGGGTGCCGTCATGAGGGGCATCTCTATTTTAGATACAGCACTTTGGGATCTCAATGCGCGCGCTGCCAAACTTCCCCTGCATCATTATCTTGGTGCTGTTGTTGAGGATCGCGTGCCTGCTTATGCAAGTGGCGGCTATTACCTAGAGGGTAAAACGCCTGCCAAGTTAGGTAAGGAGATGGAGTCGTACGTAAAACAAGGTTTCAAGGCCGTCAAAATGAAAGTCGGTCGACTATCTCCTCGCGAAGAGGAGGCGCGTGTTAAGGCTGCTCGCAAAGCAATTGGCGAAGATGTTTTGCTAACACTCGATGCTAATAATGCTTGGCGAGATTTGCCAACAGCGCTTGAGTATGTGCGGCGCTTTGAGGCCTACAACCCATACTGGATTGAGGAGCCATTTTCTCCAGATGCAATTGATTTGCATGCTGCCTTGGCTCGTCAAACTAAAATTAATGTAGCGACCGGCGAGATGGAGGCGGGTCGCTGGCGTTTTAGGGAATTGATTGATGCGGGTGGCGCAGCCATTTTGCAATCAGACGCTGCTGTCTGTGGCGGTATTACTGAGTGGCGCCGTATCTCTGCCTATGCTGATGTCAAGGGTATTACGGTTTGTCCGCATTGGATGCACGACTTGCATGCACCTTTGGTTGCAGCAACTCCAAATGCGCGTTTCGTAGAGTTTTTTTTAGATGATCAAGTACTCAATTTCCGTCGATTGATTAATAAACAATTGACCTTTAAAAATGGTGATTTGATTTTGCATAAAACCCCTGGCTTAGGATTCGAGTTTGATGAAGCGGCCGTAAAAAAATATGCCGGTAAAGCGGCTTGGACCAAGATTGCATAAATAAAATGACTACAAAAAAAATTACGGTTGCAAGGGCCGAAGAATTCATTGCACAAGTACTGGTAGCAGCAGGAGTTCCTGCGGATGATGCTCAGCAAGTAGGACATCTCATGGTGTGTTCTGATCTAGCTGGCGCGGACGGGCATGGCATTTTTCGTTTGCCGGCTTACATGAAGCGCATTAAAGCTGGGGGTGCTAATTTGCAGCCTAATATTCGGGTAGACAAGGATCGTGGCGCAACAGCTTTGATCGATGGTGATAATGCGTTAGGGCACTTGGTCATGGCTAAATCCGTGGAGCTTGCAATTGCACGAGCGCGTCAATTTGGGGTGTCATGGATTGGCAGTCATCATGGTAATCACTCAGGCGCTGCCTCTGTCTATGTAAGAACGATAGCAGAGGCTGGTTTAGTCGGAATCTATATGGCAGTTGGAAATGCCAATCATATGGCTCCTTGGGGAGGTATTGATTTGCTGCTCTCAACCAATCCTATTGCTATTGCGGTGCCTGCCAAAAATCGACCTATTGTTTTGTTGGATATGGCTACTACTGTGGCAGCTTATGGAAAGGTCAAGTTGGCGGCTCAGCGCGGCGAACAGATGCCTGAAGGTTGGATGATCGATAAGCAGGGTAAGCCTTTGACGGATCCACAGCGCTCAGGCGAAGGCTCCTTATTACCGATTGGTGATTACAAAGGATATGGCTTGGCATTAATGGTGGGCTTGCTAGCTGGATCTTTGAACGGGGCTGCTGTAGGTAAAGACACGATTGATTTCAACGCTAGTCACGAACTTACAACCAATACTGGGCAAGTCGTGATTGCAGTTGACCCGGCCGCCTTTGGGGACGTAGATTTATTTTTGGCACGCGTGACACAGGTGGTTGAAGATATTGCTCAATCAAGAAAGTTGCCTGGCGTTGAGCATATTCATATTCCGGGAGAGGGCGCGGCTGCAACGTCTGCTAGACGAAGGAAGGAAGGTATTCCGATTTCACCAGAATTGCTTGCCACTCTGAATGCATGTGCAGCAGAGTGGGGCGTTGCATCTTTAATTACATAAGTTGCCAATATACTGATAAGCTAGATTCGTATCAATCATTCAAACTATAAAAAGTACCCGGAGATATCAATGAAGTTTTCATCCCCCTCTGTTTTTTGCCGACAATTTTTGCTTGCTGCTACTTTTGCGCTTGCGACAAGTTCAGGTATTGCCGCTTATCCAGACAAGCCTATCAAAATGTTGATTGGTTATGCGCCAGGTAGCTCAACGGACATCGTTGGACGGATGGTTGCGCAAGACCTGAGTTTGCTGTTGAAGCAACCAATTATTGTCGAGAATCGCGGAGGAGCTGCTGGCAGCATTGCAGCAGAAGCTGTTGCCAAAGCATCTCCAGATGGCTACACCATTTTGTTTGCTCAAAACGGCTTAGCGATTAATGTGGCGGCTAACCCAAAGCTACCTTTCAATGGCATGAAAGATCTGGTACCGGTGGTGGGTGTTTCTGCAACTCCCCATATTTTGATTATGAATATCAACTCCCCCATTAAAAATGTTGCAGAACTGATCGCAGACTTAAAAGCCAATCCCGGCAAGCGAAGCTTTGCCTCCTCAGGTATTGGTAATTCTGATCATATGGCTGGCGAGTTATTTTTATCTTTGACTAATACTCAAGCAATCCATGTCCCATACAAAGGTGGCGCCCCTGCGGCAACTGATGTACTAGGCGGACAAATTGACTTCTACTTTGCAGGTATGCCAGTAGGCTATCCCCTTTATAAGGCTGACAAAGTGCGTGCTTTAGCGGTCACCAGCAAGCAGCGTTTCAGTGGAGCCCCAGAGTTGCCAACTGTTTTGGAGTCAGGGGTTGCGGAGTACGATATGTCTTTATGGCAAGGCGTTTTTGTGCCTGCTGGTACACCAAAAGAAGTGATGAACACTCTGACTGCTAGCGTTCTAAAAATCCTAGACACCCCTGAAATGAAGGACCGCTTCATCAAGGCTGGAGTGCAAATTGCACCCTTAAATCAGGTGCGCTTTAGCGATCTATATTTCTCAGACATCACCCGCTGGAAGCGAGTGATTGAGAAGGTAAATATCAAACTAGATTAGAGAGATGGGTGCCAACTGCTGTTGAAGTCTTTAAGCGGCAGTTGGTTTTGATCTTAAATGGGCAATCGTTTGAGTTACGAGCACGAGCCCAAATCCAATGAATCCAATCAGGTCCGCTTCGGTTGCTGGGTAGGCTAAGGCAACACCAGAGATCACCATCACGATGCGCTCATAGACCCTAGTCTTTTCAATAAACCATCCCTGCAGTCCACCTGCCAAGCAAATAATGCCGACTACTGCTGTGAAGGAGGTCCAGGCAATTTGCATCCAGTCTGCTTGGGCTAGCGCATCCATTGAGCCCATTAGGAGTAGACCGGTGCCAGATTTGTCTAGTACAAACATGAATGGCACCAAAATTGCGGGGGCAACATACTTCCAGGTTTGCAAGGTTGTTTTATAGGGATTACCTTTGCAGATCGCCGCCGCTGCAAATGGGGAGAGGGCGGTGGGTGGGGAGACTTCTGATAGCACTGCGTAATAAAAGATAAACATATGCGCCGCAAATGCGGGCACACCTAGATTAATTAGTGCTGGAGCTGCGATTACAGCGCAAATAATGTAGGAAGCTGTTACTGGAACCGCAAGGCCAACAACCCATACAACGAGCGCAGTAAAGATGGTTGTGAGCAATAGTGAGCCACCGGCGTACTGAATCACGATAGAGCTAAATTTAAGGCCTAAACCAGTGAGAGTCACTGTACCAACAATTAAGCCTGCACCCGCACAAGTAGCGGCAATAGCAAGTACGCCCGTTGATCCAGAGGCCAAGGCCTTGGTGAGATTGGAGTTATATAAACCACCTAGGATTGGTTCTTTGCCCTTAAACCAAGCCCAGGGAATGATTGCGGTATCTTCTCTCAGCATGCTCGAGAAGGCGGAGACAATCGTTGCCCAGAATACCGACATGACGGGCGAAAAACCAAAAAGCATGAAGACAACAATCGAGATCAATGAAAAGAAATGGAACCAATATTTTTTGGTTAATTGCCAAGCAGTTTCAGTGGCTTCGAAGTGAATATTTTTCATGCCATATTTGCGTACGTCGATTTCGACCATCACAAATAAACCGAGGTAGAAAAGAATGGTGGGGATCGTTGCCATTAGCAATACATCTAAATAGGAAATCTTTAGAAAGTCTGCAATAAGAAACGCGGCAGCGCCTAATACTGGTGGCGAGATAATGGCGCCCAAGCCGCCAGCAGCCAGCAGACCGCCAGCCGCATTTTTTTCATAGCCAACTTTTTCAAGCATGGGCGCAGCAACAGAGCCTACGGTCACTGTAGTGGCTACCCCGGAGCCTGACGGGCCACCCATTAAGAATGAAGACAAAACGATGGTTCTGCCAACGCCAGAAGATTTTCCACCCATTGCCGCAAATGAGAAGTCAATGAAGAATTTACCCGCACCCGTAAATTGTAAGAAGGCGCCAAAGATTGTGAAGAGAATAATGAGGGTTGCTGAAACGTCTACAGCTGTTCCATAAATACCCTCAAGCGTCATATACATGTAACCCACTAAGCGACCAAGGTCGTAGCCTTTATGGGTCCATGGTGCTGGGAGGTAGTTGCCAAATAGGGCATATGCTAAAAATAGGCTAGTCACCCCAACCAAAATCATGCCATTCGTTCTGCGCACGCTTTCTAGGATTAAGAGAATAAGGCCAAGGCCAACCATAATGTCAGTTGTATTGGGGGCAGTGTTTCTATCAGAGAAGTCATCGCCACCACTGAGGATGTAATAGGCAATTGCAGCCGAGCCAATGGCAAATAAAACATCCCACCACATGAGACGATTTTTAAATTTCGCCGCAATCGGAAAGCTTAGAAAGACCAAAAATAACACTAAGCCAACGTGGATGACTCTAAGTTGTTGCGTCGGCACAATGGAATAGGCTGCATACAAGTGGAACAGAGACATGCCAACCGCGACCAGAGTAATGAATTTTGCAAGCATTCCCTTGTAGTCATTGGAATCACCTTCCTCTTGCTTAATAAAGGCATCCAGTTGCGCTTGGGTTTCGTGATCAATCACATTTTCAGTCATGGCTCATCCTGCTGTTTTATTTTTATGTTGATACATCAAAGCCCTTAAGGGCTTTGATGGTTTAATTTACTTTGATATTTTTTTCTTTGAAGTACTTCAAAGCGCCTGCATGAAAATCAATCGGCGTAGATTTTTGTTTTTGACCCTCTAGGGTGACATTGATGTACTCTTGGTGCGTGCGAACTAACTCAAGCTTGTTGTCAAAAACGGCTTTAACAATTTTATAAGCATCAGCATCTGACATGTTTGCATTGACAACCAAAATATTTGCAACCGCAGCAACTTTATTATCTTTGGCCATGCCACTGTAGGTTGCTTTGGGGATGACAGTGGGGAAGTAGAGGTTGCCATATTTCTTATTCATGGCGACTACTTCATCATTGGTATCTACCATCACAATTTTCATGCCTGGACTATTTGCTAAGTCGGTAACAGCAGCCGTTGGTAAACCTCCTACCCAAAAGAAAGCATCGATCTTACGATCCTTGACGGCATTTACTGATTCAGCAACACTCAGACGCTCACGTTTCACATCCTTATCTTTATCAAGACCGGCAGCTTCAAGCAAGCGGAAGGCCATTACTTCAGTTGCGCTACCAGGTGCGCCAGTACTAATGCGTTTGCCTTTGAGGTCCTTCATTGACTTAATGCCGGTGCTCTCCACTGTTACAACATGCATTAAATTTGGATAAAGCACCAGGAGGGTCCTTAGATCTACTTTCTTGCCAGCAAATTTGTCGTTCCCAACTTGAGCATCTTTGGCGGCATCCGCCATAGAGAAGCCAATGTAGGGTTTTCCGGTCCCAATAAGATTGAGGTTATCTACTGAGCCACCAGTGACTTCTGCAGTTGCGGACATGCCGGGAACTTTGCTCGAAAGTACTGAGGCAAGACCGCCGCCCATTGGGTAGTAGACCCCACCTGTACCGCCAGTGGCAATTGAAATATTCTGCGCCTGCGCACTACTTCCGAGGATGGCTAGCGATAAAGCAATTATTTTTAGAAATTTCATTCTGTTATCTCCTATTGGATTACATTTTGATTAAAGACCTGGCATGCTGAAATTGATTTTCTGTAATTCGCTAAGTAATTTAGCTTGTTGATCTGGATTTAATTGCATAAGTGGAGGGCGCACTCTAAGCCACTCGGGGTTTTTGCTGAAATGCGCAACTGCTGTTTTCATACCGGCAATCATTTGGTATTGAGAAAAGATGGCACGTACTTGATCTAAGTCTGCTTGTTTTTGATCGGCATCAGCTGCATGCCAATTAGTCGCTACGTCGGCTATGGCTTTTGGGTTAACGTTAGCTGTTGCTGAAATACATCCTACACCGCCAGCCCGTAATGTGCGCATGAGAAAAACTTCGCTACCAGCATAAACACGAAAGCCTGCCGGGGCTAAGAGTTTAATGACGGATTCGGTATATGCCCAATCACCAGAACTGTCTTTCATGCCCACTACTGTTTTTGGATATTCTTTTACTAGGCGCTCCAGCAAAGAAAGACTCAAAGTGATTTTAGTGACTGGAGGAATGTTGTAAATATAGATTTGTAGCGCCGCATCTCCAACTTTTTGGATGACTTCAGAGTAGTAAGCGAAAAGGCCATCATCAGTGACATCCTTGTAATAAAAGGGTGGCAACATCAATACGCCAGCGCATTTGTGATTGACTGCATGGCGAGTCATGCTGACCGTTGCATCAATCGATGTGGCTCCAGTGCCCGGCATCATATGGGCAGGATTAAGGCCACCTTCAACAAGCGCTGTCAAAGTGCTCATTTTTTGTGGAGCCGACATAGAGTTTGCTTCGGAGTTTGTGCCAAATACCGCTTGACCAACGCCGTTTGCCTCAAGCCATTGACATTGTTTTAGTAGAGCTTTGGCGTCAGGACTGCCATCAGCTTTGAAGGGTGTGAGCACCGGCGAGAGAACTGCGGGCAATGTGGAAGGGTGCAAAGTGATGGTCATGCTAACTCCAAATTAATTTTCTACTTCTGTCAGTAGTGGCTGTTGATTAAAAAAGGCTTCTAAATTATCCACGGCAAAGTTAGTCATGGCTATACGCGTTTCCGAGGTAGCGCTTCCAATATGGGGTGTGAGTAGAACATTGTCGAGGTCAAGGAAGGCTGAATCTGGATTAGGCTCATTGTCGAACACATCGAGGGCTGCGCCAGCAATTCTTTTTTGCTGCAGCGCATATAAAAGTGCACTTTCATCTACGACGCTGCCCCGGGCAATATTAATCAGATATGAGCTTGGTCCGAGAGCCTCAAGAAGCTCAGCATTGATGATTTTTTCTGTTGCTGGGCTTGCGGGGCAGGCCAAGAATAAAACATCAGATTCTCTTGCAAGTTCTGTAGCGTCGGCTATGTAGCGGTATGGGACATCCTTCTTAGAGGGGCCGCTGTAGATAATCTCCACCTTGAAGGGCTCAAGCCGTTTTGCCAGATCCTGTCCTATCCTCCCCATCCCCAGAATTCCAACCTTTTTTCCGGCTAAGGTTGTGGTGATAGCAAAAAGTCCTTTTGACCACGCCTTGCTCTTCACAAATTCATGCGCTTCTGGAATGCGCCTCATAAGTCCAAACATCATGCCAATCGCCAGCTCACAAACTGCGTCATTCAAGACGCCTGGGGTATTGGTGGCTTTAATGCCTTGTTGTTTAAGGTAGCCTAGAGGTAGGTTGTCGTAACCTACTCCACAGGTGGTTATAAGTTGAATGCTGGGGAGCTGCTTGACCAGTGCCTCAGGTAATTTTGTGTTGGATCGCACCAAAATGGCCTGGAAATTACCTTCTGGTGGTGGTGCGTTAGGATCTAGGAGGCAGGTAGGGCTAAAGCGGCGATTGATTTCCGCCTGCATGAGTTCAGGAAAGTGTCCGACCTGCAGTACTGAATTGACTGGGATCATGTCTCGCTTACTTTTTTATTGAAATAATGGAGTCATTGTAAGTGGATTTCTTATCCGCTTTTACCTCTTTTAGGAGAAAACCAGATGTTGTTTACCCCGGCTGAAACTAAAGTAGTAATCGTAGGTGGTGGCACCATGGGTGCCGATGTGGCTGCCGTATGTGCGCGAGGAGGTTGCGCGGTTCAGGTGGTCGAGCCCACCACTGAGAGGCGTGCTCTTTTGCCTGATTACTTTGCCAATACATTGAGCGAGTTGGGTTATGAACATCGCACGCACTTACTATCTGTTGCTGGAGCACTTGAAGAGGTCGATTGGTCTAATGTTGATTTGGTGATTGAGTGTGTTCCTGAGCGAGTGGATATCAAGCAGCAGTTATTCGCGAAGCTAGAGCAGTGCGTAAATCCTGAAACCGTTTTAGCAAGCAATAGCTCTAGTTTTCCGATCAGTGAAATTGCTAAGGGTCTTAAAACTGCTGCACGGATGATTGGGCTACATTTTTTTATGCCCGCACATTTAGTGCCATGTGTTGAAGTTGTTTATGGTGAGAAAACATCGCCAATGGTTGGCGAGAGCTTGTCTCGCTTGATGACTGCGTGCGGCATGGTTCCTGTCACAGTCAAGAAAGATTTGCCCGGCTTTTTAGCTAATCGCTTGCAGCATGCCTTATCTCGCGAAGCTTTTGACATGGTGGATTCTGGGATTGCTAGCCTTGAAGATATTGATAAGGCGGTGCGCTTCGGTTTTGGTTTTCGTTACTTAGCCGCCGGCCCTGTAATGCAGCGCGATCACGCTGGACTTGAAGTTCATGGTGCAGCAGGCGCGAGTATTTACCCATCTCTCAATAACTCTCCCAATATTGCGAAGTGTTTAAGTGATCGTGTAGCCAGCGGGAAGTTGGGCATGAAAACTGGAGAAGGATTTTTCCCGTGGACAGCGGAAACTATTAAAGCAGAGCGTGAACGTTATGAAAGTTTGCTACGTGCTGGGTTGAAGTTAATTCAGAAAGAGTTGCCTGAAATTAAATAATTAGCTCAAGCTGAGAGTTGTCAAGGCTCTCAGCTTCTTTAGGACATATCTCTGAGGTGTAGCTTGCTTAAATGCGGGGCAAGTTTATAGGTAATTAAAACCACTGCGATGGTGGCTACACCACCAAAGATAATTGAAGGCACCAATCCGAGTAGGCTTGCTGCCAAGCCAGATTCTAGAGCCCCCAATTCGTTGGATGAGCCAATGAAAATGCCGTTGATTGAGCTGATGCGACCGCGCATGTGGTCCGGGGTCGTCAACTGCAAAATACTGCTACGAATCACAGCAGAGATGGAGTCGCAGACGCCAGAGACAAAAAGGAAAAACGTGCATATCCATAGGTTTGTTGACAAGCCGAATGCGATGATAGATAAGCCAAACCCAGCAACAGACAGCAGGATATATTTTCCCGAGTCATTCAAAACTGGGCGCCTTGCTAAGTAAACCCCCATTAAGACTGAGCCAGCCGCAGGCGCTGCCCTAAGTATGCCGAGCATTTCGGGGCCGCCATGAAGTACCTCACTGACAAAAGCAGGTAGGATAGAAACGGCACCTCCAAATAAGACTGCAAACATATCGAGAGCCATCGTACTCAGAATAAATTCATGTTTTCTGACGTAGTCAAAACCTTCCATCAGACTTTTGACAACTTGACCTGCTGGATTAGACGATTTCTCTTGCTGTGCCTGAATCAGCGTAACCCCATAAAGACTAATTAAACCCGAGAGAGCGGCAAAAGCATAGGTCCAAGTCAGGCTAGTAAAGCCAATCAAGAGACCGCCAAGTCCAGGCCCTACAACGACACAGATCTGAAAAGAGGCGGTTGCGTAAGCCGTATATTTGGTTAACTCTTCACGCGGAATAATTTGCCCAAATAACGCTTGATAAGAGGGGCGAAGCAAGGCTCTAGCAACCCCAATAAAACCAACAGCTGTATAGATCAGCGGCACCGGTGGTGCCAAGAATCCCAGCGCAATGGCAGTCAAGAACAGGGCCACCAAAATATGGATGGCAGATGCCAGCGCAGAAATCTTTTTGCGCGAATAGTGATCAACCGCATGCCCAGAATAAAGCGCTAAAGCAAAATAAGGCACGAGTTCCGCAAGCCCAATGAGGCCAAGCGAGACTACGCTATGGGTAATCTCGTATATATGCCAACCTACTGCAACCATCATAATTTGGTAGCTTAAGGTCGCACCAACGCGGTAGAGTAAGAGGGTTCTAAAGGCTTTACTTGTTTTCATGAATTCCCTTTAGTTTAAGGGAGAACCTGTTTATTCTAATGTCATGAAGAAAATCATCCGAATTTGGGACTTACCCATCCGTCTTTTTCACTGGGCCTTAGTGGTCTGCATCGTTGCTAGCATTATCAGCGTGAATATTGGCGGTAATGCGATGCAATGGCATGCTTATTGTGGCTATACCATTCTGGCGTTATTGATCTTCAGGATTATTTGGGGTTTGCTAGGGTCAACCCATGCGCGTTTTGCCAACTTCGTTCCAAGTAAGGCAGCTCTGTTGGGTTATTTGCGTGGAAAATCTAAGGCAGTCTTGGGGCACAACCCACTTGGTGCGCTATCGGTATTGGGTTTATTGGGCGTCTTACTGCTTCAGGCAATCACTGGCTTATTTGCTGATGACGAAATTGCTTTTCAGGGGCCATTTGCTAAATATGTTTCAGAAACAGTTATCGGGATCTTTTCCGAGGTGCATGAAGCAAATGCAAATCTGATGTATGGTTTGATCGCACTGCATTTAGCTGCTATTTTTTATTACCAAAAAATCAAGGGCGAAAATTTAATTAAGCCAATGTTCACTGGCGATAAAGAAATTGACCCAAGCGAGGAGGTGAAGTATTCACCTGCTGTTTTGGGTCAAGCCTCAAAAGATGGAAGTCTGCAACGTGGCTTGGCTTTGTTATTGCTCAGCGTGATTGCGATAGTGCTGGGTTATTTCATTACTTCTTCTTAAAGTCATCATGACAGGCTTTACAAGCTTGCCCTGCAGCGCCAAATGTTTTCTTAATATTGTCCAAGTCGCCAGATTGGGCTGCTTTGTTGAGGTCTGCTACAGCTAGTTGCATTTTTTCTGAAGCACTTTTGAATTTTGCATTGTCAGACCATACCTCTGGTTTTGCTTTTCCGCCTTCAGTCCCCGGCCCAAAAGCTTGCCAAGGCAGGTTAGACAGCATCGCAACAATGGCAGCGTTCTTAGCAAGTTCATCTTTGTTGAATGGAGCCTCACCTTTCACAACGGCGCCAATTCTGCCAAAATGATTACTCATAACAGTGAAAACGCTCTGGCGATACTCAACGGCTTTTTCCGCATTTTGGAATTGGGCAAATGCACTGCCATTGATGGTGAGTAATGCTGCTGCGCTTAAAACGATTTTGCTTAATTTCATGAGAATTCTCCGTTGGTGGGGCTGGAAGACTGCTTGGAGTGAGCATATCCCAGAACAAAATTTCTTGCTTGAGCTAGAAAATCATCCTGAGGGGGCTTGTCATCAGAAGGATTAACCACTCAAAGAAGCTCATTAAAGGTGCCATCCAGAGGCTAGCAATGATCCCAGTAAAAACTAGGCCAAGGACGATAAAAAATCCCCATGGCTCCAGCTTGCCTAAGGCGATAGATTGACGGATCGGTAGTAAGCTAGCAAGAATACGGCCGCCATCTAAAGGCGGAAGTGGGAATAGATTGAAGACTAGTAAGCCAAGATTCCAAGAAATACCAGCCTGCGACATAGAAATCAGAAATTTTTCATCTATCCCAACCCCCACGAGCGCTATCAGCAAAATAAGCCAAATAAGGGCCTGGATGAAGTTGGAGCCCGGGCCTGCTAGGGCCACCCAAATCGAGTCGATTCTGGGATTGCGCAGTCGCCCAAAGTTCACTGGTACTGGTTTTGCGTAGCCAACCAGAAAGGGGGAGCCTGTCAAAATCAGCGCAAGGGGGATGAGAAGCGTCCCAACCGGATCAATATGTTTCATGGGGTTCAGGCTTACTCTGCCTAGGGCATAGGCCGTGTTATCGCCGAACTTGCGGGCTGCGTAGCCATGGGCTGCCTCATGGATCGTGATGGCAAAAATGAGGGGAATCGCATTAATGGCGACGGCTTGGATAGAATAGTCAGTAATCATGGCAATATGATATCTATAGGAGTGAATTGTGACTGACGAAAAGAAACCCGAAGCAAAAACTGTGGCTAAACCCGTTGTGGCAAAGCCAGCCCCACGCCCACCAGCTCCTAAAGGCCCTTCCGGCCCAGCTGGACGCCCTCAGGCAGGCTTTGGTGGTGGAAAAGCCATGATGCGCAAGGCAGGTCGCGGCCGATAGTGGATAATTGAGCTATTAATTAATGTGTTTAACGAGGATTTAGCATGAACGAATGGCACAACGAGCCCAAATCAGAAATCAATAAAAAGATCATTACTTTGATCGTGATGTTGGCAGCAGCCACAAGCTTGGCTATTTTGTTTGCATTAGTCGCAGCCCATACTGGTTACGTATTCGGCTAATACCCGTTATCCATGACTAGCCATCGCCAACCTGCTGTATTCGCTGGCCATGGTAGTCCAATGTATGCTATTGAGCCCAATCGCTATACAGCGGTCTGGGCTGAGTTGGGTAGCTCACTAAAGCGCCCTGAAGCCATATTAGTTATTTCGGCGCATTGGGTCACTCGAGGTGTTTGGGTTACCGCCATGCCCAAGCCAAAAACAATTCATGACTTTGGCGGATTCCCCCAAGCTCTTTTTGAAATTCAATATCCAGCGCCAGGCAGTCCAGCATTGGCTGAGCGCGTGCAAGAATTATTAAATGTTCCCGTTGTGATGGAGGAGAACGAGTGGGGTATTGATCATGGCGCATGGTCCGTTCTTAAATATCTTTATCCCGATGCCGATGTACCGGTGGTGCAATTAAGTTTGGATGGTTCGATGTCGGCTCGCGAACATTACGAGCTCGCAAAGCAACTGCGCCCACTACGCGATGAAAACATTTTAATTTTAGCCAGCGGTAATGTTGTGCACAATCTGAGAACGATTCATTGGCAGGATGGTGCACAACCTTATCCATGGGCCAAGCAGTTCAATGACTTTTTTCTTTCCGAGATGGCAATGAATCATCACGAGACTTTGATTGATTGGGAGCTTTTTGGGGATGCAGCGCATTTATCTATCCCTACCCCAGAGCATTACTGGCCAGCCTTGTATACACTGGCTTTACAAGCCGAGGGCGAGTCTGCCAAGGTGCTGGTTGATGGAATAGAAATGAGTTCCATTGGCATGCTGAGTTTTTCTATTCAATAGAATATCAATATGTGGCTATCTATTCTTGCAATCTTTTTTGGCGCTGGTCTCGGCGCTCTATTGAGAGCTGGCTTTAATGTACTGACTGTGAGTGCTACCTCAGTCATTCCAATGGGGACCTTGATATCTAATATGGTAGGCGGATATCTCGTAGGTCTTGCTGTAGCATTCTTTGGAAACAATCCCCAACTCTCCCCCGAATGGAGACTCTTGGTTGTGACCGGTTTCTTAGGGGGTTTAACCACTTTCTCTAGCTTCTCTGCCGAAGTAGTGGCTTTTATTCAACGCGGAGAAATTACTTGGGCCCTGGGCACTGCTTTGTTGCACCTTATCGGCTCACTGGTGTTGACCTTCTTGGGTATCTTGACTTATCAAGCACTTAAATAAAAATAAGGGACTACCAGGCCCCTTATTTTTATTGATTGTCATTTCGTCTTTTTTATTCTGGCTTGATGTTCGCAGTTTTGACAACAGTGCTCCATTTTGCTGCCTCTGCTTTGATGAGTGCCGCAAAATCTGCTGGCGTGCCACCACCAATTTCATTGCCTTGAGAAAGCATCAGCTCTCTGAGTTGAGGATCTTTCAATGCCTCATTTGCAGCGGCATTCAGCTTATCAATAATGGCCTTGGGTGTGCCTTTGGGGGCAATTAAACCTTGCCAATTCAGCACTTCAATCTTGGGGTAGCCTACTTCAGCAAAGCTAGGAACATTTGGAAGTAGTGGTGAACGTTTTTTACTGGTGATGGCAATCGGACGCAGTTTGTCAGCCTTAATGCTAGGCATTGCTGAGTACATTTGGTCAAACATCATTGTGACATTACCAGCCATTAAGTCGGTAAGACCAGCTGAACCACTCTTATACGGCACATGAATCATATCGATACCAGCGCTCTGTTTAAATAGTTCTGCGGAGAGTTGGTGACTACCTCCAATACCGCCAGAAGAAAAGGTGAGTTCGCCTGGTTTTGCTTTGGCTGCGTCAATAATGTCCTTAACAGTTTTATAAGGTGAGCTTGGATTGACGACTAAAACGAGTGGACCCTTTTCAATTAAAACAATCGGGCTTAGATCGGTTTCTGGGTCGTAGCGTAAATTACCAAAGAGTGTTTTATTCACTGCCATAGGCGCAAAATTACCCATACCAATGGTGTATCCATCAGGTGCTGCCCTAGCAATAAATTCTGTACCGATATTGCCACCAGCGCCTGGTTTGTTATCTACAATGATGGGCTGATTCAAAAGGATACTCATTTTTTGAGCAATTTGACGGCTGCGTGAGTCTGCACCGCCACCTGCGCCGTAAGGAACGATAAAGTTAATTGGCTTTGTCGGATATTGTGATTGCGCCGAGCTTAATACTGGGCTTAATAGTGAAGCGATAGTCGCTGCACCTAAGAGAATGGGTTTTAACAAGCTCATATGTATTCCTTTGGTAAAAAACTATCTTAAACCGAGAGTGGTCATTAAATTAAAGCAAGCCAAACGCCCCAAGCGCTGCACCGATAGCGATCCAATATAAAGGGTGCCAGCGAGTAAATACTGTAAGTCCAATTGTGATGATGGTCAAGGCGTAGGTTGCTACGCCATGATTAATCTGCAAGGCGATTTGCCATACAGAGGAGAAGATCAGGCCAATGGCTAGTGCCGCCGCCGCATATTGAATTGTTTGCTTTTTGATGGGATCTTTGATTCCCAAAATAATGCGTTGCAAAAAGAAAATTAAAACAGAGGAGGGTAGGGCAATTGCCAGAGTAGCCAAAAATGCTCCAGGGATGCCAGAGACATGCCACCCAAGCAAAGCAATAATCATGAAATTGGGACCTGGAGCGGCTTGCGCTAGGGCAAAGTAATCTGAGAATGTCTGTGCATCAATCCAATGTTCTTGATTTACCGCGATGTCGAAGATGGTCGGAAGTAGAGCATTCACCCCACCAAATGCAATGAGTGATAGAGCTGCAAGCTTGGCAAGAAAGCCCAGAAGAATAGTCATGAGATGCGCGCTTTTTTCGAAGCTAAAAACAGCGCCAAGGGAGAGATGATTAAAACGACCCAACCTAAACCTAGATGAAAATAGTTTGCAGCTAGGAAGGTCGCGATGACCACTAAAAACATCATCGGGTAGCGAAATTCATCACGCAGCATCTTAAAGCCTGTGGCTGCAACCAGTCCGATTCCGACTGCGGTAACGCCACGCAATGCCCCCTTGACTGCATCGAGGTAGCTAAAGTGCTCATACATGAGCGCGATTAACAGTACGACAATGATGGGTCCCAAGGTTAGTCCTAGTGGCGCCGCGATAGCACCTCGCACCCCGCAAAACCGTGAGCCAACGCAAACTGATAGGCTAATAACATTAGGCCCTGGAACAATTTGGCAGATACCCAGAATAGCGCTAAATTCTTCGGAGCTGAG
Source organism: Polynucleobacter sp. Latsch14-2 (assembly GCF_018881925.1). GTDB lineage: Bacteria > Pseudomonadota > Gammaproteobacteria > Burkholderiales > Burkholderiaceae > Polynucleobacter. The sequence continues at coordinate 94,681 of NZ_JACVPL010000003.1, read as the reverse complement.
TACTTTATCCCTCTCTACCAATGTGCGTCTCGCCCAAGGTAGAACACCCCCAAAGCCAGACAGACCAATTTTGCTAAAAATAAAGAAGAGCTGGAGTGGGGTAAGTGTTTTCAAAATGGCAATCTTACTGAGCTTTAAAGGGGAGTGGAACGGGCTTTCCCTCTAGCCACGCCTCTAAAGTTTCGGTGATGCCTTTAGAGAAGGTTTCAAAAATCGGTTCGGCAATAAAGCCCAAGTGGGGTGTAACGAGTAAGTTAGGTGTATTGCGCAGAGGGTCGCCGATTGGTAGCGGCTCAATATCAAATACATCTAGTGCTGCTTGTCCAGGATGTCCTGCTTTGAGTGCCTTACAAAGATCGGGCATATTGATCAGTGCCGCGCGTGATGTGTTCACTAAAATGGAGTCAGATCGCATTAAGGCTAGCTGATCGGCGCTGATGATTCCTTTGGTCCCTGATCCTGCGACCAAATGCATCGTCACCACTTTTGAAGTGCTCAGCAACTCAGTAAGGCTAATGGACTTTGCATTTTCAGCGGCTGCGCGTTCGGGAGTCATGTGTGGGCTCCAGGTCACCACTTCCATTCCAAGGGCATGGCCAACACGTGCTACACGACTGCCAATTGAACCTAAACCCATCACTCCAAGGCGCTGACCTGCAAGCATCGGAACGAGGGAGAGTTCATCACGCCATCCGCCTGAAGCAATGAGTTTATTTTCTTCCACCAAGCGTTTAGATGCCCCAAGAATAAGCGCCCAGGTTAATTCAGCGGTGGTTTCTTTAGAAGGGCCACCGAGCGTACATCCTATTGGAATATTTCTGGAGGTGAGTGCACTAGTCGCTAATGTGCCATTACGCTCGCCCGTAAACATCAAAAACTTTAGCTTTGGGAGTCGTGCAATCATCGCCTCATTTAGTGGGGCGCGGTCACGCACCATCGCAATGGCATCGGCATCTTTTATCGCCTCATACAAAGATTCATCATGTAAAGGCTCATGATGAATCTTCAGATTTGCTTGCTGCTCAAGCTTATCCCAGCTAGAAAAGCGACGAAGCGCACGCTCGTAATCTCCAAGGATCACAATGTTTGGTAGTTGGGCCATGTTTACTGAACGGATTTGATTATTTAGTCGGGAGTAGAGAGACTTAAAATTTGTTTAAGGTCTGATGTACTTCCTAATTTCCATAATGCAGAAATTAATTGACGCGTTTTTTCAGTCCCAATAATTGGCTCAGCCAGGCTAGTAAATTTTTGCTCTAAGTTAGCATCGCTCATGGGATTCTCAACAGAGCCTATGGCATTTTTAACAAACACATGAACTTCCTTGCCATTCTTTAGAATTGCTTTTACATCTACCGAGGCTTCGCTGATCGAGGTATCGGTTGTGGCGTTGACTTTGGCGCGCAGAGCAACAACATCAGCGCGATTCACGATGTCATCAGCGTATTCGCCTTCGCCTGCTTGACCAAAGATCAAGCCAACAGCACAGCCGTGGTAGACGCTAAATTTACCTTCGAGACCATCTTTAGGTGTTTTTTTGCCGGTTAGTTCAAGTACTAGTGGATGCACTCGTAATTCAATGCGTTCGATATCTTCGGCTTTAACACCTTGTGCACGTAGTTGAGCGCAAGCATCAATAGCTGGATGAATCACAATGCCACAAGCAAATGGCTTATAGGTGTTTAAAGAAATCTCAAATGATTTTCCAAGTTCGCGGTCAATTTCAGACCAATCACATTTGGTGGAAACTGTTTGCATGTAGCCACGACCCGCTTCTAAGGCTTTGGGGCTGGCAGTAAAGCCATGTTTAGCTAAGAGTGCAGAAAGCTGTCCAGCACGAGCTGCTCCACCAGGATGAAATGGTTTGGTCATTGTGCCAAATTGCTCGCGCATACCCACGGGTTGTGAAGCTGCGATACCCAGCGCCATCGTGGTTTGTTGCAGGTCAAGACCCAGAAGGCGGGAACAGGCAGCAGCTGAACCGAGCATGCCGGTAGACCCGGTGATATGCCAGCCGCGGTGATAGTGGTCTGGATACATAGCATTACCAACGCGACAGGCAACATCAATACCTAAAATCAGTGAGTCGATGATTTGACGACCATTGGCATTAATGTGCTCGCCCAATGCCAGGATGGCTGAAGCAACTGGGCCAGCGGGATGAATCACGGTTTTAAGGTGGGTATCATCAAAGTCAAAGGTATGAGAGCTAATGCCATTGATCAAGGCTGCGCCCCCCATATCAACGCGGTCTTTGCGACCTAGAATACTTGCTTGAGCAGCTGGTTGGAATTCGCGAATGGCTGCCAATGATGATTCCACGCTCTCATGATGAGCCGCACCAATTGCACAGCCTAACCAGTTTAAAAAAGTGCGATGTGCTTCATGATCAACTTCAGGGGTCCAGCCTTGACTGGGGTGTGAAGTAACAAATTCAGCCAATATCTTGGTGACGGGTGGTGCCTTAAGGTCTGCTGCTGCTTGAATGATTTGAGACATATAAGCTCCAATTTCTAGTAAGTGAATGTTTTATTCGATTTCAATTTGGCGGCTTTTCGCGACCTTAGTCCAGCGCGCAATATCTTCTTTGATGTAGTTCCCAAATTGTTGAGGCGTCATCGGCATCAAGGTCATTGCTTCACTTGACATTTCTTGGCTGAACTCTGGACTCGCCAATACTTTATTGAGTTCAGCATTGAGCTTAACCACAATGGCGTCGGGCATATTTGCAGGGCCTGAAATACCATACCACTGCTGCCCATCAAAACCGGCATATCCCAATTCTTTAAAAGTAGGGATATTGGGTTCAGCAGCGCTACGTTTTTGACCGGTAACCGCTAATGCATGCACGCGACCTGTTTTCAAATAAGGGATGGCAGCAAATAAAGTTGGAAGCATGGCATCAGTTTGCCCTCCAAGGAGATCGGTAAATGCTGGTGCGATACCGCGATAAGGAACATGAACCATGAAGATCCCAGAGGTCATTTTGAACTGCTCCATACCCAGATGGGTAAGTGTCCCAGGACCCGAGGTTCCATAAGTTAACTTGGCGGGATTCTTCTTAGCGTAATCAATAAATTCTATAAGATTTTTAATCGGTAAGGCGGGATTGATGATTAAGACATTCGGTGTTGCACCAATCATACCAACGGGTGTGAAATCTTTAATAGCGTCGTAAGAGAGTTTGCGAACCGCTGGATTGGTGCCGTGTGTACCAACATAGGAAACCATCAGGGTATATCCATCGGGAGCGGATTTGGCAGTGACTTGGGATGCTATTGCACCGCCACCGCCACCCATGTTATCCACAATGATGGTTTGACCTAGGTTCTTAGAGAGTCGGTCGGCTACTTTGCGCGCAAGGTTGTCCAAGCCCCCACCCGCAGCTACAGGAGCGATCAATTTAATGGGTTTGCTGGGATAGTTTGCGGCAGATTGCGCAACAGCATTTAAGCCACCAAATAGGTTAAAGCTTGCAATAATAATAAATGACAAAAAAATCGGCAGTTGCCGATTGGGGATATTAGACATGTTTCGGGTCCAGGAGGTTGTTTTGGATTAATCTTCTAATGCTGGTCAATTTTACTATTTATGACAAATTTTTATTTGCAAAGGAAAACCAATGATTTTGGAACACTGTGATCTTGAGATCAACCCCAAGCAACAGGGCGAGTTCGAGGAGGCAATTATGCGGGGGGTTGAGACGGTTATAGCCAAATCTAAGGGATTTCGTGGCTTTAAGGTCAATCACAGCGTAGAAAGCCCAGCCCGCTACCTTTTATTTATCTATTGGGAAACCCTAGAAAACCATACAGTTGATTTCCGGGGTTCTGCAGCCTTTGCGGAGTGGCGGTCAATCGTCGGCCCGTTTTTCGCAAAACCCCCAGTGGTTGAGCACTTCACTTTAGTGGGCAAGTCAGTCTAAATCGTTCGGCAAGGATGCGCAGTTCTGTGTTTTGCGCTTCTTGTCCGCCATTCAAATTAAGGCTATTTGGGTGTAAAAATCGAGTAAATGTTGGTTGAATATATCCGACTGCTCAATATTGGAGATATGCCCTGCATTTGGGATTACATGAAAAATGGCTTTGGCCATTTGCTCTTTCATGGCTCGGGCCATTTCTGGCGGCGTGCCATGATCTTGTTCCCCGACCATAATCAATGTCGGGCATGAAATTTCACTAAGCCGGTCGAAGGTATTGATGTGGGAGATGGCTTCGCAACATCCTGCAAAGCCATCAATAGAAGTTGTCTCAATGCCTTGGGCAACCTTTTGAATGATGACCGGTTGTCGTTCTCTAAATTCATCCGAGAACCAGCGTTCTAAGGTGCTTTCAACCATTGCGGCCATGCCCTGGTTTTTCGCTTGGGCAATACGCTGTCCCCACATTTGCTGAGCATTTTCAGGGCGTTTGCTAGTAGTGTCAGCTAAAACGAGAGAGCTAAATAATTGAGGGTGTTGCAGGATTAATGCTTGCCCAATCATCCCGCCCATGGATAAGCCAAGCCAGTGCGTCTGTTTAATATCGAGGGCTTGAAATAAGTCCAGTACATCCCGAGCCAACTCATCAAGAGAGTAAGGTCCAGCAGGTGCTGAGCTATGGCCATGCCCTCTAGTATCGAAACGTAAGACCTTGAAATGCCTGGTAAGCAGGGACATTTGTGGATCCCACATTTCCATATTGCTAGCTAGGGAATGCGCGAGGGTTAGCCACGGGCCATTCCCCTCTATTGAGTAGGCAATCTTTATACCGCTGGGGCTTATGATGGTTTGCACGATGAGTCGAGTTTATTCAGGCTTGATGCCAGAGACTTTTGCAAGTCGGGCAAATTCAAGAATTTCTGCGGCAATTAATGCGTCAAATTGTTCAGGGGTACTAGAAACCGCCGTGGTACCCAATTCATCAAAGCGCTCTTTTACGCTAGGTAATTCTAAAATCCGCTTTACCTCTGCATAGATCTTTTGCAGAATGGGTTTTGGAGTTTTTGCAGGGGCAAGTAAGCCATACCAAAACTCCCATTTATATCCCGGCACTCCAGACTCAGCTACTGTCGGCAGGGATGGGAAATCTTTAATACGTTTTGTGCTGGTTACCGCAATTGCTCGCACTTTACCCGCTCGAACCAGGCTAATAGCACTGGCATAGGGGCTAATAAAAAAATCTACTCTTCCGGACATGACTTCTGTGATGGCATCGGGAATACCTTTTGTGGGGATGTGTAGCAAACTAATCCCTGCTTTAGCTTGAATAAGTTCCGCAGCAAAATGAGAGCCACTTCCTACGCCTGCAGAACTATAAGTTACCTTGCCGGGATTTTTGGCGGCATAGTCAATTAGCTCCTTAACGCTATTGACTTTGAGGTTTGGCGACACCAATAAAAAAGCTGGGCCAGTAGCTGTTAAGGTCACTCCGGAAAAATCTTTCAAAGGGTCAAACGACATCGATGAATAGATGGCTGGTGAAATTGCAAAGGCAGAAGAAATAGATAGCAGGGTATAGCCGTCAGATGGGGCATTGGCTACAACTTGAGCGGCAATATTACTTCCAGCGCCCAGTTTATTTTCGACCAAGACAGGTTGCTTCCAATGCTCACTCATGTGCTGCCCAATAATCCGAGCGGCGATGTCAGGAACTCCTCCAGGCGAGAATCCAACCACAATTTTGATAGGCTGCGTTGGATAAGTTTGAGCGCTAAGCGATAAAGGTAACAGGCAGAGTACTGCCAGTAGAAAGTGTTTAGCTAGGTTAGAGGACATATTATTTTTCTAAATGATTGAAGGTTTAGGTTGCAACTAGCCAGGGTGCTTTTGCCATCACAGGTTTTAAGCCTGTCTTTTCAATTCGCATGGCAGCTTCGGGGGATGCTAGAAACTCAATTAAATGTTGGGCCTGATGTTCTTTATTGGTTTGACTGCCGATGCCTGCTGAGAAGAAAAAAGATCTTTGAGCTTCAGGAGCCAAATCCTCCAGAATTTTTATTCCTGAAATTGGCAGCAATTCACTCAATTGCTGAAAGCCAAGATCAGCTTCATTTCTGACTAAAATTGTGCCAACGCGTTCACTAAATATTTTTTTCGCTTTAACTGCCATCTCATCCGCGATCCCTAGTTGAGGAAATAATTCAGTAGAAAGATAGGTACCGCTGGCGCTAGCGGAGTATGCAACTCTGCCGACAGTTAGTAAGGTATTTTTTAGGGCAGCAAGAGTGCTAATGTCAGGCTCAGGATCTCCTGCGCGTACCGCCGCAGCAATTTGAGAGGAGACTAGGTCAAGCCTTGTATTGTCTTGAATATGACCTTGTTGAATGAAGCTATCGAGCGCTGATCCAGCCAAAATAAATACATCAAACTTTTCTCCCTGACTTAATCTAGTAGGAATGGAGTCATGAGCAGCACCAATGGAAGACCCAAATGCTAGCTCTACCTTGAGGTGGTATTGATTCTCATAAATAGGGACAAGCTCTTTTAAGGCTGCTGCAAAAGCCCCAGAGGTGATAACCCGGAGGGGGCCTAGACTTGAAGGTGCATTAGGATTATTCATTTACTTAGTCTGCTGTAATTTTTGCGCTATCGACAACCCGCTTCCAGCGCACCACTTCTTTTTTCACTAGATCCCCTAATTGTTCAGGAGTTCCAGTTTCCACTTCTGCGCCTTGATCTTCGATCTTCTTTTCATTACCCTTTTCATTTAGGGTCAGATTTAACTCTTTATTAATCCGGGTGATGATGGATTTGGGAGTTTTTGCAGGCGCAAATAATCCGTACCATTGCGTCACATTCATATTAGGAATGCCTTGCTCTTTTAAGGTCGGAACATTTGGTAGAACAGGTGAGCGTTTGTCTCCTGCAATTCCAAGGGCCTTTAACTTTCCGCCAGCAACTTGAGGGTAGGCGCTAAATAGACTGGGGAACATGACTTGGGTAGTGCCGCCAATGGTATCCACAATGGCTGGGGCGGATCCCTTGTATGGCACATGGAGCATTTGAGTGCCAGTATTGAGCTTAAAGAGTTCTGCGGATAAATGCGGAGCTGTACCTTTACCAGCAGAGGCGTAACTAATCGTATCGGGCTTTGCTTTTAATAAAGCCACTAATTCCTTGGCATTATTTACTGGCAGACTCTCGGTAGCGACCAATAAGGTGGGTGAAATGGCGACCATGCCAATAGGCTCAAAGTCAGCTACAGGGTCGTACTTTAATTTCTGTAGGGCTGGGTTGATGCCATGGGTGGCAATGTAGCCAAATAAGATGGTGTAGCCATCTGGCGTTGCGCGCGCTACAAACTCCGTTGCAATTGCACCATTTGCGCCCGGTTTATTTTCAACAATAACGGGCTGTCCCATCTTTTGGCTAAGACCTTGAGCAATGATTCGCGCCATTGCATCATTTGCACCTCCTGGAGCAGTCGGGACAACCAGCATGATTGTTTTGCTTGGATAGGTCTGCGCTTGAATACCCCCAGAAAATAAAGCTGCTAGACATAGGAGACTCAGTATGAGGACATTCCTTGATTTGTTCATTTCTATTCCTTGGTTTTGGGAGCTATTGTTAATAGGTAAATTTTAGAGGTATTGCGAATTGCAAAACTTTATTTTTTGATGCTATTTTTTCGAATAGAGCGCTCAAGCGGAATGGTCTCCAGATTCGGCTCTAAAGCTTCGCGTTCATCAAAGACAAAGCAACTCCCTGTGTAGTGTGCAGAGCCCACTTCTTCAAAGTATTTCAAGATCCCACCCTCTAATTGATAGCTGTGTTGCATACCAATTTCACGCATATAGAGACCAGACTTTTCACAGCGAATGCCGCCGGTGCAAAAGCTGACTAATGTTTTATCCGCAAGATTTTCTTTGTGGGCTTTAATAGCGTCCGGAAACTCAGTGAATTTTTGGATATTAAAGTGCAATGCATTATTGAATGTTCCGTAATCCACTTCAAAAGCATTGCGTGTATCAACCATTAATACTGGGCGACCGAGATCGTCTGTTCCACGATCAAGCCATTCTCGTAATTTTTTGGGTGTGATGAAATTAGCGCGACCTTGTTCAGGGCGAATCGTAGGGTGATTCATGCGAATAATTTCATTCTTGAGTTTGACGAGCATTTTTTTGAAAGGCTGATCTTCCGACCAGCTTTCCTTAGCTTCAATGCTTTTGAACCGAGGGTCTGAACGGAGCCATTCTAAAAAGTGACGTAACTCTTTTTCTGTACCAGCTAGGAACATATTAATTCCCTCGCCAGTAAGCAAAATAGTGCCTTTCAATTGCAATAAATTGCATTGATCCAATATTTTTGTCCGTAGCACAGGCAAATCCTCCAGGCTGACAAATAAATACGCGGCGATGTTCAAAATAGGCTTCATGATTCATATCTTATGGCTACGACCCCCATTATCAAACATGCGCCTCATAGGGGTGGTAATCTTGTCCCTTAATTTAAGGAGATATGGCATGCAAATTTACTCAAACATGGCTAAAAAAGCCATATTGTTCGTTTTATTGCTCGTTGGGGTAGTCGGCATGGTTTCCGCTCAAACCGCTGGAGTTGGAGCATGGCCCACCCAAAAACCTATTCGACTGATCGCGGTTTTCCCGCCCGGTGGATCTGTGGACCAGGTTGCGCGTATCTTGGCGCCTGCACTGCAAGCAGAGTTGAAGCAAAACGTGATTGTTGAAAACATTGGTGGTGCTTCTGGAGTGATTGGAACGGCAGCAATGACGAGATCTGATCCTGACGGGTATACCTTTGCAGTGGTCTTTGATACCCATGGCGTCAATCCAAGCCTCAAAGACAAACTCCCCTATGACACCATCAAAGATATTGCACCGGTGACCTTAATTGGTACATCTCCAATGGTATTGGTTGCGAGTAAGAATTCCGGAATCACCAGCTTTAAGCAGTTACTCGAACAATCTAAGGCTGGTAAGAAATTTAGCTATGGTTCTATTGGAATTGGTAGCTTAGGGCATCTTGCAATGGCTCGCTTTGCTAAGCAGGCTGGCTTTGATTGGAACCACATTCCTTATCGTGGTGGTGGTCCTTTGATGCAGGATGTATTGGGCGGTCAAGTTGAGCTAGCGGTTGGTTCAGAATTTTTAGTAAAGCCACACATTGAGAGCGGCGGCGTGATTCCTTTGGTCATTACAACTACCAAAAGAGCTGCTGGATTGCCTAATGTTCCCACTATTGCAGAAAGTGGCTACCCAGGATTTAATGCCCCTGCGTGGTGGGGAGTGTTAGCGCCAGGAAAAACGCCCCCAGCGATTGTGAATGCGATGAATCAGGCGATTACTAAATCTCTCAAGACACCTGCGGTAGCTGATAAATTCAAAGCCCAAGGAATTGAAATCATCGCCGGAAACCCTGAAACATTGCGTGATTTCATAGGTAAGCAGATTGCCGTGTGGGGTAAATTTGTTATTGAAAATAATATTAAAGAAGCGGCGCAATAAGCACTTAATAGTGCTTACGCCCTAAGAAAGTATTTATGTCTGAACGTTTAATTCCTTATCAACCAATGGATTTGGCTGAGCCTGCTGATTTAGTGAGCGCTATTCGTAAGCGACGTGGTGGTCAGTTTATTAATTTAGATCGGATGTTGTTGCATAGCGTTCCGATTGCGGAGGGCTGGAATCACTTTATTGGCGAGGTTCGTAACAATTTATCGCTAGATCCCAAATTGCGTGAACTAGCAATGTGCGGTGTTGCGGTTCTGAATGGTGCTGAATATGAGTTTTTTCACCATGCACCTCCCTTTAAAAAAGCGGGTGGTACCGAAGCGCAAGTACAGGCTTTGCGACTCATTGGCCAAGCCAATTTTCCGGTTGACTTATTCAGCCAGACTGAAAGAGATGCTGCAGAGCTGACTTTTCAGATGACACGCAATATTAAGGTTGAGCCAGCCCTGATGAAGCGCCTACAAGAGTCACTGGGTAATACCGATACCGTTGAGTTAGTAACAGTCATTGCTGCTTACAACATGGTATCTCGCTTCTTAATTGCTCTGGATGTAAATCCAGAAGATCACCCGCCGGCCTAGCTAATTTATATCCACATGATTCGCAATATTCAGGCCATGATTCCTGGTGTCGCCACTTCTGATGGTGCTGGCGTAAAGCTGCGTCGTAGCTTGGGCGGTCAGCAGCAGGTCCGGCTTGATCCATTTTTAATGTTGGATGAGTTTTCTTCGAATGACCCAAATGACTATGTGGCTGGCTTTCCTGCCCACCCTCATCGTGGTTTTGAGACGGTGACTTACATGTTGGAGGGTCATATGTTGCACGAGGATCATCTTGGAAACCAAGGGCACTTAAAGACCGGCGGAGTGCAGTGGATGACTGCAGGGCGCGGCATCATTCATTCCGAGATGCCTCAGCAGGTGAGTGGCGCAATGCGTGGTTTTCAGTTGTGGATTAATTTGCCCGCAAAAGAAAAGATGAAGGCGGCCGCTTATCAGGATATTCAGGTGGAAGATATTCCGAAGGTAGTCCTAGTGAATGGTGGGGTGGTTAAGGTTATTGCAGGAGCTTATGAAAATAATGGCGTTATCGTCCAAGGTCCGATTCAGGGAATTACTACAACGCCCTTATTTTTGGATGTGCAACTTGCTCCCCATGCGGAATTCGAGCACCGCATCCCCAAGGAGCTAAATGCATTTGCATATGTTTACGAAGGGGAGCTGAGAATCGGTAGTCCACTCCAAGAAGCGTCGAAACAAGCTGCGATTGTGCTTGGCAGTGGTGACGATTTTAAAGCCAAGGCGGGGGCACAAGGGGCTCAATTTATTATCTTGGCCGCCTTGCCCTTGCATGAGCCGATTGTTCAATACGGCCCTTTTGTGATGAATACTCGTGCCGAGATTGAGCAAGCCATTGATGATTACCAAAACAACCGCTTTGTGATTTCTTGATGATTCATTGGAACGATGGCGGTCAAACCCATTCCGCTAAATGGCATTCAGAAAATGGCATCGACCCGCATAAAAAAATTCAGATTGCCGATGACACTCTCACGGCTGATGTAGCCTATCGTTTAGCCTGTGAGGGTAAAGCAATACTCTATCAAGGCGACTTTCAGAACGCCCGTCAGTTACTACAGGCTTTGATGAGAAGGGTGGATAAACCTTCTAAGAAATCTAAAAGAGTTGATCGGGTTGAAAAGGAGAAGGTGAGGAGTCCCCTTGATACCTTTAATGCGCATCGCCTAGCCCAATCGCAACGTGCCCGTATCTTGGGGATGTTGCTCATTCAGTGCAATGCAGATCACTCTATTCCATTGCGTCGCGCACCAGATGTAAAGCAGGCTTGTCATGAAGTCTATGGAGGTCAGACAGATCCCTATGTAATTTCGTTACGAGAATTGCTCGGAGTGATTAGCGCTCATGAGTGGCGCAAGAATGGTGTTCCCATTCTGGCTCGAGGGGACGAGGCAATCTGTATTCATCCTCATTACGGTGTATTTTCCCCGGTTCGCGGTGAATATATACAATTAATTTGTAATGCATCTTGGCCCAAAGCTATACAAGCTCACTCGATTGCATTTGATATTGGCGTTGGCTCTGGTGCGCTATCGGTAGTTTTAGCAATGCGAGACATTCAAAAGATTGTTGCCACAGATGTCGATGAGCGCGCGATTGCTTGTGCACAAGATAATATTAAAAGACTCGAATTAAGCTCTCAAGTTGACATTCAAAAGACGGACTTATTTCCATCTGGAAAGGCTGCATTAATTGTCTGTAATCCCCCATGGCTCCCAGCTAGGCCAAGTTCATCACTGGAACATGCGATCTATGATCCAGGCAGTCGCATGCTCAAAGGTTTTTTAGCTGGGCTTAAAGATCACCTTCTTCCTGATGGTGAGGGTTGGTTGATTCTTTCTGATCTAGCTGAGCATCTGGGCTTACGTACAAGAGCAGAATTGCTCGACTGGATTGCGTTAGCTGGACTTCGTGTGCTTGGACGAGAAGACACTAGACCCGAGCATAAAAAAGTCTTCGATAAGAGTGATGCCTTGCATGCTGCCAGATTGGCTGAGGTCACCTCTCTATGGCGTTTGGCAGTGCAATAAAGTCGCTGTAGGGCGCTTAAGTTGATCCCAGTAGAGCGCACTTTCTACATGTAACTACCTGATTAATATGATTTTTATCTTCCTCAATCTAATTGAGGTCACGCGCGTTATATTCCGCTTGCATTTAATTTAAACACTTGTTTAAATACATACATAGAATTTCAGTGTTCGATTTATCGTTTCAAGCATTTTTAATCAGCCACTCATGGCTGTTATTCCGGAGGCTAGAGATGTTAGTTAGGATCTGTTTCGTCATTATTTCGTTATTTGGCATTTCAAGTCAATCTGCATACGCGCAGCAAGCGAAAGTTGCGCAGGATTTCCCCAATCGCACAATTAAACTGATTGTTCCGTTTACCCCCGGAGGTCCGGCTGATGCTCTAGCTAGACCGCTGGCAGAAGCTTTAAATAAGAAGTATGGCTATCAAGTGATTGTCGAGAATAAACCCGGGGCAAATGCTGCGATTGCTTCTCAATTTGTTGCAAAGTCCCAGCCTGATGGTTACACCCTATTGTTTGCTAGTGACGCTGGAATGTCTTTGGCACCCGCAACTCAAAAATCACTACCCTATAACTCAGCAAAAGATTTTGTGGGTGTTTCGATGGTTGCCCAGCTTACCCAATTATTGTTCGTTGGCGAAGCGGTCCCAGTGAAAACAATTCCTGAGTTAGTTGCCTATGCAAACAAAAATCCCAATACACTCAGTTATGCCTCTATTGGTGCTGGCAGCCAAAGCCATGTGGCCTTTGAGACCTTGAGTCGTATGCTGAAAATTCAATTGACTCATGTGCCCTACACGGGTGCCACCACCGCCTTGACTGACGTCGTTGGCGGCAATGTACAGGTCATGATGTCTACTATTTCTGGACCATTGCCTTTTATCAAGTCGGGAAAAATTCGTCCATTGGCCCTAGCTGGCCCGGAGCGAAATAAGGCCATTCCGAATGTCCCTACATTTGCCGAGGCAGGGATTGCTGGATATGAATCCCGTGGCTGGTTTGGTATTGTGGCGCCAGCAAAGACGCCTCCTGAAGTCGTAAATATTCTTTCGAAAAATATTTGGGAGATTGTTCATTCCGAGCAATACATTTCTCAAGTGATTGATCAGCATGGTTTTGATGTTGCCAAAATTCCCCCAAATGAATTTCCAGAATTCTTGGCAAATGATCGTTTGAAATGGAAGAATTTGGTTTCCCAAATGGGTGATGTATTTAATTAAAAAAATAATAGAGGACGACTGTGAATTCTGTAAGTAGCGAAGTGAGAGATGGTATGCAGATTGATTGGGATGTTGCTATCCCAATGGCTGATGGTGTGGTTTTGCGAGCCGATATATTTCGCCCTTTAGGTGATAAAAAGGTTCCTGTAATTGTGAGTTACGGACCTTATGCCAAGGGCCTAGATTTTCGTGTGGGATACAAGAGTCAATGGGCTCGCGTGGTCGAGGCTGTCCCAGAAATCTTAGAAGGCTCCAGCAACAAATATCAGAATTGGGAGTTAGTTGATCCTGAGCGTTGGGTGCCTGAAGGTTATGCATGTATGCGCATAGACTCACGAGGAGCAGGGCGCTCACCAGGCTTATTGGATTGCTGGTCACCATTGGAAACGCAAGATTTTCATGAGTGCATTGAATGGGCCGGCACTCAACCTTGGTCTAATGGCAAAGTGGGAATCAACGGGATTTCTTATTACGCCATGAACCAATGGACGGTCGCTGCAACCCAACCTCCACACTTAGCAGCCATCTGCATCTGGGAAGGTTCATCTGACTACTACAGAGAGCTTTGTCGTCACGGCGGTATTTTGTGCGACTTTCTCAATAGTTGGTACAACCGACAAGTCCTTACTGTACAAAATGGCGTTGGAGATAACGGCGCTAGGAGCGCAGTCACTGGTGTAACGATTGCTGGTCCCGATACCCTGAGCGAAGAGCAGTTGAAAAAGAATCGATTGGCAATTGATCTGGAAGCAGAAAACCGCCATTTGGTCGATGAATACTATAAGTCTCGTACTCCTGATTTTTCAAAAATTACCGTTCCCTTGTTATCTGCCGGCAATTGGGGTGGTATGGGTCTGCATACGCGTGGAAATTTTGAGGGCTATCTCAGGGCTGCATCCAAAGATAAATGGCTGGAGGTGCATGGCGATACTCACTTCACGCATTTCTACAGCACTTATGGTGTTGAGTTGCAGAAAAAGTTTTTTGCGCATTTCTTGAAGGGTGAGCAATCGGGCTGGGATCAACAGCCAAAAGTTTCATTAAATATTCGCCATCCTCATGAAACATTTAAATTACGGGCTGCTAATGAATGGCCGCTTGCCAATACTCAATGGACCAAATTTTATTTGCAGCCAGAAGAAGCAATCATTGATACAAAAGAGCCTGGCGTAATTGCGGACAGTCAAATTAGTTATGAGATTGCCGGCGACGGCCTAACCTTTTTGACCCCAGTTAGAGACTATGACTTTGAGATTACTGGACCGGTTGCAGCTAAGCTGTTCCTATCTTCTGAGACCACTGACGCTGACGTGACTTTAGCCTTGCGACTCTACGATCCTAGTGGCAAAGAGATTTCATTTATTGGTTCTAATGACCCGCGGGTGCCAGTTGGTCTTGGCTGGTTGCGGGCTTCGCATCGCAAGTTAGATCCTCAAGAAACAAAACCTTATCGCCCTTGGCATAGCCATGATGAACTTCAGCCTTTGACACCAGGGGTGCCTGTGGAGCTCGACATTGAAATTTTGCCTACTTCTATTGTGGTTCCCAAAGGATATCGCTTGGGGTTAAATGTGCGTGGCTCTGATTATGAGTTCGATGGTACTGATGCTGGAGTTGCGCATGCGCCATACCCTATGAAAGGGGTTGGACCATTTACACATACCAATGCAAGTGATCGCCCTGCAAATGTTTTTTCTGGAAAAAATACGCTTCATTTCTCAAGCAAGATGAAGCCTTATTTATTGCTGCCGATCATTCCAAAAGAATGAGATGACTTCAGAATAAGGTAGCTTTACTCAGTTAGCTGCGGAAAGTAAAAACCCCTTAAAGCTTTTGCTGTAAGGGGTTTTTTTACTGCTGCTTGTTATGGCAGCTGTTAATAATGGTGGAGTCGGCGGGAATCGAACCCGCGTCCGCAAATCCTCCACAGCAAGTTCTACATACTTAGTCATATCATTTAATTTAGCCAGTTAGTCACAGATTGACATGTTCCACACTGGCGATTCACTAAATTTTCGAACCATTTCCCGTGACATGAGATGGTCTTATCTCTTGTAAATGACCCTGACCTAGCTTTCGCTAGCTGACCCAAGAGAGAATCAGTTCAGGGGCAACCGCAATTAAGCGGCTAGTGCGTAACGTTCGTCGTTAGCAGTTATTACATTCCCATTGATTTACGAGATAACGGGTCCTCGGTATGCCCTTGATGCTTTGTAATCCACGTCGAAACCATGTCGACCCCGGAGTTCATGCATTGGAAGGTCTATTTTAAGGCCGTCAGCCTTAAATTGTTGAATATCTTGAATATTGCTAACTAAACCCTACTGGGAAAGACGATTTGTAGGAGGTCTTGTGGGGTTTGGATGAGGAAGTCTGCCCCCCAAGCCTCTGGAGGCTCTTCGCAGCCGCAGTAGCCGTAGGCAGCTGCTACCGTTTTCATGCCAGCGGCTTTGCCGGCAACGATATCCCTAATGTCGTCCCCAACGTAAAGCGACTTGCTTGGATCGATATTGGCAATTCTGGCGGCATGCAGAATGGGTTCTGGATGAGGCTTGGAATGCGGTGTTGTATCCCCTGAAACAGTCGAAACTGCCCTTTGACTGAGTCCCATGAGCTCGGTTAAAGGGTTTGTAAAGCGTTCACTCTTATTGGTCACAATGCCCCAGGACAGGCTTGCTTGATCTAGTTGGTTGAGCAAATTATCGATTCCTTCAAATAACTTGCTTTTGACTAGCAGGGCATTTTCATAGTTACTAAAGAACTCATCGCGTAAGGGTATGAAGTCTGGATGCTGCGTATCAATACCAAAGGCTCCCAAAATCAATCCTCGCGCCCCAGCGGAGGCGCAGGGGCGTAATTGCTCATAAGGCTTTAAAGGGAGATTTCGAGCGCTTAGGAGCCGGTTTGTAGCTGCCACCAAATCTGGGGCGGTATCTACCAGGGTGCCATCTAAGTCAAAGAAGACCCCGTGATAGGGGCTTTGGGATTGATTCAAGCTCTGGCTCATTTGCGTGTTGCAATCATATAGTTCACATCCACATCATCAGTAAGGCTATAAATTTGCGTTAGGGGGTTGTAGCCTAAACCTTTCATGCCAATCATCTCTAGGTTTGCTTGGCGAGTAAATGCAACAAGCTCAGATGGTTTAATGAATTTCGCGTATTCGTGAGTACCCTTTGGAAGCAGTCTGAGTAGGTACTCGGCGCCAATAATGGCAAATAAGTAGGACTTAGGGCTGCGGTTTAGGGTACTGAAAAACAAAGTGCCGCCAGGTTTACAAAGTGCTGCACAAGCACGCACAACTGATGCGGGATCTGGAACATGCTCAAGCATTTCCATGCAGGTCACAATGTCGTATTGTTCGGGTTGCTCTTCTGCCAAAGCTTCTACGGCGATAGATCGATAGCTGAGCGTTGCGCCAACCTCGAGAGCATGAAGCTGAGCAACTTTTAATGCCTTTTCAGACAAATCAATGCCACAGGTATCTGCACCAGATTGCGCCATAGATTCTGCGAGGATGCCACCACCACAGCCCACATCCAACACTTTCTTGCCGCCTAGATCCACAAAGGACTTAATCCAAGAGAGGCGTAATGGGTTGATGGCGTGGAGAGGCTTAAATTCGCTTTCTGGGTCCCACCAGCGATGGGCTAGGGCGCTAAATTTAGCAATTTCTGATTGGTCTACGTTCATGTATATCTTCGATTGGTGCTGATGTTTCGGGCTTCTTGCAAATATAGCGGAAATAAAAAAGCCCGCAAGAAGCGGGCTTTTTTACAAGTAAGTTGAATTACTTAGCAGCTGTACCAACAACTTCGATGTCGGTACGGCGGTTTTTAGCGCGGCCTTCAGCAGTTGCATTGCTTGCAACTGGATTGCTCTTGCCTTTTGATTCTGTGTAGATACGGCTACCGTCAACACCTTTGCTTGTCAGGTAAGCTTTAACTGACTGAGCACGACGTTGGCCAAGAGCCATGTTGTATGCATCTGTACCAACGCTATCAGTGTTACCAACAGCAATGATCACTTCTAATTTGATCTTGTTCAAATCAGCAGCGATTTTGTCCAAAGTGGCTTTGCCTTCTGGTTTTAAATCAGATTTGTTGAAGTCATAGAGAGTGTCAGCTTGCAAAGTAATTTTGCTTTGGCTAACGCCAGCAGCAGCGGCAGCAGGTTTTGCAGCCAAGGCACCATCACAACCAGCAGAAGCTGTTGCAGGAGTCCAGCTGCTATCACGCCAGCACAATGTGCCAGTTGCATCTTTCCAAACTAGGGCGCCGTCGCCGTTTGTCCAGTTATCAGAAGCCATTGCTGCAGATGCAGAAACAGTAATAACAGAAGCGAGCAACAGTTTTAGGGTTTTGTTCATTTTTAGTCCTCAAAAATCTCTTTTAATTAAAGTCAAACTTAAATGTAATTCGCCCTACTTTGAAGCAAAAAACCGCAAAGCGACACATCTCAATTTCGTACAAACTGACAGAATCTTAGCATAGGGGCTACCTGCCATCAAAATGATATTATTTCCAGATGGAACAAGTCGCTAAAGAAACACTACCAATATCCCTTGAAGACGAAATGCGGAGGTCCTATTTGGACTACGCAATGAGCGTCATCGTCGGCAGAGCCCTGCCAGACGTGCGTGACGGTCTCAAGCCTGTACATCGACGGGTCTTATTTGCGATGTATGAATTAAACAACGATTGGAACCGAGCTTACAAAAAATCTGCTCGTATAGTTGGCGATGTCATCGGTAAATACCATCCACATGGCGATTCTGCGGTCTACGACACCATTGTTCGGATGGCCCAAGACTTCTCTTTGCGCTATATGTTGGTTGACGGACAGGGCAACTTTGGCTCCGTTGACGGCGATAACGCTGCTGCAATGCGGTATACAGAGATCCGTCTGCGCAAGATAGCCCATGAGCTTTTGGCTGATTTGGATAAGGAAACGGTCGATTTTGGGCCAAATTACGATGGCAGCGAGAAAGAACCCCTGATTCTTCCTGCAAAAGTGCCTAATTTGCTGATTAACGGCAGTTCCGGCATTGCTGTGGGTATGGCTACCAATATTCCACCCCATAACCTAGATGAGGTGGTTTCAGCCTGTCTGCACGTGTTGCACAACCCAGAGTGCACGATTGATGAGCTAATTGAGATCATTCCTGCGCCAGATTTCCCAACCGCCGGAATTATTTATGGCGTGCAGGGTGTGCGTGAAGGCTATCGCACTGGTCGCGGTCGTGTTGTGATGCGCGCCAAAACTCATTTTGAAGATCTTGATAAGGGTGCACGTCAAGCCATCATCGTTGATGAGTTGCCGTATCAAGTAAATAAAAAGAACTTGCTCGAGCGTATTGCTGAGCTGGTAAATGAGAAAAAAGTAGAAGGCATCTCTGATTTGCGTGATGAGTCTGACAAGTCAGGCATGCGCGTCGTGATTGAACTTAAGCGCGGTGAAGTGCCTGAGGTAGTGCTCAACAATTTATACAAGAGCACACAACTACAAGATAACTTCGGTATGAATATGGTGGCTTTGGTGGATAACCAACCACGCCTGCTGAACTTGAAGCAGATGCTTGAGTACTTCTTGCAACATCGTCGTGAAGTGGTAACGCGTCGTACGATTTTTGAATTGCGTAAAGCTCGTGAGCGTGGTCATGTATTAGAAGGTTTAGCTGTCGCATTGGCAAATATTGATGAGTTCATCGCGATTATTAAAGCTGCCGCTAATCCAGTAGTGGCCAAACAAGAGTTAATGGGCAAAGCTTGGGACTCTTCGATGGTGCGTGAGATGTTGGCGCGCGCAGAGACAGATACTCCTGGCGGACGTAATGCGTATCGCCCTGAAGGTTTGTTGCCTGAGTATGGCATGCAGACAACAGGCTTATATCGTTTGTCCGATAGTCAGGCGCAAGAAATTTTGCAGATGCGTTTGCAACGCTTGACAGGTCTTGAGCAAGACAAAATTGTCAATGAGTACAAAGAAGTGATGGCGGAGATTTCTGATTTGCTTGATTTGCTTTCCAAGCCAGAGCGTGTCACTTCCGTCATTGAGAGCGAACTCAAGGAAGTGCAAGCCGAGTTCGGTATCGCAGGTGGCGATAGTGGTCGTCGTTCATTTATTGAAATGAATGCAACCGAGTTGTTCACTGAAGATTTGATCACGCCGCAAGATATGGTGGTGACGCTTTCAAATACCGGCTACATGAAGAGTCAGCCATTGAGCGAGTACCGTGCACAAAAACGCGGCGGTCGTGGCAAGCAGGCTGCAGCAACGAAGAACGAGGATTGGATTGAAACCTTATTCGTTGCTAATACGCATGACATTATTCTCTGCTTCTCTGATCGTGGACGCATGTATTGGTTGAAGGTATGGGAGGTGCCACAAGGTAGTCGCAATTCACGCGGTAAACCGATCGTCAACATGTTCCCGTTGATTGAGGGTGAAAAGATTACGGTGATTCTGCCAATCAAAGGCTATCAAGACGATCATTACGTATTCATGGCAACCAGCCTGGGTACTGTGAAGAAAACCCGTTTATCTGATTTCTCTAACCCGCGTAAAGCCGGCATTATTGCTGTGGACTTGAATGAGAATGATTTCTTGGTGGGCGCGGCGATCACAGATGGTAAGCATGATGTGATGTTGTTCTCTGACGCTGGTAAAGCAGTTCGCTTTGATGAGAATGATGTCCGTCCTATGGGCCGAACCGCTCGCGGTGTACGCGGTATGAATCTGGTCGCTGGGCAACAAGTTATCGCTATGTTGGTTGCTCCCGCTGAAGCTACTGAAGGAGCAGAGGCTGCAACGGTTGATGCTGATGGCACCCCAATTCCAAGTAGCGTATTGACAGCAACTGAAAATGGTTACGGTAAACGCACGCCAATTGGTGAGTACACTCGCCATGGTCGCGGCACAAAAGGCATGATTGCCATTCAGACAACCGAGCGCAATGGTAAGGTAGTTGCCGCTGCATTGGTATCGCCCGAAGATCAAATCATGTTAATTACCACTGGCGGAATATTGGTGCGCACGCGCGTGTCTGAAATTCGTGAGATGGGGCGTGCTACACAAGGCGTCACTTTGATTAATGTGGATGAGGGCACCCGTTTGTCCGGCTTGCAGCGTATTGCTGAAAGTGATTCAGATGAGGATGTTGATGGTGCGGAAGAGGGTGATGTATCCGCTGATCCTGCGCTCGATTCTGATAATGACGCTGCTGGTGATGCCTAAGGCATCCATTCAAGATTAGGTAGCCATCATGACGTTTGACCGCCGCATCTTTAATTTCGCAGCGGGGCCTGCTACCTTGCCTGAAGAGGTTTTGAAGCAAGCTGCTGATGAAATGCTCAATTGGCGAGGGCTTGGCACTAGCGTGATGGAAATTAGTCACCGCAGTAAAGAGTTTATGGCGGTCTATGAGGAGGTATTGCAAGATCTGCGTACCTTGATGAACATCCCAGATACCTATGAGATCTTGTTGTTACAAGGTGGTGGTATTGGTCAGAATGCCGCCATTCCAATGAACTTAATGCCATTGGGTAAGAATGGCCCGAAGGCAGATTTCATTGTGACGGGCGTTTGGTCTGAAAAATCTTTTAAAGAGGCGCAGAAATACGGTACAGCAAACTTAGTTGCTTCTTCTGCCGCTGAAAAATTTAACACCATTCCACCAAGATCTAGTTGGCAGCTATCAGATGATGCTGCCTATGTGCATTACTGCGCTAATGAAACTATTGGTGGCGTAGAGTTTCCTGATGTGCCCAATGTTGGCAACACACCTTTGGTTGCAGATATCTCTAGCAATATTCTCTCTAAACAGATGGATGTCACGCAGTGCGGCGTTTGGTTTGGCGGAGCCCAAAAAAATATTGGTCCTTCAGGCGTAACGATAGTAATCGTTCGGAAAGATTTGCTTGGTCAAGCCATGGCCATTACCCCAACTATTTGGGATTGGTCTGTGCAGGCAAATACACAGTCGATGATTAATACGCCACCAACGTTTTCGATCTACATGGCGGGACTTGGATTTAAGTGGCTACTGAAGCAGGGTGGCGTTAGAGCAATGGAGAAACGCAATCAAGCAAAAGCAGAGTTGCTCTACAACTGTATTGATCAAAGCAGTCTTTACGAGAATCGCGTTGCAAAAGAATATCGCTCGAGAATGAATGTCACATTTTTCTTAAGGGATGAGAATTTAAATGCTGAATTTTTGGCGCAATCCAATGCTGCAGGATTAGCTGCGTTGCGTGGCCATAAGGCTGCAGGCGGCATGCGAGCTAGTATCTACAATGCAATGCCCTTAGAAGGCGTCCAAGCCTTGGTTGAATTTATGCGCGACTTTGAAAGGCGGGCTTAATGAGCACTGAAGAACAACGTCTCGTACCCTTACGAGAAAAAATTGATGCCTTAGATGCTCAAATTTTGGATCTGTTAACTCAACGGGCTAAAGCTGCCCAAGAGGTCGGGCATGTAAAGGGTGGTTTTTCAACGCCCGTATTTCGCCCCGAGCGCGAGCGTCAGGTCGTCGCCAGACTGCAAGAGATCAACACTGGTCCTTTATTGTCTGATGGTGTTGCCGCTATTTGGCGTGAAATTATGTCCGCTTGCAGGGCGCTAGAAGCTCGCCAAACGATTGCATATCTAGGTCCAGTCGGCACCTTTTCAGAGCAGGCTGCGCAAACCTATTTTGGTCAGTCTATTGCTGGCTTGCCTTGCGTCAGCATTGATGAAGTATTTAAATCAGTTGAAAAGGGCGCCGCCCAATTTGGCGTGGTTCCGGTAGAAAATTCAAGCGAAGGCGCAATCTCTCGCACATTAGATTTGTTGTTGGATTCCCCTATGCAAATTAGTGGTGAGGTTGTATTGCCCATTCGGCATCATTTGTTGAGTAAAAGCGGTAATTTGGATGGCGTTACGACTGTTTGTGCGCACGCTCAAGCCCTAGCGCAATGTCAGCAATGGCTTAGTCAACATGCCCCACAATTAAAGCGACAGGCCGTTAGTAGCAATGCGGAGGCTGCCCGCATGGCTGCAAGTGATCCTACTTTGGCTGCCATTGCTGGTGATCCTGCGCAATTGGCTTATGGCTTACAGGCGGTTGCCCTGCAAATCCAAGATGATCCACATAATCGCACACGCTTTGTTGTGATTGGGAATTACCACTGCCAATCAACGGGTAACGATCAAACATCATTAGTGTTGTCCGTAGATAACCAACCGGGCGCTGTACATCGCCTGTTGGCGCCTTTGGCGAAGCACGATGTGTCTATGAATCGCTTTGAGTCGCGGCCGGCACGTAAAGGTACATGGGAGTATCACTTTTATATTGATATTGCCGGCCATGCTGAAGATGGCAAGGTGGCTAGGGCTTTAGAGGAGTTGCAAAATACGGCAGCTTTTTACAAGAAATTAGGTTCATACCCTCGTTCAGTAGTTTAATAAATTTATAACGTGCGTTACTAGTGATGACTTCAAAACTTGGCTTAAAACATATTCAGGAGATTGCGCCATATGTAGGTGGGCGCCCGATTAGTGAGGTGGCGCGTGAGTATGGTTTGGACGAAAGCAAAATTATTAAATTAGCTTCTAATGAAAATCCATTGGGTATGCCAAAGTCAGCCCATGATGCAATGCTTGCTGCAGCAAATGATTTGGGCCGTTATCCAGACTCAAACGGGTTTGAGCTAAAAAAAGTATTATCTGCGCGCTTAGATGTTCCCGCTGATTGGATTACTCTAGGCAACGGTAGCAATGATATTTTGGAGTTGGCTGCTCGTGCTGTTGCGCAATTTGATGACGCTATTATTTTTTCTCGGCATGCTTTTGCCGTTTACCCGCTTGCCTCTCAAGCGGTTGGTGCGCGCGCAGTAGAAGTCGCGCCCACACCCAACTATGGTCATGATCTGCCTGCCATGCTCAAAGCCACTCAATCGGCTGGAGATAAAGCGAAGTTGGTTTTTGTAGCGAACCCAAATAACCCGACGGGAAGTTATTTAACGCCAGCCGAGATCGAATCTTTCTTGCAAGCTGTGCCATCCAATGTGGTGGTGGTTCTGGATGAGGCTTATAACGAATACCTTGCCCCCGAACAGCGCTATGACGCCATTGCGTGGGTCAAACGTTTCCCTAATATGATTTTGTCTCGCAGTTTTTCCAAGGCTTATGGTTTGGCGGGTTTGCGGATTGGCTATGGTGTTGCTCAGCCTGAATTAACCGATTTACTTAACCGAATTCGTCAACCCTTTAATGTGAATAGTCTTGCTCAGGCTGCAGCAATCGCCTCCTTTCAGGATCACGCTTTTTTACAAAAGGGCTATGAAGTTAATCGTGCCGGCTACCATCAATTGGTCAAAGCCTTTGATGAAATGGGCTTGACCTACCTACCTTCAGCCGGTAACTTTGTATTGGTTAAGGTTGGAGAGGATGATGCTGCTGGCGCACGAGTGAACTTGGTTTTGCTCAAGCGCGGCATTATTGTTCGACCAGTTGGTAATTATGGGTTGCCACAATGGCTGCGTATTTCAATTGGTTTGCCTGAAGAAAATACAGCCTTCATCAACGCCTTCCGTGAAATTTTGGCGAAATAATGACTGCCACTCGAGCTCAATTCGGAACTGTCACAATTGTTGGCGTTGGGCTCATTGGAGCCTCCTTGGGTTTGGCTTTAAAACAGGCTGGAGTGGTAACCAAGGTTTTAGGTGTAGGTCGTAGTAAAGCAAATATTGATCAAGCACAGAAGATGGGCGCGATCGATGGTGTGGTTGATTTAGTTGAGGCTGCCAAGCAATCCGATGTAATTGTGTTGTGTGTGCCGGTTGCTCAGATGCGAGCTACCTTTGAAGCAATAGAACCTCATCTTGAATCTCAGACCATGATTACCGATGCGGGTAGCACTAAAGGTGATGTAATCTTGGCCGCTAAGGAAGTGTTGGGCAAGAAGGCTTGTCAATTCGTGCCGGCTCATCCCATTGCCGGTGGTGCACAGCATGGTGCCAGTGCCGCTAAGGCGGATTTATTTCAGGGTAAGCAAACGATTATTTGCCCTATACAAGAAAACTCTCCACAAGATACTGATCTCATTATTCGTTTTTGGGAATCGACTGGCTCAGTAGTGAAGAAAATTTCAAGTACGCAGCATGATGCGATTTATGCTGCCGTTTCTCATTTGCCGCACATTCTGTCTTATGCCTTAATGGCTAGCGTAGTCAATTCTGAAGATGCCGAGCAAAAACTCAGTCATGTTGGAGCCGGGTTTAAAGATTTCACGCGCATTGCTGCATCTAGTCCAGAAATGTGGCGCGATATTTGTTTAGGTAACCGCACTGCAATCCTAAAAGAGTTAGATCAGTACTTGGCCATCGTGAGCCATATGCGTAAATTAATTGCAGAGAATGATGGCGTCGGTTTAGAAAAATTATTTAATAAAGCAAGCAAGGCGCGTCAAGACTTGGATGGCCTTTGATGAGTGCTTTACCTAGTATTAAGATTGGCCCGTTTACTCGCGCTCAGGGCTCGATTATTTTGCCTGGCTCTAAAAGTATCTCGAACCGTGCCTTGCTTTTAGCGGCTCTTTCATGCGGGGAAACTACCCTGACTAATTTATTGGATGCGGATGACACGCAGGTGATGCGCAATGCTTTGCGCACATTGGGATTGTCGATCGTAGATCAGCCCGATCATGTATGTATTGTGAATGGTTGTGGCGGCCAGTTTCCTGTTCGCGAAGCTGACCTCTTTATGGGTAATGCTGGGACAGCCATTCGCCCTCTAACTGCAGCACTGGCGATGCAGGGTGGTAACTATCGTTTATCGGGCGTAGCTCGAATGCATGAGCGCCCCATTCGTGATCTAGTCGATGGTTTGCGTCAGGTTGGCGCTGATATTGCTTATGAATTACAGGATGGTTATCCGCCGATCCAGATTTCTGCAGCACAGATTCATATTAAAGAGGTGGTCAAAGTACGTGGAGATGTTTCTAGTCAGTTTCTCACGGCATTACTAATGGCGCTGCCCCTCGTGGCGCAAGAGCCGGTTCGCATTGAGGTGATCGGTGAACTGATTTCACGTCCTTATATCGAAATTACATTGAAGTTAATGGCGCGCTTTGGTGTCAATGTGACATGTCCAGATGCCCAGTCTTTTGTAATTCCAGCAAAGAATTCTGGTGCTATGTACCAAAGCCCAGGTCAGCTATCTGTTGAGGGCGATGCATCTTCGGCATCCTATTTCTTGGCGCTGGGCGCAATTGGCGGCAGCTCAGTTCGTGTACTTGGTGTTGGGCGCGACAGTATCCAAGGCGATGTTGCGTTTGCGGATGCGCTTGCTCTAATGGGCGCCAACATTAGCTCGGGTAAAGATTGGATTGAAGTTGCCGGTGTTAACAATCCCAATGGAAAACTCAATGGCATCACGATTGATTGCACAGAGATTCCCGACGCTGCGATGACTTTGGCTGTTGCCGCATTATTTGCTGATGGTCAGACTCGTCTTAATGGAATTGCGAGTTGGCGAGTTAAAGAAACTGATCGAATTGCGGCGATGACAAAAGAGCTCAGGAAAGTTGGAGCTGATGTTGTGGAAGGTGAGGACTATATTATTGTCAGCGCCCCTAAAAAATTGGGCGACTGGCGCTCACCCTCGGATGGTATCGATACTTATGATGACCATCGTATGGCAATGTGTTTTTCTTTGGCGGCTTTTGGTCCGAATAGTTTGATGATCAATGATCCTAATTGCGTTGCCAAGACTTTCCCTGCCTACTTTGCAGAGTTTGCAAAGATTGCTTCTTAATTCCCCACTGTCAAATTCAATGCCACTACCCCCAGTTATCGCGATTGATGGACCTACAGCCTCTGGAAAAGGGACTGTTGCTGCTGCCATTGCGCAAAAGCTGGGTTTCCATTATTTAGATAGTGGGGCTCTATATCGTTTGGTTGCTTTGGCCAGCAAAAATCAGTGTATTGATATTGGGAATAGCGCTCAATTGGCTGTTTTGGCGGAAAAACTGCCAATTTCTTTTGAAAATGGACATATTTTCTTGGGCGAGGAGAATGTTACTGAGGCAATACGAACAGAAGAGATTGGTTTAAGGGCGTCAACTTTGGCGGCCTATGTCGATGTGAGACTTGCTTTGACAGGGCTGCAGCGAAGTTTTCTTAAGCCGCCGGGCCTAGTGGCTGACGGCAGGGATATGGCCAGCGTCATATTTCCAGGCGCTATTTTGAAGGTTTTCTTGACCGCTACTGCCCAAGCTAGGGCTGAACGTCGTTATAAGCAATTGATAGCTAAGGGAATTCCTGCTAAACTTGAGGACTTGCTGCGAGATTTGCAGGAACGCGATGCCCGCGATAGTAATCGAGGTGCCGCACCCTTGTTAGTGGCGGATGGTGCAAAAGTGCTTGAAACATCAGATTTATCGATAGATCAGGTAGTTGCGGTAGTTTTAGATTGGTATCAATCTGTGATTGCCCAGCACTAGAAGTTGTTTTATTAGTAGTAGTTTTGGTGTCTTAAGAAACTCCACAACGCGACGATCTAATTTAGCGTGTTTCTTGAGGCTTTTTTAACCTAACCCGTCAGGTCTTCTGGCGGCACAAAGTGAATACACATGTCTGAATCATTTGCAGAATTATTTGAAGAATCATTAACCCGATCGAATATGAAGACCGGCCAAGTTATTTCGGCTGAAGTCCTTCGCATCGACCATAATTTCGTCGTTGTTAACGCTGGCTTAAAGTCTGAAGCGTTTATTCCTGTTGAAGAATTCCATAACGACGCTGGCGAGATTGAAGTAGCTCCTGGCGATTTCGTTTCTGTTGCTATTGACGCCCTCGAAAACGGCTATGGTGACACCATCCTCTCTCGTGATAAAGCTAAACGCTTGGCATCATGGATGAATTTGGAAAAAGCTCTCGAGCAAGCTGAGATCGTTACTGGTACTGTTACCGGTAAGGTTAAAGGCGGTTTGACTGTGATGGTTAACGGTATCCGCGCATTCTTGCCTGGATCACTGGTAGATACACGTCCAATTAAAGACACTAGCCCTTACGAGGGCAAGACAATGGAGTTCAAGGTTATCAAGCTTGATCGTAAGCGTAACAACGTAGTGTTGTCACGTCGTGCGGTTGTTGAGGCTAGCCAAGGTGAAGAGCGCGCTAAGTTGATGTCTAACCTTAAAGAAGGTAGCGTTGTTCAGGGTATCGTTAAGAACATCACCGACTACGGCGCATTCGTTGATCTTGGTGGAATTGACGGCCTCTTGCATATTACTGATTTGGCATGGCGTCGCGTGCGTCACCCAAGCGAGATGTTGACTGTTGGTCAAGAAGTAACTGCTAAGATTTTGAAGTTCGACCAAGAGAAGAATCGTGTTTCACTTGGTGTAAAACAACTTGGCGATGACCCATGGGTTGGTATTGCACGTCGCTACCCACCAAATACCCGTTTATTCGGCAAAGTAACCAACTTAACTGACTACGGCGCGTTCGTTGAAATCGAGTCTGGTATTGAAGGTTTGGTACACGTTTCTGAAATGGATTGGACCAACAAGAACGTTGCTCCAAGCAAAGCTACAGCATTGGGAACTGAAGTTGAAGTCATGGTTCTGGATATTGATGAAGACAAGCGTCGTATTAGCTTGGGCATCAAACAGTGCAAAGCGAATCCTTGGGAAGAGTTCTCACGTGCGCAGCAAAAAGGCGACAAGCTTACTGGCGCAATCAAGTCGATTACCGACTTTGGTGTGTTCATCGGCTTGCCTGGTGGCATCGATGGTTTAGTACACCTCTCAGACATCTCATGGAATGAGCCTGGTGAAGAAGCTGTTAAGAAATACAAAAAAGGTGATGAAGTTGAAGCCACCGTATTGGCAATTGATGTTGAAAAAGAGCGTATTTCTCTCGGCATTAAGCAATTGTCTGGTGACCCATTCAATAACTACACATCTGTTAGCGACAAAGGCAGTCTTGTCACTGGCACTGTGAAGGCTGTTGATGCTAAGGGTGCAACGATTCACTTGGCTGATGAAGTTGAGGCTTACTTGCGCGCTTCTGAGATCTCTACCGATCGCGTTGAAGATGCACGCAATGTATTGAAGGAAGGCGATAGCGTAACTGCAATGATCATTAATATTGATCGTAAGTCACGCGTCATTAATCTTTCAATCAAAGCTAAAGACAGCTCTGACCAACAAGATGCTATGAGCAAGCTCCAAGGTGATGCGCAGTCTGGCACTACCAACTTGGGTGCTCTGTTAAAAGCAAAGATGGATAATCAAGGCTAAATCAATATCGCCGCTTTCCATTAGGGGGGGGCGGCGGTTTTTTATTGATAGATCATGACGGATCAAGAGCACCAAGCAATTACCCGCTCCGAACTAGTGGAGAGTCTCGCGGAACAGTTTCCGCAGCTTTTACCTAGGGATGTGGAGTTAGCGGTAAAAACTTTACTAGATACAATGACTCACGCTTTAGCAGAAGGTAAGCGTATTGAGTTGCGTGGCGTTGGTAGCTTTGTATTGCATCATCGCCCTGCCCGTACCGGTCGTAACCCCAAGTCTGGTGAAAAGGTATTGATTCCAGAAAAACGAGTTCCCCATTTCAAGCCTGGCAAGGAACTGCGTGAACGCGTTGATTACAAGCCGCTAAAGCAAGTGGGCCCTAAAGAGGGTTCTGGTGCTTAATCAGCAAGCACATCAGTGGTCCATTAGGACCATTTTTTATTTAAGCTCTTCATTGATGTTATCTACAAGATGATTCAAATCGCTACATCCTGGTTATTGTTACTGCCGGTCTTATTTGGGTTGGGTTGGTTGGCGTCACGCTGGGATTTGCGTCTTGAGAATCGCATGGATGAGCGCGAACGGATGCGTCAGCAGCGTTCGACCTTTAAAGGTTTAAGTCTTCTATTAAATGAGCAGCCGGATCAAGCCATCGAGACATTGGTCAAGATTGCCCAGCTTGATCCAGAAACTATTGAGTTGCATTTTTCCTTGGGTAATTTATTTCGTCGTCGTGGTGAGACTGAGCGCGCTATTCGCGTCCATCAACACCTGGCAAATCGGGATGACCTAAAACCGCGCGATCGTGATCATGCTGCCTACGAGTTGGGGCGTGATTTCTTGAGGGCAGGGCTATTGGACCGTGCAGAAGCCTCTCTTAATCGAGTGGGTGATGGGAAATATGCAGCTCCGGCCAAGGAGAGTCTTTTGGAGATGTATCAAATTGAGCGAGATTGGACAAAAGCCATCATCTCTGCCGCTGAGCTTGAGGGCCTTCAATCCAAATCTCATCAAACTGAGATCGCCCAGTTTCATTGTGAATTAGCACAAGAAGCTCTGCGTCGTAAAGATTTGGTTGGTGCTGAACAATCTATTGAGCGCGCTCTTCAGGCAGTTCCTAACCACGCTCGTGCATTGATATTGCAAGGCGACCATTTTGTTGCCTTGGAACGGCCAGCGCAGGCAATTCAGGTGTGGAGTTTGGTTGCTGATACACACCCAGCTTATATGCATTTACTGGGTGATCGCTGGATGGCCGCTCATACCGCTATCGATAAGGCTGGTAGCGGTCTGGAGAGGCTCTGCGAATTGTTAAAAACACAGGCTTCTGGAGAGTTGCTAGACATTGTGCAAAAGCACTTTATTCAACTTCGTGGACCGCAGGCGGCTGAGCTGATGTTGGTTGATGTCATGCAGCATTCTCCAAGCTTGAGTGCCTTATCTAAATTGGCTGAGACTCGTTTGGTTCTTGCAGAGGGCAATGGCACGCCTGAGAAAATTTCTGAGATTCAGTCAATTTTGGGTTTATTAAAGCAAAGAACAAATAGTTTGGCGCGATATACCTGTGGAAATTGTGGTTTTCGTGCGAGACGTTTTTATTGGCAATGCCCTGGTTGCAACCATTGGGAGGCATACTCTCCAAGGCGCAGTGAGGGTGCGGCACCAAGTGTTCCTTCGATGTAAGCTATTAACTAAATTGTCATTAAGCCTGTGTTTAATGACGGCGTATAAATGAGAAATAAACTGGAGTTCATTTGAAAGTCACCATCATTGGAAGCGGTTATGTAGGTCTTGTTACAGGCGCATGCCTTGCCGAGCAGGGTAATAATGTTTTTTGCGTAGATGTAGACCCGAAAAAGATTGAGATTCTCAATTCTGGCGGCGTGCCCATTTATGAGCCAGGACTCAAAGAGATGATCGAGCGCAATCGTGCTGCAGGGCGCTTACAGTTCTCTACTGATATTGCTGCCTCTGTTGCTCATGGCGAGATTCAGTTCATAGCAGTTGGTACTCCTCCCGATGAGGATGGTTCCGCTGATTTACAGTATGTCGTCGCTGCTGCTCGCAATATTGGTCGACACATGACTGCTCCTAAGGTGATCGTGGATAAATCCACCGTGCCGGTAGGTACTGCCGATAAGGTGTCAGCTGCAGTAATTGAAGAGCTGCAAAAGAGGGGTTTAAGCGCAGATTTATGTTCGGTAGTCTCTAACCCTGAGTTTTTAAAAGAAGGTGCAGCGGTAGAAGACTTTATGCGCCCAGATCGGATTGTGATTGGGACTGAGAGTACGCCATCCGGCCTGCATGCCAAAGAGCAAATGCGCAAACTCTATGCCCCGTTTAATCGTCACCATGAACGCACTTATTACATGGATGTAAAAAGTGCTGAGTTAACAAAGTACGCGGCCAATGCGATGTTGGCAACTCGGATCTCTTTTATGAATGAGCTGGCTAACCTAGCCGATCTAGTCGGGGCTGATATTGAATCTGTCCGTCAAGGTATTGGTTCGGATTCCCGTATCGGATATGGCTTTTTGTACTCTGGCACAGGTTACGGTGGCTCTTGCTTTCCAAAAGACGTATCTGCACTCTCCAAAACAGCCATTGAGTACGGCAGAGATCTGAAGATCCTCGATGCCGTAGAGGCAGTCAATGAAGCTCAAAAGACGATTTTGGTAGAAAAGATTGAAAAGCGTTTTGGCTCTGACCTCTCCAATATGAAATTTGCTCTTTGGGGCTTAGCCTTTAAACCCAATACAGACGATATGCGCGAAGCCCCAAGTCGCGTCATTATTCAAGAGCTGGTAAAGCGTGGTGCACAAGTTGTTGCTTATGACCCAGTAGCGATGCCAGAAGCATTGCATTGTCTTGATCTTGACTTCAAAGGTAATTCTGAGGGCCTCAAGAAAGTCTCGATGGTGGCAAACCCAATGGAAGCCGTAGATGACTGCGATGCCTTGGTGATTGTGACGGAGTGGAAGGTCTTCCGCAGTCCAGATTTTGATCTTCTACTGCAAAAGCTCAAACGTCCGATCATTTTTGATGGCCGTAATTTATATGAACCACAGGCTATGCAAGAATTAGGCATTGAGTACCAAGGTATTGGTCGTCATAATTAAAAATAGCTTAAATAAAGAAAAAGTCTGCCCGTGGAAAAAGCCAACCGAGAACAGTTCTCCCAGACCCGCTTACTAGTGGTGGGTGATGTCATGCTTGATCGTTACTGGTTTGGCGATACCAACCGCATCTCTCCGGAGGCACCTGTTCCTGTTGTTCAAGTTAGTAAGATCGATGAGCGTTTAGGTGGTGCTGCAAACGTAGCACGCAACGTTGCTGCATTGGGTGCCAAGACAACTATTCTGGGCGTGATTGGTGATGATGAGGCTGGTCGTCGCGTGACTGAGTTGCTAAGGTTTAGTGGTGTTGATAGCCAGCTTGAGGTTGACGGTAAAGTGCCTACCACGGTGAAGTTGCGTGTGATTGCACGGCAACAGCAATTGATTCGTTTAGATTTTGAAGAGGCGCCTAGCGAGGCTGCTTTGGCCCATAAATTAGAACGTTTTGAAAAATCCTTGGCTGATGCTGATGTGATTATTTTGTCTGACTATGGCAAAGGTGCTCTAGGTCAAGTAAGTCTTATGATTGAGCAGGCACGCGCACAAAATAAAGTGATCTTAGTAGACCCTAAAGGTGAGGATTATGAAAAGTACCGCGGCGCTACTGTCTTAACACCCAATCGTAGCGAGCTACGTCAAGTGGTGGGTCAGTGGGCAAATGAAGAGGATTTAAACCGCAGAGCACAAGATCTTCGACAGTCTCTTAAGCTACAAGCCTTATTGCTTACTAGATCAGAAGAAGGTATGAGCTTATTCACAGATGCTGGCGTAAGTCATGTAAAAGCGCAAGCGCGTGAGGTCTTTGATGTATCTGGTGCTGGCGATACGGTAATTGCCACTTTAGCGGTCGCATTAGCCTCTAAATGGCCGCTTGAAAAGGCTATGGCCTTGGCTAATCGTGCGGGTGGCATTGTGGTTGGTAAGTTGGGGACGGCAACCGTTACTTCGGAGGAGTTGCAATGACCATCATTGTTACTGGCGCAGCAGGTTTTATTGGTGCGAATATTGTCCAAGCTTTAAACGCGCGTGGCGAAAAAAATGTTATTGCAGTCGACGACCTTCGTCCTGCCGACAAATATCGCAACTTAGCAGATTTAGATATCACTGATTACTTAGATAAAGACGAGTTTCTAGAGGCCTTTAGAAGTGGTCGATTAGGCAAGATTCGCGCGGTATTCCACGAGGGTGCTTGCTCCGATACCATGGAAACAGATGGCATATTTATGATGGCGAATAACTATCGCTACACCATGGATCTGCTTGATATCTGCACCGACCAGAAGGTGCAGCTACTTTACGCTTCTTCGGCGGCAACCTATGGCGGTTCAGATGTATTTATTGAGAGTCGTGAGCATGAGAAGCCGTTGAATATTTATGGCTACTCTAAATTTCTTTTTGATCAAGTCATGCGTAAGCGTTTTGCTGAAAACGCAAATAGCGCCCAAGTTGTTGGCTTCCGCTACTTTAATGTGTATGGCCCCCGTGAATCTCATAAAGGTCGCATGGCATCAGTCGCATTTCATCAATATCACCAGTACAAGGCCAATGGGCAGGTAAAACTATTTGGTGAATATGGTGGTTATGCTGCTGGTGAGCAAAGTCGTGACTTTGTTTCCGTTGAAGATGTGGTCAAAGTAAATCTATTTTTCCTGGATCATCCTGAAGTCAGCGGTATCTTTAATTTAGGTAGCGGTCGTGCGCAACCTTTTAATGATGTTGCATGTGCAGTTGCTAATGCAATGCGCAAAATAGATAAGGCAAATCCAGCAAGCCTAGAGGAGTTGGTAAAAGAAAAAGCCATTGAGTACATTCCATTTCCAGAGGCACTCAAAGGTAAATACCAGTGCTTTACGCAGGCGGATTTAACGAAGCTACGCGCTGCTGGCTATACGGAGGCCTTTCTCAATGTTGAGCAGGGTGTTAGTCGTTATATCGACTGGCTGTCAGCTAATGCTGATTTCTTGTCGGCGCCACTATAGAGACTGCTTTATCGGCCTGTTAATGCTAGGGCAATTGATTTCTTAAATGGCGTTAAGCGTTCGCTGACATGCAGAAGTGCTGTTCTAGCGAATTTTGCTGGCAGAGATTCTTTGGAATAGATTTCTGTAATCAATCTAGTCATTAAAAATAGTGGCCGAGTTTTACGCTTATGGATTTTTTCATAACGCAATAAAAGGACTTGATCGCCAATATCCTGTCCGATTTGATGAGCGCTTAAAATTTCTTGAGAAAGCTTCTGAACGCCCAGTAAGCCGAAATTAAAGCCATGCGCAGTGACTGGATGCATCCCAACTGCTGCATCTCCAACCGTGGCAAACCTATTAGCCACCAATCTTTTAGGATATACGGATACCAGTGGGTAGGAGTGGATTGTGCTGACCAGGTTCATATCTCCAAGTCGATTATCAAATCGCTCTCGAATATTTTTTGACAACGCTTCTGGACTCAATTTCATAAGCTCATCAGCTTCATCGCTTGCCACTGTAATGACTACCGAACTGCGGTAGAGTCCGGTGGTTGGATCTGGGTTCATTGGCAGCAGCGCAAGAGTCTGGCCGTAATCAAACCACTCCCATGCAATATGCTCATGAGGTACATCATGCGTCATACAGCAGACCAGCATATTGCGACCAAAGTCATGCATATCGGCGGCAATACCCATCATGCGACGCGTCGTGGAAAAGCGATTATCGGCAGCCACTACGAGTTTGGCTTTAATTTTCCCCCCATTATCCAGTGTGACAGAGGCATCGTGCTGAGTTGTTTGTACTTTAGTGACTTTGCATCCGGGAATCAATTGGATATCGTCGTTGAGTTTGATGGCTTCCTGTGTAGCGTCATATGCAGCCCTTCGAATGATGTGGTTTGAGATTAACCACCCAAGTTCTTGGTACTGGCTGAGTTGATGGGGAATCAGCATTTCAAACTGGGATCTGCCATCTAGGATTTTGGCATCGCGTAACTGCGAAATCGCCTTGGGTTCGATGAGTTGCCATAAGCCAAGTTCTTTCATGGCGGTGGCTGAGTGTTGTGTAAGTGCAATTTCCCTGCCATCAAACGCTGGATTAGCAATAGCATCTATTGGCTGTTGTTCAACGATTGCAATACTTAATCCTCGGCCACTTAGGGATCTTGCAAGACATAGTCCTGATGGACCTGCTCCAATAATAACAATATCAACATCCATGTTTTTTCCAATATCTTAAATAGATCTCCCTTGAGTATAGATTTTCAAAATCAACTATTTGATTCAGAAAATGATTGGGCGTCCTAGTTTTTGATGTGGATCAAAAATTTCACGAGATATCTGCTTTTATTAAGTCAATGTTCAGTACTTTCTGATTTTTCTGAAGGTCGTCAACAGACCCCATCTTGCATCGTTGTAATTGATCCGCGCATATTTCATGTTTGCGGATTTTATGATTGGAGAAAGAATGACACATCAATTCAAATTAGGTAGTGCGCATCGTTTTTTAAAGGCCGTAGCATTTGCTACATTGTTAGCGTCTTCGGCAGTGATTGCATCACCAATTAATGTCAATACTGCCACGCAAACTGAATTGGAAAGCATTAAGGGGATTGGTCCCTCCAAAGCTAAAACAATCATCGCTGAACGACTAGATGGTGGCCATTTTCAAGATGCTAATGATTTGCAAAAACGTGTACGCGGTATCGGCATGAAATCCGTTGAAAAAATGGTCGATAACGGTTTAACCATCGAAGCCCCGGGCTCTTTTCGTGAGCCGAATGGCAGGACAAAAAAAGAAGGTTCTGGTGCTGGCCGACGCAGCACACGTGGTCAAAATAGCCCTCGCCCTAATGAGGGTCGTGCGGGAGCAGGTCGCCGTAATTAAGCCCTTCCGTGTGTAGTTGGCCTTACGGCTAAAATGGGTCCATGAGTAAACCCTCCTACTTAACTATTTCACAAACTGTTGGCAATACGCCTTTAGTTCGCTTGCAACGTATTCCTGGTCTTGAAAACGAGACTAATGGCAACGTGATTTTGGGTAAGTTGGAGGGGAATAATCCAGCCGGGTCGGTGAAGGACCGACCTGCGCTGTCGATGATTGTGCGCGCACAAGAGCGTGGTGAAATTAAACCTGGTGACACGCTAATTGAAGCAACCAGTGGTAATACGGGTATTGCGCTAGCAATGACTGCAGCAATGCTGGGCTACAAGATGGTCTTAGTTATGCCAGAGAACCAGAGTATTGAGCGTCGCCAAAGTATGGCCGCTTATGGAGCAGAAT
The DNA here is from genome assembly GCF_018881925.1 of Polynucleobacter sp. Latsch14-2. GTDB lineage: Bacteria > Pseudomonadota > Gammaproteobacteria > Burkholderiales > Burkholderiaceae > Polynucleobacter. The sequence goes on along the minus strand of NZ_JACVPL010000003.1, from coordinate 58,751 downwards.
TAATCCTGACGGCTGCATCAGGCGGCATGGAGTTTGCAAGAGATTACGCCATGCAACTGCAAAAAGAAGGGCGTGGCAAGTTACTTGACCAGTTTGCTAATCCGGATAATCCGCGTGCCCATATTGAAACTACAGGTCCTGAGATTTGGCGAGATACTGATGGGCAGGTTACCCATTTCATTTCTGCGATGGGGACTACGGGTACCATTACTGGCGTCTCTACTTATCTTAAGTCCATGAATCCCGAAATTCAAATTATTGGCGCACAACCTGAAGAGGGCTCGCAAATTCCTGGGATTCGTAAATGGGCTCCAGAGTATCTTCCAAAAATCTATCAAGGCAATAGAGTTGATCTCATTGAGTATGTTACTCAGGCTGAAGCAGAGGAGATGGCGCGCCGCTTGGCTGCGGAAGAAGGTATCTTTTGCGGTATCTCTGCTGGTGGCGCTCTAGTGGTAGCTTTGCGTGTCGCCCGTCAAGTCAAAAATGCTACGATCGTATTTATTGTCTGTGATCGGGGGGATCGCTATTTATCTACGGGCGTTTTTCCAGCTTAAGATGATTTAGGCTTTTTCTTTGACTTGGTTTTTTTAACTTTTGTTTCCTCGGCTTTCATCGATGTAGCTCCGTTGATCGATTTGCTCGTTGGTGCGGCGCTCTGGTTCTTATAGCCCAAGGCCTCTGCAAACTCGGCAACGCTTTGTGCATAAAAATAGCTACGGTTGTACTGCACAATCGTTAGAAAATTATTTAAACCAACTACGTAGTGAACTTGGTCCCTATCTTCAGCATCAGGGTAGGGAAGATCCACAATAAATGCTTTACTATCCGGCGCCACTCCACCGGCTTGGAGGTCGCCTTGCGCTGACTTTAGAATTCCCTTGCGAATCAGTTCTTCAACGCTGTATTTAAGTTGGGGCTCACCATCGGCCAGCAATTTGGCTTCGCTTAAACCAGAGTCTTGAACTGGGAAGGAGATTGGCATTCCAGGTTGCCAACCATGTTTCTTCATGAAATTACCCACGCTGGCGATAGCATCTTTGGTGCTAAGGCGAAGGTCAATGCGGCCATCTCCATCGCCGTCTATCGCGTAGCTGCGAATACTGCTGGGCATAAATTGAGGTAAACCGATAGCTCCAGCATAGGAGCTATTTTGATTAAGGCAGGTGTTAAAGCGTTGATCACTAATCCCCTGAACATTATTTTGGGCCGGCAGCTTACCGCCTGCATCCGACCAGCACATCAAAATAAGCTCTTTCAGTTGATCTTTGAAGAGTTGTTCGCGACTGGCTTTATTAGGTGTATTGGGGTAGCTAAAGGCCAGCGTTGATAAGACATCTTTGACTCTGAAGTTGCCGGTTTGACGCCCATAGATGGTTTCAATGCCAATGATGGCGACAATGATTTCGGCAGGCACCCCGGATTCTTGTTCAATCTGACTCAAAAATGCATGGTTTTGCTCCCAAAAGGCCTTTCCAGCTTTTAGTCTGACTGGCTCAATAAAGCGTTTGCGGTAAGCCACCCAGTTCTTCTTAAAAGTGCCGGATGGGGGTAATACCAATTTGCGTATCGAGGGAATTGTCTTAGCATCGCTAAAGCTAGTTTCAAGTATGGGGAAAGGGATTTCCTGGGTCCGTGCTACTTCCGCTAGTAATTCGTTGATATTTTGGGTGAGCAGGACCTCAGATGCTGCTTCATCGGTTTGGTTTACGATAGCTTGAGTAGTGCTACTTTGTGGTGCGGGGGTGCTAGAGCATGCCCCAAGAAGCAGGGTCAAAATGAGACCAGAGATTTGGAAATAGATTTTCAAGTGATTTCAGCTTTGGGATAACGGCACGTTGATTAAATTAAAAAATTGTAGTTTTGTTTTTGAAAGTTTTAAATAATGACAACAGGATACATAACCCATCCAGATTTTCTAAAGCATGAGATGGGTAGCCACCATCCTGAGTGCCCGGAGCGCATTCAGGCGATTAATGATCAGCTCATACGTAGCGGTTTAGACCCATTTCTCCAACATTTAGATGCACCGTTGGCAACAGAAGATCAATTGGAGTTGGTGCATAGCCCCGATCATATCGCTTTTGTAAAAGAGTGCTCTCCAGAGAGTGGTTATTTTATGCTTGACGGTGACACCATTATGAATCCACACACATGGAGGGCATGCTTGCGTGCGGCTGGAGCTGCCATTGCGGGAGTGGATGCGGTCATGAAGGGGGAGGTAAGCAATGTTTTTTGTGCTGTTCGCCCACCAGGACATCATGCCGAGCCAACGCGCTCGATGGGATTCTGTGTTTTTGATAATGTTGCCATCGCAGCGCGTTATGCCATGGAGCAATACGGCATCAAACGCGTCGCGATTATTGACTTTGATGTCCATCATGGAAATGGCACTGAGGCTGCTTTTTTTAATGACACCAATGTGCTGATGTGCAGTTTCTTTCAGCATCCGTTTTATCCGTACAGTGGTTTAGATGGCGCGAAGAATATGGTCAATGTCCCGCTGCCGGCATCTACAAGAGGTGATGTAGTGCGTTCGATCGTGGAGGAGCAGTGGTTGCCACGCTTGCGAGATTTCGAGCCAGAGCTGATTGTTATTTCTGCTGGCTTTGATGCACATCGTGAAGATGATCTGGGGCAGATGGGTTTGGTAGAAGATGATTATGTCTGGATTACCCATCAATTAAAGGGGGTGGCGGAGCAATATGCTCACGGTCGAATAGTCAGCTGCCTAGAAGGTGGTTACAACCTTTCCGCATTGGGTCGTAGTGTTGTTGCTCATGTGAAAGCTTTGGCAGACCTCTAATTAAAATCAATATCAAGGGTAAAGTAATGGTAAACATTTTCGAGCAAGGTTTGGAGCGTAATTCAGCAAACTTCACACCCATTACCCCGCTATTATTTTTAGAGCGATCTGCAGAAATTTATCCAAATCGCTTAGCAGTAATTCATGGGAATTTACGTCAAACTTGGGGGCAAACTTATGCCCGCTGCCGACGTCTCGCAAGTGCACTCAGTCAGCATGGTATTGGGATTGGAGATACGGTAGCCGTGATGTTGCCCAATACGCCGCCCATGGTTGAGGCCCATTTTGGCATTCCAATGGTAGGTGCTGTTTTAAATGCCCTCAATACCCGTTTAGATCCTCAGTCTATTGCTTTCATGTTGAATCATGGTGAAGCAAAAGTAGTGATTGTTGATCCTGAATTTTCAGGGACCATGAAAGAGGCATTAGCGATTGCGAAAAAAGAAAGCGGCCGAGATTTTTTGGTGATTGATGTGGAGGAAAACGAGTTTGATGTTTCTGGTGTAAAGCTAGGCAGTCTTACTTATGAACAATTATTAGCACAAGGTGATCCACAATATCTATGGCAAGTTCCTACGGATGAGTGGCAAGCAATCTGCTTGAATTACACCTCTGGTACAACTGGGAACCCGAAGGGTGTTGTTTACCATCATCGTGGTGCTGCAATCAATGCAGTCTCGAATATTTTAGATTGGGATATTAATAAGCATCCAGTGTATTTATGGACCCTGCCGATGTTCCATTGCAATGGTTGGTGTTTTCCTTGGACTGTAGCAGCACGTGCTGGTATTAATGTTTGCCTGCGTCGTGTTGATGCACAACATATTTTTGCTGCAATTAAAGAGTACAAGGTGACTCATTACTGTGCAGCTCCAATTGTTCATAATCTGCTAGTCAATGCCCCCGAGGAGATGAAGCTGGGTGTTCCAACTGGTGTGAAAGGTCTGATTGCGGGCGCCGCACCACCGGCATCGATTATTGAGGGCATGGAGAAATTAGGCTTTGACTTAACTCATGTCTATGGACTTACTGAAGTGTATGGCCCGGCAGCAGTTTGTGTGAAACAGGATGAGTGGGATGACTTAGATATTGGTGAGCGTGCGCGCCTAAATGCGCGCCAGGGGGTGCGTTACCACATGCAACAAGCTATTACCGTATTAAATCCAGAGACAATGCAGCCTGTACCCGCTGATGGTGAAACCATGGGCGAGATTATGTTCAAGGGTAATATCGCGATGAAGGGGTATCTAAAAAATGAGAAAGCCACTAAGGAGGCTTTTGAGGGCGGCTGGTTTCATTCAGGTGACTTAGCCGTCATGAGTCCCGATGGTTACGTCAAGATTAAAGATCGTAGCAAGGACATTATTATTTCTGGGGGAGAAAACATTTCTTCCATCGAGGTGGAGGATGTGCTTTTTAGGCATCCCGCTGTGATTGCTGCTGCGGTTGTCGCGATGCCCGACCCGAAGTGGGGTGAAACGCCCTGTGCGTTCTTAGAAATAAAGCCGGACGCCCAAGTCACCATACAAGAGATCATCGCGCACTGTAAGAGGCATTTAGCAGGATTTAAGGTCCCTAGGGCGGTAGTTTTTGGGGAGCTACCCAAGACCTCCACTGGCAAAATCCAAAAATTTGAGTTGCGGAAAAAGGCTGGCTCTGCTTCTGCGATTGATGTTTAGTCTAAGCCTTCTTAAGGCGTCTAAAATAGACAAGTACCCCGTTTTTAATCAATGAGCACCGTTTTTTGAAGATTGAGAAAGTAAGATGAAGATTTTAGTAGCAGTCAAGCGTGTGGTGGACTACAACGTCAAAGTGCGCGTCAAATCTGATAACAGTGGCGTAGATATTGCCAACGTCAAAATGAGTATGAATCCATTCGACGAAATTGCGGTGGAAGAAGCTGTGCGCTTAAAAGAGGCTGGCATTGCTACCGAAGTAGTGGCAGTTTCGGCTGGTCCGAGTCAATGTCAAGAAACCTTACGTACCGCTTTGGCTATTGGTGCTGATCGTGCAATCTTGGTCGAAAGTAATGCTGAACTGCAACCATTAGCTGTTGCTAAGATTTTGAAATCTCTCGTCGATAAAGAGCAAGCCCAGATCATGATTTTGGGTAAACAGGCAATCGATGACGACAGCAATCAAACTGGTCAGATGTTAGCTGCATTGTTAGATATCCCGCAAGCTACTTTTGCATCCAAGCTTGTTGTAGCAGACGGTAAAGCGAGTGTGACTCGTGAAGTTGACGGCGGTTTGGAAACTATTGCCATTTCAATCCCGGCAGTGATTACTACGGACTTGCGTCTCAATGAGCCTCGTTATGTGACTTTGCCTAATATCATGAAGGCCAAGAAAAAGACTTTGGAGATTGTTAAGCCAGAGGACTTGGGTGTCGACATAACCCCACGTCTTCAGACAATCAAAGTAGAAGAGCCTCCAAAACGAAGCGCTGGCGTAATGGTTGCCGATGTGGCGGCCCTTGTGGAAAAACTAAAAAATGAAGCGAAGGTGATTTAAATGGCTGCCCTAGTTATTGCTGAACATGACAATCTTTCTTTAAAAGCTGCAACACTTAATGCCGTTGCTGCTGCCTTGCAGTGCTCTCCAGAGGTAGATGTTTTAGTCTGTGGACACAACGCTGATGTTGTCGCACAGGCTGCTTCTCAAATTGCGGGTGTTCGTAAAGTACTCCAAGTTGAGGCGCCTTCCTTGGCTGATCAGCTGGCCGAACCCTTGGCAGCTCAGATTCTCTCTTTGGCCTCGCACTACACTCATATCTTGGCTCCAGCAACGGCGAACGGTAAAAATGTTCTTCCGCGAGTAGCGGCAAAGCTGGATGTTGCTCAATTATCTGATGTGACTAAAGTCCTCTCGCCCGATACCTTTGAGCGTCCTATCTATGCAGGCAATGCCATTGCTACGGTGCAATCTAGCGACTCGCTTAAAGTGATTACTGTGCGTACCACGGGCTTTGATCCAGCTCCCGCAACGGGTGGAGCTGCTGGTATTGAAAAGCCGGCTGCTGATGCTGCAGCCAGTAATTCTTCCTCATCCACCTTTGTGGGTCGTGAGCTGACCAAATCGGATCGCCCAGAATTAACTGCAGCCAAGATTATTGTTTCTGGTGGTCGTGGTTTAGGTTCAGGAGATAAATATCAAGAATTGATAGTTCCATTGGCCGATACACTAGGCGCTGCATTGGGTGCATCACGCGCCGCGGTTGATGCCGGTTATGTTTCAAATGATTATCAGGTGGGTCAAACTGGCAAGATCGTTGCCCCACAACTTTATGTTGCTGTTGGAATTTCTGGTGCGATTCAGCATTTAGCGGGGATGAAAGACTCTAAGGTGATCGTTGCCATTAACAAAGATCCTGAGGCGCCAATCTTTAGTGTTGCTGATTACGGACTCGTGGCTGATTTATTTACAGCCGTTCCCGAATTAACGAAAGCGCTTGGCTAGATCATTAATGTTTCTATTTAATGATTTGATCTAAATAAAGAGGAGTTGTAATGCCATATGTAGCCCCAGTCAAAGACATGCTATTTGTGATGAACGAATTAGCGGGGCTATCTGATGTGGTTGCTTATCCTGAGTATGCCCAGACTGGTGCCGACGTGGATTTAGCCCCTGCTATTTTGGAGGAGGCGGCAAAGTTTAATCAAGATGTAGTTGCTCCACTCAATTGGCCTGGAGATCAAAACCCGAGCGCTCTACGTGATGGTGAGGTCTATACCACTCCTGGTTTTAAAGAGGCTTTCGAGCAATTTGCTGCGGCTGGTTGGCAGGGTGTTATTCATCCCTCCGAATTTGGTGGTCAGGGTCTACCTAAGCTAATCGCAACCGCCTGCTTTGAGATGGTGCATTCAGCAAGCCTGTCATTTGCCTTGTGTCCGATGTTGACTGATGGCGCAATCGAGGCCCTATTAACTGCTGCTAGCCCAGAGCTGCAAAAGCAATATGTTCCTAAAATGATTTCCGGTGAGTGGACTGGCACCATGAATCTCACGGAGCCGCAAGCAGGCTCAGATTTATCTATGGTGCGTTCACGCGCCGTGCCACAGGATGATGGTACTTATAAGATTTTTGCTACCAAGATCTTTATTACCTATGGCGAACACGACATGGCTAAGAATATTGTCCATCTCGTATTGGCGCGTACTCCTGATGCGCCTGAGGGAGTAAAGGGTATTTCTTTATTTGTGGCTCCCAAGTTTATGGTCAATGCTGATGGCTCCTTAGGTGAGCGCAATGATATTCAATGTGTTTCTTTGGAGCATAAGTTAGGTATTAAGGCGAGTCCTACTGCAGTATTGCAGTTTGGTGATCATGGTGGCGCTATTGCTTATTTGGTCGGAGAGGAAAACCGTGGCCTAGAGTATATGTTTGTCATGATGAACGCAGCACGCTTCTCTGTTGGTATGCAGGGCATTGCAGTGGCTGAGCGTGCCTATCAGAAGGCAGTGCAATATGCCAAGGATCGCATTCAAAGCCGTGATCTTACCGGCTCCCCTGGCCCTGTGGCGATTATTCACCAGCCTGATGTGAAGCGTATGTTGATGACGATGCGCGCGTACATTGAAGCCTCAAGGGCTTTGGCGTATTACGCCGCTGCAGAGTGCGATGCGCAACATGCTTCGCCGCAAGAAGAGACTCGTAAAGCCAGCCAGGCAATCTATGAATTTTTAGTCCCTATCGTAAAAGGCTTCTCTACTGAGATGTCGATTGATGTAGCTAGTTTAGGAGTTCAGGTACATGGTGGCATGGGCTTCATTGAGGAAACTGGTGCTGCTCAACATTATCGCGATGCCCGTATTCTGACTATTTATGAAGGGACAACCGCGATTCAGGCCAATGATTTAGTTGGCAGAAAGACTGTTCGTGATGGTGGTGCCACAGCTCAAGTCTTGGTAGAAAAGATGAAGCAAGCAGAAAAGGATCTGGCGGCAGCTAGTAGTGCTGATGCTAAAGCCGTCCTTAAGCAATTTATTCCCGCACGCGAAGCTTTTGAAGCTTCCGTTGCTTATATTTTAGCTAATGCTAAAAAAGAAGTGAAGGCTGTTTATGCTGGTAGCTTCGCTTATCTGCGCTTGTGTGGATTGGTTTTAGGTGCATGGCAAATGGCTCGCGCACTTCTAGTTGCCGAAGGTTTGTATGACGGCGACCCCCATTTTTATGGTGCCAAAATTGCTACTGCGCGTTTCTTTGCGGAAAACTTATTGCCTCAGGCGCAGGCCTTATCTACTTCCATTTTAGAGGGTGGTCACTCTACTAATGCTTTAGCGGTCGAGCAGTTTTAACGCACCCATTACCACTTATTATTAATAAGCTATCCGCATTACTGGGATAGCTTTTTTGCTTCTGTAATTTGGGAGATGAAAAATTGCTCAAAGGAAATGGCTAAGAAGGTCATCATTACGGCCGCTCCAAATACCAATGAAAAAATGACTGTCAATATCACTGGCCAGCCCGATTGTGTTTTTCCTGCCGAATTAAATTGCGCATCCCACTTTTCATCTGCCCGCAATCCCAAGGCAATCGTTGTGAGCCAGCTAGCCTCCATTGCCATAAAGCCTAGGGTCAGTAGAACCCAGCCAGGCGCAGAATGAAAATGCGCCGCCTTTAAGAGAAACCAGCCACCAACACCGCCAAGCAAAGAAAATAATTGCGCCCATGCCCAAAAAGATTTGAGGCCGAGTAAGTAGATGCAGTTAAAGCCGGTTCCTGGAAAAATAAATCCTAGTAAGCAGAAAATAAATTTAGAGTGCTTCATTAAAACCTTCGTGTTATTAATTGAGATTATTTTTTGTTGACTTCACGTTGCGCAAAGCTCAGCACTTCACGGTCACGACCAATAATGAGTAATCGATCGCCATCACGCACAATGGTTCGGTAATCATTGAGCTCATAGAGAAAATCGTTCTCGAGTTCCATGCGTTGTGGACTGCAGACCATTTTGGTGTTGGTGATTTTTTCTAGGGTAAAGCCACGTTCATCTTCGCTAATCTGGGCTGTAAATCGATTGCAACCTGTGGAGCCGCTAAGGCGTTCGCCATTCGCATCAAATACGATTTGAATGGGGTTGCTACTTTCACCTTGGGGAATTTGCCTAGCGCGCACCTCACCGTTGCTGTTGGGGGTGAGATTCCAGCGGATAAGCTCCCACTGGGTATTTTTGAGTTCTCGAGTTGGGGGGCTGATCTTCGCTCCGCAGGGGGGGATGACATTGGCGCAGGCCGTTAAAAGACTTAAACCTAGACAGGAAAATGCCAGGAATGAATGATTTAAGCTGCTTCTAAACGAACTAGCGAGGCTATTTTTGCGGGACATATTTATCTAACTCGTTGTTTTTTAATCAATTTTTATCACCTTGAAGCAGCTATTCTACTGACTTAGGACTTCAAATAGGTGGAATAAGTAGGGGTTTTCGTCTAGAATATGAGGTTTTCCGCTATACCGTGCATTTGTTTTACTTATTTGCTCGGTGAGCTTGAGCCCAAGATTTTTGTAGAAATGTCGTTGGGTTGTAATCAACCTGTTTTTAATTTTAGATTTTAAGGAATAACTATGGTCGTCATTCGACTAGCACGCGGCGGTTCTAAGAAGCGCCCTTTTTACAGTATCGTTGCTACTGACAAGCGCAATCGTCGCGACTCGAACTTTATCGAGCGTATTGGTTATTTCAATCCTAAGGCAGCTGAGTCAGAGCAAGCAATGCGTATTGCTCAAGACCGTTTGACCTACTGGACTGGTGTTGGTGCGCAAATTTCCCCAACGGTTGTTCGTTTAATCAAGAATAATCCTGCAGTCTAAAGACTCCATTTCTAGAAACCCTATCTAAATGATGGGGCTTCTAGTAGCAGGATTCATCAGCAGTGTTATCTAGGGAGACCGGGTGAATTCATTATGAGCGCGCCATCCCTAAGCGATTTGATTGAGCTTGGTGCAATCGCTGATGCTCAAGGTTTACAAGGTCAAGTGAAGGTTCGCCCTCATTCCCCTGACCCTGTAGCACTTCTTTCTTCAAAAGAAATTTGGCTTTCTCTGATCCCCCGACGGGACGCAGGTGTTTCTGCATTTCAAGAGCAGGCCTCTTTACGTCCATACAAGGTCAAGCAAGCAAAAATGCATAGCGGTACTGTCATCCTTGCTTTGGATGGCATCGCAGACCGTGATCAAGCGCTTGCATTAAAGGGTGCTCGAATCTTGGTTGGGCGCAAGGATTTTCCGCAGGCTGATCAAGATAGTTATTACTGGGTAGACTTAATTGGTTGTCAGGCAAATAATCTTCAGGGCGAACATTTAGGTGAGGTTTTGGATGTTACCGAAAATGGTGCTCATGGTGTCATTGCTATAGGGGACTCCGTCAGTCGGGCAATAAAACAATTGGTGCCTTTTGTAAAAGAGGTTGTTCACAATGTGGATCTACCCAATAAATCGATTACGCTAGATTGGCAAGCTGACTGGTAAGTCGGTCAATACTTTTAACCCTACTATGCGCTTTGATGTCGTCACCTTATTTCCAGAAATGTTCCAAGCTTTAACGCAGTGGGGTATTACTGGGCGTGCCTACGAAAAGGGTTTGGCTAGCATCAATCTGTGGAATCCGCGTGACTATTGCAGTGATTCTCGTAAAACAGTGGATGATCGTGCATACGGAGGTGGTCCTGGCATGGTCATGATGGCTAAGCCATTGGAAGATACGGTAAATGCTATCAAGGCGGCTCACGAGTCTGAAAACATTAAATCTGGACCGATTTGTCTTTTGGCGCCCCAGGGAGAAACTTTTTCCCAAAAGACGGCCTCTGAGATTCTGAGTTACGGCAATATCAACTTTATTTGCGGTCGTTATGAAGCGATTGACCAGCGTTTTGTAGATCGCAATATCGATTTACAGCTTTCTATTGGCGATTTTGTGGTTTCTGGGGGTGAATTGCCTGCTATGGCCATGATGGATGCGGTTATTCGGCTTATCCCAGGGGCGCTGGGCGATGATGATTCTGCTGTCCAGGATAGCTTTATTAATGGTCTTTTAGACCATCCGCACTATACCCGCCCTGAAATATATGAAAATTTATCGGTGCCGGACGTGCTTTTAGGCGGACATCACGCTAAAATAGCAGATTGGCGTCGGCATAAGTCTTTAGAGCTGACGCTTAGGTTAAGGCCGGATTTAATTGAATCCGCCCGAGCCAAAGGGTTGCTAACCCGAGAAGATGAGTTATTTCTTCAATCACTGTGAGTCATCTCAGTGTTGAATAAGGCGCTTATGTTTTGGTTTAGTGAAATTGATTTAACTGCATCCTCTGTCTGGTCCGTTGATTTATATCTCGGGATTAAACGCTGACAAGATGTTTAAGGATTAAAAATGAATTTGATTGAAAAAATTGAGCAAGAAGAAATTGCTCGCTTAACTGCCAATAAAACACTGCCAAGTTTTGCTCCTGGCGATACAGTGATTGTTGGTGTAAACGTAGTTGAAGGTACACGTAAGCGTACCCAGGCCTTTGAAGGCGTTGTGATTGCCAAGCGCAATCGTGGACTCAATTCCAGCTTCATCGTTCGTAAGATTTCATCTGGCGAAGGTGTTGAACGTACATTCCAAACTTACTCACCATTGATTGCTAGCATTGAAGTGAAGCGTCGCGGTGATGTACGTCGTGCGAAGCTGTACTACTTGCGCGATCGTTCAGGTAAGTCTGCACGTATCAAAGAAAAGCTTCCTGCACGAAAAGCAGCGGCTGTACCAGCTGCTGAATAATGATCGGCTTGAAGTGAAAAAGGCGGCCTTGGTCGCCTTTTTTGTTGCCCTAAAATAACAATATGCCCAAGATATCGAAACCTGAAGAACATGTAATCAATGTTGCAGCTCCTGCAGGTTTTGATGCGCAGGCAGTCCCTATCAGAGGCATTTGCGATAACCAGACTAAGGTGACCCCTCATCTTTTAAGTCCTTTGGCCATTCAAGAGCGATTTCAGTCTCCGCCCGAATGGGAGCCAGAAATTACCGATGAGAATCGACATGTGATTGCAGCTGACATCATTGCCAAGCGTCAAGCAGCTGGGAAGGTTACGCGTGCTGCCGTACTGATTCCTTTGCTACTAAACCCGGATGGTTTATCGATCTTATTGACCCAGCGAACTAATCATTTGCGGGACCATGCTGGTCAAATTAGCTTTCCGGGCGGTCGCATGGACCCTCAGGATACCGGTCCTCATGAGACAGCTTTGCGCGAAAGCAGGGAAGAAATTGGTCTAGAGCGAGAGCGGGTCGAGATTATTGGTCAATTACCTGAGTATTTGACGGTTTCCGGTTACAGCGTGACCCCAATTGTTGGCTTGGTCAAACCTCAGGCAGAATATGTCTTGGATGAATTCGAGGTAGCGGATATATTTGAGGTACCTCTGCAATTTTTGATGGATCCAGCAAATCACCAGATTCGGGTTTGGCAGAGCGACCAAGGTAGCCGCAGCTTTTATGCAATGCCCTACAAGGATCGCTTTATATGGGGAGCGACAGCTGGAATGTTACGTAACCTGTATCATTTATTAAAAGTATGACTTTCTTTTCTATTCTATTTGCCCTGATCGCCGAACAGTATCGTCCGGTATCAGTTAATCATTGGATCCATCGTGTAAGTGCTCGATGGCTAGATTGGGTCGCCGGTGAGTTTGGTGGCAAGACTGAGGATGGAGCAAGCCCGGTGGGTGCGCGGATGGCCTGTTTAGTCGCCTTCATTCTTCCCACCTTTTTAGTTTTTATAGTGTATGTAGCCTGCATGCTCACTTATCCAATCTTGGGTTTTATTTGGAATGTGACTATTGCTTACTTATTTTTTGGTTTTCGTCAGTTCAGCCACTCATTTACTTTGGTGCATGAAGCGATTGAGAATCATGATTTACCTGCAGCTCGTCTCGCCTTAGGTGAGTGGTATGGTCCTGAGTTGGACGTATCCAGTTTGAATGAGGCTGAAGTTATATCCCTGGCTTTAGAGCGTGCGATTATCGGCTCTCATCATCATGTATTTGGGGTCTTGTTCTGGTTCATGATGCCTATGGGCCCAGCAGGCGTTGTGCTTTATCGCTTGGCCGATATTGCAGCCCAGCGTTGGTCGGACAGGGGTGACTTTAATTTAAGTGAGGCAGCTCGCCATTTCTTCTATGTATTAGATTGGATTCCAGCCCGGATTACTGCAATGGGTTTTGCGATCGTAGGTAATTTTGAAGGTGCAGTCTATGCTTGGCGTTATTTGACTGGCAAATGGGCTGATTCATTATCAGCGGTGATTCTTGCGGCAGGTAGCGGTGCGCTTGGTGTGCGCTTAGGAGAGCCTTTAAGCGAGCCTGATAGCGATGAAGCTTTGCGTATGGCTGAAGCGGGTGAACCTATTGTTTATGAAGTAGGTCTTGAGCCAACTGAGCGGACAATGCGTTCCGCAATTGGTTTGGTGTGGCGCTTGGTTATCGCTTGGATGGCTTTATTGCTAATGCTGACCATCTCTCTTTGGCTTGGCTAATCCCTTGAATCTGCGTATCTGCTGTTTTTGAATCAGATCGCAATTGCCTAAATAGCGCCAGTCTTTCTGGCGCTATTTCATTTTTAGCTACTGCATCACGGACCGCACAATCAGGCTCAGATTGATGTGCACAATTATGAAAACGGCATTTACCAATCAGCCCCTTGAACTCTCTGAAAGCATGTTCTAGCTCACTTACTGACATATGCGCTAAACCAAATTCCTGAAAGCCTGGCGAATCAATGAGCGCCCCCAGTTTGCCATGAGCATCTCTTCCCCAGGTCTTTGGTAGCTCGAAGTAACGGCACGCTGTAGTGGTATGTTTTCCCGTATCTAGTCTTACCGAATACTCTTGGGTAAGGGCGGCAGCATTAGGTACCCAAGCGTTAAGAAGACTCGATTTACCCATGCCAGATTGCCCTACAAATACCGAGACCTTGCCTTGCAAGGCAGGGCGCAATGCTTCCATTGAAGTTGCATCAAACTTGGCAGAAACTTCACTGACTGGGTAGCCCATCCGCGCATAAGGCGCAATGATTTTGCGAGCCTGTTCTAAGTTGTCTGGTAGATCGCATTTATTTAGGATGATATGCAAGCCAATTTGATTAGTTTCTGCGGCCACGACTGCTCTGCCCAATAGGTCTGGTGAGAATGCAGGTTGCGTTGCCAAGACAACTAAAATTTGATCAACATTAGATGCAATGAGTTTGCTCTTAAAGGCATCCGATCGATAGAGAAGGTTTTCTCTGGGCTCGATTTGAATGATGCGCGCTTGATCTGCCGAAGTCATCTCTAGCAACATTCGATCACCTACGGCACCGATATGTTGTTTAGCAGGAGTGCTTACCTGAATTAGCGGGCCATCGGGAGATTCATTTTCATGAGTGTCTTTGATTAAACGCTGCGCTAAATAGTGCCTTCCGTAGGAAGCAATTAGTAACGCATGAAATTGCTCCATCAGTATTTAACTTTGACGTTGAAGATTGGCAATGCGAAGTGGTGCAGGAGGATGAGAGCTGTAAAACGCGGTATAGATCGGATCAGGCGTTAGGGTGGAAGCATTATCCTGATACAGTTTTACCAGTGCCGAGATAAGATCTTTTGCTGAAGATTTACTGGCTGCAAATCCATCCGCCTCGTATTCATGTTTACGAGAGGCAATGCTAGCTAGAGGTGTAAAGAAGAAGCTAAATACTGGCGATACCAGCATAAATAGAGCTAGTGCTAGCCCACCGTTGTAGCCATTCAGATTGGGCATGACGCCAAGGTCTGTATAAAACCATAGTTGAGTGCTGATCCAACCCAACAAGGCAAACATACCAAAGCTGAGGGCAAATGACACCAATAAACGTTTGCGAATATGGTTGCACTTAAAGTGACCAAGTTCATGAGCCAATACCGCCTCAACTTCGTCGGGATTTAGTTTTTCTATTAAGGTATCAAAGAACACAATCCGTTTGGCTTTACCCATGCCAGCAAAAAATGCGTTGCCATGAGCGCTTCGCTTGCTGCCATCCATGACAAATAAGCCCTGGCTCGCAAAGTCGCAACGCGTCAAGAGGGCCTCAATTTGAGTCTTCAGGGCACCCTCTGGGAGAGGCTGAAATTGATTAAATAAAGGCGCAATAAAGCTAGGAAAAATCCACTGCATTAGCAGGCTAAATAGAGTTAGTACAACCCAAGCCCAAAGCCACCAAAGGTCTCCAGCCTGTGCCATCAAGCTCAAAATGGCCCACAGCAGTGGAACACCAATTGCCGCACCAATACCAACACCTTTAATCAAATCGATAAAGAATAGTTTCTTATCCATGCGATTAAAGCCAAAGCGCTCCTCAACATGAAATTGCTTGTACCAGGAGAAGGGTAGGTCAATTACTCCGGAAATAATAGCAATCGAGCCCAGTAAGGCAATCTGCTGGGCAATACCATCACCGAACAACTGCAAAAGAGATAGATTGAGAATCTGCAATCCACCGAGCAGGGTAAAGGCAATCAAAATAATGGCGCTGACACCGTTCTCTAAAATACCTAGCCGTAATTTGGCGATAGTGTAATCCGCTGCCTTTTGATGTTCTGCTAGCGTGACCTTTTCAGTGAACTCTATGGGTACATTTATCCGATGTTGAGCGACGAAGCGCATTTGACGTTGAGCTAGCCAGTGGCGTATGCCGAAGCTTGTAATGAAGGCAATGAGGAAAACAATGGTGAATGTCATGACCCCCATTATATTTATAGTTTTGCTTTAAATGAGATAAGCCTAAAACTTTTCTCGTAAGCAGTGCTTTTGACCAAAACTAGGCTATCCCTAAAACACTAACTCGTCGAGAAATTACTTTTTTGTTAATAGCAATGCAAAATCTCGAGCCGAATCACAGGTTTCAAGTTCCCAGACGGCTTGGCAAATTTTTCTGGCTTGCTCGGCGCCCAGGATCGGTGAAATCAAGTCGGTACATTTTCTGTCGAGTTCTATCCGAGTCATTGAATTATTTGGTGTACCCTTCACATCCCGTGTATAAACTTCAAAGCTCTCGCCAGATTGGAGTGTTAGTCGCACAATCCCTTGTCTAGTCGGCATATTTTTTGATAGCTCATCACTGCCTTCTAGGGTAATGGATTTTCTAAGCTTGAGCACTTCAGGATTTGCCATCTTAGTTCGATCGTGAGCCAGGTGAAAATCCATTTTGCCTTCGATAATCATTAAGGCAACTAGATGCTGTAGACAGATTTCAGGCATCTCTCGATTGTTAACGATGGTTAAGGATTCATGTGGAATCTTGACGTGAATGTTAATGATATTAGATGGGTCAAGTTTTTTTCCAAGGGTATGAATTAATTCATCTACACAGTCAAGGGGCGCTTGAATTGGAGAGCCAACGGTCCAGCGTTTAATACTAGTTTGTAAAATTTCATAACGAATGCCTAGGTCAACACCAAGTTCTTGTCTGAGTGGATCAATTCCATAGGCGTCATAGAAATTGCGTTCACCTGAAAAAACATCATCCACACCTGTAAAACCATTGGCGACCATCATCGCCGCAGTAACTCCATTTCTAGCGGCCATTCCTCCAAAATCAAAAGCTTTTTCGATGTGGTCTTTATCGCGCATCCAGCATGAAACTCCTGAGGCTTGTTGAGCTGCATAAGACAAGAGATATCTGGCTTGGATTGCGTTGACCCCAAAAAGGGCGCCAGCAGCGGCAGCAGCGCCAAAGTTCGGTCCAAAGGTGTGAGATGAATGCCCATTCGCCCTAAATTGATAAGGGTGTAAAGACTTTGTTAGACGACAGCAAATGTCGTAACCCAGAGTCATGGCTTTGAGCAGGTCGATGCCTGAACTATTCTGTAGCTCTCCTGCAGCCATTACCGCGGCAACAATGCCGCAGCCGGGATGGGTCAAGGACTCTGCATGAGAGTCATCGGTTTCATCAGCATGGCCGAACATTCCATTTGCTAAGGCAGCATTAATGGCCGTTGTTTTCAACCTCGTACCGAGAAGGCTGGCCTGAGGAGCGGCTGCACCTTGTGCATTGATGAATTGAATTGCTCTTTCACCTGCCAACATTGTGGAGCCAGAGATCATGGATGCAACGGTGTCTAAAAAATGAAACTTCACTTTTTCAAGAACATGGTCCGGCAGATCCTGCTTGAGTGCATTGGCGATGTACTCAGACACTTTTGGCATCGGTGATGATATTAGTTCCATAGGGTGCTCGTGATGAGGTGAGTTGTTTATCTGCAAAGCTGTAAAAGCTTTTTCATATCCTGCTCACGATCAATATCCCATATCATTTTTTGGGCTTGTTGGGCATTCTGAGCTCCAATGACTGGAGTGGCATTAGAGAGAAATTTCTCAATGAGATCTTCATCTGACATGGGGTGGTCAACTGTTCCCTTGGCATGTTCAATATAAATTTCTTCCGAGCCAGCGTTAGTATTAATGCGAGCATATGCTTGATCTCTTTGTAGGGATTCATCAACGGCCACTGTAATTTTTTGACGTAACTTTTCAACTATTGGATCCAATACCCTACGATCAGAGTATTGCTCAATGCCCGCTTTGCCATCTAGGAAAGCAACTGCAATACTATGGTAGATACTAAATTTTGAATGTAGACCAGAGCTAGGATTTAGTGTGCCAGTAATAGATACAACTAGGGGATTGACCTTAACCTCAATCGACTCAATGGCGTCATGATCCCATTGCTTCAATTGGCGCAGTGCTATGAGCGCATCAATCGCCGGGTGCAATACAACACCACATGCATAAGGCTTAAAGCCATTACGGGCAATCTCCCAATCAACACCCAATTCATGAGTCATGCGCTCCGGCGCCGAGCTAGCGCTGTAGATGCGACAGAAACCTCTTTTGCCTTCCACGATTTCTACGCTGCTATTAAAGCCCTTCATAGCTAATCGTGCAGATAAGATTCCATTAGCGGCAGCTTTTCCCGCATGGAAAGATTTGCACATGGTTCCGCGGTTTTGTTGCATGCCGCTAGCTTGCGTGCCTGCTATACCCATTGCGTGCGTCATTTGGCTAGCATTTAGTCCCAATAGCTTTGCTACAGCTACTGCTGCTGAGAAGTGCCCCAGAGTGCCCGTGAGGTGCCACCCTCCTGCATGATGGGCGGGAGATGATTGGCCAACCCGAACGCCAGCCTCAAAACCGCAAATATAGGCAACTAGAAAATTTTTACCACTACTAGCTTGGCGTTGCGATTCAGAAAATAGTGCGGATAAAGTAGGGGAGCTAGCATGCAGCACAACTCCACCCATATGGGTGTCATCAAAATCTAATAAATGACCCATCTGACCATTTACCATTGCCGCATTGATATAAGACAGGGATGATTTTTTACCTAAAACAATCGCCTGAGGTTCTGCCCCATCTTCCTTAAGGGTCTCTATTAAGATGTCTGGAGTGGAATCAAGACTGCCAATCAAGGCGCATCCAAGCCAGTCTAAGATGCCTCGCTTACCAGCATGAATTGTTGCGGGAGATAAATCTTCAAATTTAACCTTAGAGATGTGTGTGGCGAAGTCCTCTGTATATGCAGGACTTCCATCTTCTTTAATATGCATTCCCATTTTTAATCCTTAATCAGCGTAAATATTTGCTTTAGTAATGACTTCTGTCCAGCGCTTTGTCTCAGCATCCAGCATATCGCCTGCCTCTTTTGAGCCACCTTGTACGGGCTCCATGGCATATCTTTTTAGTAATTGCTGAATGCCATCTGAGGCCAAGGTGAGTTCGGCCGCTTTTCTTAATTTCGTCAATACATCATTGGGTAAATTGGCTGGTGCGTAGACACCATACCAGCCCGCAACATCGTAATCCTTCACGCCGCCCTCAATCATGGTCGGTACATCGGGGAGCGTGGAAGATCTAGTGTTGGTAGTCACGCCAATCGCTCTAAATCGTTTTGCCTGAATTTGAGATTTCAATTCTGCGACAGAGCCAAACATCATTTCCACATCTCCTGCCATTAAGGCATTCATTGCGGGGCCCGCACCTTTATAGGGGATGTGGGTAATATCAACCCCTGCTTTATTTTTAAAAAGCTCAGCCGCAAGGTGAATGGCCGATCCAGAGCCGGCAGATGAATAATTAAATTTTCCAGGGTTAGCTTTTAATAGGGCGACTAATTCAGGTACGTTCTGAGCGGGAAAATCATTTTTCACTACCAATACATAAGCCGATCTCCCAATCAATGTGATCGGCTGAAGGAGTTTAAGATTGATTGTGGATTTTGGGTACATCGCAGGCGCAGAAGCGGTTGCAATATTGCCCAGTAAGAGCGTATATCCATCAGGCGGCGCCTTAATAACACTCAGTATGCCGATGGTGCTCCCTGATCCAGGTCGATTATCAACAATCACAGTTTGACCTAAATTTTTCCCAAAATCTGAGGAAAAAAGTCGCGCGATTCCATCTACAGCTCCAGCGGGCGCAAAAGGGACAACCAGTTTTACGGGGTGATCAGGGTAGGCAGCAAATGCTAGAGCTGGCACACACAGGCTCGCTATAAGACTTGCTTGACCCAATGCATTTTTAAGTTTTTTGACAGGGTGGAAGGCGCGAATGCAGCCTGCAATAAAAAGAGAAGCTTGACTAGATTGAGACATATAAGGTTGCCTAGCGTATTGAGAAATAAAGATTAGAAATATTCATTATTTGCTATCTTACACATGGAAATAAAATCAAATACTTTCCTTTAAATTGGCTGGGTTTAAGCGAACCTAAAGCATGTGCGTACATGTTTGCTAAGCTTGCGCCTTCCTTTTTTGCTGGCGGACTCTTTTAGAGCATAAAATGCCTTTTAATATGAGCGAACAAATTGATTCACCGATAACAAAGCCGGCTCCAGCCAATGAGTACCTGGTTTGGCTTGACATGGAGATGTCAGGCTTAAATCCTGAATCTGAGCGCATCCTTGAGATTGCAATGATTGTGACGGACGGGCATCTTAATACCATTGCCACCGCCCCCGTTTGGGTAGTACACCAAGAGGACGCTGTGCTCGATGCCATGGATGCTTGGAATAAGGGCACTCATGGGCGCTCCGGTTTGATTGATAAAGTAAAAGCCGCCAAACAGGATGAAGCTGCTGTTGAGGCTGAATGTATTGCTTTTTTGAAGCAGTATGTGAAGGCTGGCGTCTCCCCAATGTGCGGCAATACGATTGGACAAGATCGTCGTTTTATGGCCAAGTACATGCCTAAATTAGAGGCCTACTTTCATTATCGGAATGTCGATGTTTCCACTTTGAAGGAATTATGCAAGCGCTGGCATCCAGAATTGCTCAAAGGCTTTACAAAGAAACAGGCCCATACAGCACTCGCTGATATCGAAGAATCTATTGAAGAGCTAAAGTATTATCGAGAAAAATTCATCGCTCCCTTGCCGTAAATAGGCTTGGTACTGCATAAGGCCCGCTATGTGGGCCTTATTTATTTTTTGAGGGCGCTTTTTGGTCTAAAGGCTTTAATGATGGATTCATTGGTTTCGATGTAAGGTCCGCCAATCAGATCAAGACAGTAGGGTACGGCGGCGAAAATACCAGGAACAATGGACTTACCATCTTCATCCTTCAGCCCCTCAAGGGTCTGGGCAATCGCTTTTGGTTGTCCCGGCAAGTTAATAACCAGGGCGGCATGCCCTTCAATTTCGCGTAGTACGGCGGTTTGGCGTGACAAAATAGCTGTCGGCACAAAATGAAGGCTAATTTGGCGCATTTGCTCACCAAAGCCGGGTAACTCTCGTGTTCCGGCATCCAGAGTGGCTTCGGGGGTGACATCTCGGCGAGATGGGCCGGTGCCGCCCGTAGTGAGTACCAAGTCACAGCCCATTTCATCAACGAGCTCCACAATAGTCTCGGCAATGACTTCATGCTCGTCAGCTATGAGGCGTTCATGGAAGAGGTATGGCGTGCTAATAGCACCCATTAACCAGCGCTGTAGGCTTGGAATGCCCTCATCACTATAGACGCCCTTGCTGGCTCGGTCTGAGATCGAGATTAGACCAATTTTGATTTCATTTGGAGTATTGCGTTTCCAAGCTTCGGTATGCTTCATGCTTCTATTCTAGCTATTATTAGGATATGTTTACATACACATCACACCAGTTCACCGAAATTATTGACTTCATGCTATCTGAGGCCCGAAAGCGAGGGGCATCTGATGCTATTGCGGAGATTTCAGAGGGGCAGGGCTTATCCGTAACCGTTCGCAAAGGGGAGGTTGAGACCATTGAGCAAAGTTTAGATAAACAGGTTGGTGTAACGGTCTTTTTGGGGCATCGTCGCGGCAATGCTAGTACCAGCGATTTTTCTAAACATTCATTAAAGGCTGCGGTAGAGGCTGCTTATCATATCGCCCAACATACAGCCGAAGACGATTGCGCGAGTCCTGCGGAGGCAGAGCTTCTAGAAAAGAATCCATTAGATTTAGATTTGTTTCATCCATGGTTATTGGAGTCGGAGCAAGCAGTTGAAATTGCACGGGCTGCTGAAGGTGCGGCATTTGCCGTTAGTAGGCAAATCAACAATAGCGATGGCGCTTCTGTATCGGCTCATCATGCACACTTCATGATGGGAACGAGCCATGGTTTTATGGGCGGCTATCCCTTTTCAAGGCACTATATTTCTTGTGCCCCGATTGCAAGCGAGGGCGGAAAAAAATCTGCAATGCAACGTGATGATTGGTATTCAAGCTCTCGCATTCCTGAAGCATTGGCTGATCCTGCGTCGATTGGAAGGTATGCGGCACAGCGGGCGTTATCGCGTTTAAAGGCGCGCTCAATTAAAACGCAGCGTTGTCCTGTTATTTTCGAGGCGCCCTTGGCGGCGGGGTTGGTGGGCGGATTGGTACAGGCGGTATCTGGTGGAGCCCTGTATCGTCGTTCGAGCTTCTTACTAGATAGCTTGGGCAAGCAAGTATTGCCCAAGCACGTAAGTTTGTTTGAGAATCCCCACATGAAGTCAATGACAGGTAGTGCACCTTTTGATGAAGAGGGTGTGAAAACTGCGGCGCGCACTGTTGTGAATAAAGGAGTTCTGGAGGGTTATTTTTTATCAACCTATTCCGCTCGCAAACTAGGCATGAAAACTACAGGCAATGCTGGCGGTTCACATCATCTGATGCTGCATAGCAGTAAAACTCCCACAGGAGGGTTGCTTGGTCTGTTGAAGCAAATGGGCACAGGATTATTGGTAACTGAATTAATGGGGCAGGGCGTGAACTATGTCACTGGGGATTACTCGCGCGGTGCTTTTGGCTACTGGGTAGAAAACGGCGAGATTCAGTACCCGGTCGAGGGCATTACGATTGCTGGTAATTTGCGAGACATGCTACTCGATATTGAGTTGATTGGCGACGATACTTTGATCAGAGGTACCAAAGAAACTGGTTCCATCCTTATTCGGTCTATGACTATAGGCGGTAAATAAGTTTATTGATTGGAGATGGATATACTTTTTACACTGCATTAGAAAAATTAATGGAGATCACTATGCAAAGACGTTCCTTTTTAAAAAGAGCTGCCGTAGGAGCGGGTACTGCCGCTCTAGCGAGCCCTGCGCTTGCGCAAGGTTTGCCCACCTTGAATTGGCGTTTAGTTTCGAGCTTCCCCAAGTCTTTAGATACCTTATATGGCACACCAGAAGTTTTCGCTAATGCCTTGCGTAAAGCTACGGATGGCAAATTTAATGTCAAAGTGTTTGCTGCTGGTGAGGTGGTGCCCGCACTGCAAGTATTGGATGCTGTGCAAAATGGTACCGTTGAATGTGGGCATACAGCGAGTTACTATTATCTCGGTAAAAATAGCGCCTTTATTTTTGATACTGCAGCACCTTTTGGAATGACCGCTCGTCAACAAACAGCTTGGATGCTACATGGCAATGGCATGAAGTTGATGCGTGAGTTATATGGAAGCTATAACTTAGTGAACTTTCTTGGTGGTCAGACCGGCACTCAAATGGGAGGGTGGTTTCGGAAAGAAATCAAATCCCCTGAGGACTTAAAAGGCTTGAAATTTCGGATCGCTGGTTTTGCTGGTCAGGTGTTATCTAAGCTTGGTGTAGTGCCCCAACAGTTACCAGCCGGAGAAATTTACTCCGCTCTTGAAAAGGGTACGATTGACGCAGCTGAATTTGTTGGCCCATATGACGATGAAAAATTGGGCTTGGCTAAAGTGGCAAAAAATTATTATTACCCAGCCTGGTGGGAGGGTAGTGCTGCACTCTCGTTTCTTGTGAATAAGAAAAAGTGGGATGAGTTACCACCTTCTTATCAGGCAGCTTGGGAGGCGGCTTGCTACGAAGCCCATACTGATATGTGCGCTAAGTACGATGCCCTTAATCCACCGGCCCTACAGCGTTTAGTTCAGAGTGGTGCAGTATTGCGCAAATTTAATACGTCGGTAATGGATGCTTGTTTTAAGGCTGCACAAGAAACTTATGCCGAAGAGTCTGCTAAAAACCTGCAGTTTAAAAAGATATTTGATGACTACCGCGTGTTCAGAAATATGGAAGCCCAGTGGTTTGGCTTGGCAGAGCAGGCCTTTGCCCAATACAGTTTTAGCAAGAAGCTTTGATTGATGGGATTTATGCTGATAAATAAAAGGGCTCCTAGGAGCCCTTTGAGCTTTCAAGCACACTGTTTTATTTGCGCTCTAGCGTTAAAAAGTTAAAACTAATATCCCCTTCGCTCCCTGGAGTGCGCTCCACTTCTTGCCACTCCTCTGAATTAGGTATTTCAAAGAAGGTATCCCCGCCATCTATATCGATATCAATCTCCGTAAGATAGAGCCGATCAGCCTTAACAAAACCTTGTGTGAAGAGCTGCTCTCCGCCGATGACAAAAACGCGGGAAAATTCAACTAGACGATTAAGAGCTTCATCTAGAGACCCAGCAACTTCGGCGCCCACTAATTGCAATTTGTCATTTCTGCTAACAACAACATTGCGCCTTCCAGGCAGGGGGCGTCCAATTGATTCCCAAGTCTTGCGACCCATGATGACGGGGTGCCCCATAGTTACTCGCTTAAAGAATTGCAAATCTGCGGAAATTTTCCAGGGCATTTGATTGTCGCGACCAATTACGTGATTGCGTGAGCGCGCAACAATCATGGAGATGGCTGGTTGAGTCATAACGGGTTGAATTTTCTTAAATGGCTACTGGGGCTTTGATGTGTGGGTGAGATTGGTAGCCAACAATCTCAAAGTCTTCAAATTCGTAATCAAACAAAGAATCCGGTTTGCGTAGAATCTTGAGTGTGGGTAATGGGTAGAAATCCCTTGAGAGCTGAAGATCTACTTGTTCCAAGTGATTGCTATAGAGGTGACAGTCGCCACCAGTCCAAACAAAGTCACCAACTTCTAGATTGCATTGCTGAGCAACCATGTGGGTTAGTAGTGCATAGCTTGCAATATTAAAGGGCACGCCTAAGAAAATATCTGCACTACGTTGGTAGAGTTGACAGGAGAGTTTTCCATCAGCTACATAAAACTGAAAGAAGGCGTGGCAAGGCGCCAATGCCATGCGTGGAATATCAGCAACATTCCATGCCGACACAATAATGCGGCGTGAGTCTGGATTCTTTTTGATAGTCTCAATGACCTCAGAGATTTGATCGATATGTTGGCCATTGGGTGCAGGCCAAGAGCGCCACTGGTAGCCGTAGATTGGACCCAGGTCACCATCGGGTGCCGCCCATTCATTCCAAATAGAAACACCGCGTTCTTTGAGCCAGTTATTGTCGGTGCTCCCCTTGAGAAACCACAATAATTCGTAAATGATAGATTTGAGGTGCAGCTTTTTGGTTGTGACCATTGGGAAGCCGTCGGCCAAATGAAAGCGCATCTGATGTCCAAATACGGATATCGTGCCAGTGCCTGTTCTATCGGACTTTTTAACGCCCTTGGCCAGGACTTCCTTCATCAGATCGTGATATTGGTGCATATAAATAATGTCTAAAAGTAGAGGATTTAGATAGAGCTTACTCGAATGTGGGACTCTTTACCCCAAGTACCTTATGAAGTTTGGTTGAGGTAGTGGTGTATTGGAGTGGAATTTGTTTTTCGGGTTGTAGATATTCAGCTGCAGCGAAGGCTGCCAGCGCTGTTTCATGAAATCCTGACAAAATCAGCTTCTTTTTCCCGGGATAGGTATTGATATCACCAACCGCATAAATCCCAGGAATACTGGTTTGAAATGTGGCTGTATTCACCACGATTTGCTTGCGATCAATCTCCAGCCCCCAGTCCGCAATCGGCCCTAACTTTGGAGATAGACCAAAAAAAACTAATAAGTCATCTAAGGGTATTGCGCGAAGCTTGCCGTCAATGTCGGTAACCTGGATTTCAGTAAGCCGATCGTTAGAGGCATGAAACCCAGTAGGTTGACCAATGACGAGTTCCATATCGTTGCTCGTACAGAGCGCACGCATTTGCGCGATGGAGTTTGGGGTGGCTTTGAAGTCGTCTCGGCGATGAATAAGGGTCACACTTTTAGCCTTACCGACTAGGTGTAGGGCCCAGTCCAGAGCGGAATCTCCACCGCCGCAAATGACAACACGCTTACCCTTTAATTTTTCAGGATCTTTGACACTATAAAAAAGTTGCTTGTTTTCAAAAGCGTCGATGCCATCTAGTCGCAAGGTACGAGCTTGAAAAGCACCAACCCCCGCCGCAATGAAAACAGTTTTGGAAATAAATTTTTTGCCAAGAGAAGTCTCTAATTTCAGGCGACCATCTTCCTGCTTTGCGAGGGCAACAACTTCTTGTCCCAAGTGGAACTGTGCGTCAAATGGCTCAATTTGTTTTAAAAGATTATTGGTGAGCTCTTGTCCAGTGCATACTGGAATTGCAGGGATGTCATAGATGGGTTTGTCGGGGTAAAGCTCTACACATTGACCACCTGGAACCGGTAGTGAATCAATGACATGCGCCCTAATTTCCAGAAGGCCTAGCTCAAAGATCTGAAAGAGGCCCACCGGACCGGCGCCAATGATGACTGCATCGGTTTCAATAGTTTGTGGCAACAGTCAATCTCTTGCTTGTGTCTAAGAGTGGCTCAGAATTACTTGGCTAGTTGATCAAGCTTGTTTTTGACATCTTTCCACTCATCAGCATCCGGCAATGCGGCTTTGGATTTGGTAATGGAGGTAAAAGATGGGGACAATTCTGCATTCAGCTTGATGAAGTCTTGTTGGTCGCCAGGAACATCATCTTCTGCATAGATGGCATTGACTGGACACTCAGGAACGCATACAGCGCAGTCAATGCACTCATCTGGGTCGATCACTAAAAAATTAGGGCCCTCACGAAAGCAATCAACTGGACAGACATCAACGCAGTCTGTGTATTTGCAGCGGATGCAGGATTCGGTAACAACGTAAGTCATAATATTTTTTGTATTAAGGGCCCTTGAGGTTCATGGGCTACTAAGTTATAAAAGCTCAATTTTAGCTGAATTAGCCTATTTTTCAGGCAAAAACCGCAATTTAGTTGAGGTAAAGTTCCAAGCATGACAATTTCAGAAAATATCCAAGTTATGTCCAATAAACCCAAAATTTTGGTTGCCAGAGCGATATTTCCAGAGGCGCTTGCTAAATTGCAAGAGTCTTTTGAGGTCCGCTCTAACCAGACTGATCAAATTTTTACACCCGCAGAATTGCAAAAGGAGCTTTCTAGCGTTGTTGGAGCATTGGTGGCTGGCAGCGAAAGAATTGATGCCAGCGCCTTATCTGGCGCACAGGGTTTAAAAGTGGTTGCAAACATTTCTGTTGGCTACAACAACTTTGACGTCCCGGCAATGAGTGCTGCTGGTGTGATGGCAACCAATACGCCAGATGTATTGACGGACACCACCGCTGATTTTGGTTTCGCTCTTTTAATGGCGACTGCTCGCCGCATCACTGAATCAGAGCACTGGATTCGTGCTGGCAAATGGGATCAATGGTCAATAGTGAATAATCCTTTGGGTATGGATTTGCATCACAGTACCATAGGCATTATTGGCATGGGGCGCATTGGACAGGGCATTGCAAAGCGCGCCTTAGGTTTCGGCATGAAGGTTATCTATCACAATCGCAGTCGCCTAGCGGAGGTCGATGAAAAAGCTTGTAGCGCTACCTATGTTTCGAAGGAGGATTTGCTTCGAAACGCGGATCATGTGGTGTTGGTGCTACCTTACACTACTGAAAACCACCATACGATCGGTGCAAAAGAAATTGCTTTGATGAAGTCCACTGCAACCCTGGTCAACATTGCCCGCGGAGGTATTGTGGATGATTTCGCTTTAGCCCAAGCACTAAAGACTAGGAAGATTTTTGCAGCAGGCTTAGATGTGTTTGAGGGGGAACCCACAGTCAACCCAGAATTACTTAAATTGAGTAATGTGGTTCTCGCACCGCATATTGCCAGCGCTACTGAAAAAACACGCAGAGCAATGGTAGATCTCGCAATTAAAAATTTACATGCTGCGCTCGATGGTAAGAAGCCACCAAGCTTAATTAATGCGGAATTATTTAAGGTTTAAAAACAGAAATTAAAACTATTCAGTTTCAATTTCTTCAGGCAACTCTTTAATGGCAATCTCAATGCCGCCAAAGGTATCTGCAACCCAGTTGTAGACTTTGCATGCAATCCACAGCAAACCAAAACCAAGCAAGGCATTGAGGATGAGGGCCGAGAGTACTGTAAAGCCGGGGATTGCGCCATCTCGAATGAAGGCTACAAAAAGGGCTAGCAAAACAATGGGAACGGAGAAGCAAAGGTAAACCAAAACAAGTGTTTTGGCGGTATGCATGGGATCGAGAAAGACAATTTCTTTTTTGCTAAGTTTCATGAGGAACAATATTAAAGCAGTCCATCAAAAAGCGCCACATCTACCCAGTTTCCGGGGGTAACATTTCCTTGGTCGTGATGGAGGATGACGAAGCAATTTGCCTCACTCATCGAGCGCAAAATCCCAGCGCCCTGACTGCCAGTGAGCTTAACTACCGGCTTGCCATCCTGGCCGCGCCTCAAAATGGCCCGCTGAAATTCTGTTCGACCAGGTTTCTTACGGATGGCAGATTCTGCAATGGCCTGGGTGATTGGGGGTGCGGTTAGGGTGGCGCCATTGAGTTGCAGAAGCGCTGCCCGGACAAATTGATAGAAGGTCACCATGACAGCAACAGGGTTGCCTGGTAAGCCAAAGAATAGGGTTCTACGTGCTGTTGATTGGCCTGTGATGGGCTTGAGCGTTCCAAATGCCATCGGTCTGCCTGGACGCATCGCAATCTTCCAAAAACCCACATCCCCTAGCTCTTGCATGATTTGTTTGGTGAAGTCTGCTTCGCCAACAGAGACGCCGCCAGAAGAAATGAGTACATCCGCAACCTTTGCAGCATTGCAGAAAGCTTCCTTAAGGGCATCTGGGTCATCACGTACGATGCCACAATCAATAATTTCGAGATTTAAGCGATTCAACAAGCCAGTGAGGCTATGGCGATTGCTATCGTAAATGCCGCCAGCAGCTAATTCTTGCCCTAGAGCGCACAACTCATCGCCAGAGGATAGGATGGCGACTTTGAGTTTGCGATACACCTTGAGAACGGGCACTCCCAGAGAGGCTGCTAAACCGAGATCGGAGGGTCGCAAGAGTCTGCCAGATTGAATTGCGGGTTTTGCTTTTTGGAGGTCTTCTCCACGCAAGCGACGGTTTTCACCTGGTTTTAGTAGGTTCCGCTTGAACTCAATGGATGTATCGCATTGGGCACTCACTAGCTCTTGCGGAATGACGGTATCACTACCAGTCGGCATGACTGCGCCCGTCATGATTTTTAGGCATTCCCCTTTACCAATCTCCCCTGTAAACGGTTTTCCTGCGTAAGCGGTGCCGATGATCTTTAATGAAACGCTATCTTCGGGAACCCCAAGGCAATTACCATTGAAAGCATAGCCATCCATCGCCGAGTTATCGGCCGCTGGCACATCGATGGGGGATAGTAAGTCTTGGGCCAAAATGCGATTGATTGCTTGATCTAGGGGTACTAGTTCAATATTGCTAGGATCAACTAATTTTTTAGATTCTTCAATGAGCTCAATAACTAGGTCGGAGATAGCTTTGCGTGCCTCGTCAACATGTAGCGAGGAGTTTAAAAGTATTGGGTTATTAGGAGATAGTTTCATTTGATGAGATCTTCTAGCTGCTTAAGCTCTTCTGGAGTATTTACATTTGCAAAGGCCTGGGCATGCTCAAAAATAACGGTACTAGTATGTAAACCATTAAACCAATGATCAATTTTGAGATCACCTTTACGAAGAAATGTATCCAAAGAGTCGGCGATATCACTGCGCATTAAACAGAAGACCGGTTGCTTCCAGACCTTGCTATTAAATTCTTTTGTTGAAGCGTAAACCAATTGGTAATTGCCACTTTCAAGCTCTTCTGCAAGCTTTGAGCCTAAATCGAGCGGGAGGAGTGGGGAGTCACAGGGCGCGGTTAGTAGGTAGGGTGTTTTGCAAGCTTTAAGCCCAGCGCTAAATCCAGCCAAAGGTCCCGAAAAGTCAGGGGCCTCATCTCGGATAACTGGGTATCCATAGACAGAATAATGAGTGATGTTGCGATTTGCATTGATGAGAATATGCCCAACTTGATTCTTGAGTCTGTTGATTGCCGACTCAATCAAGGCATTTCCATGAAAGGGAATCAGGCCCTTATCAATGCCTCCCATCCGCTGAGCACGGCCGCCAGCCAAAATAAGTCCGGTAATTTGATTTGCAGAAATCATTAGCCACCGATATAAGACATTTCAACTTTCCGGTTACCGGAATTTGGATTGGCAGTATTGGAACCACGAATTTCAGAGTAATGATCGTCGCGAGCGGCCCAGATTGCCATCAGGGCATTGCTAATTTCTAGGTCGGACTTACCTGAACGCATGAGGGTTTTAAAGTCAAAACCCTCATTGGCAAAAAGGCAGAGATACATTTGTCCATCAGTTGAAATGCGCGCACGCGTGCATTCGTGACAGAAGGTTTGCGTCACGCTGGAGATCACACCGATTTCACCGCTGCCATCGGTATAGCGCCAGCGTTGAGCTACTTCTCCTGAGTAATTTGCACCGATGGGCTCCAGCGGAAATGCTTCATGTATTTTGGCGATCACCTCTTTGGATGGAAGAACCTGAGTGAGGTCCCAGCCATTTGAGCTGCCAACATCCATAAACTCAATGAATCTCAAAACAATGCCGCTACCCTTAAAGTGCTTTGCCATTGCTACGATTTCATGATCATTGATATTTTTCTTAACGACCATATTAACTTTGATGTTCGAGAACCCAGCCTCTTGAGCTGCGGCAATGCCATCGAGAACATCTGCAACAGGAAAATCTACATCATTCATTTTTCTAAAGGTCTCATCATTTAGCCCATCAAGACTGATGGTGATGCGATGTAAGCCGGCATTTTTTAACGCCAGGGCTTTCTTGCGCAGAATACTGCCATTGGTTGTGAGCGTGAGATCTAAGGCATCTCCAGCTGGCGTGCGAACATTTGCTAACATCCCAATCAGGACTTCTATATTTTTTCGGAGCAGTGGTTCACCACCGGTTAAGCGAATTTTTTCTATGCCTAAGCCTGCAAATATAGAGCTGAGCCGAGTAATTTCTTCAAAGCTCAGAAGTTCGCTGTGCGAGAGATAGGGATAGTGTTGATCGAATACTTCCTTTGGCATGCAATAGGTGCAACGGAAGTTACAGCGATCAGTCACCGAAATTCGAAGATCGCGCAGAGTGCGCCCACGTAAATCCTTGGTATGGGGATGTGCTTGAACCAAATCCTTGGGAATGGATGGCTTAAGGCCTTTGCCTTCATCGATTCGAATAGGGATTACTTTATCAACCATAAGGTGATTATGGCTGTGAAACGTAGTTTCTGCCAAGTTGCCAAATATCCTTGTGAGATAAATGACAACTTGTAGAAATTAGCTTAGACCGTTTTTTCTTGGCCGCCGGTTTCAACTAAAACCATTGGGCCTTCCGGGAGGGATGCTGGTGGCTTTGGTGCTCTACCTAAATTAGATATTACGGGTTCTGCCTTAATTTGGTTTTGCGCTTCCGTATGTTTGCTTGAGTCAGTTGCTACCCAAATCATTCCAGCTGATTGCACAACACTATGCAAAGGTGTTTCCTCTAGTGCCTGAAACGAAACTTTTGGAAGTTCAGGCATTGGCTTTGCAATCACTTCAATAGCAGGGGTCGCCACTGTCACTGGAGTGGTTTCTTGAGAAGGACGAGGCGCGCGTGGAGCTCTATCACCACGTGGCGCTCTTTCAGCTCTTTCTTTTGGCTCGCTCGCTACTGCTTGGCGATTACCAAAACTACGACCTAAGTCTTTGGTTGGCATCGTTGCGGAAGCGCCGGCCATGCCTACAGGAGGGCCGGTGAATGAAGTCGTTACTGCAACTATGGAAGCAATGGCATCATCACCATTGGCATCTGTACGCTCACGTTGACCACGACCACGACCACGACGATTGCGACCACGACCACGACGCTCTTCACCATCTGCGCTTGGAGCGGTTGCACCATTTGGAGCCGCGTCGGTTGCCGGTGTTGCTACAGCTTGGTTGCGAGGAGTTTCTGTGCGTTCTGGCTTTGGACCATTTTGATTGCGATTACCGTTACGATTGCCGTTGCGACCACGATTATTATTGCCGCCCTCAGTGCTAGCACCTTCAGCACCAACTGTTGCTGGACGCTCAGCGCGCTCACCATTACGGTCATTGCGCTCACCACGACGACCACGGTTACCATTCCGGTTGTTGCGATCACCATTGCGACCTTGGTTGCGACCACGAGGGGCTACAGGTTCAGGCTTTGCTTCTGGTGTTGATGAAGAGAAGAGACTTTTGATGAAGCCAAAGAACCCGCCTGAGCTTTCAACTTTAGCCGGCTCTCCGCGTGGTGGACGTGGCTGACTTACTGGCGCTGGAGCGTTAGGGGTAATGCCTTTAACGGCGGCCTCAGGACGGGACTTCACGTCCGCATCTTTTTTACTAACGGTCGTATCAGTTTCCAATTCGCGAGCAGCTTCTTCAGCCATCACGTAGCTGGCTTTTTGATCATCAAGACGAGGGTCGTCATGGCGTAAGCGCTCGAGCTTGTAATGCGGTGTCTCTAAATGCTTATTAGGAATCATTAAGACATTGACTTTGAAGCGACTCTCAATCTTGATGACTTCAGGACGTTTTTCATTGAGGAGGAACGCTGCTACTTCTACTGGTACCTGTGTATGAATCGCCGCGGTATTTTCTTTCATCGCCTCTTCTTGAATAATGCGCAAGACTTGCAATGCTGATGATTCGGTATCGCGAATATGGCCTGTACCGTTACAACGTGGGCAGGTGACATGGCTACCCTCGGAGAGAGCAGGTCGCAAGCGTTGGCGTGACATTTCCATCAAGCCAAATTTGGAGATCTTACCCATCTGAACACGAGCACGGTCATGACGCAAAGCATCGCGTAGGCGATTCTCAACATCTTTCTGCGCTTTGCTCGACTCCATATCAATAAAGTCGATGACAATCAAACCGCCCAAGTCACGTAAACGTGCTTGACGAGCAATTTCATCAGCGGCCTCTAAATTGGTGCGGGTTGCGGTTTCTTCAATATCAGAACCGCGTGTTGCGCGCGCAGAGTTCACGTCAACTGATACCAGTGCTTCGGTATGGTCGATCACAATCGCTCCCCCAGATGGCAGCGGCACAGTCCGTGAGTACGCCGTTTCAATTTGATGTTCAATTTGAAAGCGAGAGAACAAGGGCACGTCATCTTGATAGCGTTTTACTCTTGGCAGATTGTCCGGCATTACTACCGACATAAATGCAGCAGCTTGCTCATAGATGTCATCGGTATCAATCAGGATCTCGCCAATGTCAGGCTGGAAGTAATCGCGTATTGCACGAATAACCAAGCTGGACTCGAGGTAAATTAATAGAGGTGCTGAGTTGCCTTTAGCGGCTTCATCAATGGCGCCCCATAACTGCATGAGGTAGCTTAAATCCCACTGTAACTCGGTGGCGTCACGACCAATACCAGCGGTACGCGCAATGATGCTCATACCATCTGGTATATCTAACTGGGACATTGCATCGCGGAGTTCTTGACGGTCTTCGCCTTCAATACGACGGGATACGCCGCCCCCACGTGGATTATTGGGCATTAAAACCAAATAACGGCCAGCCAGGGAAACAAAAGAAGTTAAAGCTGCACCTTTTTGGCCACGCTCTTCTTTTTCTACCTGAACAATGATTTCTTGACCTTCGCGCAGAGCTTCTTTGATGGAAGCATTGCGGACGTCGATACCCTCTTTAAAGTAGGTTCGGGCAACTTCTTTAAATGGCAGGAAGCCATGGCGCTCTTCGCCGTAATTTACAAAGCACGCTTCTAGCGACGGCTCGATGCGAGTAATTACCCCTTTGTAAATATTGCCTTTGCGTTGTTCGCGACCGGCAGCTTCGATATCAATATCAATAAGTTTTTGACCATCGACGATGGCAACTCGCAACTCTTCTTGTTGAGTTGCATTAAATAACATGCGTTTCATAACACTCTCCTATGGGGGAGGGCGTCGCTGCGGCGGTGCGTTAGGGGCAGTTTAAGCACTTGGGGCGTAGCCCACCAGTGGCTTTATGAGTGTGGATCAAACAAATCTAGGCATATCTTGCCTAGTACACCAGATTGAGCCTTGGCTTAATCAGTGCCACACTTGACGATCGCCGCAGAGACCTCCTTTAGGTCATCAATGCAGGCGCGCGCCTGAAAACTGTCTTCTAATCGCGGGTCGCGGCATACGGCACACCAACCCTGCGCCTCATTACAACGGGGGAGGGGCGACCCCGAGAGTCTATTAAAGGGCGACTCCAAGCTCCACGATTCAAACCTGACTTCAGGTAGGGATCAAGCCAATAAATTGGCTAGAGCGTTGATTATACGGCACAAGTTGAATGACAATGGGGTATTGTTGAGTCCCTCGCCGAGGTGGCGAGAGAGATAAATCATGAAATCCGAATCCATTCCCAAGCCTGAAAACCCTAAAACCGCTACTCCTGCAACGGTTCTTCTGCAAACTATCGGTCCGGAAGAGGCTGGTCAGCGCCTAGATAACTATCTGCTGCGTTGGGCAAAAGGTGTACCCAAAAGCCATGTTTACCGCATTATTCGGTCTGGCGAGGTGCGGGTTAATAAGAAGCGGGCTGAGCCAACCACTCGCTTAATTGAAGGTGATGTTGTGAGATTACCGCCCGTTCGTTTGGCAGAACCCGCTCAGATGGCAGCAGTCAATAGTGCCCAAACAAAATCTCGCGCTCAAGGCTATTCGGACAAAATGCCCATCCTGTTTGAGGATGAGGCACTGTTGATTGTGAATAAGCCCTCTGGATTGGCTGTCCATGGGGGTTCTGGGATTGCTTTAGGTGTCATTGAGACTTTGCGGATTACCCGTCCAGAATTGCATTTTTTGGAGTTGGTCCATCGCCTAGACCGAGATACCTCTGGAGTTTTATTGCTAGCGAAGAAGCGGAGTGCCTTGGTAGAGATGCATCGCCAAATTCGGGAGGGTCAAACGGATAAGCGTTACTTCTTACTGGCTCATGGCGAGATCGAGCAAGGTGCTGGAGTTATGCAGTTGAAATTTCCGCTGCATAAGTATTTATTAGCCAATGGCGAGCGCCGAGTGCGTGTTGATCCTGATGGCTTGCCTAGCCATACCGCCTTGCGTGTCATTAAGGTAATGCAGCGAGGGGAGGCCTCAATTACTTTGGCTGAAGCCCAATTGAAAACGGGGCGTACGCACCAAATTCGTGTTCATCTGCAAAAACTTGGGCATTCGATTTTGGGTGACGATAAGTATGGCTTTGAGGAGCGTGATAAGTTAATGAAACCTAAAAGACTCTACCTTCATGCCCACTTGGCTGGGTTTACTCATCCCCGTACTGGTGAGAAGATGCGGATTGAATCCCCATTACCTCCTGAGTTCGAGGCCATGATGAAAACTTTTGAAGTTCGAAGTGCCGATTGAAAAGGTAACTTTAGTAAAGATGACCGAAGTTAAGAAACTCGATAGACGTTATGACTTAGTGGTGTGGGATTGGGATGGGACCATCATGGATTCCACGCCAACTATCGTCTATTGCATCCAACAGGGGTGTCGGGATTTGGGTCTGAAGGAGCCGGATGATTCTTTGGCGAGTTCGGTGATTGGTTTGGGTATTCATGATTCATTGCGAAGAGCAGTCCCCTGGATTGAGCCAGCCCATTTCCCCAAATTGACGGAACGCTTTCGCTATCACTATTTGGCAAAGGATCACGAGTTACATCTGTTCTCTGGCATTCGTGAGTTGCTAGAGGGTTTGCGTGCCGATGGCTATCTGCTAGGGGTTGCTACTGGTAAATCTCGGGTTGGCCTTGATCGTTCATTGGGCTTTCACGACATTGGGCATTTGTTTCATGAAACCCGAACTGCAGATGAGTCGTTCTCAAAACCTCATCCTGGGATGTTGCTAGAGTTATCGGATGCCACTCAAGTGCCGGTCCGCCGCATGCTGATGATTGGAGACACAACGCATGACTTGGATATGGCCTCAAATGCTGGCGTGGATGCTGTCGCAGTGACTTATGGTGCTCATCCACCTGATACTTTAAAAACTTCAAAATCATTAATACATGTTGATAGTGTTCGGCAACTAGATCAATGGCTAAAAGAAAATTTAACCGTGTAAGTGTGATGCACGTTTGCAAGAATAAGGAGTTGTAAAAGATGGACCGCAATCAAAACGAAAATGCCAATCAACCTTGGGAGCGTCAAGCGCTTGAGCATTTGCTCTTGGAGAATCTAAAGGAGACCCGTAAGGCGCGTTGCTGGAAAGCGGTCTTCAGAATCCTGACATTGTTAGTCATGATTGCCATAGTGTTAGCGGTATTTGATATTCATCTACCGGGTCGGGGTATGGGTGTAGAAAAGCATACGGCTTTGGTAAGTCTTGAAGGCGAGATTTCTTCTAGCTCAATGGCTAATGCTTCAGACATCAACGCATCTTTGCTGGCTGCCTTTGAGAGCGAGAATAGCGCCGGTGTAATTTTGCGAATTAATAGCCCTGGCGGATCACCAGTACAAGCGGGCATGATGAATGACGAGATTCATCGTTTGCGCAAGCTTTATCCAACTAAACCATTCTATGTTGTGGTGGAAGATATTTGCGCATCTGGTGGCTACTACGTTGCTGTTGCTGGAGATCAAATCCTAGTCGATAAAGCGAGTTTAGTTGGCTCTATTGGTGTGATCATGGAGGGCTTTGGCTTCACAGGTTTGATGGATAAATTAGGGGTAACACGTCGTATGATTACTGCGGGCTCTAATAAGGGCATGATGGATCCATTTAGCAAAGAGAATCCCAAGCAGGTGGAAATGATTAAAGGCATGCTCGCTGAAATTCATCAGCAATTTATTACCGTTGTAAAGGAAGGGCGCGGTGAGCGCTTAAAAGATAATCCCGATTTATTTTCAGGGCGCGTCTGGAGTGGCGAGC
The DNA here is from genome assembly GCF_018881925.1 of Polynucleobacter sp. Latsch14-2. Taxonomy (GTDB): domain Bacteria; phylum Pseudomonadota; class Gammaproteobacteria; order Burkholderiales; family Burkholderiaceae; genus Polynucleobacter. The sequence continues at coordinate 22,355 of NZ_JACVPL010000003.1, read as the reverse complement.
AAGCGGTCAAAATTGGCTTAGCTGACGGCTTCGGTACGGTTGACTCAGTGGCACGCGATATCTTTAAGGCGCCTGATATTTTGGATTACACCGTCAAAGAAAATTTTGCTGAGCGGGTCGCAAAGCGCTTTGGAGCTGAAGCGGGTTCTGCTGCCGGTAAAGCTTTGATTAAAAGCCCTGATTTAAAATAAGAAAAAAAGTACAAAAGATTTATAGCAAACCTAAGCTAGTAATAAAAATACTGCTGGTCGGTTTTGCAGGGTTGCGCAAGCGGCCTCATTAGGGTAGCGCTTGCGCCATTCGCCAATACTTAATGTCAGAATCATTTCTGATGACAGGCTAAGATCCATGCCAAGGCAAAGCAAGGAGTGGGGGGCTAAAGAAGTTAAGCAAGCCATCACCATTGCGGCATTGCGATAGGGTGTCTCAATCCAGATCTGAGTTTGCTGTAATTTTTTAGACTCTGTTTCTAGTTGCTTGAGTCGTGCGCTCCGCTCATGAGTCTCATGCGGCAAATAGCCTTGAAATGCAAAGCGCTGACCATTTAAGCCACTTGCCATAAGGCCTAGCAAAATAGAGCTAGGCCCCACCAGTGGCTTTACTTTCGCGCCGAGCTGATGCGCGGCCAAGACTAATTCAGCGCCTGGATCTGCTACGCCCGGTACACCCGCCTCCGACATTAAGCCAACATCATTTCCTGCCAACAGTGGTTTCAATAAATCAGCGGGTTTAATGGTAGCGCCGTACTTGGCATTTCGAGCGGCACCGCGCCATTCATTCATCTGCATTTCTTGAATCGTGCAAATCAATGGGGAAACACTATCAATCGCTTTTAGAAAAGCGCGCGCGGTTTTGGCGTCTTCCACAATCCAGTGTTTTAGTTTTGCTGTTTGTGTGATCGTTTCGCTTGGCAGAACCCAAGCCAGTTGTTCTTCACGAGCATGATCACCCAAAGTGTTGGGAATTAAAAAAAGGGTACCTAGCTTTGAATTCATTAGCCGCTTGTCTTAAGTATTTTCGAGGGGGGATTTTTTCGGCGGGATCATAAATCCTGCGTCGCGAAGTAATCCAGTTAAAGCAATAAGGGGTAAGCCAATTAACGCAGTTGGATCATTGCTTTTGATGCTTTCTAGCAAGACGATTCCCATGCCCTCAGATTTTGCGCTACCTGCGCAATCATAAGGCTCTTCCGCCAGAAGGTAAGACTCTAAAACTTCATCAGACAGGTTTCGAAAGGTCACTTCTGTGGGAACGGATAAGGTAGTTTCTGTACCCCCCTTCATTAAGCACAATGCGGTATGAAAGGTGACCGTTGATCCGCGCATTAACTGTAGCTGTGCCATAGCCCTCTCAAAATTACCCGGCTTGCCAATTGCTGCCCCGCATAAGTCAGCCACTTGATCCGAACCAATGACCCAAGTGTTGGAATGTTCTTTGGCAACTGCTGCCGCTTTAGCTCGAGCTAGGCGTAACGCTAATTCCAGCGTACTTTCTCCTGGGAGAGGGGTTTCGTCTACCTGGGGTGAGATCACGGTAAACGATAGCCCTAGACGCTCGAGAAGTTCACGGCGATACACCGAGGTTGAAGCGAGAATAAGACTTGGATTGGATGGATTACTCATTGCCACATGTACTTTCACTATTGCCTTCATTTAGACTGATGCTATGAATCGTAATCATGTTTTACCTCAAGTTGAACTCACTTCTGATGCTGGCAGTCTGCGTAAGGTCGATCTTTGTGCGCATCAAGCCTACGGCGGGCATGGATTTTTGGGTATCCGGGAGCTGCCAAGAGTGGCTGAAGAAGCTTCTACGGTAGAAGCTGAAGACGGCTTTCATTGGAAAGTGGAGACTTATTTTGAGGATTCTCCAGGGTCTGAGCCCCTTCAGTTTATGAATTTGGATTTAAAAGGGCGAATCCACTTGGTTTGCCAGCGTTGCCTAAAGGATTGCCCCATTGAGCTATTGGAGAGTCGGCGCTTTGCCTTGGTGCAGTCCGAGGATGAGGCGGACACCTTTCCGTTAGAGGATGATCAGCAAGAGCCCCTAGTGGTTAGCCAGCATTTTGATGTCCTAGAAACTATAGAAGATGAGATTTTGTTGTCTTTGCCCTTAATTCCAAAGCATTCTGAGGGGGGTTGTGAGGCTCACGCCTCTTCTTTTGGGGCTGATACAGGTGCATCTGAAGCACTTGAAAATCGTGAAAACCCCTTTAACATATTGAAAAATATCAAGAAAAACTCTTGAGGCGGGGGAGGGTACAAGACTTGCCTGAGATTTACTTTGTCAGTAAATCAAGCATTTAGCACCTTTTCCATGTTAGAATATCGCCTTGCTTAGGAGTTCAATATGGCCGTCCAACAGAATAAAAAATCACCTTCCAAACGTGGCATGCATCGTGCGCACGACTTTTTGACCGCACCCGCTACGGCTGTTGAAGCCACAACTGGTGAGGCTCATTTGCGCCACCACATTTCACCAAACGGCTACTATCGTGGTCGTAAAGTAGTTAAAACCAAAAACGACTAATTTTTTAGTCTAAACAGATAGAAGCGGCTCCACAAAAAGCCGCTTTTTTCTTGGAAAAACCTACTTGCAGCAGCTAACGATTTTATGAGCGTCACTCTTGCTATCGATGCCATGGGCGGAGATCATGGAGTGGTCGTTACTGTCCCTGCTTGCTGCGATTTCCTCGAAAAACACACCGACGTAAAGATAGTCTTGGTTGGTGATTTAGATGTGCTCAAGCAAGCCTTAAATAAATTTCCTAAAGCGCCAATGGAGCGCATCCAGATCATTGCCGCCAGTGAAGTGGTGCTCATGGACGATCCTATCGAAATTGCTTTGCGTCGCAAAAAAGATTCATCAATGCGTGTGGCAATTGAGCAAGTCAAGGAAGGTATGGCTGATGCCATCATCTCGTCTGGCAATACTGGCGCATTAATGGCAATTTCACGCTACATCTTAAAAACACTGGATGGTGTTGATCGCCCTGCGATTGCTACTGCTATCCCAAATGAACTAGGGCTTGGCACCACTATGCTGGATTTGGGTGCCAATGCTGATTGTGAGCCTATGCATTTATTGCAATTCGCGCATATGGCAAATGTGATGGTGCAGGTAGTAGATGGAAAACCACACCCCTCCATTGGCCTTCTGAACATTGGTGAAGAGGTGATTAAAGGCAATGAGGTTGTGAAGCAGGCCGGCGAACTTTTGCGCGCTAGTAAATTAAACTTTTATGGCAATGTTGAAGGTAATGACATTTTTAAGGGCACGACAGATATTGTGGTGTGCGATGGTTTTGTTGGAAATGTTGTTTTAAAGGCCAGTGAAGGTTTAGCAAAAATGATGAGCGGTTTAATCCGCCAAGAATTTAATCGCTCTTGGTTTACAAAATTAATGGCAGTTGGTGCAATGGTGCCTTTATTAAGGGTACGCAAGCGCGTTGATCATCGTCGCTATAACGGTGCTGTATTGTTAGGTCTGCGTGGTTGCGTGATTAAGAGCCATGGCTCAGCTGACCGTTTTGCTTTTGGCTTTGCTTTGGATCGTGCTTATGAAGCTGCGAAAAATCGTATGGTTGAGCGAATTGCCGAAGCATTTGTGGCGGAGACAAAGTAATGAGTACCTATTCAAGAATTGCTGGAACTGGTAGCTATCTGCCAGAGCTACGCTTAAGCAACCAAGATTTGGTTGAGCGCCTAGCAAAAACAGGTCTGGAAACTAGTGATGAGTGGATTAGCACTCGCAGCGGTATTTCTGCACGTCATTTTGCTGCTGAAAATGAGCTCACGAGTGATTTGGCGCTGAAGGCTGCACAAGCCGCCCTGACTAGTGCCAACATTACTTCTGAAGATTTGGATCTCATCGTTCTTGCAACCTCAACGCCGGATCATTTGGGCGGTTTTCCAAGTACGGCTTGTGTTGTTCAAGATAAGTTGGGCGCTCATACTTCTTGTGCAGCCTTTGATGTGCAAGCTGTATGCGCAGGCTTTACTTATGCCTTGGCGATTGCTGATGCATTTATACGCACTGGTACCTATAAGAAAGTATTGGTGCTAGGTGCTGAAACGTTCTCGCGTATTTTAGATTTTCAAGATCGCACTACATGTGTTTTATTTGGCGATGGCGCTGGTGCCGTGGTGCTTGAGGCTTCAAATGAGCCTGGCATTCTTTCGACTGCATTGCATGCAGATGGCAGTCAGCGCGATATTTTGTGTGTGCCTGGGCGCGCTGGCAATGGTGGGGTTCAAGGCTCTCCCTTTATGACGATGGATGGCCAAGCAGTTTTTAAGTTGGCTGTGAAAGTATTGGAACAAGTTGCCCATGAGGCTTTGGCAAAGGCCAATCTCAAGCCGGAGCAAATTGATTGGTTGGTGCCTCATCAAGCTAATATCCGCATCATGGAGGGCACTGCCCGCAAGATGGGTATGCCAATGGATAAAGTTATTGTTACCGTTCATGAGCACGGCAATACTTCTGCCGCATCAATTCCGCTAGCTTTGGATGTCGGTATTCGTTCTGGTCAAATTAAGCGCGGTCAGCATCTCCTGCTAGAGGGGGTTGGTGGCGGTTTTGCTTGGGGTGCTGTTGCTCTCAAATATTAAGCAATTGATCCATTATTTAATAACTTACAAATAAACTTATTCTCATGACATTTGCATTCGTATTTCCAGGTCAAGGATCTCAATCTGTTGGGATGTTGAGCTCTATTAGCGATCGCCCAGAAGTGCGCGTTATCCTCCAAGAAGCATCTGAAGCCTTGGGTGAAGATGTTGCCAAGTTAATTGCCGCAGGGCCGGCAGAAGCGCTCTCCCTGACAACCAATACTCAGCCAGTGATGTTGACGGCGGGCGTTGCTTTTTACCATGCATGGTTAGCTGCTGGTGGTCCCTTACCTAAAGTGATGGCTGGTCATAGCTTGGGTGAGTACTCTGCTTTGGTTGCTGCTGGCGTGATTGCGTTTAAAGACGCCATTCCCTTGGTGCGCTTTCGTGCAGAGGCGATGCAAGGTGCTGTACCTGTAGGTACTGGTGGTATGGCTGCCATTCTGGGCTTGGATGATGCAAGCGTAATCAAGGTCTGCGCTGAAGCTGCTGCTGCCTCAGGTGGCGTGGTCGAGGCGGTGAACTTTAATGCTCCGGGACAGGTGGTGATTGCCGGTGGAAGTGATGCTGTCACCAAAGCCTGTGAGCTGTTAAAGGCTGCTGGCGCAAAGCGCGCTTTGCCATTGCCTGTATCTGCCCCATTCCATTCTTCACTATTGCAACCTGCCTCTGAAAAACTCAAAGGCTATTTAGCCAATATTGAATTTAAGGCGCCCTCGATTGCCGTTATTAATAATGTCGATGTCGCAATCTTGAATGATCCACTCGCTATTAAAGATGCTTTAGTGCGCCAAGCTGCTAAACCGGTACGCTGGCAAGAAACTATTCAGGCTATGGCAGGCCAGGGCATTACTCAGGTGGTGGAGTGTGGTCCGGGCAAAGTCTTGGCGGGCTTAACAAAGCGCATAAATGATCAAGTGACTGGCGTCCCAGTTTTTGACGAAGTAAGCTTGAATGAGGTGTTGGCAAGCTTCAAATAAAGAACATAGCAATTACGGAAGACAAATATGAATCTCGACTTAACTGGACAAATTGCATTAGTTACTGGCGCCTCACGTGGTATTGGCCAAGCGATTGCCGATGAATTGGTGAAATGTGGCGCCAAGGTGATTGGCACAGCCACTTCGGCTGATGGTGCAAAAGCCATTGACGAGCGCTTAAACCCTTCGGGTGGTAGCGGCTTGGTTTTAAATGTCACTGCGCCAAATGCTTGTGAAGAAATTATTGACCGCATTGTGAAAGAGCATGGCGGCATCAATATCTTGGTTAATAACGCCGGTATCACCCGTGATCAGCTTGCTATGCGGATGAAGGCGGAAGAGTGGACAGATGTCATTGACACAAACTTGAATGCCGTTTTTCGCCTCTCTCAGGCTGTGATGCGTCCGATGATGAAGGCGCGCGGTGGTCGCATTATCAACATTACCTCCATTGTTGGGCATATGGGCAATCCAGGGCAGGCAAATTATGCAGCTGCCAAAGCCGGTGTTTCTGGTATGACCCGTGCTCTAGCACGTGAAATTGGCAGCCGAAACATTACCGTGAACTGTGTGGCACCAGGCTTTATTGATACTGATATGACCCGTGCACTGAGCGAAGAGCAGCAAAATGCCTTAAAAGTGAATATTCCCTTGGCAAGACTGGGTAGCCCAGAAGATGTAGCCCAGGCAGTGGCATTTTTAGCCTCTCCAGCGGCTGGTTACATTACGGGTAATACCCTACACGTCAATGGCGGACTCTATTTAGCCTAACGGCAAAGCGGGGATTTACTCATTTTTTGGTGGATTTTGCTGATTTTGTCCGCCATGCTGATAAAATCCTTCCATCGTTTTTTTACAACCCTTGGGGGAATTAATGGATAACATCGAACAACGCGTTAAGAAGATCGTCGCTGAGCAATTGGGCGTAGCAGAAGCAGATATCAAGAATGAATCTTCTTTTGTGAATGACCTAGGCGCTGACTCTCTTGACACTGTTGAGCTTGTAATGGCTTTGGAAGATGAATTCGGGATTGAAATTCCGGATGAAGAAGCTGAAAAGATCACCACAGTTCAGCTCGCGATTGACTTCGCTCAATCCAAAGCTCAGGGTTAATTCCCTAGCTTAGTAAATACTTAGCTATTACTGTGTCAGCATCAAATGGCCGACGCCGGGTTGTAGTCACCGGCTTAGGCCTCATCTCACCTGTCGGTAATTCAGTTGATGTAGCTTGGTCTAATTTGCTCGCGGGCAAATCGGGCATCGCGACAATCACTAAATTCGATCATTCTCTACTGAGCGTGCATTTCGCTGGAGAGGTGAAAGATTTTAATGTCGAAGAATATGTTTCTGCCAAAGAAGCGCGTCACATGGATACTTTTATTCATTACGGCATTGCTGCTGGCACGCAAGCTATTCGGGATAGTGGCATTCAGGTTACAGAAGAAAATGCAGAGCGAATCGGCGTTATGGTCGGCTCAGGCATTGGTGGCTTGCCAATGATCGAAGAGACTGGCGCCGAGTTATTGGCGCGCGGTCCACGGCGAATCTCTCCCTTCTTTGTACCTGGCTCAATCATTAATATGATTTCTGGGCATCTCAGTATTTTGTTTGGTCTCAAGGGGCCAAATATTGCTGCTGTGACTGCCTGCACAACGGGCTTGCATAGCATTGGTTTGGCGGCGCGTTTAATTCAGTACGGCGATGCAGACGTGATGATTGCTGGTGGATCTGAGTCAACCATTTCTTCATTGGGTGTTGGTGGTTTTGCTTCGGCACGCGCCTTGTCAACACGCAATGATGATCCTGCAACCGCTTCTCGTCCCTGGGATATTGACCGCGATGGTTTTGTTCTTGGTGAGGGTGCTGGTGTTGTTGTGATTGAAGAGTATGAGCATGCTAAAGCCCGTGGCGCAAAGATTTATTGTGAGCTTTTAGGTTTTGGTATGAGCGGCGATGCGTACCATATGACAGCCCCAAATATGGACGGCCCACGTCGTTGCATGGTTAATGCCATGCGCGATGCTAGTTTAAATCCCGATCAGATTCAGTATGTCAATGCGCATGGTACTTCTACACCTTTGGGTGATAAGAATGAGACTGGCGCTATTAAGGCAGCCTTGGGGGATCATGCTAAGAAGGTTCTGGTGAATTCAACTAAGTCAATGACAGGCCATCTTTTAGGTGGTGCTGGCGGCTTGGAATCTGTTTTTACTATCCTAGCCTTGCATAATCAAAAATCCCCACCAACCATTAATATCTTTAATCAAGATCCTGAGTGTGACTTGGACTATTGCGCCAACGTTGCCAGAGATGTAAAGATTGACCATGCCGTGAAAAACAACTTTGGTTTTGGGGGTACTAACGGCACCTTGATTTTTGGCAAATTGACCTAATATTAGTTTTATCTTCGATTTTTTGGTTTTTGCCAGCTAGGTCCACAGCATCATGAAAAAGTATCTCATTGCCATCTTGGCTATTTTTAGCTTTGGTCAGTTCTCGTTTATGCCAAGTGCAGTGGCACAATCTCCACGCGTGAGCATTCCAGACTTTGCCGATTTAGTTGAGCGCGCTAGTCCTGCCGTGGTGAATATTCGCACTACAGAAAAAGTAGTGGTTCAGCAGTCACAAGGCGGCATTCCGGGACTCCCTGAAGATCAGGCGGAGTTCTTTCGCCGCTTCTTTGGGGTGCCTATTCCCGGATTGCCAAGCACTCCAAAACAAGCGCAACCAAACTCTGGGAAACCTCAAGAAGCTGATCGTGGCGTAGGCTCCGGTTTCATCATCGAGTCCAATGGCTTGATTCTGACAAATGCTCATGTTGTAGAGGGGGCTAACACTATCTATGTCACCTTAACTGATAAGCGCGAGTTCAAGGCAAAACTGCTGGGCATGGACAAGCGTACCGATGTGGCGGTTGTCAAAATTGATGCCCGTGATTTACCAAAGTTGCCCCTGGGGGATTCCTCGCGGGTGAGGGTGGGCGAATGGGTTCTGGCTATCGGCTCACCCTTTGGTCTTGAGAATACGGTGACGGCCGGAATTGTTTCCGCTAAGAGTCGTGACACTGGTGATTACTTGCCTTTCATCCAAACGGACGTTGCTGTCAATCCTGGTAACTCTGGTGGACCCTTGTTAAATACCGCCGGTCAAGTCATCGGCATTAACTCTCAAATCTTTAGTCGTTCCGGTGGCTATATGGGAATTTCATTTGCCATCCCAATTGATGAAGCTATGCGCGTTGCCGACCAGTTACGCTCTAATGGAAAAATGGTCCGTGGCCGTATAGGCGTAGCCTTGGGCGATATGACTAAAGAGGTTGCTGAAAGCCTTGGTTTGGGTAAGCCACGAGGGGCTTATGTTCGTAATGTTGAGCTTGGTGGCCCAGCTGCAGCTGGTGGGATTGAGTCTGGTGATGTGATTCTGAACTTTAACAGCCATGAAATAACAAAAGCCACAGATTTACCTAGGGTGGTTGGCGAAACTAGACCTGGGACTAGTGCCACAGTTCAGGTTTGGCGCAAAGGCGCCGCCAAGGAGTTAGTGGTCGTAGTGACTGATGGCGAGGCTTCCGTTGCTGGGGTCAAAAAGTCTGAGAGCCCTAATCTGAATAGCGGTGGCGCTAATGCTTTTGGCGTTACGGTCATTGAGGTCTCTGAGGCCAAGAAAAAAGAGCTTAATATCCGCGGTGGCGTTGAGGTTACTAGCTTAAATGAAGGTCCATTGGCCCGCTCTGGGGTTCGTCCTGGCGATATCATCATTCGCATTGCAGACGCAGATATAAGCGGGGTTAAGCAGTTTGAAGCCCTTATAAAAGGCCTAGACGCCAATAAGGCTGTGCCGGTATTTGTACGCCGCGCTGACAGCACCTTGGTGATCCCTGTTAAGCCAAAATAAGCCGATTTTGGGCCAATGAAGAGGGTTCGGCGCTATTTCGGCGCCACCCATTACAATCTCTCCAAGACGACTTTTTGCAGCGCATCATTGTGGTGCGTTCTGACAAGGCGTTTTTTGAATGACCAATGAAGACGCTATGGATTTAATCCGCAATTTTTCTATCATCGCCCACATCGATCACGGTAAATCTACGCTCGCAGATCGCATCATTCAGCTATGCGGCGGCCTTTCTGATCGTGAAATGGAAGCCCAAGTTCTCGACTCAATGGACATTGAACGTGAGCGTGGTATCACCATTAAAGCGCAAACAGCCGCTTTGAATTACAAGTCTAAGGATGGCAAGACTTACAACATCAATTTGATTGATACCCCTGGGCATGTCGACTTTTCATATGAAGTAAGTCGATCTTTATCTGCTTGCGAGGGCGCGTTATTGGTGGTGGATGCAAGTCAGGGTGTTGAGGCGCAAACGGTTGCCAATTGCTATACCGCCATTGAATTGGGCGTAGAAGTTGTTCCGGTGCTCAATAAGATTGATTTGCCACAAGCCGACCCCGAGCGTGCTAAACAAGAAATTGAAGACGTCATTGGCATTGATGCAAGCGATGCGATCACCTGTTCTGCGAAAACTGGCCTAGGTGTTGTTGAAGTCATTGAAGAGATGATTCACCGCATACCGCCGCCTAAAGGCAGTGCTAGTGACCCATTGCAAGCCTTAATCATTGATTCTTGGTTTGATAACTATGTCGGTGTAGTGATGTTGATTCGTGTAGTTAATGGCACATTAAAACCCAAAGATAAAATTCTGCTGATGGCTAATGGCTCAATTCATTTGGTTGAGCATGTGGGCGTCTTTAGTCCAAAGTCTGTGGATCGCCCAGAGCTCTCGGCTGGTCAAGTGGGTTTTGTGATTGCCGGTATCAAAGAATTGAAGGCGGCAAAAGTAGGGGATACCGTTACTCACGCACCAGGTCAACAAGGTCGTACGCCTGCTAATGCACCGCTACCTGGATTTAAAGAAGTGAAATCACAGGTGTTTGCGGGTCTTTATCCTGTTGAAGCCAGTGAGTATGATCAGCTGCGTGAATCGCTCGAGAAATTGAAGCTCAACGATGCATCACTGTTGTACGAACCAGAGGTTTCACAAGCTTTAGGATTTGGATTTCGCTGTGGTTTCTTAGGCCTGTTGCACATGGAGATCGTGCAAGAGCGTTTAGAGCGCCAGTACGATATGAACCTCATCACTACTGCTCCAACCGTGGTGTATCAGGTAGAGCAGTCAGACGGCACGATGATGATGGTGGATAACCCATCAAAGATGCCAGAGCCTAGCAAGATTGCTACTATTTTAGAACCAATTGTCACCGTCAATCTCTACATGCCTCAAGAGTATGTTGGATCCATTATTACCTTATGCGTTGGAAAACGTGGCATACAGACCGATATGAATTATTTGGGTCGCCAGGTAAAGCTTACCTATGAGTTACCCATGGCTGAAATTGTGATGGATTTCTTCGATAGGATGAAATCTATTTCACGTGGTTATGCCTCGATGGATTACGAGTTCAAAGAATATCGTCCTGCTGATGTGGTCAAGGTTGATATTTTGATTAACGGTGAACGTGTTGACGCTCTATCGGTCATTGTTCACCGCAGTAATAGCCAACATCGTGGACGCGAGGTTGTCGCAAAGATGCGCGGCATTATTCCTCGTCAAATGTTTGATGTGGCTATACAGGCGGCAATTGGTAGCAATATCGTTGCACGTGAGAACGTGAAAGCCTTGCGTAAAAACGTTTTAGCTAAGTGCTATGGCGGTGATATCTCCCGAAAGCGTAAGCTCTTAGAGAAACAAAAAGAAGGTAAGAAACGCATGAAACAGGTCGGTAATGTGGAGATTCCACAAGAAGCTTTCTTGGCTATTTTGCAGGTGGAGGATTAATGAACTTTGCCCTCATCCTTTTTGTGTTGGTGATTGTTTCGGGAATCGCCTGGGTGGCAGATAGGCTCTACTTTGCGCCGCAAAGACGTGCTGCTGGTATTGATCGTATGCCGCTCTGGTTAGAATACTCAGCCAGTTTTTTCCCGGTGATTTGTGCGGTGTTTGTATTGCGCTCATTTTTGGTTGAGCCATTTAAAATTCCTTCCGGATCAATGATTCCAACTCTGCAAATTGGTGACTTTATTTTGGTAAATAAATTTACTTATGGGATTCGTTTACCGGTCATCAATAAGAAAGTAGTTGAATTGGGTTCACCTAAGCGCGGCGATGTGGTGGTGTTTCGCTATCCTCGTGATGAATCTGTTGATTACATTAAACGTATTGTGGGTTTGCCAGGTGATGTGATTGAGTATCAAGATAAGCGCCTCACCATCAATGGCCAGCCTTTAGCCTATAGTGGTGGTGAAGCCTATCTTGATCCCGAGAGCATGCGCTATGCAAAGGAGTTCACCGAGAGCTTCCCATCTGATTTGGGTGGCAATCGCCATCAAATCTTGAATAACCCCGATCGCCCGGCTGGTAATTTTCCGGCGGAACATTTTCCAGGGTTTGAAAACTGCCAATATCAAAATGCTGGCTTGACTTGTAAGGTCCCTGCCGGACATTATTTTGCAATGGGCGATAACCGTGACAACAGTGCTGACTCGCGTTATTGGGGTTTTGTACCAGATCAAAATATTGTAGGGCAAGCCTTTTTTGTTTGGCTCAATCTTGGCTCCTTAGGTCGTATTGGCGGATTTCAGTAAATCATGAACGCCCGTGCCGTCATTGAAACTGTGCCACTCCAGGAGCGTCTTGGATACAGCTTTAAAAAGATAGAGTTACTCAATCAGGCCCTTACGCATCGCAGTCATAGCAAGAAAAATAATGAGCGCCTAGAGTTTTTGGGGGACTCGATTCTGAACTGCGTAGTTGCTGAAATGCTTTATGAGCGTTATTCGGATTTAGATGAGGGCGACCTTTCGCGCGTGCGTGCTAATTTAGTAAAACAGCAAGCTTTATATGAAATTGCCCAAACCCTCTCTTTATCTGACTATCTTCGCCTAGGTGAGGGTGAGTTAAAGAGCGGAGGATTTCGTAGGCCATCTATTCTTGCGGATACGCTTGAGGCGGTTACTGGAGCAATTTTTCTAGACGGTGGCTTTGATGCTGCCAAAACTTGCTTGCGCAAGCTCTATTCAGTCATATTGGCAAATGTAGACCCTAAAACATTGGGTAAGGATGATAAAACTCTCTTGCAGGAATGTTTGCAAAGTTATCAATTACCTTTGCCAACATACAACGTGACAGGCACTACTGGCGCTGCGCACAATCAACAATTTGAGGTTGAGTGCCTTATTCCAAGTCATAAAGTAGCAGTCAAGGGTGAGGGCGCTTCTCGCCGCGCTGCTGAGCAAGCGGCTGCCAAGTTGGCTTTAATTGCAATGCTGAAAGCTTTGCCACAAGAGTCTCGCAAACCTAAGAAGACTAGGTCTGCAAAAAAGAAGGCGGCAAAGAAAGAAGTGACCGAAGAGCAGTTCAATCTAAAGCTGAAGGGCTAACCGTGTTTAGATGCGGCACTATCGCCATTGTCGGGCGTCCCAATATGGGCAAATCGACTTTACTGAACGCAGTGGTTGGTCAGAAGATTAGTATCACTTCGCGTAAGGCCCAAACCACGCGTCATCGTATTTTAGGTGTGCAGAATCGTGAAGCAGCGCAATTTATTTTTATTGATACGCCTGGTTTTCAGACGCGCCTCATGAATACTTTGAACAAGGCGCTGAACCGAACAGTGACAACTGCATTACAAGATGTAAATGTTGCTTGTTTTGTGGTGGAAGCTGGCTACTTTGGTGAAGACGACAAGAAGGTTTTGAAGCTGTTGCCAGCTGACCTGCCAGTAGTGCTAGTGCTTAATAAGCTTGATTTATTTAATAGTCGTTTTCAGACCCCCTCTGAGCGGGACCAGGCGCTACTCAACTTTATGAAGGAAATGTCCTTGCCTTGGAGTCAGATTGGTGGGCATGAGGATCAGGATAAATGTGAGTTTTCTGAGATCGTGCCAATGAGTGCAAAGAGTCCTGCAGATGTTCAGAGATTATTAGATGTCTTAGAGGGATATTTGCCTGAAGGCGATGCTATCTATGATGTCGATACCGTCACCGATCGTAGTGAGCGCTTCTTAGCTGCAGAGATCTTGCGGGAAAAGGTCTTTCGATTTACTGGTGAAGAGTTGCCTTACACCAGTACCGTGGTGATTGATCAATTTAAGATGGATGGCAAGATGCGTCGGATTGCTGCGACTATTTTGGTTGATCGTGACAGTCATAAGGCAATGATTATTGGTGCTAAAGGCGAGCGCCTAAAAAAGATCTCAACGGATGCTCGCATCGATATGGAAAAACTGTTTGATGGCAAGGTCTTCTTGGAGACGTGGGTGAAGGTAAAGCGCGGCTGGGCAGATGATCGCGCCGAACTTCGGGCACAGGGCCTGGAGTAACATTCATGGCTTCGATTCGTGTAGCTGACGAACCCGCTTTTGTATTGCACAGCATCCCCTATAAAGAGACTAGCTTAATTCTGGATGTGTTTACACGGCAATATGGTCGCATGGCTTTGATTGCTAAAGGCGCCAAGCGGCCACACTCCACTTTACGTCCTGTTTTGCAACGCTTTCAGCCACTACTTGTGTCGTGGAGTGGTAAATCAGAATTACGCACGCTCACTAAGTCTGAATGGGTTGGTGGTACACCATCGTTAGTTGGAGATGCGCTGCTTTGCGGTTTCTACCTCAATGAGCTATTGGTTAAGTTTTTGGCGCGTGAGGATGAGTATGAAAAACTCTATGACCGCTATACGGAAACCATCTCCGCTCTATCTAATCTGGAGTTTGAATCTAAGGGATTGGAAGAAATTCTGCGACCTTTTGAGCTGGCATTATTGCAAGAAACTGGTTATGCAGCAGCATTAGATCGTTGTGTTGAGACCAATTCATCCCCAGTGCTTGATCAGCATTATGTGTACCAGCCTGAGCGCGGCGTTCGACCAGTGCAGGCAGACGATCCCGGTCACTGGCCGACCCTAGCGGGCAGATCCCTCTTGGCGATATCAGTCGGGGATTTTTCAGATCCAGAAACACTTGCTGAGAGCAAACAGTTGATGCGCTTCCTCTTGGGTTTGCATTTACAGGATCAGGTTTTGACAACCCGTCAAATTTTGATCGATCTCAAGAAAATCTAGTAATCTAGCTAAATGAGTTACTCTAAAGCGCTCGAGCTCGGCATCAATATTGATCACATAGCGACATTGCGTAATGCGCGTGGGACGATTTACCCCGACCCCCTTAGGGCGGCACGCTTAGCTGAGGAGGTCGGGGCTGATTTAATCACCCTACATTTACGCGAAGACCGCCGCCATATTAAGGATGCGGATTTATTTGCATTGCGACCATTAATCAAAACTCGTATGAATCTTGAGTGTGCAGTTACAGCGGAGATGTTGGGTATTGCTTGCCAAGTTAAGCCGCATGATGTTTGCCTCGTTCCCGAGAAGCGTGCAGAGGTGACTACCGAAGGTGGTCTAGACATATTGGGTCACTTTGAGGTGGTTAAGGCCGCTGTCATTCAGTTAAAAAATGCGGGTATTCGGGTGTCGCTATTTATAGATCCGGAAGAAAAACAAATTCAGGCATCTAAAGATGTGGGCGCCACGGTAGTGGAATTGCATACTGGCCGTTATGCAGATTTTGATGGTGATGCTCAAGCAAAAGAGCTGGAGCGCATTAGAAAGGCCGCTCAGTTTGGTGTCAGTATTGGTCTAAGGGTCAATGCTGGGCATGGCCTTCACGAGGGCAACGTATTGCCGATTGCTGCTATTGCTGAATTATCTGAGCTCAATATTGGGCACGCTATTGTTGCCGAAGCCCTCTTTAAGGGTTGGCAAAAAGCCATCACTGACATGAAGGCGCTCATGCTTCAGGGCAGAGCAAAGTCTTAAAATATTCAAGTTAGATAAATAGAAAATGATCATTGGTATTGGCACCGACATTCTTCAGATTGAGCGTTTGCAAGCAGCTTATGATCGCACTAATGGCCGCTTAGCCGAGAAGATTCTAGGCCCCGACGAGATGTTAGTTTTTAAACATCGTCTTGCTAGAAATCACAAGCGGGGCATTGCATTCTTGGCAACACGTTTTGCTGCCAAAGAGGCTTTTTCTAAGGCCATTGGCTTGGGGATGCGCATGCCGATGACCTGGCGCTCTTTACAAACATTGAATGAGCCTAGCGGCAAGCCTGTCACTTCGTATTTGGGGGTATTGGCTCAATTTATGGCAGAGCGCAATTGGGAAGCCCAAGTAACAGTTAGCGATGAGCAAGATATGGCAATTGCCCATGTGATCGTTGTTCAGAAATAATCTCCAATATAAAAAAGTTATTCATAACACTCAAGAAAGATTCAGAGGAAAATATGAGTCAGTCGAACATGAGCCCAGGCCCCATCACTTTAGACGTTGTTGGTCTTACGCTAAATGCTGAGGATCGCCGTCGTATTCTGGACCCATTAACAGGTGGCGTCATTTTGTTTGGTCGTAACTTTTCTAATCGCAAACAACTCACCAAGCTAACTACTGAGATTAAAAAGCTACGTCCCGATGTGCTGATCTCGATTGATCATGAGGGTGGGCGAGTACAGCGCTGTAAGGCGGATGGCTTTACACATCTTCCAGCGATGCGTAAATTGGGTGATCTCTGGGCAGCAAAAAATACATCTCATCATGCGGCTGAATCAGCCGCGCTAGCTATGGCTGCCACAACTGCTTGTGCTTATGTCTTGGCTGCTGAATTACGTGCTTGTGGCGTTGATTTTAGTTTTACCCCGGTACTTGATTTAGATTTTGGTCGCAGTGGTGTGATTGGTGATCGTTCTTTTAGTCGTGATCCGCAAATTGTTTTTGCTCTAGCCAAGAGCCTGAATGAAGGTTTGCGTTTGGCTGGTATGGCTAACTGTGGGAAGCATTTTCCAGGCCATGGCTGGGCGGAGGCAGATTCTCATGTGGCCATTCCAGTAGATGAGCGATCTTTAGCGGAGATTTTGAATAACGATGCTAAACCCTATGAATGGTTGGATCTCAGCTTGGCGGCCGTAATGCCGGCGCATGTAATTTATCCCCAGGTCGACAAGCTCCCCGCTGGCTTTTCTAAGATCTGGTTGCATTCAGTGTTGCGTCAAGAGTTAGGTTTTGAGGGCGTGATCTTTAGTGATGATCTCTCGATGGAGGGCGCTAGTGTTGCTGGTTCTGTTGTAAAGGGTGCTGAACTGGCGCTTGAGGCAGGCTGTGATGCCGTCTTAATTTGCAATCGCCCCGATCTTGCAGATCAACTACTCTCAAAGCTCAAGGTATCCAAAGCGAAGCGAACCGAGTCAGTTACCCGTTTGAACCGATTGATGCCACAAACACCAGCATTGCCTTGGGATGCCCTTCAGAATGAGGCGGAATATCAGCATGCTAAAGGCTTGCTGCAGCAATTGAATTTAGTTTGAGAATAAAAAAGCCCGGCATGCCGGGCTTTTGGGTCAAACGCTGCAAGATCAACATTAATGCGATTATTTGGATGCTTAGTTAGCGCGACTGCGATATTCGCCAGTGCGAGTATCGATTTCAATCTTGTCACCAGTATTGCAGAACAGGGGCACTTGCAGTTCATAGCCAGTTGCTAATTTTGCACTCTTCAATACTTTTCCAGAGCTGGTATCACCTTTAACTGCTGGCTCAGTGTAAATGATTTCACGAACCAAGGAGTTTGGCATTGCTACAGAAAGTGCTTTACCTTCGTAGAACACCACTTCACAGGGCATGCTTTCTTCAAGGTAGTTCAGTGCATCACCCATGAATTCAGCTTCAACTTCATATTGGTTGTATTCGGTATCCATGAATACATACATTGGGTCGGCGAAGTAGGAGTAAGTACACTCTTTCTTATCAAGAATCACTACATCAAACTTGTCATCAGCTTTATAAACACCTTCGTTAGGTGCGCCAGTTAATAAATTCTTGAATTTCATTTTCACAACAGAGGAGTTGCGGCCAGAGCGGCTGTATTCTGCTTTCAAAACGACCATGGCATCGGTGCCGATCATCACTACGTTACCAACGCGGAGTTCTTGTGCTGTTTTCATCTTGCTATTCCTGGGTGCAGGGTTAAATTTCTGCGAGTTTTATCAAAGACAAGATTGTAACCGCCCACAGATCTTTTCCGTGCAGGCTTAAGCGACAAATCGCACCAGACGGCCCGCTAAGCCCCCATCAGCTTGTTTTTCGAGTAAATGCGCCCGCCAGACCCTGGAATGGCTACTCCAAGCATCTAGGGATTTGAGCCACTCTTGGGGCATTGCCCAAGACATCGCTGCGATAGAGGCGGTTTTAAGCTCTTGACTGGCCGACTCAAGATAGAGATCAAGAAAGGCTGCCAATTTCACTTGATGTGCGCCATCGTCCTGAGGGTAGATATGCCAAATGAATGGCTTTCCAGCTAGTTGGGCTCGCACGAAGGAGTCTTCGCCGCGGACGATATTAAAGTCGCATTGAGAGAGTAGCCAGTCATATTCATCTTGCGTCACAAATGGGATAGAAAGCAATTGAATCGTTTTTGGAAAGTGTATTTGTTGGCCCACATTAACTCCCAGCAGTTGGGCGTGACCATGTGTCAGAACAATATCAAAATTTTCACCGATTGAACCAAGGTCTTCTAACCATTTTCGCAATGGTGCGCCTGGATAACAAAAGATGCTAATTCGTTTGGCATTGGGACGCAGCTTTGACCAGGCGGCTTCTAGAGTTGCGGGTAGCTTAGACTCTTTTGGAATGGGGTCGACAAGAAGTCCGCCTGCATTGTCTTGAAAACCCGGAAAGAAAAAGTATTTTGCAATGCCGTGCGCTTGGGGTGAAGGTTTCCCATGAAATTCAGTAATCCATGGCTCAGCACTCAGATATTCCAAGTTAATGATGATGGGTTTTTTGGGGGCAATCAGTAAGTTGGTGAGATATCTTTCTGGTAGGTTGCAGCCAAAAGTCTCAACAACAACATCCGGCGCTTCTGTAGGATGTCGTGCATTATTAAAGCTAGCCTCCCAAGGTAGAAGATCGATTTTTCGCTTAACGGATTGGTCTACGCCCAAAGCGAGTAAATTGAGGGTTGGTAGGTCGTCACAGAAGATGCGGACATCTTGACCGTGAAGACTTGATAAGCTTCGGGCTAGACGCCAGCAAATACCGGCATCACCATAGTTGTCTACGATTTGGCAGAAAATATCCCAACGCATGAGTAATTCGCTTTTTCAAAACCTTCAGCAAGACGTTAAACGGCTTCCCGGATTGCCGGGGGTGTATCGCTTTTTCGACGAAGCGGGGCAGATTCTATACGTAGGTAAAGCCCGCAACCTAAAAAAGCGTGTTTCTAGTTATTTCCAGCGCACGCAACTATCACCGCGCATTGCGCTGATGGTGGGTAAGATTGCTCGCTATGAAACAACAGTAACACGGACTGAAACAGAAGCACTCATTCTAGAGAACAATCTGATTAAAGAATTGGCTCCGCCGTTTAATATTTTGTTTCGAGACGACAAGTCTTATCCCTACGTCATGTTGACTGGCCATGAGTTTCCCCGGTTAGCCTCTTATCGTGGAAAAGTAGATAAGCGCAATCATTACTTTGGTCCATTTCCTAATTCTTGGGCGGTGCGCAATAGTGTGCAAATTTTACAAAAAGTATTTCGCTTGCGAACTTGCGAGGATTCGGTTTTTAAGAATCGTAGCCGCCCATGTTTATTGCACCAAATCCATCGTTGTAGTGCGCCTTGTGTTGGGCGTCTAAGCTCTGTGCAGTATGGTCAAGATGTTGCACAGGCAACGCGATTTTTAGAGGGTGATCATGGTCGAGTCTTAACTGAGCTTGAAAGAGAAATGCAATCGCATAGCGAGGCAATGGAATTTGAAATGGCTGCGGTATTGCGTGATCGTATTGCTGACCTATCGAGTGTTTTACAGCAACAGTCAATGGATACGGTTGCTGAAGGCGAGGGTGATGTTGACATCATTGCTGTGGCGCAGATGGAGGGTATGATCTGCGTCAATCTGGCGATGGTGCGCGGTGGCCGCCATTTAGGTGATCGAGCATATTTTCCTAGAGGTCGACAAGCATCTGGTGATTTACTTACCCCCACTGAAATATTGGAAGCATTCATTACGCAACATTATTTAGATGGTCTCACTGAAGGTGAGTCTCCATCTGCTCATTTAATCCCATCAGTCATTATTTTGAATCACTCACTGCAGTCTTTGAGTAATGATGCTGGGGACTTAACTGAAAACCCGCCGGAGGATTTGCAAGATCTGTTCAATGCGCAGGCTGGTAGAAAAATTACCTTCTTGCATCAACCCCAAGGACAAAGGCGTCATTGGCTGGCGATGGCAGAAGGCAATGCCAAGCTTGCTCTGACAAAGCGCCTTGTTGAAACTGGCGGTCAGTTGGCGAGAGCGCGCGCCCTTGCTGACGTGCTGAGTTTAGAGTTGGAAAGCTTAGATCAACTGCGAATCGAATGTTTTGATATCAGCCATACTTCAGGCGAGGCAACCCAGGCCTCTTGCGTGGTCTATGCAAAAAATGCGATGCAGCCTAGTGAATATAGACGCTTCAATATCAATGACATTACCCCCGGTGATGATTACGCAGCAATGCGCCAAGTTTTACAAAGACGCTATGCTAATTTTCAAGAATTGCCGGTCGAAAAAGTCCCGCAGGTCATTTTGATTGATGGCGGTAAGGGGCAGGTTGAGATGGCAAGGCAAGTGCTTTCTGAATTTGGCATGGATGTCAGTTTGATCGTTGGGGTTGCCAAAGGTGAGGGGCGGAAGGTGGGATTGGAGACTCTCATTTTTGCTGATGGTCGAGAGGCTTTAGGACTTGGGATTGATAGCGCCGCGCTTTTATTGATTGCCCAGATTCGGGATGAGGCTCACCGCTTTGCTATTACCGGTATGCGTGCTAAACGAGCAAAAACAAGGACGATTTCTCGCCTAGAGGAGATTGAAGGTATTGGCGCCAAGCGTCGTCAAAAGCTATTAGCGAGATTCGGTGGCCTGCGAGGCGTAGCCAATGCCAGTATTGAAGAGATTGCTAGCGTAGAGGGAATTTCGATCATTCTTGCAGAGCAAATTTATCGACAGCTTCATTGAGCTCATTGGGGTATGCTTACGTTATGCCATTCAATTTACCAATTGCCCTGACCTGGTTGCGCGTTGCAGTCATTCCATTGATGGTTGCTATCTTTTATTTGCCACATACTTGGCTAATGCCTTTTGAGCAAAATCTGTTCGCGACCATCTTATTTGTCTTTGCGGCGGTGACGGATTGGCTAGATGGTTTTTTGGCGCGCCGCATGAAACAGGAGTCTGCATTTGGGCAGTTCTTGGACCCTGTAGCCGATAAGCTAATTGTTGCTGCTGCTTTGCTGGTATTGCTGAATATGGATCGAGTGCAGGTATGGGTGGCGCTGGTGATTATTGGTCGCGAGATCACTATCTCAGCATTAAGGGAATGGATGGCACTACTTGGTGCTGGTAAAAGCGTAGCAGTGCACATGGTGGGCAAATTAAAAACAACTGCTCAGCTTGTAGCGATTCCATTTCTGCTGCTAAATGACACCTTATTTGGGTGGTTAAATTGTGCTCGCGTGGGTACTTGGTTAATTTGGGTTGCCGCATTTCTTACATTGTGGTCAATGTTTTACTACCTGCAAAAGGCTTTGCCCCAGTTGGTAGGTAAGGTCGACTAAAAATCTTTGACACGCCAAGACCTAATCTCCATAAGGCTTTGCCGTGTATTTAGTGATGGGCAATTCATGCTCAGTGGCGGAAAAGTGCTTTCTTTTGAATTGTTTGTTAAACTATCCCCCTGTTATGCGGGAATAGCTCAGCTGGTAGAGCGATACCTTGCCAAGGTATAGGTCGGGAGTTCGAACCTCCTTTCCCGCTCCAAGTTCGATGGGAAGCCCTAAAAAGCTTCCCATTTTTGATTCAGGCATATGGCGCGTTGGCCGAGTGGTTAGGCAGGAGCCTGCAAAGCTTCGTACGGGGGTTCGATTCCCTCACGCGCCTCCAGTTAACTCTGTGAGATTGCAAGTTAATCTCTTGACGAATTGGGCGCTTCCCCTAAAATGTTCTCATTAAGTGGCCTGGTGAAAATAATGAATGCCTTTTTAATTTCTAGATACATAGCTTTTGCTGCACTGGTGGCGCTATTGGGTGCATGTGCATCTTCTGGCGACTCTCCAACCGGCACCCCTGCTGAGGTTCAAGAAACTCAAACTCAGTTATTGGGTGATATGCCTTTGCCAGCAGCCTCCAAAATTATTGGCTCTGATTCATTAATTATTGGTCGTGGCGATAACTGGGTTGGTCGTGTAGTGCTCTCGGGCGTGCAATCACCAACCGATATTTATGCCTACTTCCAATCTGAATATCCTAGGGCAGGCTGGACAACGATTAGTGCCGTCAAATCTAAAACGAGTATTTTGGTTTTTACAAAAGGAGATCGCACTTCAACTATTGAATTAAATGAGGGCTCGCTAACTGGACCAAAAACACTTATCACCATCACCTCATCGCCTAAGAATGCAAATGTAGTTGCACCTAGCAAGAAATAAACTACTGCAGTTCCAGTATCAATATTTTTGGATGTGCGGGAATAAAAAAGACCTCAACTGAACTGACCCACAAAAGTTGGACAGTTTAATTAGGTTAGCACGAGGGATTGAGTTCGGTAATTAACCGGGCTCAATCCCTTCAGTTTTTGTTTGATCCGATCATGGTTGTAATAGTCGATATATTC
>NZ_JACVPL010000039.1 GCF_018881925.1 Polynucleobacter sp. Latsch14-2 | reverse complement strand
TGAACTGACCCACAAAAGTTGGACAGTTTAATTAGGTTAGCACGAGGGATTGAGTTCGGTAATTAACCGGGCTCAATCCCTTCAGTTTTTGTTTGATCCGATCATGGTTGTAATAGTCGATATATTCCTTTAGCTCAGTTTTAAATGTGTGAACGTCGTCAAACTTCTTTTGATAGAAGAACTCAGTCTTCATAATCCCAAACCAGTTTTCCATGACTGCGTTATCCAGGCAGTTACCTTTTCGAGACATGCTCTGAGTAATGCCTTGCTTGTAGAGGGCTCGTTGATAAATCCCCATCTGGTATTGCCAGCCCTGATCTGAGTGCAGCATCAGCTTCTCGGTCTGAGTAAGTCGCTTAAAGGCTTTGGTGAGCATGGTGCTCACCATGCTGATCTGCGGGCGATCCGCAATCTCATAGGAGATGATCTCTTGGTTGTATAGATCCAAGATGGGTGAGAGATATACCTTCTCGCCCTTGATATTGAACTCGGTGACATCGGTTACCCACTTTTGATTAGGTTTACTAGCTACAAAGTGGCGCTCGAGTAAGTTGGAGGCTACCTTACCCACAGACCCCTTATAAGACTGGTATCGCTTAGGGCGAACGGTGGACTTCAGTCCCAGTTGCCCCATGAGCTTTTGTACAGTCTTAGGATCGAGGTAACGCTGCTGATTACCCAACTCCAAATGGACTCGCCGATAACCATAGCGACCCTTGTGGCGATGGTAGATGGCGCTGATCTGCGTCTTGACTGCAAGATAGGGGTCAGTCTGCTTACTAAGCCCCACCTGGTAGTAGTAAACACTTCTGGCCATCTTGGCGACAGCCAAGATGATCTGTAAGGGGTATTGCTGCCTTAACTCAGTAATTACTTGGACTTGTTCTTGCTTGCCAAGTACTTTTGCTGGGCTAAGGCTTCGAGCTTTTTTAGGTAATCAGTCTCCACTCTGCGGTACTCGAGCTCTTGCATGAGCTCTTGTGGAGTCATTTGGGTCACCGGCTTATTGGTGGGGGTAAACGGTTTACAGGGTTTTGACATGGGTGGCCGTCCCTTGGGTTTAGGTTCTAGGGCTGTGATACCGCTTTCATTGTAGAGGCGTTGCCATTGACCAATCGTACTGGGGGCTGGGATATTAAAGTGGGCTGCCGCTTGATTAATGGAGAGCTGGTGCTTCTCCATGTGCTGCAAGACAGATAGCTTAAAGCCGCTAGTGTAATGGGCATAAGTCTTGTTGAGACTGTGTTGGCCATGGACTTTGTAAGCATGAACCCATTTGCGAACATAGGCATATTTAACGCCGTATTGATCTCCAATAGTTTTAAAACCACCCCTACCGGAGAGGTAATGCTCAATGACTACTAGCTTGAACTCTTTGCTGTATTTGGACATGAGACTGACCCTGTTGAGTTGGATTGGGTGTCCAACTTTTGTGGGTCAGTTCA
>NZ_JACVPL010000038.1 GCF_018881925.1 Polynucleobacter sp. Latsch14-2 | reverse complement strand
CAGGTACCTTATCTCGCAGCGCAGGGGAGAACGTAGGCAACTACAACATCCTCTTAGGTTCAGGCACTAAGGCAGCTAACTACACCATTACCTTTGATAGCACTAATCAGGCCATGGGGATTACCGCTAAACCTTTGACCATTAGCGGTCAAGTGGCTGTTAATAAAGTCTACGATTCCGGGACTACTGCAACAATTGATATAAGCAACTCCGCATTAGTTGGGGCATTGAGCGCTGATGCGGTGACATTGAATGCTACTGGTGCATATGGAACATTTGTAAGCGCAAATGCAGGTAATGGAATAGCTGTTACTGTTGGAGGCAACGTATTGTCTGGCACCTCTGCTAATAATTACAGCTTGAGTCAGCCAGCTGGCCTCACAGCCAATATCACTAAGGCAACTTTAACGGTCACAGCAAGGGCGGATTCTAAATTTGTAACGCAATCCGATAACTACGGCTTTAACGGAGCCACGATCTCTGGCTTTGTGGGTGGTCAAACGTCTAGCGTACTTGGCGGATATTTGATGATTAATCGATCAAACTATACGCAAAATAATGCCGCTACTTACAACGGAGTGTTACAACCATCCGGTTACATATCAAGCAACTACAATATCAATTATGTTGCAGGTGATTACACCATCGTCCCTGCCCAAACGTTAATTATTAAAGTTGCAAATACAACTACAACGTATGGAACTACTGCTGCTTTAGCACCAACGAGTGTTCAGTATCTAGATGGCTCTAATGTACTCAAAACATTAAGCCAAACTGCAGCCAGTGGAAATACATATACCTACTCAGATGGTGTGGGCGGCAGCGCCAAATTCACCTTATCTGCTGTTGGTAGTGCAAGTTCAGGTGGAGCTTTAGTGGTTGGAAGCTACAACACTACTGGTATTAACTTCTCGCAAGTAAGTCAGAACTTTGTCGGTAGCCCTGTCTACACCGGGACGTTATCGGTCAATCAAAAGGCGCTTACTGCTAGCGCTTCCAATATTTCTAAAATTTATGACGGCAGTACCTCTATGTCCGGATTAACTTTGGGCCTATCAACCCCGGTAAGTGGCGATGATGTCAGTGTTGGCGGTGTAGGTTCTTTTGGGCAAAGTTCAGTCGGCAATTATGTGGCATATAACGTTTCTAACTTGTCCTTAACTGGCACAGATAAAGCTAACTATTACTTAACAGGGGGCACATCGTTTACGGGTAGCAATGGCACCATTACCGCACGTCCGATCATCATTACTGCCAACAGTAACCAAACCAAAGTTTACGGTAATGCGGATCCTGCTAGCTATACCTACACTCCAGAAGCCAATAGCACTGGTCGTGGCTTAGTAGGCTCTGATGCTTTCACCGGTGCCTTAACCAGAGCTACTGGTGAGAACGTGAATACCTATGCAATCGGTCAGGGCACCTTAGCCAATAGCAACTACACCATTAGCTACGTACCGGCCAACTTTGCCATTACGCCACGTCCAATTACCTTGACTGCTAGCAGCGCTACTAAGATCTATGGTGAAACCGATCCAAGCTTGGCTGTCACTATTACTGCTGGCTCATTAGCATCAGTAGCAGTGA
>NZ_JACVPL010000037.1 GCF_018881925.1 Polynucleobacter sp. Latsch14-2 | reverse complement strand
CAGTGGATTAACTATGAATCAACCCACAAGATCAATTGATGCATGAGTAATTAGCCAAGGTATTAAATATGGAAAAATTAGCCAAAACAAAGCAAATTCTTCAAAAGAGTATTGCACTATCAGCGTACATTCGTTTTTTAAATTCAATAGATGTCATTGATGTGACAGGGGGATGGAAAAAGCTAGACCCACTAGAGGAAGCATTGCTGAATAAACTGTTTTTGATGACAACAATACAAAATGAGCCCATATTAGTTGGGGATCTCATATCAATTTCAACCCTGGGGTCACAGGCAACGCTACATGGAAGAGTAAAGAGCCTTGAGAGGAAAGGGCTGATTAATCTGATGGCTGACAAAAATGACGCTAGGAAAAAGCATGTCTATCCAACTCAGATGGCTATGAAGCGCTACGAGGTACTTTCAGTTAATTTTGAGAAAGCACTCAGCCCTGGGATTTAATTATCTATTAATGGCGAAGGTCCCCACATTTATCGACTAGGCAGCACGCAAGGATTGTGCATAGTTGGGTTAGCTCTATTGGCGCCCTAGACTTGGATATGGAATTGAAAGTGGCTCGTGAGTTTTCAAAATCCAATGCAGGGTCAATGCGGGTTGTTCCAGTGGTAACTGGCGAGGTATTGAAGGCAAAGTATGGTGATAAAGCTATCCAAGAAGCTTTAAATTTCAAACAATACGATAACGATCTTTTTATTTTCCAGGGCGTTAAATTCTTTAGCGATGGTGGGTACATGCCTGAGACCATGCATATGGGCCACCCTACCTATGTCGATGGGGGTATTGGTGGTCCATCTACTTACGCATCCGCAAAAGATTTTGCATCTACTATGAAGCCTTGGTGGGATGCAGGCTTTCATATTCACGTACACAGTAACAGTGACGTAGGAAATCTCGATACGCTAAATGCATTGCAATTATTGCAAGATTCAAAGCCACGCTTTGATCACCGCTTTACGGTAAATCACTTTGGCGTTCCATCGACAGCCATGGTCTTTAAGATTAAGGCGTTAAATGCGGTGGTCAGCGCTAATGTTTCCTACATCTCACAACGTGCAAAGTTACAGTACCCAGCAATGGGTACCGATCGTGCCTCTACTGCCACACGTTTAGGCATGTTGGTGCGAAATGGCATCGTTACCTCGATTCATTCGGATGCACCTGTTTCAGCACCCAACCCATTGCAAGAGGCTTGGTCTGTAGTAACTCGCCGAGATGTGTATAACGATGGCAAAGTTTGGGCGCCTGCTGAAGCCTTGCCTCCATCAGAGGCGATGAAGATGATCACCATTAATGCTGCCTATACACTGGGTGTGGAAGATAAGGTTGGCAGTATTGAAGCCGGTAAGTTTGCTGACTTTACAGTACTAGATGTTGATCCACAAACTATCCCTGCAATTAAGATTAAAGATGTTGCAGTTCAAGCAACAGTCTTGGGCGGCAGAGTAATTCCAGTATCTGAAACCAAGCAACCTAGACCACTGCCGTAATGCAGTTGTTATAATTATTTTGCATCATTAAAGCCAGCCTTCGGGTTGGCTTTTTCTTTGTATGTCTGCTTTGGGTCTTGGATTCAACCGGTCAACGCAACAGATTGGGCAAAACGTTCTGCCGGTGTTTGATAGTTTAGTGTCTTTCTAGGGCGTTCATTGAGTTTTCTGGCTATGGCATTGAGCTTAGCCTGTGAGTAATT
>NZ_JACVPL010000036.1 GCF_018881925.1 Polynucleobacter sp. Latsch14-2 | reverse complement strand
TCAGTTTGGCTAAGGTGTTGATAGGTCATGGCTACTTTGACTTGGAGGTCTAGAAGCTTTGGATACTAAAACATCCTTAGCCTCCTTACCTAGTTGTTCAAAGTTGCACTTCGTGGTTGAATCCACCCCCTATAAACATAGCGAATTTGCTATATATCAATTAAATCAAACTAAACACTTTATAAAAATTACATTTAGAATCTGATCCTTAAATGTTAATATATTTGTATAGTTTTTTGAAAAAATGGACCAAAAATGCTGCCAAACAAGTCAATGAAAGATTGGGCTACCAGAGGCATCCAGGGCTACGTGATGTTGATGCTGGAATATCTGCGCCTAAGCCCTACATATGAACTAGCGAGGAAGGCGAGAACGGGAAAGCTCACCGCAGCTCAAAGGAAGCAACTACCTCCTGACTTTGACTTAGTACTAAAGACATATGATGAATACGGAGATATCTCTACGGTTAAATTTTCTGACTGGTGGGCAACTACTGGACTTGCACTATATGGATCGGAATACATAAAACCCCAAGTGCGACAAATTGCCAATATGGAAAGAGATGAGCAATACGAATCTGGATTTAGTAGCTCTCTAGAGCGTTACTTCAGAACCTTCCGCGAAAAAGAAGGTAATGGTCCAGGTTTGATACTGGCTATTCCACTGGGAATGACTAAAAGATCCATCCTCAAACAAGTCACCTTGATGATTAACAAAACTGGCGTAACTGTCCCGCCTAAAGCCCAAAAAGCTAGGCGCTCTCTTACCGCTAAACGCCTGCGTTCGCCACCGCTGATGAAAGGTATTAACTTACTATGGCTAAAAGCCCAAAATCCAGATTGGGTGCTTTGGAGATTGGGTGTATTGGCAAATATCAGCCCAACAAATGCAGTAGGTCTTGACTATCGCAACGCAAAGTCCAACGCAAAGACTGTTGATCAGCGCACCAATATGACCATACTTACAAGTAGAGCTCTCACCAAAGCTCAATATATTGCAGAAAATGCAGCAAGAGGCAGATTCCCCGATCCTAAAGCCATCACGCTACCAACATTTGACTATGATGAAATGTATAAGCGCATGAGAGTTAGCAATCCCAAACTCTCAAAGCCAGCCGCTAAAAAGAGTTAAATCAACTCCACCGCCCTACGCTTCATATCGTCATTCACATCAATGTAAGCTTGTGTAGTGCCGATATTGCGATGACCCGCTAAGCTCATTAGCACACGTACACCTATTCCTTTACTAGCTAGGTTTGTAATAAAGCTTCTACGACCGCTATGACTAGTAGCACCAGCTATTCCAGACTCTTTATAGATGTGCTTAAAGTGCTGCGTTAATGTATTGGCAGTAAACCCACGCTTAGGAAACTTCTGTGTAGGGAAGAATGCGTAGTTACAGTCTTTAATGGCGATCTCATTGGCAAAAGCTTGAAGCTCTGCTTTTAAGCGCTCATTAAGAAATACTGTTCTAGGATGGCGACCTTTAGTTTGCTCTGGCAATAAGCGTATCTCGCTTTTCACTTGATTTTCAGGGTCTAAAACGTCGCATATACGAAGGGCTGCCACTTCCCCTACTCTGAGTCCACCCCAATGGGTTAATAGCAGCATAGCGCGATTACGCACGCTGTGTTTGGTGGTTTGTACATATGTTAAAACTTGGGTGAGTTCTGCACTACTAAACGATTTTGCTTGTGGCATATAGCTGTCCTTTAAATGTAATAAATACACAGCTACAGTATGTTTTCTGATATTTGGTTTGGACAACCGACTATGGCTTAAATGCCACAGAAAAAAGAGTATTTGATTTCAATGACTTACAAGATAACTACAGGAAACTATACTTTCCTGTAGTTTTTTATTTAGCTGGTTTTTGCTGGAAAACCATGGCGTAAATGGCTAAAGATGTGGCAAGATATTCAAAAGCTTAGGGAGGTCCGAATGGGCATGTCTGTTACAAGTAGATTAACTATTAGTGGAAATGATCAAGTTAAAAAATTGAATCAAGATTTTGTTAATGACTACAAAAAGAATGGATATAGAAACGTAGATTCAAACACGAAGTGCAACACGGTTTAAAGATTGATTAAAGACTTCATTGGGGGTTTTAAATCCTAATCGTTTTCTAGGTCGGTTGTTTAATCGGTCTTGGATCATTCTAAGCTCTGC
>NZ_JACVPL010000035.1 GCF_018881925.1 Polynucleobacter sp. Latsch14-2 | reverse complement strand
TCTTCTTGCAAGACTACCGATTGCAGCCAATAACTCAGCACTAGAAAAAGGTTTGGTTAAATAAATATCAGCGCCAGATTCATATCCAGCGACCCTGGCTTCAGCACTATTTCTAGCTGTAGCCATAATGATATAAAGATCATGATCAGCCTTTTTTAACCTTGTCGCAATGCTGATACCATCCTCGCTAGGTAAGTTCAAGTCAAGAATAATTAGATTAAATACATGGTCAATTAGAAGATCATCCAATGATTCCGCAGAGTCTGCGCCAAATACTGTATATCCTTCACGCTCAATATTACGCAGTAACAAACTTCGTAAGTCATCATTATCTTCAACAACTGCGATTTTTATTTTAGAAGGCATACTTTAAATATCACCTGATCCGGGTTTGATGTGTAAATCACTTTACCGCCCAACAAGCTAGTAAGCGACTTAACCAAGAATAACCCTAGTCCACTTCCAGAAACTTTGGTTGCACGGGCATTACGGTAGTACTTCTCAAATACTTGATTGGATTCTGGTGCACCCATTGGCCCAATAAGATTAGATACGCTAACCTCATAAGCATCTAATAACTCACTACAAGCAATTGTTATCACCCCTTCTGATGGTGAGTATTTAATTGCATTTTCTAAAAGATTGCGAATAATCACGTATAGAAAATCCCTATCTGTGGATAGATTGATAGTGAAGTCTCCTTCTTTAATGAGCTTATGGGTAGGTAAATCAGCAAGCACATCGC
Organism: Polynucleobacter sp. Latsch14-2; assembly: GCF_018881925.1. Taxonomy (GTDB): domain Bacteria; phylum Pseudomonadota; class Gammaproteobacteria; order Burkholderiales; family Burkholderiaceae; genus Polynucleobacter. Next base: position 1,539 of record NZ_JACVPL010000035.1, on the reverse strand, counting down.
TTACCAAATCATCCAATACAAATATGGACCGATGGACCATGACTGAATGGGCATCCAGTCTATCCAAGGCTAGACATTTATTAATAATATTGTCGATATTTCTGACGGCTCGATTTGCGGGAAGCTCTACGTCTGAGTCTGTCAATTTTTCATCTAGTACTAACTTCAAAATTGATAAAGGCGTTTTAATTTCATGGGTAAGCATCGCCATCAATTTACTTTGATCTTTACGTCTGATGCGCTCTTGATCGGCTTGGATTTTATGGTGATTAGCCCTTGCAAGTTGCTGCTTTAAAATTCCTCTTGCTCTGTATTGCAAAATACCAAATAGCAATAGCCCATTGAGCAAACTATAAGCATAGATAGCATGAATCGCAAACTCCCCTGCATTAATTACATTCATTAAGGTGAGCTGAATCAATACCCATACCACTAAGATAACGAAGTAATACAAGCGCAATACCTTAATGGGTACTTGGTAGATTGTATTGTCTGGTCTTACTTTCACTAAGCCAAAGACGCTCGACAGGAATAGAAGAATGCTTGCCAAAAGCACGACTAAGGCCCCAATTTTGAGCGCCAATAAGGGGTTGCCCAAACCCAATATACACATGGCAATTAAAGGGGTAATCAGCAACACATTAAACCCATATTCATAAACTCTTTTAAGGCCGTATTCTTTTAAAAGAAACTTGTGTGACAACACCACCCAAAACATATAGGCCAATATCAGCCAGTAGCCAATTTCATTCAGTTTTGTAGGGGCAACATATTGATCAAACAGGATGCGAGCAAAGCCTAGTAATAAGAAGGCATGCGCCAATGATAAAAATTGATGCCCAACGAATAATCCCAAAACCTTTTCGCGACTAAAGAGCCACGTAATGAAAAGCCATGCAAATATAAGCGCCAGAAATGCCACATGCCACTCATATAAAAATGTTTCAATCTGGTCTAGTGTAAAAAATTGATCGGTCTCGTACGCATTAACATAGTACATATAACTATGTGCTGACTTAAATCTTAGGTACACCTCTCGACTTTGATCGCTCGCAGGTAATTTGAAGTTCAGGCCAAGCGTTTTAACATCTGAACTTGCCCATGGATATTTATCGCCCGTGACATGAGGCTTGTATCCGTCTAACGGATCAAATAGCTGAATTTCATCAGTGTAATTTGGTCTAATTCGAAGAACCAGATCTTGAGCATTGGGATTAATTTTTAACTTCATCCATAGCGCTGATTTGCTATATCCCCCTGCATACACATTTTCATAATAGGGGGTGAAGGCCTTGTCTTGAATGTTGGCAATACTTAAAGCATTAGATTCATCGCTAAAAAAGGATTTTTCAGCGATAACCCCCTCAGAGGCTCCAGCCTCCAGGCAAAAAATAGTAAGCAGGCCAATGAGGATGTGCGGTAATAGCTTAAGCATGACTCAATTATGTACACATTTCTTTCTTACGAATTCTTACAGGACTCAACCCTCCTATTTCAAAGTCTTGGCTTTAAAAAATCTTCATAGTCTCCTACTGGCCG
>NZ_JACVPL010000034.1 GCF_018881925.1 Polynucleobacter sp. Latsch14-2 | reverse complement strand
AAGCTGTTAGATCTTTGCGTATAGGGCTTTTTTGAGGTAAATTTTGTATAAATTTAAAGCGTCAATTAGTTCAAATCCACATTGGTTGCTATAAACACTGGCTTATTAACGCCAGTACTTTTACAAAGATGTACATCTAGCGTCCAGGAATCCTTGGTGTTGTTTGCTAAATCCTCAATCTCTACATGTAGCTCCTTGGTTTCTGGGGAGTAGATGCTAAATCCACCAACACCTAGTTTTGTTTTGGTCAGTGGATCGTAATGTTGGATCCAAGACATTAAAACTCCAGCTTGACCTGCAATACCAGCATCACTGAGTTTTCGAACAACGGCCATCTGCTTATCTGTTTTGGCAGTATTTTCCCAATTGCTATATTCAAAGTAATCCACTAAGTATTTTTGATTTGGACTGCCTAGCTCTACTGAGCCATTAAACATCGCTCTTCTAAATAAGCCTTTACCGAAGGTGGTATTAAATTTCTCGTTCATAAATCCTCTAACTGCAATTTCTCTCATATCGTTCTCCTTTTTTAAAATTGATTGAGTTCTCGTTGCGAGCTGTTGCTTTCGTAGCTTGGTTGCTAGAGGAGTAGATCCAAAAAGATGTTGCTTTAAGTTCAGTTGCAGATCTCAAAGAGATAGTCACTAAGTCGTGTTGCTAGTCAGAGCTACTCATTTGCCACTCGAGTAACTAGTAACTCACTACCAGTAACTTCTTTATCTATTTGCGACCGTACTTTGAAACACAGCAACTCGCAAAAGTATTTAGCTTTTGTTAAGAAAACCCATTAATTTCTGGCTCAAAATTAGTCAAAATAAAAAAGAGGTTGTCCAATTCCTTATTCCGAAAATAAATTGAAATAGCTCTTTCATTTATAGGAGGGAATATGAGCGCATTGACCGCATTAAAACTAGTGGCTCTCAAGAAGCCGGCTCATCAACCAGCGATTGTGATTCGGAGGAATAAACTTTCAAGTCGATTATGGGAGCAGATCCAGCTAGCGAAAGGACAGATCTCAGGCACACCTTTTGTGCTAATGAAGTTTCGTAGCATCAAAGATAAGGAGACAGGGATTCGTAAGCATGTAGAAGTCCCAAAGCGCATTAAGCCGTGGTGGTTTCAGACTGAAGAAGGGAATGTCTGTGTTTCCATTAGATATGGAGCTTGCACAATTGAATTAGCCAAAGGCAAGCCCAGTATTCAAGTTGATAGTGCCGAGGACTTAATTAAGGCACTAGAAACAGTTAAGATTGCTGTGGAAGCAGGGGATTTAGATCCCCAGATTGAGTTAGCGAGCTCTAGTCTTGGCAGTGGCTTTAAGAGGCAGCTATAAGGGGTCTTTAGAGCAATGGCAGTATTGCTCTAAAGAAAAGATGCTAATTTTTGGTCTAGCAGTATAAAATCTACCCATGCTTTAACAAGCCAAATTATGATGCGAAAGGAGATTCAAATGGCTAATTTAATCACTGTTGATCCGGTTATTTGCCATGGCAAGCCCTGTATTCGCGGCTTGCGTTACCCCGTAGAAAATGTTTTAGAGTGGCTGGCTAGCGGCATGAGTACCGAAGAGATTTTGGCTGACTATCCAGACCTTAACAAAGAAGATATTTTGGCGTCTCTTGCCTATGCTGCAAGATTAAGTCATGTTAAACGATTTGAGCGTTTGGTGGCATGAAGTTTTTAGTAGACGCCCAACTGCCAAAGCGATTTGTTGGTTGGTTGGAGGCTCAAGGACATGATGCTATTCATACCTCTGATCTACCTCTCAAAAATGCAACTCCAGATAAAGATGTCATTGCTTGCGCTATTAAAGAAGCTCGAGTTGTAGTCACCAAAGACGATGACTTTGTACAGGCTTTTTTGTTAAACGGCGAACCTGCTTTACTGTTAATTTCTACTGGCAATATATCCAATCGCAATTTAGAGAATCTGTTGCAAGCGAACTTATCTGCTGTTGCGAAAGCATTTGAGGACCATCGTTTTATAGAGATTACTAGTGATGGTTTGATTACGCATGAGTAGCTCAATTACTGATACCCATTTCACTCTAAAGGCGCATTAGGCGCCTTTAGTTTTAGTCAGTCAAAATAAGACTGGCTAAATACTTGCATGAATAAATATCAAGCCTATGTCAGGATCAAGGGTCAGTTAGTAAATACGGCTGTTTTTGCCACAAATCCAATTCACGCTAGATTAATTTTGCAATATCAATTTGGGATGGATAGCCTAGCTAGTCAACCATCACTCGTCACCCATGAAAGCAGGGGGCATCAAATGATTGATGAGGTTATTTCTTCAATTAAAGCTAAGCCGCCGCAAACACCCGAGCAGGCTAGGGTGGCTAGCTTACAAAATCAGAAAGACACTGCTAGTAAGGCATTAAAGGCAGAGCGTAATCGACAAAAGATTAAACGAGCCCA
>NZ_JACVPL010000033.1 GCF_018881925.1 Polynucleobacter sp. Latsch14-2 | reverse complement strand
ACGGGAAAATGACTAGATATTGCTCGACATTGACTTGTAGAGGCTAAGTAAGCCGTTAGTGCCTTTGCTTCTTCATCCGTAATTTTGTTTTCAGTAGTAAATAAATTCATCTTATGGTCTGATTTAGGAACGATCTCAAATAATTCATTATTGACAACCTTTGCCGCATCGCTCCTCTTGGCTTGATTGATGCATTCAGCAAATTGCTTTTGCATCTCAGATATTTGTTGGCGCACAGTTGGCTCTGGCGTTGACTGAAACAAAGCATTTTGAGAATAAGTCAAACCCACCATCCCCACAGTAGTGAGTATCGCTGCTAATAGTTGCTTTTTCATGATGCTCCTTAGGTTAAAAAAGCCCCGAAAACTCATTTGAGTTCAGGGGCAAGGGAGAACACTGTAGATTAAATAGTTGAGAGGCTTAATTCAGATAAGGCATCAATTCGATGCAATTCTTCCTCCGGAGATGTCAGCAGATGCTGACCCAATAACACTGAAATCGTGATGATTACTATCGCAATCAATGTGACAAGCCTAGGATGTAATCTAGCAAGAACCAAAACCTCAGAGAATCGATCCGTTGGTTGATCTCCCTTAGAGACAGCTCGTTGCCAATCTTGATAAATGCGTTGTTCAAACTGGGTAGATGACTCTTGCACTTCGATTTGATCTAACACTTTCTTTAAATGTTTTTTATCATTCGCTCGCATGAGATTCACCTTTTTCTAATTCCATCTTGAGTTTCAACTTAGCCCTATATAACAATTGATCGACGCTATTCTTATTCATACCCATTACGCGGCCAACCTCCTCAGCCGTCATATCTTGATAGGCCCACATCAACATCGCCATTCTTTGTTTGCCACTTAAAACATCCATTGCCTTTTTAATGCTTTCTGGGCTGACGCCCTCTGCGATACTCCACTCAATCTCTTTCATGGGTTGATGCTCAATCTCATCAAACTCCTCAAAGAATCCCTTATTAATACTTTTGATCCTATCCAAACAAAGATTGCTCACGATTGCGTAAAAGTAAGTAACAAGTCCTGACTTTCCCGCAAACGAATCGGCACTTTTCCACAAGCGGATAAAGGCCTCTTGTACGACATCTTCTGCGTCTTCTTTGTTGCCAAGCATCTTCCAGGCCAAGAAATATGCAGGGGAACTCAGTAGGCGAATGACTTCTTTTGACGCCTTGGAATCCCCCGCTACAGCTCCTTTTAATAAAGCCTGCTCGATGCGGTTTTGCTTACTAGGAAATAAAGTCAAACTGATCCTTAATTGCTCATTGGCTTATTCCAATGCTCTTTTTCGTGAGGGTGCGTCTTCATCCACTCTTCACGCTCTTTTTTCATTTCAAGGCGCTCTTCTGGCGTCATTGCGGCAATCATAGCTTTGCGGTTCTCGCGTAGCTCTTTCTTTTGTTCTGGAGTTAACGCCTTCCATTGGGCATGCATCTTCTCGCGAAGTGCTTTACGCTCTTCAGGACTTAAGGCTTTGAATTTTGCATGCAGTTTTTGGCGATACTCACGGCGCTCTTCTGGTGTGGCTTGCTTAAACTGCTCTCGTAGATCCTTAGACATCTGAAGACGCTGCTCATAGCTCATATTAGCCACCACTTGAGGATCCTGTGGCTCAGGCAAAGCTGCGCTTGCAATACCAATCGCTCCCACCATCAAAATACTTGCCATCATTAAACCTTGCATTGCTCTTTTCATTTATATCTCCTTGTTTGTTACTACTTAGACGCGAGCACCTATAGAAAACTTACGACCAAAACAAAATAATTATTTTCTTTTTAGAGTAAGTATTTTTCAAAATTACTGTCTAACAACAGTTAGAGACATCCATTTGAGAGAAAAATGAATCAAACCATGCCATTGCGCTCAATTATCATGAGTTTTCTAGTTTTAGTAGCAATATTGCCCGTTAAAGAGTCTTTTGCTCAATGGGGCGGATCCCAAGGCTCTGGGATCCCAGGAATGCCTGGAATGCGAAGGGGCGCCGGGCGCAATGTCTCTAATCCCGACTCTTCCAGCACATCGGCAAATACTCATATCTCAGTGCCTGCTCCAGGCTCACATCTGCTTACTTATGAGCAAATCGAAACTAGATTATCTCGCCTTGAGGAAAGCCTTAAGCTAACATCCGAACAAAGCAAGGCTTGGGGTAATTTTGCAATCAAGGTGAGGCTCTATGCAAGCGATGTTGCCAAAGAAAGAGCTAAATTGAATATCGATAGTTCCGCCACCATTGATGGACTGAAATATCTAAATCAATCTACCGAAGATGCAAAAAATCGATATACCAGCTTAAAAGAGGTTGATGAGTCCGCCAAACCGCTTTACAAATTGTTGACTTCTGAGCAAAAGGTATCTTTTGATAGTAAAGTACCTACTTTTATTAATGCAAGTCAAAAAAAGCTGACTCCAAGCCAACCAAACTACAACTTGCCAGAACTCGGTGGATCACCGTCGCCCAACCAAAAATCTGGGTCAGGCACTTTACCAGACTACATTCACCAGTAAATGCGTAACCCCAATAATCTAAGCGGTCATATTCTGCCGACTTCAGGCGCAATGCTTGGTGTATGCATGACCGTTATCAGCATTGTGAAGCTCACTCAGACCAACCGTGGCATTGCCTATTGGGTAGATGACCTCCTAGCTCTAGATGCCCTCATCTTTCTAGCAAGCTCTATCTTTTCATACCTATCCATTCGAAGCAATTCAA
>NZ_JACVPL010000032.1 GCF_018881925.1 Polynucleobacter sp. Latsch14-2 | reverse complement strand
TCAGTTTGGCTAAGGTGTTGATAGGTCATGGCTACTTTGACTTGCAGGTCTAGAAGCTTTGGATACTAAAACATCCTTAGCCTCCTTACCTAGTTGTTCAAAGTTGCACTTCGTGGTTGAATCCACCAACCATTCCAGCAATGAAATTCACCTATTTTAATTTTTAATCTGCTGATAAGAACATTCGCGTAACAATTCCCCTCGGGACATTTCAAGCACCTTAGTACATCCACTTAAAGTGCTTAGCCTATGAGCAATAATTAGCACGGTTAGATCTGACCCCAACCCATCGATAGCGCTCATGACACTCGCCTCAGTATCACCATCAAGCGCACTTGTGGCTTCGTCGAATATGATTATTTCTGCACGCCTATACAACGCTCTAGCAATTCCAATTCTTTGTCGCTGACCGCCAGACAATCGAACCCCTCTTTCCCCGACTAAGGTACTATAACCACCATCCCACGATTCAATCGTTTCAGCAATTTGAGCCTTGGCAGCTGCTAATCTAACCCTACTAAAATCTATCATGGACTTTGGAATTCCAAAGGCTATGTTTTCTGCAATTGTGCAATCTGCAAGATAAATTGACTGCGGAACATGTGCGATCTTATCCTGCCATGATCGGCTATTAATTGGTGTGATGGCCTGGCCATCAACTTTTAACTGCCCAATATTTGGAGTTAACAAAGCCATGCATATATCTATCAACGTACTTTTGCCACTTCCAGTGGCACCAATAAAACCAACGCGAGATCCTTTTTTTATCTTCAAACTAACATTTTGAATAATCCAAGGGCCCGTCTCTCCATATCGGTAAAAGACTCCGTCTAAAGTTATTTCCTTTTTAAATTCGACATACGTATGCAAAGCCTTAGCCTGATTATCGGGAATGAGCTGGGCAAGTAAGTGCAGGACATCAACTAGTACATCTTTACTGCCTTTGATGGTGGTCCAGGAGTTATAAAACTGCTGCATAAGGGGTAAAATTCTTTGTGCAGCCAAAGCCATTGCCCCAAGGAGTGGGATCGCACCTAGTAAATTATTTCCCCGACTTGAGATCCCAAATGCAATTAGGGCAATGAGCGCCATTCCCATGGACTCCATAATAAATTTAGGGCTATTGCTAATAAACTGATTGCTAGCTTGAGCGCTACGAAGTGATAAATCGGCCGCTTCATAGCTTCTCATATAAGCCTCCTGGCTACCATCAATCAGCACATCCCTAATTCCACCCAACCCCTCCTGCAAAGATTTAATTACTTGCGTTGAATCTTTCGCAATAAGTCGACTATTTCTCTCCAGTCTTGTTTTAGTCAAAACATAAATACCCAAATAAATAATCCCAAATCCAAAAAAAGATGCTAAAGAAACTATAGGCTGGATTAAAAATAGGGCAACGATCACCATAAGAATCATTAAAGTGGCAGTTAAAATCAACAAAACAGGGCTGAGTATTTGATGCATAACCGCCGTAGATTTATTGGTTATTCCGGAAATTATCTCGCTACTGTTACGCGAAACGTGCACGGCATATGGCTGGTAAAGCGTCCTGCGGTATATCTGAATGCCCAAATCTGCACCAGTAGCAAATGAAAGCCTCATGGTCATCCACAGCAGGATGAGCCGAATAACGCCTGATAAAAGTGCTGATATACAAAAAATTATCGTTACCGGTAACAATAATTCACTGGCTTGATCTATCTCAAACCATCTTAAATATGATGAAAAATTATCGTTAAGGAATATTTTTTCTGGGGAAGTAAGTACGCCTAAAAATGGAATTACTGCGCCAATAGAGATGATTTCTGCAAAAGAAGCCAAAATCATTAAGAGAAATAAATATAAAAATTGATTTCTACGACGGCGATCTACGTAACCCCATAGCGTACTCAGCAATTCAAAAATTTGTTTTTGATCATTTGATTTTGTGTTGTTGAACATCAAAATAGTGACCTATTTATGCTCGCCATAGATTTAAACCAATTCAAAAAACGCATTTACTTATCATTCAAAATTCGATTTACGCTACGAGTATATGCCGTTGGATACCCCCTTTGGATAAAGGACTCCTCATCAGCATTGTCGTATCTTGTGCTTAACGCAATACGAAAACTCCCGTCCCCCTTGCTACATAACCCGGTTCTATGAACCGTAAAGTAGCTCATAAAGATTACGTCCCCCTCTTGAACCTTTACAGCCTCAAACTCATTCACCGCATATGATTTAGGATCAATCTCCCATGGGGAGTGCTCATCTCCTTTTAATGGGTACATTCCATATTTATGGCTTCCTGCTATAACCTCAAGTGGATAATTATTTTGATCAACATCCATTAATGGTATCCATATTACTAACCCATCTCTTGAGCCCCCAACAGAAGGCCAATCTTGATGAACTGAGATCCCATAATATCCGCCGGGTATTTTTAATTTATCACCCATTACGTGGGCTACTTGCCCCCCTGGCAAATAAATATCTCTCCAGCCGAAATTATCAAATAGATAATTTCTAATGCTAGGAAAATTCAGAAAATCGCTAACTACCTGCTTCCTCCACAATGATGAAGTAACTGCTAAGTATTTTTCAATACTCACATCGAAAAGTCTTTGCATGCTCTCCTTTAAATCAACTCCAGGGGATGAACCTACGCTTCCTAGAACATGATCAAAAGTTTTTTTAATATTTAGAGTTACATTCTTAATTTCATTTTTATCTATTAAATCCTTCGCAATCAAAAATCCATCATTATTGAACTTACTTATTAAGTCATTATTCATATTCGATACCCTTATTTACCGGTCTCCACATACCATCGTACCCAACTCGAGATGATGAAGATGCGTTAATTTTCGATGGAGTAACACTTGCTGCGCCTAATAATAGCTTTTGATTATTTGTCAAGTCACTAAATATTTTTCGATCTACGAGCTCATATAAACTGAATTGTTGTTTACACCACCAGCATCTATATGTAAGTAAAATAGTCCATGCTGGTGACCCTGACATCGAATCATATTCCCTTGTTCCATGGTGAAGCTGGCTTGAAAATAAAACTAAATCACCGGGCCTAATTTCAATATCCAATGATTTTTTATAGTCTGTTGCACCCTCTAATGGAAATTTTCCGCTTTTGTGAGACCCAGGTATCACCATTAAGCAACCGTTCTTTAGTCCTACATCCCCTATTGCAAAAAACCCCTGCACAGACCAGGTTGAAAACCCCTCAGTCACCATTCGAGTGTCAACATGAAATGGTAACGCTACATTTCCAGCCCGAGCATTTAGCTGTGCAAGTACAAAATTAGGGTCCTCATCTGGAACCAATTTGTAATAAGGATCATCCAAGAAATATTTCAATATTTTTAGATGATCACCTGTAGTTGCAATATCAATAAATATCTTCTCATATGCCACTAAATTATTGATCATTTGATCATTTTTGATTAAATTTTGAAATCCAACTGGTGCTCCTGACTTAAAATATTCCGTAGATTCAAACACGAAGTGCAACACGGTTTAAGGACTGCATAAATACTTCATTGGGGGTTTTAAATCCTAATCGTTTTCTAGGTCGGTTGTTTAAACGGTCTTGGATCATTCTAAGCTCCTTAT
>NZ_JACVPL010000031.1 GCF_018881925.1 Polynucleobacter sp. Latsch14-2 | reverse complement strand
ATGCAGAGCTTAGAATGATCCAAGACCGATTAAACAACCGACCTAGAAAACGATTAGGATTTAAAACCCCCAATGAAGTCTTTAATCAATCTTTAAACCGTGTTGCACTTCGTGTTTGAATCTACGAGATTAAAAGCGCAGATATTGCGGACTTTATTAGAAATAACGGCGGCGTAGAAGAAATACGCTTAGCTAAAAACGGCAATGCGTTGTCAGCAAAGCAAAAAGCTGAAGTGGCTAAAACTACAGTAGCAAGTGCTGTATTAGCTGAAGTTAGCAGTGAAGCTATTGCTAAGCAAGTTGACGCAGCGTGTATTGGACAGCAAGTAGTGTTTGTTGCTACGCAACAAGCTGACGGCAAGTTTGCTATTAACGCTGTAACTAATAGCACTACGGCTGTAAATGCTGCTTTAGCTGCGTACTACAGCGCAAACAAAGACGGCATTAAAAAGCAAGTGGCAGAGCGTAGCGTAGCAAGTAACGACGCACAGCTAAATGACGCTATTGCTAACGTAGCAGCTTAATTAACTAAAACTATGGGGCAACGTGTAACAGCGTTGCCCTTTTTTATTACAAATAAGGAGAAGTGTATGTTTAATGATTTTGAAGAAAAGTACAGCCCAAAAACGCTGAATGACATTGTGTTTCACAGCATTAACGCAAAACAAACTGTAGAAGATATTGTTAGTGGGTTAGTGGGCTTTCCAACTGGCGGCATTAACGGCATATTGCTATACGGCGTTAATGGGACTGGCAAAACGGCTTTAGCAAAGATATTGCCAGATTTAATAGAGGAAGCACGTGGCGGTAGCAGTCCATATGTTGCCTATTACAAAATAGCACAGGGTGGGGATAACGGCGCAAGTGTTATTGAAAGCATTAAGTCACAAGCGCAACTTATTCCATTAATGGGTACTTATCACTACTTTATTTTGGACGAAGTAGATAACTTACGTGCTGAGTCAATGTCGTCCTTAAAAGTAGCAATGAATACAAATACAAATCAGTGCGTGCACATCTTTACTACTAATAGACTTGCGCTAATTGAGAATGGCGTACAGGACAGGTGTGAGCGTGTGGAGTTTAATGCTGCTGCTGATATTGAGTGGCTGCCTGTAGTTAAGCGCATATTGGCTGACTACAACGTCACTGGTGTGACAGACAGCGACATACTAAAAATTATTAGCTACTGTAACGGCAGCGCACGACGCATACTGAATGCGGCACGTAAGTTAGTGGTACAGCAATATAGGGCTAATAACTGGGACTTAAAGTTAGCAGCATAGTGCCGCAGTACATGTAGTCGTTTTAACACGACAAGAAAAAGCCCGCCGTAGTTAGCGGGCTTTTTTATATTGAGGGAATAGCTTTCAAATCAGCCTGTATTGTTGCGCCATAACGCTCACCAAGCCCAACAACCATTCTTAACGGAATGTTATCTTTTTCTGTAAGCCATATTTCTAAAGTGGCACTATCGTCCTTTGTGGTGGACTTGAAATAACGATAAGCCTTCACCTTCACGCCATTAAATGGAAAATCCCACAGCTCGCCTTTATTCAAAGTATATTGTTTTAGCGATTTAGAGTCTGTAACGTTATAAGTTGCTTTTACTGGTGGAGCTTTGCGCCCTACAAATGTGTACATCACATTTAGCAAGTCTAATAAGTTCCCAGCTATTGGGGCAGAGCCAGTCTCTGTTTTATCTTTAATGAAGATAACCTTATTTGCTTTACTATCCAGCTTCGCCTGTAAGCGCTCTGTGTTTCCTCTTTTTTCAATATAGCTTAAGGTTGATAGCCCATCTTTTGTAACGTCGCCATATGACTGTCTTAATAGTTTTTGACTTTGTAGGGCAAGGTTAAGAACAGAAGTTAATATGCCAGTTGAATTAATTTGATACTTTGTACCGCTCATTTCAACTATATCAGTAATGTCTGCTGCGTATATTGAGCCAGATATGAATCCCATTGCTTTTTCATAAACAGCTGGCTCTTCACCATTCTTTTTTAGAAATGCCTCACGCTGCTTGAAGTCAACCTTTAAGCGTAACTCATAATCAAACTGAATTTTTGGTGGAAATTGTTTTTGCTGAGCAAGCGCACCAGTAGCAAATAATACAAGCCCAGCAAATAGAAAAAATATTTTCATAATAAAAAAGGCGTTAAGAGATAATATCCACTTACAGTTAGTCCGCAGCCCATTATAAAACCTAACAACCAAAAAAATAGTCTCGCGCTCATAGTACCTCGCTTCGTTTTGCTCTTCATATAAATTAGAGCCTCTTAATTTTTCTGGTGACTTTTATACTAATCGCCAACAGCAGCCCAATAAATATACCGCCAAACAAACCAGCACCGCTAAATTTCATATAGGATGGATTGGAAATATCTACATCGCCAACCTGCTTTAACCCATACACCCTATTTGTTTGTATTGTTGATAGCGCAACCTTAATTTCTTCAATTGCTATAAGCTGAATGCTTCCATTAACACCTTTTTCAATCTGCTCACATATTGCCAATAAATCGCCGCCTAAAGTAGCGCCATCTCTCCCTTGCTCTAAAAGAGGTTTAGCTTTTTCAACAAAGAGCTTAAATATAATATTCTGCTGCTCCTCGTCCTTATACCTTGCCAAAGATTCTTTTAGGTTATTAGCGTCTGTTGTTGCCGCAATTATTTGTGTTGTGATTGGCAAGTACTTTGCCCCACTATCTTTAGCATCCACAACCTGTCCACTTGAGCCTCCTGTACTGGGATATTGATTTTTTAATTCATTTAAGTTTTTAATTCTTTTTTGTAAATAGTCTAATTCAACCTCTGCGCTTGCTACTTTCTTCTTATTATTACTGTCTAACGAGATTACCTTCAGCTCGTAACCCCTTACTAAGTCTCTTATCGCAATTAACGTGGAGCCATCAATAAAAAAGCTCTTTATTTGCTCCACTTTCTTTACAGCAGTTTCTTTTGAAGGGGCTTTGTCAATAATTGTTATTGATGATATTTTTGAGCCGGCAGCATTTAATGCTGAGGCATCCAGCAACTCTTTGCTATCTGCTTTTGTTACCAAAACGTTGGGTTTAATTGCCTTTTCCCAAAACTTCTCTGAAGCCAAAAACTCACTATCTTTATCTTTATTTTTAAGTTGATTTTCTTGCTCCAGCTTTGGTAGAGCAGACTGTAAGTACTTTACGCTGGGTATATCTAAGCCAGCATAATTTACCAAGGTAGTGGTTGCTGTGTATTGTCCAATCAACAAACAACTAATTACGCCCACAACAACACCAACTAAACTTGTAAGTAAAATTTTTCTATGAAACTCTTTGAAAAAGTGGATTATGTCTAATAGGCTAATTTCTTGTCCATCACCTATTTCTATGTGTTTTGTATCGCTCATTTTTGGAAGCATTTATTTATATAAAATGTAACTATAAAACAATATCTATATAGTTATTAGAATCCCCCCCGCCCCGCCATCTTTAGTCGTTTTAACACGACAATTAAGCCAGCTTCTCCGCAGCCATAGTCGCCGTTAGCTTGCTGTAGTGCTTTTCTAACATTCCCACACTTGTACCCATTTGTCTTGCTAATGTGTGTATATCTATTGCGTCGTCCATTAACGCTAACGTAGCGTATGCGTGACGCAGGCTATATAAGGTTCTTTGCTGCTTTGTTTTAGTGTCATACGTTAAGTGGGCAAAGTGGAGTAACCACTTAAATGTTGTATGAAGACTTTTAGGCTGTGTGCCGTCACTTAGTCTAAACACCCTAATTGTTGTTTTGCGCTTAATTGCTTCATTTAAGTTTTTAGCAATTAAATCTTTCTGCCTAATAGCCAAACGCTCAAACGCAGCAATACCAAAGTTTCTAACAATTAATTGCCTGCCGCCCGTTTTACCATTCACATATAAGCGTAAGTATCGTTTGCCAGTAGCTGCCTCGTCATACCAGTCCACGTGCTTCCACTGTAAATTCATACTCTCTTTGCCACAGCGCATACCTGTAGCAATCAATATCTCTACATAGTCACGTAGCAATTTACGCATATCACGTGCTAACTCTGTATGTCCGCCATTAGCAAATTCTGGCAAGTACGCTAATAGCTTATGTACTTCTTCACGTGTAAAGCCCGCACGTGGTGTACTGGCTTTCCCTCTTCTATTCAAAAACGCAATAGGACTGTTAGCACTTACCCATCCACGCTGTACAGCTGACTTAATCACTCTGCTGTACGCACTGGCGTGTGTCATTAGTGTGCTGGCTTTTGGCGTAATGCCCATTTCATTATTGCGCCACTGCTCATACTCACTTACCACTTGCTCATTAATGTTATCAACCATATAACTACCAAAAAATGGAATGAGGTATTTGTTAATGACACGCTTGTAGTCTTTATTGGTGTGCGCCTTAATGCCTGCTTGTATTTCTCTATCTATATCTTGTAAGCAGCGATTAGCCACAGTATCAAAACGACGACTGACAACGGGCACTCCAATACGCTCCTTAAATCGTGCCTCGTCATACATTTCACAAGCGACTTGCCGGGCAAACTGTAGGTTGTAGTGTTTAGTAGAGTGCCTGTGCCACTGCCTATCAAATAACTTAAACCGCACTTGCCATACATTGCTACGTGCGTGTTTGTATAAAACTACTTCCCCGTCACGCAAGTAAATGATGTTGGTGTTTTCTTTACTGCTTAACTTGGTGACAAACTCCCAATTAACTATTGGTTTTGCTGGTATGGGAAATAGTAGCTGCGTCTGTTTACGTCTTGTACGCATTACAGCCCCATATGCGCAGTCGTGTCAAAACGACTATTAAGTACACTCATTACGCCAACTCCACTGCTTTACGCATTAACTCTGCGTTAACATCTATATATGACTGTGTAGTGCTCATTGACTGGTGTCCTGCCAAACTCATTAGCACCCGCACACCTACACCCTTATTTGCTAATGAAGTAATAAACGTACGTCTGCCACTGTGACTGCTTGCGCCGTCTATGCCAGCACCTCTGTACATTGTTAGAAAGTGCTGCGCTGCTGTATTAGGCGTAAAGCCACGCTCTCTATTCTTTTGCGTACCAAATAATGGTTGCTGTGGACTGCGGACTGTAAGCGTAGCAACGTAAGTGGCTAATTCTTTACGTAAACGCTCGTTAATAAACACAGTACGTGCGTGTTGGTGTTTAGTGCGCTCTTTATCTAAATGTACTTCTGTCTTAATTGTGCCGTCTGCTGCCACTACGTCTTCTACCCGTAGCTGCGCCAATTCACCTACACGCACACCACATAAAAATGTTGTCAAAATCATTGCCCTGTTGCGTAGTGCGTGTTTACGGGTAGCAACGTAATCTAAAACACGGCGCACTTCTTGCTGGCTAAGCGTCTTTGCTTGTTTCATACACAGTCTCCTTAATCAATCGTAGATTCAAACACGAAGTGCAACACGGTTTAAAGATTGATTAAAGACTTCATTGGGGGTTTTAAATCCTAATCGTTTTCTAGGTCGGTTGTTTAATCGGTCTTGGATCATTCTAAGCTCTGCA
>NZ_JACVPL010000030.1 GCF_018881925.1 Polynucleobacter sp. Latsch14-2 | reverse complement strand
TTTGGCTAAGGTGTTGATAGGTCATGGCTACTTTGACTTGGAGGTCTAGAAGCTTTGGATACTAAAACATCCTTAGCCTCCTTACCTAGTTGTTCAAAGTTGCACTTCGTGGTTGAATCCACCAAATGAAACATCACTTCGACGAATCATATACAACCACCCTCTTGAAATAGCCAATTGGCTTTCTAGTAGCGAAAATACAAAGAGAATTTATTTTATGGATGAATCAAGTTTTAGATCCATAGAAAATTCGATCACTTTTGTTAGTCAAGGAAGCACTATTGAAGAGCTTCAAGATTACTTATTGATTACATTATCAAGGCTTGATCCATGGGTAGTAATATGCAACCAATACTACAATGATTCACTATCTTCGATTACTACCAGATACTCTCTGATGCATGACCTTAGCCCAGATGAAGTTGAAACTTATGTAGAAGTGAAGGTTCCAAATGTTGAATCAGATGCTTTTTACAACAGAATTACTAAGATGGGATTAAAAGAGAAGGAAAAGGCATTCAAATTAGTTAAAAAGCAATTTAATTGGATAAAGGATGATAGATATATATAAGAGCTAACGTAGTTAGCTCGTTCTTCGCTGGTCGCTCATCACCTTTTTTCTTCTCTGATATTGATCTAATGTTGTTTGATGAACTTTCGCTAGATTCAACCTACACTGAGCCTTAAGCAGCAGGCTCAGTAATAGGAAAGGACTTTCGCTGAGTTCTTTACTACACCACTATAAGCACAACCAAATTGGTAAGGGCGGTTTCGCTGTCTCCTTTTATGTGCGGCTTTAAAACGCAACAATCACAAAAGCAATAAGTGGCTACCTTTGTCTTGCTTGAAAGTTACTGTGTAAGCAGAGCTTTCTCGTGACTGTCAGAGCTTGAGGCCCTCGTCTTTCAGCTTAAATTGACATCTCCTAGATTCATGCCAGATAGCTAGTCTGCCTGCGTCCTGTTAAGGATAGTGAATACAAGTCTCTGCTACCGCCCAGAATTTCCGTCTCCGTGATCACTAATGTCCAGTTTTCGGATGGCATAACGACTGAGTGCCACTGCTCTTATTTCGGTAGTAATTGTTGGCATGCAGAGCTTTCCTATGAACTGCTTGTCATAGTTATTTAGCAAACCACACAAATTCCTGCTTAATTCTGGATTCTTTAGGTTAGCTTTTTTCAGGTTGCCCAACCAGCGAACCTGATCATATTGTTATAGGTGCCCATTCATTTATCAAGGAAACCAATATGAGCACACTAAGTTCACTTAAATTAGTAACCGTTATAAAACCAGCTAAGTTACCACCAGTTGTCCAAAGAAGAAATAAGCTATCCGATAAGATCTGGGAGCAGATCCAATTGGCGGAAGCTAAAAGCAATGGAGGCACATATGCTCCACTAAAATCCAAACGCCTTAAAGATCTAGAAGGTAATATCAAGCTGTTAGAGGTACCCAAGCGTATTAAACCCTGGTGGTTTACTGCCCCAAATGGCAAAGTCTGCCTGATCCTACGATACGGATCTAAAGTACTTGAGGTAGCACCAGGTAAAACTGCTATAGAGCTAGATAAGCCCGCAGAACTTATTCCAACATTACAAAAGATTAAGACTGCTGTAGAAGCTGGGGAGCTAGATCACTTAATTGATGCTGCAACTGAAGCGGTAAGAATGGGATTTAAACATTAACAATTGAAGAATCAATAAATATGGTTATGAACAAATATCTAACCACTATTACCCTAAAAGGCCAGCCGATTAAAACAGTCGTTTTTGCTGACAGCGCCATTCATGCAAGACTAATGCTGGAGTATCAGTTTGGCATGAACTGTATCCTTAGTAGCCCCATCGCAACCACTAAAGAATCATCAGAGGGCATATCGATTGAGGAGGCGCTACAAATGATTAAGCCCCTAAAACCCATGACTCCACAGCAACTAACTATTGATACCCTAAAAAAACAAAAGGATCAGGCCACCAATAGACTTAAAGCCGAACGCAATCGTCAAAAGATTGCTAAGGCTCAAAAGAGTCTATTCAACCTATCTAGATGAGCTTTTTCAAAATGCTATAAAACCACCTAAAAATGTGGTTACTTGGCAAATTTTTAGTCATATTTTTTAGCCACATTGATAGCGATGACAGGCATAGTGCAAATACTCACAAGCGTTACTTAAAGTAACGCTCATAATTACACCCATAACTACTAACCCCATTACCTATGTCCAAAACCATTATTTTCGATACCGAAGCTACAGGCATTAAAGAACCCGTATTAATAGAGGCTGCTTGGGTTGAGCTTGAATGCATTGAACCCTTTACTGTTACCAACCCTTTTGTGCAGCGTTATAACCCTGGTAAACCCATTACCCTTGGTGCACTAGCTACTCATCACATCATGGATGAAGAATTGGTAGATTGCCCACCAGCAGCTAGCTTTACTCTACCTGGACACGTGGACTACATCATTGGGCACAACGTGGACTTTGATTTGGAAGTAATTGGTAAACCCGAAATTAAACGTATTTGCACGCTAGCCCTAGCCCGTAAGCTTTGGCCTGATTTAGATAGCCACAATCAAAGTGCGCTGATGTATTACTTAGAGCGCGATACAGCTCGCGAGCAATTACGCAATGCCCATTCAGCAATTGCAGATGTGGGCGTTTGCGCTGTGATCCTAGATCACATTTGCCAAGAGCTGGGCGTTAAGACTATTGAAGATTTATATGCTGAATCTGAAAAGGCCAGAACCCCAACTACCATGCCATTTGGCAAACATAAGGGCTTATTGTTAGCGGATGTTCCCAGCGACTATAAACAGTGGCTACTTACTCAAGGGGACATCGATCCCTATTTACGGAAGGCTTTGGGTTCTTAACTTAAAAGGATTTGATTCAAAGCGATATTAATATAGTAGTTAATACGCCCAATTTTTCTCTTTTCCAAAAATCCATCCTCAGCAAGCTTATCAAGATACTTGGTTGCTGTAAGTCTGGAAATTTTTAGATCACGCATAACAAATTCAATTTTTGTATATGGGTGAGCAAATAGATTGTTGATTAAATCTTGGCTATAAAATTTATGCTTATCCCTAATGCGATGTTTGTAGTCATATAGAGCATTTTTTATTTCATTAATTTTTTTAATAGTCTGACCTGAGGTATCGCGCACAGCCTCTAGCATGTACAGCACCCATTCTTCCCAAGCACCATCATCACGCACCGCTTGCAACAGTCGATAATATTCAGACTTATTGCGAACAATATAGTTACTCAAGTAGAGAACGGGTATGTTTAGCAGCCGTTCTTTAACTAGATAGAGCACGTTAATAATTCTGCCTGTACGGCCATTGCCATCGTAAAACGGATGAATACTCTCAAATTGATGATGAATCAAAGCCATTTTGATCAATGGGTCAACTTGATATAAATCAGAATCGTTGATAAAACGTTCAAGCTGATTCATTAATTGAATAATTTCTTCGGGATCTTGTGGTGGCTCATATACGACATCGCCTTGGGAGTTCTTCAGGCTAGTGCCAGGCAGTTTTCTGTAACCTGCATTATTTCGCTCAAGCTCTGCCTGAATTAGCAAAATATGATTACTAGTTAATAAATCTGACTCACACACTTGCGCAAAGCCAACCCTTAATGCCTGTCTATAGCGTAAGACTTCTTTGGCAGCAGAACCATCAACTGATTCTGGCAATAGATCATCTTTAAAAAGCTCATCATGAGTTGTTACGATATTTTCAATTTCAGAGCTATCCTTAGCTTCTTGCAGACCAAGCGTATTAATTAATATGCCTTGATTTGGAATGGTTGCCGCCACCCCTTTTAGCTCAGCAAGCAACCTACTGCTTTCCGCTAATTTTTTTAAAATAGCGGGAGTATCAAATCTTGCGCCATCTAGACTTTCAAGCGGCTGTATTTTGGATGTATGCATGTTCTTTTAATATGTATAGAAAATCGATATTTTTATACATGTTAGCATCGATCTATATAGAAAAGAGTGTTTTTTAACAGACCAACACCTTTTTTGCACAAAAATTCAGCAATCTAGGCTAACACAGCCCCTATCTTTAACGCCTCATTCTTTTGAGTCCTTTTCTTACTTGGATAGTTATCAGCAGCTCGACTATCTGCCTCAATTAGCTTTCTTGTATTTGCTCCGCGCAATTGCTCAATAGCCTGTATTACCTGTAAGTGGCTATAGTGCCGCTCAATCATTAAGACGCTAGTACCCATTTGTTTGGCTAGCGTATGAATAGGCACCATATCGTGAGTAAGCGCTAACGTGGCATAGGTATGGCGCAGGCTATAGAACACCCGTTTTTGATTGGTCTTGGGATCTATGAGTAATCCATGGTCGGATAAGAAGTTATCAAACATATGGTTCAAAACATCACTTAAATCCCTACCTTCTTTGGTTCTGAAGATGTAGTCATCATTGGTGGGTTTAATCAACTCCGCCAAAGGATCTTTAATAGAACTAGCTACTCCATAGTTACGCAAGGCAATACGCTCTAAAACTCTAATACTTGGTAAGCGTCCAATAATCTGTCTTTGCCCTGTTTTACCCTTAACTGTCATCTCACAACTTCGGTTCAGGCTATGTACCTCAATGACTTCACCATCTTCATCTAATTGATCTGTCACAGTACTAATAGGGTTCATCATAAAACGGATTTGCTTCCACTTCATATCTAATATCTCAATGCCTGGCCTTGCTCCTGTATCAACCAGCATTTCCACATAGTCTCTAAGAATCTCTCTGCGTTCGCGAACATCCTTGGTTCGGCCCGACTCTATGTAAGGACCTAGCAGTTTTAATAAAGCTCTCAGTTCATGCAATTCAAATGCTGGGCGACGAACACTCTCCTTAGTCTTGCCGTCTAGCTTTGGACGATTACTTTCAGTTAAGTAACCCCGAACAATAGCTTCATCAAAGACTCTATTAAATGCGGCATTTTGAGTTTTACGATTACTGTTGGATAGTGCCAAGCCATATCTAGCTTCTCGGTCATCGTAGTACTGCTGAAGGGCATTGTAGTCAATATTGGTAATAAGCCTTTGCCCAAGACTGGGGATGAAATGCTCATTGATGATGCGGATGTAATCCTTATAGATTGATTTACCTAAACCACCCTTCAAGTCTCGCTCCATCCGATCAATAGCCAACATAGCGATATCTTTAAAGCGTTTGGTTACTACTGGGATGCCAGAGCGCTTACGAATCTCTGCTTCCACTAAAAGCTCTTTGGCTTTATTGACAGCTAAGTCAAGCTGGGTCTCTTTGGTAGTTGCCCGTATCCACTTGTTATCTACCTTATAGCGACATTGCCATACGGTACTATGCTCGCGCTGATAGAGGGTTAGGTTACGGTGTATGAGTTGATGTGTACTTTCTTTTTTAGTTGCCATACACATACTTTAACTTCTGACACCAGGCTAGGACAACCTGATTGGAGGAAAAACAGGTGTCAATTTAGCCAAAAGAAAGTGTGGCTAATTGTGGGGATTATTAGATAGTTTATGGAGAAGAATGGAGGGGTGAGCGTTACTTAAAGTAACGCTTGTTTACATGTGCATTTTTATACTCAAAAAACCCTTGTCTATGTAGTATCCCCTTAGATTCGTACATTTAAGAAGTTGAGTTTTCTGTTGTTTATGGCAGTATTTACAACAGGAGAATCAATATGAAGAAGTCACGATTTACAGAGACCCAAATCGTCGGGATTTTGA